>NZ_SRTH01000001.1:170662-947839 GCF_004792065.1 Mesorhizobium sp. M8A.F.Ca.ET.165.01.1.1 | reverse complement strand
GGACGGCCAATGGGCACTTACCTTCCATGATTATCCGCTTGGCATCATCGACACCAGACGTATGAAGCTCGTCCGCCGCAGCGCCGCGCCAACCAAACCGCTTGGCGCTGCGGCGGATGCATAGGGGGAGAACTGTTACCTATGTATCCGGTTCAATCTGTTACCCATCTATCGGCTGGACACCGGCAGGCAGGTGAGGGGCAGCGCAAACGCCCCGCAAGGTACCAATTCAAACCCAACGCCTTTGCCCCGGCCGTAAAACCCCACACAAACCCGCATTTTCGGGGTTACATCGGGCAAAACTCTTCCCTATAAGGCCCTCCTAGCCTGATACCAGAATCGCGAGCACAACCGGCCGGGTCTTCCCGTCCCGGTTTTTTGTGCAAGCCCGCTGCCGAACGGAATTCACAGACATGCCCAGACGCACCGACATCAAGTCGATCCTGATCATCGGGGCCGGCCCCATCGTCATCGGCCAGGCCTGCGAGTTCGATTATTCCGGCACCCAGGCCTGCAAGGCGCTGAAGGAAGAAGGCTTCCGCGTCATCCTGGTCAATTCCAATCCGGCCACCATCATGACCGACCCGGAACTGGCCGACGCCACCTATATCGAGCCGATCACCCCCGAGGTCGTGGCCAAGATCATCGCCAAGGAACGGCCCGACGCGCTGCTGCCGACCATGGGCGGCCAGACCGCGCTCAACACCGCGCTGTCGCTGCGCCGCATGGGCGTGCTCGAGCGCTACAATGTCGAGATGATCGGCGCCGACGCCCATGCCATCGACAAGGCCGAGGACCGCGCTCTGTTTCGCGAGGCGATGAAGACGATCGGGCTCGAAACGCCGAAGTCGATGCTGGCCAACGCCACCGACGTCAAGAACGCCGACCGCAAGACGCACGAAGCCGAGCGCGCCGCGCTGAAGGCCGAAAAGCCCGACAATCTCGACGCCGCGCTCGATGCGCTGGAAACCCGCTGGAACCTCGGCGAAGGCGACCGCAAGCAGCGCTACATCAGCCATGGCATGGCGATCGCCGCCCAGGCGCTCGACCATGTCGGCCTTCCCGCCATCATCCGCCCCTCCTTCACCATGGGCGGCACCGGCGGCGGCATCGCCTACAACAGGGCCGAATTCTACGACATCGTCCAGTCCGGCCTCGATGCCTCGCCGACCACCGAAGTGCTGATCGAGGAAAGCGTGCTCGGCTGGAAGGAGTATGAGATGGAGGTCGTCCGCGACAGAGCGGACAATTGCATCATCGTCTGCTCGATCGAGAACATCGACCCGATGGGCGTGCATACGGGCGATTCCATCACCGTCGCCCCTGCCCTCACGCTCACTGACAAAGAATACCAGATGATGCGCAACGCCTCGATCGCGGTGCTGCGCGAGATCGGCGTCGAGACCGGCGGCTCCAACGTGCAGTTCGCCGTCAACCCGGCCGATGGCCGCCTCGTCGTCATCGAGATGAACCCGCGCGTCTCGCGCTCGTCCGCGCTTGCCTCCAAGGCGACCGGTTTCCCGATCGCCAAGATCGCCGCCAAGCTCGCCGTCGGCTACACGCTGGACGAGTTGGAGAACGACATCACCGGCGGCGCGACGCCGGCTTCGTTCGAGCCGTCGATCGATTATGTCGTGACGAAGATCCCGCGCTTTGCCTTCGAAAAGTTCCCCGGCGCAGAGCCGGTGCTGACCACCGCCATGAAGTCGGTCGGCGAAGTCATGGCCATCGGCCGCACTTTCCAGGAATCGCTGCAGAAGGCGCTGCGCGGACTGGAAACCGGCCTCACCGGCCTCGACGAGATCGAGATCCCCGGCCTCGGCCACGGCGCCGTGGCGGCCAACCACGCCGACGACCGCAACGCCATCCGCGCCGCATTGGGCACCCCGACGCCGGACCGGCTGCGCATGGTGGCGCAGGCGATCCGCATGGGCACCTCGCTGGAAGACGTGCACGCCATGTGCAAGATCGACCCGTGGTTCCTCGAACAGATCGCCGGCATTCTCGCCATGGAGGCCCGCATCCGCGAGCACGGCATTCCTGAGGACGCCGTCAATCTGCGCATGCTGAAAGCCATGGGCTTCTCCGACGCCCGCCTCGCGTCGCTGACGAAGACCGACGCCGAAGTCGTTCAGAAGATTCGTGAAAAGCTCGACGTTCATCCGGTTTATAAGCGCATCGACACTTGCGCCGCCGAGTTCGCCTCGCCGACCGCCTACATGTATTCGACCTATGAAGTGCCTTTCGCCGGCGCGCTCGCCAACGAGGCGCAGGTCTCTGCGCGCAAGAAGGTCGTCATCCTCGGCGGCGGGCCGAACCGCATCGGCCAGGGCATCGAGTTCGACTATTGCTGCTGCCACGCGGCCTTCGCGCTGCGCGACGCCGGCTATGAAGCGATCATGATCAACTGCAACCCCGAAACCGTCTCGACCGACTACGACACTTCGGACCGGCTCTATTTCGAGCCGCTCACGGCGGAGGACGTGCTGGAGATCCTGCGCGCCGAGCAGGCCTCGGGCGAACTGATCGGCGTCATCGTCCAGTTCGGCGGCCAGACGCCGCTGAAGCTGGCGGATGCGCTGGAGAAGGCGGGCATCCCGATCCTCGGCACCTCGCCCGACATGATCGATCTGGCCGAAGACCGGGACCGTTTCCAGAAACTCCTGCACAAGCTCAACCTCAGTCAGCCGAAGAACGGCATCGCCTATTCGGTCGAGCAGGCCCGCACCGTCGCCGGCGAGCTCGGCTTCCCCCTGGTGGTGCGCCCCTCCTATGTGCTTGGCGGCCGCGCCATGCAGATCATCTACAACGAAGGCATGCTGCAGACCTATCTGCTCGACACCGTGCCCGGCCTGGTGCCGGAGGATATCAAGCAGAAATACCCCAACGACAAGACCGGCCAGATCAACACGCTGCTCGGCAAGAACCCGCTGCTGTTCGACACCTATCTCTCGGGTGCCATCGAGGTCGACGTCGACTGTCTCTGCGACGGCAAGGCGACCTTCGTGTCGGGCATTCTCGAACACATCGAGGAAGCCGGCATCCATTCCGGCGACTCGGCGTGCTCGCTCCCCGTTCACTCGCTGCCTTCGGAATTGGTTGACGAGCTGGAGCGCCAGACGGCGGCGCTCGCCCGCGCGCTCAATGTCGGCGGGCTGATGAACGTGCAGTACGCGATCAAGGACGGCACGGTCTATGTGCTGGAGGTCAACCCGCGGGCATCGCGCACCGTGCCCTTCGTCGCCAAGACCATCGGCCGGCCCATCGCCAAGATCGCCGCCCGCATCATGGCCGGCGAGACGCTGGAAGACGCCTTCTCCCATTACGGCGCCATGCCCGACCCCAGGAATCCCGGCCACATCGCGGTCAAGGAAGCCGTCTTCCCCTTCGCCCGCTTCCCCGGCGTCGACATATTGCTCGGCCCGGAAATGCGCTCGACCGGCGAGGTCATGGGCCTCGACCGCGACTTCGCGCTCGCCTTCGCCAAGAGCCAGCTCGGCGCCGGCGTCGACCTGCCGCGCTCCGGCACGCTGTTCGTCTCGGTGCGCGACGAGGACAAGAAAGGCATATTGCCGGCGGTCAAGCGCCTGGCCGGCCTCGGCTTCAAGGTGCTGGCCACCTCGGGCACCGCCCGCTTCCTCGCCGAAAACGGCGTGGTCGCCGAAAAGATCAACAAGGTGCTCGAAGGCCGCCCCCACATCGAGGACGCCATCCGCAACCGCCAGGTCCAGATCGTCTTCAACACCACGGACGGCCAGAAGGCGGTGTCGGACTCGAAGTCGCTACGCAGGGCAACGCTGATGCAGAAGGTGCCGTATTACACGACGCTGTCGGGCGCAGCGGCCGTGGCGGAGGCGATCGCGGCGTTGAAGGCTGGGAGCCTGGAGGTCAGGCCGCTGCAGGAGTATTTTGCTTAGGCGATTAGCTCTCTTCTCCCCGTTCACGGGGAGAAGGTGCCGGCAGGCGGATGAGGGGCAGCGCTCACATCTCAAGTTGGGACTGCCAAGCGGCCCTATTTCATCGGCTCCAACGACAGGCCACCGTTCGCCTGTTTCGTCCAGACATACATCGCCACATCAGGCTGGCGCCGATCGCCTTTCGCGTCGAACGTCAGATCGCCCAATACGGTCGAAATCGGCTTGCCTGATTTTATGGCGGCGGCGACGAGCCTCGGCGCTTGGACTCCTGCCATCTCGATACCTCCGGCGATGACCTGGACGGCGGCATAGGACTTCAACGTATAAGCCTCGGGCTCGAACCCCTGAGAGCGAAAACGCGCAACCACATCCTTTGCAGCTGGATTGGACCGGTCCTCGGGGGAAAACACGATCAGGGTCCCCTGAACAGCCGGCCCGGCCAAGCCAGTCAGACCCTTGACCATGGCTCCGTCACCGGAGATGAATTGCAGGTGCATATCAGCCTCGTCACTTTGACGAATAAGCCGACCCAACTGGTCCCCCAACCCGGCAAAGAACGCAACGTCGATCTTCGCGGCTTTCATTTTGCCGATCAGGTCTCCAAAATTGGTCTGATCATATCTAACCTTGATAGCCAGCTTTTCAGGATGCCCCTTTGCTCGCAGCGCCTTCCGGGCCTTGTTCGCCAAGCCGTCTCCATAGGGCGTACCATCACTTACGATGGCCAGATTCCGAGCTGCGAAATGATCCGCCATGTATTCGCCGGCAAACGTCCCTTGAACATCGTCACGCCCCGCTGTGCGAACAACATTCCAGAGCTTGAATTCGGTAAGCCCGGGATTTGTGGATGCTGGACTGACCATCAAAGTATTGTTCTTGGCGTAAATTTGCGAAGCTGGAATTGAAGACCCTGAATTGTAGTGGCCAACAACAAAGCGAACTCTGTCCCTAGCAAATGCCTTGGCAATGCCGATGGCGGTATCCGGGGTGCCCTGATCATCAAGGACGACAAGCGCTATCTTGCATCCCCCAATCCCACCTTTGGCATTGATGTCGTCTGCTGCGAGTTGAGCGCCACGGCGCATTTCCTCGCCGTAAACGGCCCAATCTCCCGTCATGGGGCCGGCCACGGCCATGGGAATATCAGGGCAAGCCGCGGCCGCTGATTGAGGAGCCGTTGACGCCGCCAACAGGCCCAAGGCCAATATTGTAAAAAGCCGAGGAAGCCCAAGCCAAAAACTACGCATTTCCGCCCCAGAAAGGTATTTAGAAAGTAGCCTTCCAAAAGAGAAAGATAACATGCGCTTTCAGCAAATTGAAGGTCTCCGCCGCAGCGAACGGAATCTTGTAGTGCGCCCCTCACCCCACCGCCACGCACTCAATCTCGATATCGAACTCCATCGGCCATGACGCCACCGGCACGAAACTCCGTGCCGGCGGGTTCTCGCTGAAATACCGGGCATACACCCTGTTTATCACGTTGTAGAAGCCGGAATTGACGGCGTAGATGCGCACCATCACGACATTCTCCAGCGAGGTGCCGGCCGCTTCCAGGCAGTGTTTCAGCGCTTTCAGCGACGCCTCGGTCTGGACCTCGATGTCGCCGCGCACCATCTCGCCGGTCACCATGTCCACCGGCGGCGTCGCCGAGATGAACACGAAGCCGTTGGCCTTCACCGCCGTCGAGCAGGGCAGGCCGAGTGAGCGCACCTTGTCCGACATGACGGGTACTTCGATGACTTGTTTTTGCATGGGTGTGCTCCCTGGGTTGCAGCGAGCTTAGCGCGGCGACGACGGAACGCCAGCGCGGTTCTTCCTTCTCCCCTTGTGGGAGAAGGTGGATCGGCGCGCAGCGCCGAGACGGATGAGGGGTGCGTGAAGGAACGAGACGTTGCTGGTTTCGTCCGTTTTCCCCCTGAGGTGCTGCCCGGGCATGAACGTGGCGCCAAGCTGGAACACCCCTCATCCGTCTTGCCGCTCCGCGGCAATCCACCTTCTCCCACAAGGGGAGAAGGAAGGCCCGCGTCGCGCGCCGCCCCGGGGCTCACCCCTGCCACGGATACGGCGTTCCATCATTGTGCAAAAACCGCCCATCGGAACTCGGGCTCATCATGTCGATGTCGCAGGTGATGACGTCGTCCGGATTGCGCGAGCCGACCTCGAGGTAAACAGCCGTCGTCGCCGAGCGGTTGATCATATGGTGGCCGTTGCCGCTGTTTTTGGCGAAGGCAGCACTGTCGCCGGCCCTGAGCAGCGTCTCGCCGCCATCCTCGACCAGCACCAGTTCGCCCTCCAGCACATAGACGAGCTCGTCCTCATGGCTGTGCCAGTGGCGCTGGCTCGACCGGCCGCCTGGCGGCAAGGTCATCAGGTTGACGCCGAAATCGGTGAGCCCGCCGGCATCGCCGAGGCGCCGGCGCGTGCAGGTCGCGCAAGGGGCGTCGAAGGGCGCGGGGTAGCCGGAGCCTTTGCGGACGGGCACGGATGCGAGATCGATCTTGGGCATGGGGTGCTCCCGAGGGTGATGCCGGGCAGTTTAATTCATGGCGGGTGGGGGCACAGGGCTAGGTTGGGTGTGGGGTTTGCCAGGGGCTAGAGCGCCTGACACCCCCACCTTCGTCATCCTAGGGCGAAGCAGCCGCGGAGCGGCGTCGCGGAGACCCTAGGATCCATGCCGCGACATCAATCGAGGACGCAGCGGAACAGAATCCCGCACTGTAGCAACGCTTTGAAGTCCCGGCATGGATCCTCGGGTCTGCGCCGCGTCGCTGCGCTCCTTGCTCCGCCCGTGGATGACGAAATGAAGGGGGCTCCACCAGCCGGAAGGATGGCCTGCACTCGAACAACTCGCCCAGCCGCTAATGCACCGCCGCCACATCCTTCAAATGCATCTCGTGCATCTTCAGCACCTCCAGCGTCTTCTTGGCGAATTCCTTCAGCGCCGGGTCGTCGCCGGAGCGGGCGTAGGTGGAAAACATCGCCACCGCCTGCTTGTGCGCCTCGGTCTGCAAGGTGATGTATTTGGCCTGGAAGGCCTCGCCATCCAGCGTCTTGAGCTGGTCGAGCATTGCCTGGTCTGCCGGCAACAGCGGCGGGCCTTCGGGCTTGATGGATGCCGTGGTCTGGCTCCTTTCCAGCGCCGCCTTGAAATCCTGGCCGGCCTTGGTGTGGTCCTTGACCATCAGCGCGGCGAAATCGGCGACATCAGCCGCGACGCCCTTTTTCTGCGCCAGCTTGCTGCTTTCGATCTCGAAGCGGTTGGCGCTGACCACCGTCTTGGTGAAGGTGTCGGTGTCGACCTTGTTCTCCGACACCGCCGGCAAGGTGCTGGCCGCCTGCTGTGAAAAGGCTGAAGGCGTTCCGGCCACAAGGGCCAGCATGGCAACGGCGAGATGCGGTTTCATCGAAACGCTCCGTGAAGGTGTCCTCGCAGACCCAACGCGGCAGATGCGGTGAGGTTGCCAGCCGCGTCCCTTCTCCTCGCGCGAGGAGCAGCGGCTCTCTCCCTACGGGCGACGAGGCCCCAGCAGAAAGGCCGTCATCGTTGCGCTCACGCACGCCACCGCCAACAACGCAACGGCGCCCGAAGAGCTGGGCCTTCGGCGCATTGAAACAAGATTTTGCGGAGCGGGAGCAGTTTGAACCCGCCCGTCCAGGTCGGACCTGCTCCCATGGCGAACGGAATAGGCGCGGGTCAACTCCGCGCCGAGCAGAAAGATTTCCGATGAATAATAGACCCAGAGCAGTATGACGAGCAGCCCTCCGGCCGCACCATAGGACGATGCGAGCGCACTTGTGCCGATATACCAACCGATAAGCGACTTCCCCAATGTGAACAGAGCGGCGGTCACGACAGCACCGATCGCGACATCCCGCCACTCCAAGGCACGGTCCGGCAGGACCTTGTAGATCGCCGCAAACATCACGGAGATCAGGGAAAAGGAAATCAACGTGTTGATCGCGCTCAGAACAAATTCGCCGAACGGCAAATGAGCGCTGATCAAATTGCCCAGGGCGGAGATCGCCGCACTCGCCACCAAGGACACCAGCAACATAAAGCCGAGGGCGGCGACCAGGCCGAGACTTGCCGCACGCGCCCGCAAGAGACGCGACAGCGAGCTTCCTTTCGCTTCAACCTTCCATATTGCATTGAGGGCCTGCTGCATCTCGCCAAACACGGCGGAGGCGGTGACGAGCAAAGTGGCCACGCCGATGATGGCCGCCAGGGTCCCCGATGATTTGCTGGATGCCCCTTCGAGTGCTGTCTGAAGGAGCGCCGCACTTTCCGAACCCATCAGCCCCGATATCTGGGCAGATAAAGCCAACTGTGCCGCGTCATGGCCAAATGCGATGCCAGCTATGGCGACGACAATTATCAGAACCGGGGCCAGCGACGTGGCGGCATAAAAGGCCATCGCCGCGCCATGACTAAGGGCATTGTCGTCGACAAAGCCAACCACGCTTTCTCGCACCAGGTCCCATACGTTTTTAAGTGTGGGTCGCACTTCGAATCCGTGAAAGGGGTCGCAAACCGTCTCCTATCAATGCAGCGGGTCTTCCGATGTTCCGGCCGACTTTAGCGAGAGTTTCAGCGAGGGCGCGCCTGCCTCAGTGGCAGCACGCCTCGCCATATTGCAGCTGCTCGTTCCAGTCCGGCCGGCCTTCCGGGGTAAAGTCCATCAGGTTCCACAGGATCTCGCAGGTGCCGATGGCGCGCGGGTCCTGGCCGGGTTCGGTTGGCGCGAAACCGAGTTCCGACGACCAGAAATGCCTGATGCCGTCAGCATCTCGATGAAACACCGACAGCAGCGGGATCTGCGCACCGTCGGCCGACTCGGCGTTGTAGTCGCGCTTGAAGCTGTTGCTGGCCGAAGACACCAGCCGCATGTTGCGCCAGCCGCGATCCCGGCCCAGCGTGACCAGATTTTCCAGCGCCGTCTTGGCCACGACGGCGAAGTTGAAGCCGGCGGCTTCCAAATGGCCGACCGCGCCGTCGAACTGGTCGAGCAGCGCGGTGCAGGACGGGCACGGCTGGTCGGGCCGCGCGAGCTTCGCCGTGCCGCCGCTGGTCGCCACCTCGCGCGTCTCCTGCGGGTGGCGCGGAAACATCATCTGGTAGAGGATCAGCGTGTCCTTGCCGGGCGCGAACAGCTCCGACAGTCTTATCTTCGCGGTCCTGCCGGCGATATCCAGCCCTTCGAACACATAGTCCTTCGGCACCAGCCCGCCCGGCGGAAGGGTGCGCCGCGCCTCGGCCACGGCTTCCATGGCGCGGCGCAGCTCGATTTCCTTTTTCAGCAGCTTTTCGCGCGCGGTGCGGTATTTGGCGGATTCGTTGGGAAAGGTGATCATGATCGGCTCCTTGGTTCCGCGCGCGGCGTCCCGGCGCGGTTGCTCTGCTCCCTAAGGACGTTTGGCCGTAACCGGTTCCGACATTCCTGCATCGGAACCGCTCCGGCTTTGCGACATTCCCTCCATCGGCTACAGCTTTCACCACGGAGGGACGAAATGAGCGAGACCGACGAGATCGACCTGCGCTGTCCGCAAGTGGTGGCCGACAACGCCGCCAAGGGTTTGCGGCTGCGCAAGCAGTTCGGGCGCGGCGGCACCGAGATCGGCGTCGCGCGGGCCACCGAACTGAAGAACCGCGAGAAGCTGGCGCCGTCCACCATCCGCCGCATGGTCAGCTACTTTGCCCGCCACGAGGTCGACAAGCGCGGCAAGAATTACGGCAATGAGGACAACCCCTCCGCCGGATACATCGCCTGGCTGCTGTGGGGCGGCGACGAGGGCCGCGCCTGGGCGCTGGAGCTCAAGCGGAAGATCGGCAACGCGCCGGATATCTGAGCGCAAGGTCCGCGCTTCACCCTTTCACCCCGCCGGCGGTGAGGCCGGAGACGATCTTGCGCTGGAAGATCAGCACCAGCACCACCAGCGGCACCGTGACGATCACCGAGGCGGCCATGATGTTGCCCCACGGGATTTCGAACTGCGAATTGCCCGAGAGCAGCGCGATCGCCACCGGCACGGTCCGCCGCGCATCGTTGGAGGTGAAGGTCAGGGCAAACAGGAACTCGTTCCACGCCCCAATGAAGGCCAGCAGTCCGGTGGTCGCCAGCGCCGGCCACATCAGCGGCAGGAAGATGCGGGTGATGATGATCCACGGCGTCGCGCCATCGAGGATCGCCGCCTCCTCGACCTCGACCGGCAGGTCGCGGACAAAGGCGGTGAGCACCCAGACGGTGAACGGCAAGGTGAAGATCATGTAGGAGAAGATCAGCGCGAAGAGCGAATTGTAGAGGCCGAACATCCGCACCAGTTCGAACAGCCCGGCCAGCACCGCCACTTGCGGGAACATCGAGACCGACAGGATGGCGAACAGCAATGCCGAGCGGCCGCGAAAACGGACACGCGCCAGTGCGTAGGCCGCGGTGACGCCGAGGAACAGCGAGAGTGCGACGACCGCGCCCGAGACGACCAGGGAATTCAGGAGATTGCGCATGAAGGCACCCTCGGCCAGCACGTTGCGATAATTGTCGAGGCTGGGTGCCTTCGGCCACGGATCGGCCTGGAACAGCTCGGTCCCCGATTTCAGGCTGGTGACGATGGCATAGTAGAACGGGAACACTGCGATGAGCACGATTGCCCCGACCAGCAGATAGAAGCCCGTGCGCTTCAGGACCCACATCTCAGCGTCCTCCTTCCAGGCTTATCCGGCCGATGCGGATGGTGAGGATGGTGAGCAAGGCGAGGACGAGGAAGAGCAGGGTCGAGGCGGCCGAGCCATGGGCGAACTTGTCGAACTCGAACAGGTTCTCGCGGGCGAATACCGACATCGACTTGGTGTGCGCATTGTTGGGCGTCAGCACATAGATCAGGTCGAAGATGCGCAGCGCATCGAGCGCCCGGAAGATCACCGCCACCATCACCGCCGGGCGGATCAGCGGCAAGGTCACCCGCCAGAAGATCTGCCAGGGATTGGCGCCGTCGAGCCTGGCGACCTCGATGATCTCGCGTGGCAGCATCTGCAGCGCGGCCAGGATCAGCAGCGCCATGAAGGGCGTCGTCTTCCAGATGTCGACGATCAGCACCGCCGCCATCGCCGTGTCGGCGCTGGCGGTCCAGGCGATCTTGGTGTCGATCAGTCCCAGATTGATCAGCACGACATTGATGATGCCGAACTGGTCGTTCAGCATCCACTGCCACATCTTGGCCGAGACGATGGTCGGGATCGCCCAGGGGATGAGGATCGCCGCCCTGACGATGCCGCGGCCGGGAAATTCGGCGTTGAGCACCAGGGCGACGACCATGCCGAGGATCGTCTCGCAGGTCACCGAAACCACCGCGAACCGCACGGTGTTCCACACGGCACGCCACCAGACCGGGTCGAGAAGCAGCCCGTCGTGGATGACCCTGCCGCTCGGCATGCGCAGAACCGAGACATAGTTGGCGAGGCCGACCCATTGGCGGGCGTCGAGATCGGACAGCGAGGCATCGGTGAAGCTGAAATAGACCGTGCGGGCGAGCGGCCAGCCGGCAGCGGCGGCGAGCACCAGAAGCATCGGCGCCAGGAACAGCCACGCCGAGCGCACACGCTGGCGCATCAGCCGCGAGCCCTGGCGCCGGTCGGCGGCATCAGACGGTCGCGCGCTCACCAGCCCTTGCCTTTCAGCCGGGTCAGCGTCGCCTCGAGGTCAGCCAGATTGTCGGCGGCGCTGCCTTCGCCGGACAAGGTCTTGTGGACGGCGTTCCAGAACTGGCTCGACGCCTCGTTGTACTTATTCCTGGTCACCGCCGAGGGCCGCGGCCCGGCATTGAGGAAGACATCCTTCCACTGCGGAATGATCGGCTGCTGGCTGGCGATGTCGGCATCGTCATAGCGCGCCTGGATGGTCGGCAGGTTGGCGGTCTTCAGCGTGCGGTATTTCTGCATTGCCGGCGAGGCGATGAACTTGACCAGTTCGATCGCCGCATCCGGGTGCCTGGAATATTTCGAGACGGCGAGGTTCCAGCCGCCGAGCGTCGCCGCCGGGCGGGCGCCCTCGCCGGCGCCCGCCGGCAGCGGCGCGACGTCGAACCTGCCCTTGATCGGCGACCCCTGGCTGTTGCCCAGCGCATAGGCATAGGGCCAGTTGCGCATGAAGACCGCATTGCCCGTCTGCCAGACGCCACGCGATTCTTCTTCCTGGTAGGCGAGCACGCCCGGCGGCGCGATGGTGCCGATCCAGCCCTTGGCCATGTCGAGCGCGGCCGCCGCCTGGGCGTTGTTGATGGAAATCGCGCCATCCGGCTCGACGATATGGCCGCCGCCGTTCGACACGACCCATTCGAACGCGTCGCAGGTCAGCCCCTCATAGGCGTTGCCCTGGAAGACGAAGCCCCAGATATCCCTGTTGCCCGAGGCACGCTCCTTGTCCATCACCAGCCTGGCGGTGTCGCCCAGCTCCTTCCAGGTGGCCGGCACCTTGGCGCCGTATTTGTCGAGCAGATCCTTGCGGTAATAGAGCGCCGGTGCATCGGTGAAGATCGGCAGCGCCACCAGCCTGCCGTCGACGGTCTGCGACTGGATGATCGACGGGAAATGACTGGCCACGACATCCCTGGTCGCCTCGGTCAGATCGACGAACTGGTTGGCGAGCTGCGGCGCCCAGATGACATCGGTCTGGTAGACGTCGACGTCGCTGTTGCCGGCGGCGAGCCACAGCCTGTACTGGCCGAACTGGTCGGTCCCGGATGACGGCATGGCGACGATGGTGACCTTGTCGCCGCTTACTTTCTCATAGCGGTCGAGGATCTCGCGCAGCACCTTGAGGCCGTTGCCGGTGTCGCCCGACACGATCGACAGCTCGACGGCCCGCGCCGGACCCGCAGCGAGCACGGCAGCGACGCTCAACGCCAGCAATGCGTGGAAAACCTTCATCGGTGGATCTCCTTGGCAGCCGGCGGCGCACAGCACCGGCAGCCGGTCAGACCCCACCGTTCATTGAATGCGGAGCGGCGCTTTGGGTTCCGAACAGGCCATGACCGGGGACGGCTGGGTCAGCCTTCCCAGGCGACGGGCCGCATGCCCAGCCGCTCGTAGAGCCGCACGGCGGCCGCGTTCTCGAGCGTATTGGTCTTGAGATCGACATGGGCGGCCCCCCGGTCGCGAAAAATGGCGAAGGCGTGCCACATCAGGGCCTCGCCGACACCCTTGCCGCGCGCCTCGGGATGAACGGCCAGGTCCTTGACGAATGCCGAGCTCCAGCACAGTGCGGCCGCGGCCAGCCGGCCCTTGGCATCGATGACGAGGAAACACAGCGCCGGGTCGAATTCGGGATCTTCGGATATGCGTGGCCACCATTCGTCGAAGGGGCCGTCGGTGCCATCGTCGAACACTTCGCCCAGCAGCGCATGCAGCGGCAGCGCGTCACCGCGCTCGAAGCCGCGCATGACAAAACCGTCAGGCCAGTGCGGCGCAACCAGCGTCTCGTCGAGGATCTTGCGCAGCCGGATGTCGTTTGGAGCCGGCGGACGCGGTTCGGGCATCGCGCTCAGGCGTCGGGCTGCAGGCGCCCGCGCTTGCGGTCGACACCGAGGCCGGTGGCCTCGAGCAGGCCCTTGCGCTTGGCGTCGAAATAGTAGCCGGTCTGGTAGAGCCAGTCGGCCTTCTTGGCGTTGCCGTTCGACACCAGCCAGGCGCCGCGCAGATATTTGACCGCGTATTTGAGATTGGTCTCGGCGTCGAACAGGCCCTTGGCCGGCCCGTCATAGCCCATGCCGCGCGCCGTCGCGTGCTTGATCTGCATCAGTCCCCAATGGCCGTTATTGTAGGCCTTGGGATTGTAGGTGCTTTCGCGGTTGACGACATGGCGCACCAGATCCACCGGCACCTGGTAGAAGGCGGCGTATTTGACGATCAGCCGGTCGACGTCGCCGCGCATGCCGGTCGCATGCTGTTCTTCCGCCGGCTCGACCGGCGCCGACGGGAACTGCACCAGGGCAGCCGGGTTCTGCGGCACGACATAGGCCACCTGCTGCACGCCGGGCATTTTCTGGCCGCCCTTGGCAACCGCCGGCACGATGAGCCCCGCGGTCGTGTAGGTCCCGGCGACCCCGACCGGCTGGCCGGCCTTAGACGGCGGCGGCGCCTGCCAGGCATTGGCGGTCATCACGGCGGGGACTGCCGGCGTTGTAGGCGTTGCCCCGGCAAAGGCCGCGGTCGCCGCGGCCGGCTGGGCGGCGGAATCGAGTGCCGGGGTGGTCGGGCCGGGGGTCAACTCGGCCGTCTGACCCGGCGTGATTCCAGAGGATTGAGGCAGTACCGAAACCGTGTCCGGCAGCGGCACGGTGAAGCCGGCATCGCTGCCTGCCATGGTCGCGGTTTCGGTCAGGGACGGCGCGGCCTTCATCTGCGAGGTCGAGGTGCAGCCGCTCATGCCGGCTGCCGCGACGATCACACCGATGGCGATAAGGGTTTGTTTTGCTGGCAAGCCGCGCTCGGAGTCCGGTTTGTCGGGTCGTTAAGATTTCCCTTACACCAGCGATTCTTGGGTAGCAATCGGGGCCATCTGGTGGTTTTCGGGTGGCGGGATGCAGGCAGCGGTGCCATATTGTTCCTGATATGTACCAGCAGGAATCCCGGATTCCGCCGCTTTGCGGAAAGGAGCACAGCATGGAAACGACCTCTTCGATCACAGCTGGCCACGCAGTGTTAGAAACAGTGATCGGTTTCATGGGCATCGCCTGGAGCGAAAAGGGCCTGATCCGGCTCTGCCTGCCCGAACGCAGCCGCGAAGCGGTGGAGCGGCGGCTGATGCGCCACGCCGGCGTTTCCGTCTCCACCGCCCAGCCGTCATGGGTGGTCGAGCTGATTGCCTCGATCAAGGCCTATGCCGCGGGCGAGGACGTCGATTTCACCGGCTTTCCCGTCGATCTCGACGGCATCGACGATTTCCGCCTCGCCATCTACGACGCCGCACGAAAACTCGGCTATGGCGAAACCACCACCTATGGCGAACTCGCCAAGCGCGCCGGCCATGCCGGCCTGCCGCGTGAAACCGGTGCCGCCCTTGGCGCCAATCCGGTGCCGCTGGTCATCCCGTGCCACCGCATCCTGGCCGCCGGCGGCAAGATCGGCGGCTTCTCGGCGCCCGGCGGCTCCGTCACCAAGGAAAAGATGCTGGCCATGGAAGGCGTGCGCGTCGGCCCGCCGCCGCCGGCGCAGGTGTCCTTCGGCTTTTGAGAGCAGTAAGCTGCTCCCGGGTGTGTTGAGATTCAGGTCAGGCCAAGCCGAAAACTGTGGCTTTCGAGAACCGGAGCGGAGCGTACTTGAAGTACGTGAGCACCGGAAGCGGAGGAAGCCACGGTTTGCAGGCCGGCATCACCTGAATATCGGCACACCCTAGTGGCGGCGGATGAAGCGATGCCTGAAACGCTCATTGTCCGGCCGCTTGCAGATATAGACCGGGCAGGACTTGGTGTCGGCGCTGGGCACATAGGCCCGCGTCCTCACCTCGCCCATGGTGCAGAACTGCTGGCTCTGCACGTAGCGGTCGTAGAGCGGCAGCCCCGGCACCCGTTTCGACTGATAGCGCAGGATGACCGCACCTTGGCGCGCGATCGTCGACTGAACCTTGCCGCAGCTCATGCGCGTCGGGTCGTAGCGCGAGATCGCCTGCGCCTGGGCGGCCACCAGCGTGAGGCAGGCGGCAAGCAGGATGGTTTTCATGGTCCTCTCCCCTCGATCCGCCGCCCGGGGACGGCGCGATCGTGCGTCACGGTTTCACCAGATTGGGGCGGCCGTTGGGCGGCCCCCGATCACGGCTTTTTCACGCAGTCTTGTTTTTTGTGCGAAAGCAGCCTATATCAGCCCCATTGATATTTCGGCCGATCGATCCGGGCCTCGCGATCTTCGCGTTTGCTGACGTCTATCTCCAAAATCTCGATGCACACCGGCTGGATTTCGGTCCGGTCATACCAAAGCAAATGTGAAGGACTATTTTTATGGCAACTGGAACGGTCAAGTGGTTCAACGCCACCAAGGGTTTCGGCTTCATCCAGCCTGACAGCGGCGGCGCGGACGTTTTCGTCCACATCTCGGCTGTCGAGCGCGCTGGCCTGTCGACCCTGGTCGAAGGCCAGAAGATCAACTTCGAGATCGAGCAGGACCGCCGCACTGGCAAGTCGTCCGCTGGTTCTCTGAGCAAGGCAGCCTGATTTTGAAAATGGCGCGCGCCGGACGAGAGTTCGGGGCGCGCGGCAAGTCACGGATGTACTGACGGTCGCGCGAGAAGCGCGCCGGAGTGGAAAGACCCGACAAGCTGGAACAGCAGATAGCTGCCAGCCCGGACCGGACGCTCCCGATCAGGCTACCGAAATGGGAAGGCGGGATTTATCCCGCCTTTTTATTTGCCTGGATTTTGGCCATCTAAGCCCGGCCTATGTCCCACCGGTGGCACCATATGGCCAACAATGGTACCATCCAGGTCATGACCAAGCTTGAACAAATCGAAAAATCCATCACCGAGTTGAGCCCGGAAGAACTGAAGGCGTTTGCCGCCTGGTTCGAGGCACTGCAGGCGGACATCTGGGATCGGCAGATTGAAGCCGATATCAAGGCAGGCAGACTGGACAAATTGGTGGCCGAGGCTCGCGCTGAGATTGCCGCCGGTAAATTGCGCGACCTGTGAGACATCGCGCCACGGCAAGTTTTTGGACGAGGTATCGGTCCTTGCCGAAATCGGCTCGCCGTTTAGCGACAAGAGCTTTACATTGTTGAGGGAAAACCCACGTCATCCCTCCCTCCATTTCAAGAAAGTCGGTGAGCTTTGGTCGGCGAGAATAGATAGCAACTATCGTGCCTTGGCTCTGGAAAGTGCTGACGGCTATAACTGGATATGGATCGGCAGCCACGCAGAATACGACCGCCTTATCAAATAGCACACAGACCCCAACGCACAATTCGGAACGACCGAGACAGACCTACCCCACCCACTCGATCGGCACATGCCCCGGATCCGCCTCCACGCGGCCGAGCCAGGCCACCACCTCGGGATAGGCGTCGAGCTGGAAGCCGCCCTGCTCCGCCGTGTGCGTGTAGGCATAAAGCGCGATGTCGGCGATGCTGAAGGCGCCACCGGCGAAGAAAGCGTTGTTTTCGAGATATGTGTTCATGACGCCGAGCGCCTTGTTGCCGCGCTCCAGCGTCGTCGCCAGCCGCTCGGGCGTCGCGTCCGCGGCCCGTTCGGGAAAAGTCAGCAGCGCCTTACGCACGGCTATGTAAGGCTCGTGGCTGTACTGCTCGAAGAACAGCCACTGATAGGCGAGCCCGCGCTCGTATCTGTCGGCCGGCAGCAAGCGCGTGCCTTCCGCGAGATAGAGCAGGATGGCGTTGGATTCGGCCAGCCGCCGGCCATCGTCCAGTTCCAGCAGCGGCACCATGGCGTTCGGATTCTTGGCGACGAAATCGGCTTTGCGCGTGTCGCCGGTATGCGAACTCACCTCGACGGTGGTGAAAGCGAGGCCGAGCTTGGCCATCAGCAGCCTGGGCTTGTAGCAATTGCCGCTGTCGATCATGCTGTAAAGTATCATTGCCGGTCCCCGGAGCGCTGCTTCTGCGGGCGGATTATCGCAGCGGCGGCATCCTCAACCAATGATTTGTTTTGGCGCGACCATCAGCGCCGCTTATGCAACGGCACGACCTTGTTGTCGAAGCCCAGCAGCACATCGACCGCAAGCGGCTCTTCGTTGAAAATGGTGCCGGCAAGCGCCGGACGCCCGAGAAGAAAACCCTGCAGCAAATCGACCCCACCTTCGAGCGCGACGCGCAGGTGGGTGGGCTGCTCGATTCCCTCGACCAGCACCTTGGCGCCACGGTCGTGCAGGCTGGACACCAGCGGGCGGAAGAAGCGTTCCGCGGCGGCGTGGCGGCAGAATTCCGCGAACCAGCCGCCATCGATCTTGACGATGTCGGGCTGAAGCAGGCTCACCCGCTCCTCGGTCGAATGGCCGGTCCCGAAATCATCGATGGCGATGCGGATGCCGTCGCGCCGCATTTCACGCACCAGCCTGGCCAGCAGCGCATCGTCCGCCGCCTGTTCAGTGATTTCACAGACCAGCATGGCGGGCGCCAGGCCGAGTTCGTCGAGATGCCGGCTCATCAGCCGGATCTCGGCCAGCGCCCGGCCAGCATGGTCGTTGACCAGTGGATTGTAGTTGAAGAACAGGTCGAGCCTATCGACGCCGATATTGTGGAAATTCCTGAGATGCAGCATCCGGCACATGGTTTCGACGAACAGGCGGTCCGAGGCCGCGACGCTGTCGAAGAACATCCGCGGCGACCCCGGGCGGCCGGCCCGGTGCGGCTCGATCAGGCCTTCCACGGCCACCGGGTGCAAGCTGCCGCCGTGCGGGGCGTAGATCGGCTGGTAGGCGCTGCGCAGGCGGAAGTCGCCATGGATGCCATATTCGATGCCGATCTCATCGACGAAGATCGCATCGCCAATGGTGCGCCGGCGCTCGACACTCATGGCACGATCCTGCGCCCGAAAGCCTTTGCCCGCCGCCCCGTGCGCGGCGCAACCGCGGCGGGAGCGGTCGTATGGCTTGCGGCGGGGACAGGTTCGGGACTGCTCATCGCGAAAACACGGAAACTTGTCGGCGCGAGTTCTGGACGGGCCAGCACGTAGCCCTGGACCATCGAGGCGCCCGATCGCTCGGCCAGCTCCAGTTGCCAGCCTTCCTCGATGCCCTCGAACACGGTGCGGATGCCCTGGTCCTCGAAGCTCCTGACCATGGATGTCAGCAGCGCGAAACCAGCGCCCGATTCCATCAGTTGTGTGATCCAGTGCGCATCGAACTTGACGATGTCGGGGCGCAGCTCCTTGACGCGGGTGATGTCGGAATCGTCGGCGCCATAGTCGTCGACGGCGATCCGGAAGCCGTTGGCTCTGAGCGCGGCGACGAAGCTGTGCAGGGTCTCCTGCGATGCCGATCTCTGCTCCGTCACCTCGCACACGACGCGGCCCGGATCGATACCGGCTTCGTGCAGGACCAGCCTCATGTCCCGCAAGGCGTTGTCGACGATCGATCGCTCGGTGAACACCGAGGGATCGAAATTCACGAAGATCGATGCCTCCTGCGGCAGGCAGGCGCCGGCATTGAGCAGATGCAGTGTCCTGGTCAGCGCTTCGACATGCAGGCGGTCGGCCGCCGGACATGTCGAGAAGAAGGTCATCGGCGATTGCGGCTCGCCGTCGCGAAACGGGCGGATCAGCCCTTCGAACGCGGCGACCGACAGCTTGCCCTCGCTGAAGGCAAAGATCGGCTGGAAGGCGCTTTGCAGCGTATAAATGCCCCAGACACCGCTCGAGGTGCCGTCATCATGACGGATGATATGGGCAAGTCCGATGCTGCGTGACAAGGGTTCCTCGCTCCGCGACCTGGCGGAATTGAGCCGCGATCCTGCCATGCAAGCCTCTACCGCCCGTTAATGAACTTTCTTTTGCCGATCACGCCTCATTGACCGCGCCACGCCACCTGGCCCAGCCGACAAGGCTTGCGCTGGGGGGAATGATGCGACATGAGAAGCGCCGCGGCCGCTCCTGGCCGCGCCTATCCTTTGGAGAGACAGAAGGTCATGGCCTTTCTTGCCGACACCCTTTCCCGCGTTAAGCCTTCCGCCACCATCGCGGTGACGCAGAAAGCCCGCGAGCTGAAAAATGCCGGCCGGGATATCATTGGCCTTGGCGCCGGCGAGCCCGATTTCGATACGCCCGACAACATCAAGAATGCGGCGATCGAAGCCATTCGCCGTGGCGAGACCAAGTATCCGCCGGTTTCGGGCATCGTGCCGCTGCGCGAGGCGATCGCGAAAAAGTTCAAGCGCGAGAACAATCTCGACTACAAGCCCGAGCAGACCATCGTCGGCACCGGCGGCAAGCAGATCCTGTTCAACGCCTTCATGGCGACACTGAACCCCGGCGACGAGGTCATCATCCCCCGCCCCTACTGGGTCAGCTATCCCGAAATGGTGGCGATCTGCGGCGGCACGTCGGTGTTTGCCGACACTTCGATCGACAACGGCTTCAAGCTGACCCCGGCGGTGCTGGAAAAGGCGATCACGCCGAAGACCAAATGGCTCTTGATGAACTCGCCGTCCAACCCGTCGGGCGCGGCCTATACCCACGCCGAACTGCGCGCGCTGGCCGATGTCCTCCTGAAGCATCCGCATGTCTGGACGCTGACCGACGACATGTACGAGCACCTGACCTATGGCGACTTCGTCTTCAAGACCATCGCCGAGGTCGAGCCGAAGCTCTACGACCGCACCCTGACCATGAACGGCGTCTCGAAAGCCTATGCCATGACCGGCTGGCGCATCGGCTACGCGGCCGGTCCGGTTCAGCTGATCAAGGCGATGGACATGATCCAGGGCCAGCAGACGTCGGGGGCCTGCACCATCGCGCAATGGGCTTCGGTCGAGGCGTTGAACGGCCCTCAGGACTTCATCGCCAAGAACAAGGCGATCTTTCAAGGCAGGCGCGACCTCGTCGTCTCGATGCTCAACCAGGCGCGCGGTATCACCTGCCCGTCGCCGGAAGGCGCCTTCTATGTCTATCCGTCCTGCGCCCAGCTGATTGGCAGGAAGACCAAGGCCGGCAAGGTGATCGACACCGACGAGACCTTCTGCTCGGAACTGCTCGAGGCCGAGGGCGTCGCGGTGGTGTTCGGCTCGGCCTTCGGCCTCGGCCCCAACTTCCGCATCTCCTACGCCACCTCGGAGACGCTGCTGGAGGAAGCCTGCACCCGCATCCAGCGCTTCACGGCATCCCTGACCTGATCTGGTAAGTCCAAAACAAAACCCGGCGTCAACGCTCAGGCGTTACCGCCGGGTTCGTCAATTCAGGCTCAGCACTCAGCCGCCATATTGCGCCGGCGTCACTGCTTCCAGCCAGTCGGCATGGATGCCGTCGAGCGCCTCCTGCATGGCGATATGCGTCATCGCCGACTTCGGCGCCGCGCCATGCCAATGCTTCTCGCCGGGCGCGAAGGAGATGACGTCACCGGCCCTAATCTCCCGGATTGGCCCGTCCCATGTCTGGGCCAGGCCGGCGCCCGCGGTGACATAAAGCGTCTGCCCAAGCGGATGCGTGTGCCAGTGGGTGCGCGCGCCGGGTTCGAAACTGACCAGCGTGGCCCTGAGCCGCGCCGGCGCCTCGGTCTCGATGATCGGCGTCTGCAGAACCCGGCCGGTGAAGTATTTGTCCGGCGCTATGATGGTCGGCACGCTCCCGCAAGCAATTATTTTCATCGTCTGTTCCTGGAACTGGTCGGAGCTGGCGAGGCGCCGGCCCCTTGAAGTCAAATGCATTCTCGGCCCGGATTGGCCCGGACGCAACCGGCCGGGTCGCCCGCTCGGCCTGATTTTTCTTGACTACGAACCTTGCCCGCATGGGACGGCCGCGCTGTTTGCCGGGCGCTCGGTCGAACCGCTCGCGCTCAGCGCCTGAGCCGGCCAGCCGCGCCGGCTTCCTATTTTTCTTGCCCTGCCGGCAAACAAGTGGGACGATGCATCAGGGCAGGTGGACATGAAAAGAACCCCGCCCGCGACGGTCGAACAGGCCGGCCGCCGCTCAGGACCGATTGACCACGCCTGAACCATGCATGCCAGTCGGTCCTACGGGAAACGCCTGAGTGGAGGTCAGCCATGGGTACTCGCGCCGGAGGACGACGCACGGGACCGAAATGCATTGCCATAGTCGGTCCCTTCGCAAGCGGTAAGACGACACTTCTCGAAGCCATATTGGCCCGTACGGGCGCCATCCCTCGCCAGAATCCGGTTTCATCGGGCAACACCGTTTCAGATCATTCGCTCGAGGCCCGCGCCCACGCCATGAGCGTCGAGGCGTCGATCGCCACCACAGAATTCATGGGCGAGCAATTCACCTTCGTCGACTGCCCCGGGTCGATCGAATTCTCCTTCGAGGCCGAACCGGTACTGGCCGCCTGCGATGTCGCGGTGGTCGTGGCCGAGGCCGACGAAAAAAAGATCCCAGCCCTGCAGCTCATCATGCGCAAGCTTGACGATCTCGGCGTGCCACGCATCCTGTTCCTCAACAAGGTCGACAAGGCGATCGCGGGCGTGCGCGACACGCTGAAGATGCTGCAGCCGACAAGCGCGGCGCCGCTGCTTCTGCGCCAGATTCCGCTGCGCAAGGACGGCGTCGTCATCGGCTCGATCGATCTGGCGCTGGAGCGCGCCTACATCTACCGTGAATATGCCGAGAGCGAGGTGGCCGAGATACCGGGCGACGACAAGGCGCGCGAGCTGGAGGCGCGCTTCTCCATGCTGGAGACGCTGGCCGACCATGACGACCAGCTGATGGAGCAGTTGCTCGAGGAGATCGAGCCGCCCAGGGACGCGATCTTCGACGATCTCGCCGCCGATCTGCG
The DNA here is from genome assembly GCF_004792065.1 of Mesorhizobium sp. M8A.F.Ca.ET.165.01.1.1. Taxonomy (NCBI): domain Bacteria; kingdom Pseudomonadati; phylum Pseudomonadota; class Alphaproteobacteria; order Hyphomicrobiales; family Phyllobacteriaceae; genus Mesorhizobium; species Mesorhizobium sp. M8A.F.Ca.ET.165.01.1.1. The sequence goes on along the minus strand of NZ_SRTH01000001.1, from coordinate 925,487 downwards.
CGACGGCGCGGTGACACCGGTGCTGATCGGCACCGCCGAGAAAGGCAATGGCGTGCTGCGCCTGTTGAAGACGATCCGCCACGACGCGCCCGACATCGAGGCGACCCGCAAGCGGCTCGGTGCCCCGGACGGCAACGCGACGGTGGTCCAGGTGATGAAGACCATCCACACGCCGCATGGCGGCAAGCTGTCGGTGTCACGCATTCTGTCGGGCCAGGTCGCCGACGGCTTGGAACTGTGGCTGCCCGGCGGCGACACCGCCAAGGTTTCCGGCATCTACAGGATGCTGGGCAAGGACCAGGTCAAGCTGACCGCCGCCAGAACCGGCGACACCGTGGCGCTCGGCAAGCTGGACGCGGTCAAGACGGGCCAGACGCTCAGCTCCGCCAAGGGAGGCATCAAACAGCTCTTCGATGTCGAGCCGCCGCAGCCGGTCTTCGCCTTCGCGCTGCGCCCCAAGGAGCGCAAGGACGAGGTCAAGATGTCGGCGGCCATCCAGCGCCTGGCCGAGGAAGACCCCTCGCTCAGCCTGCGCCACAACCAGGACTCGGCCGAGACCGTGCTGTCGGGTCACGGAGAGATGCATCTGCGCGTGGTGCGCGAGCGGCTGGAGGGCAAGAACCAGATACCGGTCGAAGGCCATGCGCCGGCGGTGCCCTATCGCGAGACGATCCGCAAACCGGTGCAGCAGCGCGGCCGTCACAAGAAACAGTCGGGCGGCCACGGCCAATTCGGCGATGTGGTGATCGAGATCAAGCCGCTGCCGCGCGGCTCCGGCTTCCAGTTCACCGACACCATCACCGGCGGCGTCGTGCCCAAGACCTATATCCAGTCGGTCGAGACAGGCATACGCGACTATCTGAAGACCGGCCCGCTCGGCTTCCCCGTGGTCGACGTCGCGGTCAATCTGTCGGACGGCTCCTACCATGCGGTCGATTCCTCCGACATGGCCTTCCAGATGGCGGCAAAGCTCGCCATGAAGGAAGGCATGGCCGCCTGCTCGCCGGTGCTTCTGGAGCCGGTGATGAAGGTCAAGATCGTCACGCCGTCGGACGCGACGTCGAAGATCATCGCGCTGATCCCGCAGCGGCGCGGCCAGATCCTCGGCTATGACGCGCGGCCCGACTGGCCCGGATGGGATATCGTCGAGGCGACCATGCCGCAGGCCGAGATCGGTGATCTGATCATCGAGTTGCGGTCGGCCACTTCAGGCGTTGCCAGCTACCGCGCCGCCTTCGACCACATGGCCGAGCTGACTGGCCGGCTCGCCGACGAGGCGATGAACGCCAACGGCAAGGCGGCCTGATTTCACTCGTTTCATGAGAAGCCCCCTCGAAGGATCGAGGGGGCAAAAACCAAAAACGGCGCCCGGGGGGGCCGGACGCCGTTTTGTTGTGCGGACCGTTTTCTTGGGAGGAGAAACGGCAGGTCCGCCGCATGTAGGTCGCCGAACTTCGGCGGAAAAGGTTCGGACGCGGTAGCCGCCTGAGCCCGGGCCGTACGAGTGATGCCCCCATCTCCCGTCCGAACCACACCGCGTCCTAGCATCTACATAGCAGCGGAAGGCATCGTTGTCATGTTACCAGAGGTTACATGACACTGTTACGTGGCAATTCTGATGAAATTTTCGCTCGTCCCGCCTGGGTCCGGGCAACAAAAAAGCCGGATCAACGAAGATCCGGCTGAGTTTGATTGGAAGTGCCTGTTAAGGCTAACCTCCAGAGGGGAACACTCGAGGGCGCTAATGGGAGGAGAACGCGCCCAGGAGATGATCTATATATGTGCTCATCATGCCCAAGAAACAAGCATCTATTTTGCAACACACGCATGCAAAAAGGCACAGGCTGTGGTCCAACCCATTTAGGGAGCCAATAGGACCAGCAGAATCGTGAAAATGAAGCGTACTTTCGGGTCATTGTCGTCTCGAAAACGCCAATCCCAACCGATTTTGTTCCCAAAATGCCGAAAAACACTGATGATGTGGAATGAGGCACCGGCGGTTCAATTCCAAGGCAGTCAAGCGGAGATCAACCAATGCGTAGGTTTTCGGCGATTGCCGGCAGCGGCATTTTCCTGATTGCTGCCCCCGGCGTGGTCGCCGGGCTGATTCCCTGGCTGCTCAGCGAGCGCTGGAGCCTGCCATGGTCGCCCCTGCCCGGCCTTGTCGTCGCCGGCGGCGTCCTCATTGTCGCCGCGGCCGCCGTGCTGCTACATGCCTTCGCCCGCTTCGCACTGGAGGGGCTGGGCACGCCGGCCCCCGTCGCACCAACCGAAAGACTGGTGATCGGCGGCATCTACCGCCATGTCCGCAATCCCATGTATGTCGCCGTGCTGTCGATCATTATCGGCCAGGCGCTGTTGTTCTCGAGCTGGTCGATCGCCACCTACGCGGCGATCGCGGCGGCTGCCATGGTGACCTTCGTCAAGCTCTATGAGGAGCCGACGCTCGCCGGCCGCTATGGCGCCGAATACAAAGCCTACCGCCACAACGTACCGGGGTGGCTGCCGCGGATTACGCCCTGGAAAGGATAGGCTCGCGGAGCTGACCCTGGATCAGAAGGACCAGCTTCTGGCCTTGGCGATGATGAAGTCGCGGAACACGTGCAGCTTGGCCTGGTTCTTCATCGCGTCGGGATAGGCGAAATAGGTGTCGAAGGACGGCACCTCGGTTTCCGGCAAAAGCTGCACCAGGCCGGAATCCTTGCTGATCACATAGTCCGGCAGCATGGCGATGCCGGCGCCGCCCTGCACGGCGCGCTTGATCGACAGGATGTCGTTGATCTGCAGTGTCGGCACGCGCCGGCCGCTCTCGAAATCACCGACCGTCTCCAGCCAGTTCAACTCCGACAGATGCGACGGCACAGGCAGGCCGAAGGTGACGATGCGATGGCTTCTCAACTCTGCGATCGAGCCCGGCTTGCCGTATTTGGCGACATAGGACGGTGCCGCGTAGAGATGGAAATGCACGGTAAACAGGCGGCGCTGGATCAGGTCCGGCTGTTGCGGCTGGCGCAGCCGGATGGCGCAATCGGCCTGGCGCATGGTGAGGTCGAGCTCCTCGTTGGCGAGGATCAGCTGCAGGCTGATTTCGGGGTAGAGTTCGATGAACTCCTGCACCCGCTCGGTCAGCCAGCCGGCGCCGAGGCCGACGGTCGTCGTCACCCTGAGCACACCGGACGGGCGGTCCTTGGTCTCGGTCAGCCGCGACTTGATGGTTTCCAGCTTCATCAGCACGTCATGCGCCGTGCGGAACAGCATCTCGCCCTGTTCGGTCAGCACAAGGCCGCGTGCATGACGATTGAACAGCGGCACGCCGACATCATGTTCGAGCGCGCTCACCTGTCTCGATATCGCCGATTGCGACAGATGCAGCGTCTCGGCCGCATGCGTAAACGACCCCGCTTCCGCCGCAGCGTGAAACACGCGTAGCTTGTCCCAGTCCAACGCCATGATTTCCCCTCGTTCCGGTTGGCGTTTGAATGAAAAATCAGGCTTTTACACGGCGCTTCTAAGCCGTTTTTTTAACAGTTTTGCGAGCCGCCTATTCCGCTGCCTCGCGATGCACCTCGATGCCGGCCAGATACTTTTCCGCTTCGAGCGCGGCCATGCAGCCGAGCCCCGCCGCCGTCACTGCCTGACGGTAGATATCGTCGGTCACGTCGCCGGCCGCGAACACGCCAGGCACGTCGGTGCGCGTCGAATCCGGCGCTGTCCACAGATAGCCGTTCGGCTTCTGCTTCAGCTTGCCGGCGAACAGCTCGACCGCGGGCGCATGGCCGATGGCCACGAAGACGCCGTCGACCTTGAGGTGGCTCTCGGCACCGGTCACGGCATGCCTGAGCTTCAGCCCCTCCACCGAAGGCGGCAGCGGTGCCTTGCCGGGGCGGCCGGTGATCTCGTCGACGATCGTGTCCCAGATGACGCGGACATTGTCCTTCTTCAACAGCCGCTCGCGCAGGATGCGCTCGGCACGGAAGTCCGAGCGCCTGTGAATGACGGTGACGCTCTTGGCGAGGTTGGACAGATAGAGCGCCTCTTCCACCGCCGAATTGCCGCCGCCGACCACCGCGACATCCTTGCCGCGATAGAAGAAGCCGTCGCAGGTGGCGCAGGCCGAAACGCCGAAGCCCATGAAGTCCTGCTCGGTGGGAATGCCCAGCCACTTGGCTTGTGCGCCGGTGGCGATGATCAACGCGTCGGCCGTGTAGGTCGTGCCGGAATCGCCCTTGGCGCGGAACGGCCGCACATTGAGGTCGACCTCGGTGATGATGTCGTTGATGATGTCAGTGCCGACATGCTCGGCCTGCTTGAGCATCTGCTCCATCAGCCACGGCCCCTGGATCGGGTCGGCGAAGCCGGGATAGTTTTCGACGTCCGTGGTGATCATCAGCTGACCGCCCTGCTGCAGGCCGGCGACGAGCATCGGCTTCAGCATGGCGCGCGCGGCATAGACCGCCGCCGTATAGCCGGCCGGACCGGAACCGATGATGAGAACGGGCGCATGCTTGGTGGTCATTTGGAGCCTCTGCGGGGCGGACACGAGTGTGCCTTGGAAAAAGACGTGGAATGTCGCGCTTAATGTAAGGGCTGCCAGCCACGCCAGCAAGACGAGCCGACCGTCGTCCCCGGAAAGCTTCGGCCCGTGTGGATATTCGCGCGATCAGCGCTTTTCGTTACCTGTCCAAAATCGCGTCGACGAGGGCTGGCTTCGACACAAAAGTCGTTTAATTACAAAATCGCGAAAGATTCTTGCGCCACACTGATCATCGAGAACCCTGATGCCCCTCAAGGCCGATCTTGACGCCATCGACTGGAAGATCCTGCGCGAGCTTCAGTCGGACGGGCGCATGACCAATGTCGAGCTCTCGAACCGCGTCGGCATTTCGGCCCCGCCCTGCCTGCGCCGGGTCAAGCGGCTGGAGGAAGCCGGTATCATCCGTGGCTATCGCGCGCTGCTCAACGCTCCGGCGCTCGGCCTCGATGTCGTCGCCTTTTGCCTGGTCGGGCTGCATCACCAGGCCGATGCCGAACTGCGCATCTTCGCCGACCGCACGCGCGGCTGGCCGATCGTGCGCGATGCCTGGATGGTGTCGGGCGAGTCCGATTTCCTGCTGCATTGCGTGGCAAGCGACCTCGGCAGCTTCCAGACCTTCGTCATCGAGGAACTGACCTCGACGCCGAACGTCGACACGGTGCGCACCGCGCTCACCATTCGTCGCGTCAAGGATGAGGGTTTGGTGTCGTTCGAGCGACCCTGAGGCCAGCCGACGCCCGCGCGATAGGCGAATTCCTGGCCTTCGCCACACCGGCGCCGCGTTGGTATTCGAAAGACGTTGATATACAAGGCTGAACGGCTCTGCCGGACTTCACTGCTTGACTGGGCGCTTGACTGGTTTCTCAAGCCATTCCAGAAAAAATGTGTAACGGTTTTCCGCCCGGAATTGCTTGAGAACAGATGGCGCGAGCACGTGAAATCCGGAAGAATCCGCATGAGAAGGGGACCATGACCCGTTTTGCAAGCCCGGTCTCGGCGCTCATCATCTGCGTGAACGAGGCCGATATGATCGGCCCGTGCCTGGAAAGCATCGATTTCTGCGCCGAGATCATCATCGTCGATTCCGGCTCGACGGACGGCACCGTCGAATGCGTGAAAAGCTATATCGCCAAGGGCTATCCGATAACGCTGCTGCACAATGACTGGCCGGGGTTCCCCCGCCAGCGGCAATTCGCGCTCGACCATGCCAACCAGCCCTGGTGCCTTTCGATCGACCCGGACGAGCGCGTCGACGGCCGGCTGCGGCAGTCGATCGTGGCCATCACCCAGGCGGCCGGCGGCAAGGCCAGCGGATGGTACATGCGCCGCCGCGACTGGCTGAAGGGCTACGGCTATGCCCATCGCTGGGTCCTGCACAACAGGCTGCTCAGGCTTTTCCGCAGGGAAGGCGCCACCATGGATCTCACCGCGCGGGTGCATGAATCCGTTCGCGTGCCGGGCGAGACCGACACGATCGAGGACGGTGTCTTGCTGCATCGCCGTGAAATATCGGTCGAGGAGGATCTTGCCCGGGCCAACGCCTATTCCAGCCTCAAGGCGGTCACGCTGGTCGAGAAAGGCAAGAAGCCCGGCCTGGTGCGGCTGGTGCTGTCACCGTTCGGCAACTTCCTGAAATTCTACCTGGCCAAGCGCTACTTCCTGTGCGGCCGCCACGGCTTCGTCTACTCGATGTCGGTGATGATCTATTCCTTCGCCACCGAGGCCAAGCTCTACGAAGCCTCGCAGCGCGACGATAAGGCCTAGGCCGGCAGGCCGCGGTCCCGACCGAGCGTCTCCACGGCCGCGAGCAGGCCGCCGAGATCGCGGTCGTCATGCAAGCGCCTGATGGCGAAGCCAGGCTGAAGTGCCCCCTCACCGTCGACCAGCCAGCCCTGCGCCAGGCCCGCGCGTTGGCCCGCCTGCATGTCGGCCAGCTTGTCGCCGACCATCAGGGAGCGCTGGAGATCGAGATCAAGGCGCCTGCCCGCCTCGATCAGCATGCCCGGATTGGGCTTGCGCATCGGATGATCGGCAACGGCGAGATGCCCGACGCCAGCCTCGTGATAGGCGCAGGCCAGCACCATGTCGACGAACACACCCTGCCCGTTCAGCAACTCGACCACGCGGGCGTTCACCTTGGCGAAAACGTCCCAGCCGAAATAGCCGCGCGCGATGCCGGACTGGTTGGTGACGACGATCACCGGTATCCCCCTCAGGTTGGCGGCGGCGATCGCCGGCAGCATCCGTGGCCTGAGCTCGATCTCGGCCGGATCGCTGGGATAGTCGGTGTCGACATTGATGGTGCCGTCGCGGTCGAGGAACAGCGCCGGCGAGCGTACCGGGAAAACCCGGCCGCCGATCCGCTCCACCCAGAGCCCCGGTTCGGTCAGCGGGTGCGGCGTCCCGATCCCGTCAGCCATTCGACAGGCGCGCTTCGACCACCTCGCACAGATAGTGATAGAGGCACAAATGGCCTTGCTGGATGATCGGCGTCGAGGTCGAAGGTACGTTGAGCAGGATGTCGGTGAGCGGCTTCAGCTTGCCACCGGTGTCGCCGGTCAGGCTGATCACCGTCATGTCCATCATGCGCGCCTGTTCGGCGGCGGCAAGGATGCTCGGCGAATTGCCGCTGGTCGAGATCGCCAAAAGCACGCCGCCCGCAGCGCCATGCGCTTCGACCTGGCGCGAAAACACCGTGTCGAAGCCGTAGTCATTGCCCCAGGCGGTCAGCATCCCGGCATTGGCCGGCAGCGCAATCACATTGTAGGCCTTGCGCTCCTTCAGGAAGCGGCCGACCAGTTCGGTGGCGATATGGATGGCGTCGCTGGCCGAGCCGCCATTGCCGCAGACCAGCAAGGCCTTTCCGGAGGACAGCGCCGATACGACGGCACTCGCCGCACGTTCCATCTCGCTGGTCAGATCTCGCTCGACCGTGGCAGTGATGGCGGCCGCCGAGCGGACCAGATAGTCGTTCAATTCGGACATGAGATCCCTCAGTTGGTGGCGCCGCCGGCGCGCAGTTTGCCGATCGTGCCGGTGGTGCTCTTGCCGGCGACGAGGTCGACCAGCACGACGCGGCCGCCCGCCTTCTGCACCACATCGGCGCCGACCACGGTGTCGATCGTGTAGTCGGCGCCCTTGACCAGTATGTCGGGCAGAAGCGCTTCGATCAGCGACAGCGGCGTATCCTCCTCGAACACCACCACGGCATCGACGGAAGCGAGCGCGGCGAGCACGCAGGCGCGGTCATGCTGGTCGTTGACCGGGCGGCCCGGCCCTTTCAGCCGGCGCACGGAAGCATCGCTGTTGAGGCCGAGCACCAGCCGGTCGCACTGGCTGCGCGCCGCGTGCAGCAGGCTGACATGGCCGGCATGCAGGATGTCGAAACAGCCATTGGTGAAGCCAACGCTCAGCCCCTCCGCCTTCCATGCCGCCACCATGCGCGCGGCCGAGACGGCGTCGAGGATGGCGTCCTTATGCGCGGTCGGTCCGTGCGAGCGGAAGAGCGCGCCCGTGAGTTCCTCGACGCTCAGCCGCGCGGTGCCGCGCTTGCCGACCACGACGCCGCCGGCGGCGTTGGCGATGGAGGCCGCGGCGACAGGATCGGCGCCGGCTGCAAGCGCCAGCGCGAAGGTCGCGATCACCGTATCGCCGGCGCCCGAGACGTCGAACACCTCGCGCGCCTGGGTGGCGATGTGGCGCGCCTCCTCGGGGCCGACCACGCTCATGCCCTTTTCGCTGCGGGTGGCGACGACGAAGTCGAAGCCGTGCGCCGAAATCAGTTCCCGCGCCGCCGCCACGATCTCGTCATCGGCGAACACCGCATGGCCGAGGGCCTCGCCGAGTTCCTTGCGGTTGGGGGTGACGGCGGTCGCGCCGGCATAGCGCGCATAGTCGCGGCCCTTCGGGTCGACAAGCACCGGCTTGCCCGCCTCCCGGCAGATGGCGATCAGTTCGGCGGCGACGCCGTCCAGCAAGATGCCCTTGCCGTAATCGGACAGGATGACGATGTCCGCCTGTTGCAGCGCGTCCCGGAAACGGCGGATCAGCTCAGCCCGTTCCGCCTCGCCGAGCGGCCTGATCTCTTCTTCGTCGAAGCGCAGCACCTGCTGGTTGAGCGCGCTGAAGCGGCTCTTCGACGAGGTCATGCGGCCGCGCTGCTGTGAAAGGCCAGCTGTCTCTGCGCCAAGCTCGCCCAGCATCCGCGCCAGGCTGTCGCCGGCGGGATCAGTGCCGATCACCGAGACCGGAATGGCGCGCGCGCCAAGCGAGACGATGTTGGCCACGACATTGCCGGCGCCACCCATGGCCGAGCTTTCGCCGCGCCCGTGCAGCACCGGGATCGGCGCTTCCGGCGAAATCCGCTCGATGACGCCATTGACGAAGCGGTCGAGGATGAAGTCGCCGACCACCAGCACGGCGATGTCGCCGAAGCGCGCGATGGCGCGGTGCAGGGGCTCGGGAGAAGGCGGATTGTGCTTGATCATGTCATCTGCCACGCGCGGGAAACGCCGATCTCAGATAGGTCGAAACACCAGATTTGCGAGGCCGGTCGGTCATGCCTGCCGATATACCGCAATTCGGCGCAGCGCAACGCCGGGGCGGAGGCAAACCCGGACCGGTCAGGTTTTCTGCAGGGCGACGTGGACGCCGAGCCCGACCAGCACCGCACCGCCGGCCCGCTGCATCAGCCGCTGCGCCCGGCTCGAACGGCGCAGCCGGCCGATCACCAGGCCGGCCAGGAACACGCACACGACATCGGCCGAGGAGAACATCAGGTTGACGATGGTGCCCAGCACGACGAATTGCAGCCACACCGGCAAGGCCGCGGAGGCATCGATGAACTGCGGCAGGAACGCCATGAAGAATATCGCGGTCTTGGGATTGAGCACCTCGACAGCGATGCTCTCGAAGAACGCTCGGCATGCCGATTTGCGCTCGATCGCCGGCAGCGCCACGTCGCCCTCCACGCGCTTGCGAAACAGCGAGATGCCGAGCCAGATCAGGTACAGCGCGCCGACCAGTTTGACCGCCATGTAGAGCGGCGGAACGGCATGGAACAGCACCGACAGGCCTGCGGCGGCGGCAAAGACATGCACATAGCCGCCGAGGTGAATGCCGAGTGCCGCCGTCAGCCCCGACCAGCGTCCGCGCGCCATGGTCTGCGCGGCGGCGTAGAGCATGGCCGGACCCGGAATATAGGCGAAGATCGCCGTGGTGGCGAAAAACGCGATCAGCAGTTCGGTCGACGGCATTTTTTGTTCCTTTGTCGTTGGGTCTATGACAGGCAGCGCTTACTAACTTCAGTCCTTCGTCTCCGTTTTGGCGATACCACAAATGTTGGGTGTCTTCGAATTCGACCTATGACCTTTTTCTGGCGTTGGCGCTGCCCCTCACCTGCCTGCCGGCATCCTCTCCCCGTATAGAGACGGGGAGAGGGACGCTGTCATCGATGGTTTCGCCAATTTTCAACGTTGCAAGAGAAGGCGGCGAGGTTGCGTCCAGTTTCTTCTCCCCGTCACTATACGGGGAGAAGGTGCCGGCAGGCGGATGAGGGGCGGCGCTGCCCTGACGTGATTGTCAGCAAGAAGCCTATGGCGACTCGCTAGACAGCAGCTTTGGGTCTAATCACGGATCCTGCTTTGTCGACAGCCCGGCCAGCCTCCCTTATAAGGACCGGAATCGCACGCAACCAGAGGCCTTCATGATCATCGTCACGGGCGGCGCCGGCATGATCGGCTCCAACATCGTCGCCGCGCTCAATGCGGAAGGTCATGACGACATCCTGGTCGTCGACGACCTCACCGACGGCCACAAGATCGCCAACTTGGCCGATCTCAGCATTGCCGACTATCTCGACAAGGACGACTTCCTGGCCCGCATGGAAGCCGGCTCGCTCGGCCGCATCGAGGCAGTCTTTCATCAGGGGGCTTGCTCGACCACCACCGAATGGAACGGCAAGTTCATGATGGACGTGAACTACGCCTATTCGAAACAGCTGCTGCATGCCTGCCAGGCGCTGCGCGTGCCCTTTCTCTACGCCTCCTCGGCTTCGGTCTATGGCGGCGGATCCGAATTTCGTGAGGAGCCGGCGTTTGAACGGCCACTCAACGTCTATGCCTATTCCAAGAAACTCTTCGACGACTATGTCAGGCGCACCGTGTTCGACAGCGATCATTCGCAGGTCGCGGGGCTGCGCTACTTCAATGTCTATGGCCCGCGCGAGGCGCATAAGGGCGCCATGGCCTCCGTCGCCTTCCATCTGTTCAACCAGGTCGAGCGCGGCGAAAATCCGAAGCTGTTCGGTGCCCATGGCGGCTTCGGACCGGGCGAGCAAAGCCGCGATTTCATCCATGTCGGCGATGTCGCCGACGTCAATCTGTGGCTATGGAAGCGTGGCGCGAGCGGCATCTTCAACTGCGGCACCGGCCGCGCCCAGCCGTTCCGCGCCATCGCCGAAACGGTCATCGACACGCTGGGCAAGGGCGAGATCGAGTTCATAGAATTCCCCGACCATCTCAAGGGCAGCTACCAGAGTTTTACCCAGGCTGATATGTCCCACTTGCGCGCGGCCGGCTATAACGGGCAATTCCGCACAGTAGAAACCGGCGTCAGAGACTATGTCGAATGGCTGAAAGCCCAACGATCCTCGTGATCGGCCCACGCTGGGTGGGCGATATGGTGATGGCGCAGTGCCTGTTCTCGGCGCTGAAGGAGCTCCATCCCAACGCCGCGATCGATGTGCTGGCGCCCGCCTGGGCGGCACCTCTGGTCAAGCGCATGCCGGAGATCCGCCAGCAGATCGACTTTCCGCTGAAGCCCGGCACGCTCGAATTCAGCCATCGCCGCCGCTTCGGCCGCCTGCTGCGCGGCCGCTACGACTTGGCCTATGTACTGCCAGGCAGCTGGAAGTCGGCGCTGATCCCGTTCTTTGCCCGCATTCCGCGCCGTTTCGGCAATCTGCGCGAAATGCGCTATGGCCTTTTGACCGACATCGTACCATTGCCCGACGCCGTGAAACGGCGCACCGCGCAGGCCTATTTCGGCCTCGCCCAGGGCGGCAGTTTCCGCGCACCCCGGCTGACCGTGGACGCGAAAAACCAGGCCGCCCTGCTCGACCGCTTCGGTCTGGCGCCGCAAAAATTCGTGGCCCTGATGCCCGGTGCCGAGTTCGGCCCGGCCAAGCGCTGGCCAAGCGAAAGCTATGCCGGCCTTGCCCGCGAATTCATGGGCAAGGGACTGAAGGTCGCCCTGTTCGGCTCGAAGAACGACCGCGACGTGACGGCCGAAATCGCCGCATTGGCCCCCGGCGTCGTCGACCTCGCCGGCCAGACGCGGCTGGAGGACGCCATCGACCTGATCTCGGCCGCCCGGCTCGCGGTCTCCAACGACAGCGGGCTCATGCATGTCGCGGCCGCCGTCGGCACGCCGATCGTTGCCGTCTACGGCTCGACCTCGCCTGAAAATACGCCGCCACTGGCGGAACGGCGCGAACTGGTCTGGCTCGGCCTGTCCTGCTCGCCTTGCCACCAGAAAAACTGTCCGCTCGGCCACCTCAACTGCCTCAAGACATTGGAAGTCGGGCGGGTCGCCGCGGCGGCGGACCGGCTGCTGGAAGTTCCGGCCGCGGCATGAAGGTGCTGATCGTCAAGACATCGTCGATGGGCGATGTCATCCACACCTTTCCGGCACTCGAGGATGCCTGCCGCGCGCGGCCCGATATCGCTTTCGACTGGTGCGTGGAGGAGGCGTTTGCCGGCATCGTCGCGCTGCATCCGGCGATCGGCACCATCCACACGGTGGCGATAAGGCGCTGGCGAAAGAGCCTCTTCGACACGAACACCTGGCGCCAGGCGGCGGCCCTGCGCCGTGCCTTGCGCGCCTGCCGATATGATCTCGTCGTCGATGCGCAAGGCCTGCTGAAATCGGCCCTGGTGGCACGCCAGGCGCGTGCGCCGATCGCCGGCTTCGACCGGTCGAGCGCGCGCGAACCCTCGGCGACGCTGTTCTACGACGTCCCCTACGCCGTGCCGCGCGACCTGCACGCCATCGAGCGGACAAGGCGGCTGTTCGGGTTGGCGCTCGGCTACCGGCCCGATCTTTCGACGCTCGACTCCGGCATCGTCGCACCGATGGGCACGATCGCCGGCATCGACGGAAAAGCGGCCTTCCTGCTGCACGGCACCAGCCGCGAGGACAAGAAATGGCCTGCCGAGGACTGGATCGGAACCGCCCGCCTGCTGGTCGAGCGCGGCATGACGCCGGTCACCACCTGGTCGAACGAACGGGAGAAGGCCGTGGCCGAAGCGATCGCCAAGGCCGTGCCATCCACGGTCGTGCTGCCCAAATCGCCGCTGGCCGACATCGCAGCCATTCTCGGCCGCTCGACGCTCGTCATCGGCGCCGATACGGGATTGACCCACCTCGCCAGCGCCTTCGGCCTGCCGACGGTGGCGGTATTTTTGGCAACTGAACCGGGTTTGACCGGGCCGCGTGGGCAATATGCATCGACGCTGCTGGCAGCGTCCGGCGCGCGCGTGACGCCGGCGCAGGTGGTGGCGGAAGCGGAACGACTTTTAGAGCTTAGCCGGGCAAATACCCGGAAATACTGACTTTTCGACCGAACGATTGGAAAGGCCAGCGCCGCCCCTCATCTGCCTGCCGGCATCTTCTCCCTGTATAGTGACGGGGAGAAGGGGCTGAAATACGCGGTCGGTGCCAGCCACTTGGCGAAATCATCGATGACAGCGTCTTTCTCCCCGTCACTATACGGGGAGAAATGCCCGGCAGGGCAATGAGGGGCGGCGCAAACCTTCGCGCGGATAGCGCCTGTCAGCGCGGAGCCTCACCCAGCCGACGCCCTCAGATAAACTGCACCTGGACGATTTCGTACCCGCGTGCGCCACCAGGCGCATTGACCTCGATGGCGTCGCCGACTTCCTTGCCGATCAGCGCGCGCGCGATGGGCGAAGAGATCGAGATGCGGCCGGACTTCACGTCGGCTTCCTGGTCGCCGACGATCTGGTAGGTCTTCTTCTCCTCGGTGTCCTCGTCGACCAGCACCACGGTGGCGCCGAACTTGACCTTGTCGCCGCTGAGCTTGGTGACGTCGATCACCTCGGCGCGCGCGATATAATCCTCGAGCTCGTTGACGCGGCCCTCATTGAGGCTCTGCGCCTCTTTCGCGGCATGGTATTCGGCATTTTCGGACAGGTCGCCATGCGAGCGCGCCTCGGAGATCGCCTCGATGATGCGCGGCCGCTCTTCCTGCTGGCGCCAACGCAGTTCTTCCTTCAATGACGCGAACCCCTCGCCTGTCATCGGGACCTTGTTCATAGTGCCTGACCTTTCCTGCCGCCGCCCCCGCGTTTCGGGGGAAGCCTTGTCGTTGGGTACAAAAAGAAAACGGTCCGGCAGCCTCGGGCTAACGGAACCGTTTCACCGCAATTTCCCTGAATATAGCAATCTTTGCGGGCTTTTCACGCTCAAAAATCGGTTTTGCAAAAATCATCCCTTCTTTTGTCAGCGAAGGTGGCTATGGAATGGAGCGAACAAAAACGGCCGCGATCGCTCGCGGCCGCTTCGAGAAACCATGGTGCCCGATCAGCTCCTCATGAAATGTTCGATCTGCTCGGACAGCATGCCGTATTCGCGCGAACCCTTGCCGGTGCGCTTTTCGATCTCCGTCAGCTGCTGCTGGGCGCCGGCCAGGTCACCGATCTGCAGATGCGCCTCGCCGAGATATTCGCGCACCAGCGTGTAATTCGGGTCGATGCGCAGCGCTTCCTCGTAGTAGCCGAGGCCGACGGTAACGCGGCCGGAATGGCGGTGCGAATAGCCGAGATAGTTGAGGATGCGCGGATCCTGCTTGTTGGCGGCCAGAACGAGAACCGAGATCGCCTCGTCGTAGCGGCCGGCCATCGCCAGTGCATGGCCCGCATCATAGATGCTGTCGTCGTCCAGCATGCCTTCCTTGGGCGGCACGCATTTCTGCTTCTTCTTATCCCAGACCTCGCCCTTTTTGCATTGGGTGACAGTCTGGTCGCTGCCACCGCTGCTGCCGGCGGCAAACGCCGGAACGGCGAGGAACTGCAGAGCGACAAGCGCGCTCGCCGCCTGGATAAGCACTCTTTTATGCATGGAAACCTCCTGAGGCTGTGACAATGCCACACTAACGCCGAGCAGTCCGCGTTTCATCCCGGAAAAAAGCCCGGCTGGAGAACATGAGGTGACGGATGCCGCAAATCCGGTATCATCCGGCAAACGACTGACGGAGAGGCCCGTGCAGCGGCGGCGTGAAAAGACCTGGGATCTGACGATCGGACCCGACACCGTGCGGCTGTTCATTCTCAAGGCCAAGGCGCTGAGCGCGGCCGTCAACGAGGACTATGCCGACGGCGCCGAACACGAGGTCGAGTTCGACGGCGACAGGCATGACAACCATCACCACGACGGCCTTGCCGAGGAAAGCTCGGAAAACCTCACCGAGGAAGAGCTGCGCGAGCTGATCAACGACCTCAATATCGACGAGGCGGCCGAGCTGATCGCGCTGGCCTGGGTCGGCCGCGGCGACTACGACGCCTCGGAATGGGCCGAAGCGGTGGCGGCGGCGCGGGAGCGCGCCAACAAACGCACGGCGAAATACCTGCTCGGCATGCCGCTGCTCGCCGACTTGCTGGAAGAGGGGCTGGAAGCAATCGGCGCGTAACGCGGAGGTAACCGATTGTGATCGGGTCGAAGCGCCTGTCCAGGCAACTTCAGCCGACCGGCGCCGTTTCCGAGCGATGGCAACGCTGAGCTTTTCCCGATTCTGCACTCTGGCGCTGCTTTTGGCGGCGGCGGTTCTGCTGGTGACGCCGGCCGACGCCAGACATCGTCACAGACACCACGGGCCGCTAAGCCCGCGCGTGGATCAGCCGCTGACGCAGCGGGCCGACCAGCCGCTGCGGCCAAGAGGCAAGCGACAGTCGAGAGCGCGGGTCAGGCAGCATATCGCGCCAAAACCCGCACCGCAAAAAACGCAGGATGCCCAGCCGTCCGCCGATGTTCCGGTGCCCGAGCCACGTCCGGCGGACGCCCCAAAGGCAGACGCTCCAAAGACGCAGGACCGGAACACCGAAGGTCCGAAGAGCGGCGGAGCGCCCGATCTGCTCAAGGACGAAAAGTCCCATCGGAAAAGCCAGACACCGCCCGAACCACCAGCCGAAACGGAAAGCGAGCCGGAGCCGCCAGCCGTGGTGCCAACACCGACGCCTAAGCCCGACACCACGACGCCCGAGCCTCAGCCGCCGGCCGTCGCCCCCCAGCCGACGCCAAAACCGGCGGATGCGGGCGACGAGGAGAAGATGCTGCCCGATCCGCGCTCGGCCGATCTCCCCGCCGACAAGATGCCGGCTGAGGAAGTCGCCTGCCGCGAGCGCCTGAAGACGCTCGGCGTCGAATTCGAGGACCACAAAGCCGAGAGCAATCCCGAAATCGGCTGCTCGATCCCCTACCCGATCGTGCTGAAGTCGCTCGGCAAGTCGATCGCGATTGCCCCCGGCACCGAACTCAACTGCCCGATGGCGGAGGCGGCAGTGCGTTTTGCCGCCGACGTCATCCAGCCGGCCGCGAAAGCCGAATTCGGCGCGGACCTGAAATCGATCAGCCAGGCATCCGCCTTCGTCTGCCGGCCGCGCCACGGCACGCGCAAACTGTCGGAACATGCTTTCGGCAACGCGCTCGACATCGCCAGCTTTACGCTGTCCGACGGCAAGACGATCGAGGTCGGCCCGACACCGCCGGAAAAGGACGGCAAATTCCTCGACGCCGTGCGCAAGGCCGCCTGCGGACCATTCAAGACCGTGCTCGGCCCCGGCGCCGACGCCGACCACGCGCTGCACTTCCATCTCGATCTCGAACCGCGCCGGCATGGCGGCACGTTCTGCCAATAAATGCGGCTGTTACAGGCTCGCTGCCGCATTTCAGCCGCAGGCGTGAACGCGGGCGCTGAGTTTTCCTTTACCCTTGATCGTTAAAATGCCGGATATCCAACAGGATTCCGCCAATGGCCGGCACATTTCGCGCCGTTTTCCGCGCCGCCGCGCGGCAACTGAAACCTGCATCGCTGCTGGCCGCCGGTCTGGGGATGGCCGCGGTTTCGGCCTGCAACACCGGCAGCGTGCTGTCGTTGCAGCCCGCCGTCGATGTCGGCTCGCAGACCGCGGCCGTGCCTCAATATACGGGCATGCAGAGGCTTGTCCCGTCCAATCCCTACATGACGCAGGCCGCCTATCCACGCATGGATGAACCGATGTCGCCGGTGGAGCAAATCCCAGCCAGCGAAACCGATTGCCGCCAGCAGCTGAAGCGCCTCGATGTCGCCTACACCGACCTGGCGCCGATCCATGAAGGCCAGTGCGGCATCGACTATCCGGTCAAGGTCACCGCAATCGGCGGCATCCAGATGAAACCCGCCGCGACGCTGACCTGCGACATGGCCGCCACCTTCGCCGCCTGGACGAAGAACGAACTCGTTCCCTCCGCCCGCTGGCGCTATTTCTCCGGCGTCAGGACCATCCACCAGGGCTCGAGCTATTCCTGCCGCAACATTGCCGGTGAGGGCGTGCTGTCCGAGCACGGCAAGGGCAACGCGCTCGACGTCATGAGCATCGAACTCAACAATGGCGATGACATCGACGTGCGCAAGCCCGGCCTGTTCGCCTTCCGCACCCGGGGCTTCCTCAACAATGTGCGCGCCGACGGTTGCCAGTATTTCACCACCGTGCTCGGCCCCGGCTACAATTACGACCACCGCAACCATTTCCACTTCGACATCAAGAACCGCAAGAACGGTTATCGCGCCTGCCGGTAGAGCACCGCAATCAAGGACGATGGAATTTAGCCGGAGCCGGTACTTCGTCATCCTAGGGTGGAGCAGTCGCGAAGCGACGTCGCGGAGACCCTAGGATCCATGCCGTGACCCCTGAGCAGGTGCGACGGTGAGATGCTATCAGAAGAACGTGTGTCCACTCTCAGGCAGTTCCGCTCATTCTGAACCGCTGTATTCTTCGGCCGTTGTCGTGGCATGGATCCTAGGGTCTGCGCTGCGTCGCTTCGCTCCTTGCTCCGCCCTAGGATGACGAAGGCATGGTGGCAGCAACGAGACAGTGAGTAGATGATCCACGGAAGCCTTCGACGACGCGTAACGATCTGGCTGGTGGCAGGTCTGGCCGCCTATGTGGCGCTCGCCTATGTCGTCGCGCCGGAATTCTGGACATTCCGCGATCGCGGCTTTCGCAACCAGCGCTTCGAGATGGTCACCCACACGCCGCAAGGCATTCCCGGCGACCCGATCAATGTCGGCCTGGTCGGTACGGAGAAGGAGTTGGTGCACGCTTTCGCCGTCGCCGGCTGGGACACCGCCGACGCCGTCACCTTGAGGACCGCCATCGATATCGGCGAGAGTGTTCTGTTTTCCCGCCCCTATCCCGATGCCCCGGTGAGCCGCCTGCTGTTCGAGGGCCGCGCCCAGGAACTCGCTTTCGAAAAGCCGGTCGGCGACAGTGCTGACCGGCGCCACCACATCCGTTTTTGGCGGACGGATACGGTCGGCGACGATGGCAGGCCGCTCTGGCTGGGCGCCGCCAGCTTCGATCGCGGTGTCGGCTTGAGCCACGACACGGGCGCCATCACCCATCATATCGGTCCCGACATCGATGCCGAACGCGACTTTGTGATCGGCGATCTCAATGCCGCCGGCCTGTTGTCCTCGACCAGCGACCTGGCGGGCATCGGCGCCACCAAAACCGGCCGCAACGGTGGCGGCGACCCCTATTTCACCGATGGCAGGGCGATCGTCGGCGTGCTGAAGCAGTTGCGGTGATCACAGGTCAGGCCGTGGCGATGACGATCTTGCCGAACGGCCCCTTCTCCAGATGCTCGAAGGCCCGCGGCACCTCGTCGAAACCAAAGACCTTGTCGATGACCGGCTTGATCGCCAGCGCCTCGATCGCCTCGTTCATCCGTTCGAAGGCGCGGCGATGGCCGATCGAAATGCCTTGCACGACAATACGGTTGCGCAGGAAGGGCACGATCGGGAAGCTGAGTTCCATGCTGCCCAGCAGGCCGATGATCGACAGCCGCCCATCGGCGGCCAACGCGTCGAGCGATCGCCGCGCATTGTCGCCGCCGACCATTTCGAGGATATGGTTGACGCCGGCGCCACCCGTCAACTCACGCGCCACCTCGTCCCATGCCGGTTTGGCGCGATAGTTGATCACCTGCCAGGCGCCGAGCGTCTTTGCCCGCTCGAGCTTGCCGTCGCTGCTTGACGTGACGATGGCGCGCAGGCCGAAGGCGTGGGCGAATTGCAGCGCAAACAGGGAGACACCGCCGGTGCCCTGGATCAGGACGGTCTGGCCGGGCACCGGTCGTGTCGCCTCGGCCATGGCGAACCAGGCCGTCAGCGCCGCGATCGGCAGCGTCGAGGCCTCCGCGTCGTTGAGCGAGGGCGGCGCCAGCACGGCGGCGTCCTCATTCAGGAGCAGATAGTCGCTCAACGTGCCGGGCAGCGACGATCCCAGCGTGTGCTGGTGCAGCACCGGCGGCGCATCGCCATCCGGCCAGTCGGCGATCACCTGCCCCAGCACGCGCTGGCCGGTCCGGAAACGGCTGACACCGCCGCCGACCGCCACCACTTCGCCAACGGCATCGGAGGTCGGCACGAATGGAAAGGCAAGGTCGGGGATCAGCACGCCATCGACGATCATCCTGTCCTTGTAGTTCAGCGATATGGCCTTGATCCGCACCAGCAGTTCATGCGGCCCGGGCTCGGGAATCCTCCCTTCGGCCAATTCCAGCCTGGGCAGGCCGAAGCCGGTCATCCGCCAGGATCTGTTGATGTCGCTCTTCATTGCGTCTGCTCCCGATTGCATGGCTGGCGGGATATTTACGCCGTTTCACTGTGGAAAAAAGCGCTTCCATGATCCATAATCGGAAACGAGTTGGTGATCAGATTTCTACAATGGGAATAGATCGATGGAATCCGCGGATCTGCAAGGCATCGTCGCCTTTGTTCAAACGATCGAGGCCGGAAGCTTCACCGGCGCAGGCGAGCGGCTGCGCGTGACGAAATCGGCGGTCGGCAAATCGGTCGCGCAACTGGAACAGCGGCTTGGCATCCGCTTGCTCAACCGCACCACGCGCAGCCTCAGCCCGACCAGCGAAGGCCTGTGCTATTATGAAGCCTGCGTCAGGGCGCTGTCCGAGATCGAAGCCGCCCAGGCGCTGCTGGCCTCGCGCCGGCAGGTGCCCTCGGGCCGCCTTCGGGTCGACCTGCCCTCGGCCTTCGGCCACCGCTGCGTGGCGCCTGTGCTGTTCGACATTTCCAGGCGATTTCCCGATCTGGCCATGGAGATTTCCTTCAACGACCGCCGCGTCGACCTCATCGAGGAAGGCATCGACCTCGCGGTCCGCATGGGCGACCTCGACGACAGCCTGTCGCTCGCCGCACGCCGGCTCTATACCCAGCGCTCGGCCATATGCGCCGCCCCCGCCTATCTCGACAGAAACGGCAGGCCACGGACGATCGAGGACCTCGCCGGCCATGACCTGATCGGCTACACCCGCAACGGCGTCGCCCACGCCTGGAGCATCAGGCAAGCCGATGGCCATGTCGCGAAATTCACGCCGCGGGCAAGGCTGGTGCTCGACAATGGCGAGCCGATGCTGGGCGCTGTCCTTGCCGGCTGCGGCATCACCTTCCTGCCGACCTGGCTGGTGGCGGACAGCCTCAGGAGCGGCGCGCTGGAAATGGTGCTGGTGGACACGCTGGTCGAAAACATTTCCGTCCATGCCATCTGGCCGGCGACACGAGCCTTGACGCCCAAGGTGCGGGTCGTCGTCGACGCGCTGGTCGCGCACTTCTCGTCGCCACCCTGGGATGCCGCCTGATCGGCCCGTATCGCCGTCATCTTTTTAAAATGGTCGCCGACTATTTTCGAAAGCCGTGCGGCAATGCTATTGACCCCTCATGTTATACGTTGAAATCGCCACCGTGGTCGTCCTCATCTGCGTGAACGGCCTTCTGTCGATGTCCGAACTCGCCATCGTCTCGTCGCGGCCGGCTCGCCTGAAGGCGATGATCGACCGCAACGTCAAGGGTGCCGGCCGCGCTCTGGCGCTTGGCTCCAATCCGGGCAAATTCCTGTCCTCCGTGCAGATCGGCATCACGCTGGTCGGCGTGCTGTCGGGCGCCTTTTCCGGTGCCACGCTCGGCCAGAGGCTGGCGCAATATCTGGCCTCGACAGGCATCCGCGAGACCATCGCCGACCCGCTCGGCGTCGGCATCGTCGTGGCCATCATCACCTACGCCTCGCTGATCATCGGCGAACTCGTGCCCAAGCAGATCGCGCTGCGCGATCCCGAGCGCGTTGCCGTGAGAGCCGCGCCGGCGATGACCATCCTCGCCACCATCTCGGCGCCTCTGGTCTTCCTGCTCGATATTTCGGGCCGTGCCGTGCTCTGGCTGCTCGGCCAGCGCGGCGAAAGCGAGGAAAAGGTCACCGACGAGGAGATCAAGATGCTGGTCGCCGAGGCCGAGCATCACGGCACCATCGAATCCGACGAGCGGCGCATGATCGCCGGTGTCATGCGGCTCGGCGACCGCGCCGTGCGCGCCGTCATGTCGCCGCGCACCGATGTCGACTGGATCAACCTGCAGTCCGATGAACCCACCATCCGCAAGCTGCTGATGGACACCCAGCATTCGCGCCTGCCCGCCGGCGACGGCGGGGTGGACGCCATGATCGGCGTCATCCAGACGCGCGACGTGCTGGCAGCACTGCTCGGCGGCCGCGCGCTCGACCCCCGCAAATACGTGCGCGCGGCACCCATCGTGCACGACCAGGCCGACGCCCTTGACGTGCTGCAGAAGCTGAAGGAGAGCGACGTGCCGATGGCGCTTGTGCATGACGAATACGGCCACTTCGAAGGCATCGTCACGCCCGCCGACATTCTGGAAGCCATCACCGGCGTCTTCCGCTCGGACCTCGAGGCCGGCGAGGAAGAAAGCGCCGTCCAGCGCGACGACGGCTCATGGCTGCTCGCCGGTTATATGCAGGCCGACGAGATGGCCGAAGTGCTGGGCATCGACCTGCCGGAGAACCGCGATTACGAAACCGTCGCCGGCTATGTGCTGTCGCACATGCACCATCTGCCGGCGACCGGCGAATGCGTCGACGCCCAGGGCTGGCGCTTTGAGGTGGTCGATCTCGACGGCCGCCGCATCGACAAGCTGATCGCCACCCGCCTGCCCAGCGGCCACCGCGAAGTGGCGCGCTGACCGTTCAAATGTCCAAGGCCGACGGCGGTTATTAGAGCAATTCCAGGAAAAGAGTGAAACGGCTTCCGTTCGGAATTGCGTAAAAACAAAGAGTTGGAGCCGTTCGCGATTCCGTGAAACGCGGAACGGCTCTAGCGGCGCGCCGGTTCACTGCCGGTCGGCGGTCTACTGCTCAGCGAAAGCCCGCGCGAATGAATCGAGCAGCGGCCGCGCGAGATACTCCAGGAAAGTGCGATCGCCGGTGCTGATGAACGCCTCGACCGGCGTCCCGGGGTAAAGCTGCTCGCGCCTCACGCCGGGCGGCAGGTCGGCGGCAATCGTCAGCTTGGCGCGGAAATAGGGTTCACGCGTGGCTGGATCGATGAGCCGATCCGCCGAAATCTGTGTCACGGTGGCTGAGACCTCTGGCGTGAGCCGCGCGTTCAAGGCGGATAGTCGCAGTTTCGCCGGCTGGCCGACACGGACCTGATCGATGTCCTTCGGCCGCAGCTTCGCATCGACGACCAGGCCAGACGCGGTGGGCAGGATTTCCATGATCTTTTCGCCCGGAGCAATCACGCTGCCCTTGGAATTGTAGGTCGACGACACCACGATGCCTGCCGCCGGCGCCTTGATCGTCGTTCGCCGCAGCACCGCCTCCGCCGTCCTGATCTGTTCCTCGACATCGGCCAGGTTGGAGCGAACGTCGTCGAGTTTCGTCAGCGCCTCCTCGACGCGTTGCGTGGTCAGGCGCTCGGTCTGCTCCTGGGCCTCCACGATCTGGGTATTGGCCGTCGCCAGATTGGCCTCCAGCATCCCGGCTTGCCCGACGAGATCGGCCTCGCTGCGCAAAAGCTGGGAGTATTCGGTACGGTTGGTGAGGCCCCTGTCGAGCAGGCTGGTCTTGATGCCGAGTTCTTTCTTGACGACTTCGGCTTGTTGCTGAATGGCCTGTTTCTGGGCCTGCAATCCCACCACCGACTGCCGGTGCATGGCGACCCGTTGTGCCAGGATCGATTGTTCCGACCGGAACCGGGCGAGCCTGGCGTCGAATTCCTTTTGCTGTTCTCGAATCAGGATCTCGAAATCCGGCTGGAAAGGTTCCGGCGCCGCTTTGGCGATTGGCGCCAGCCTGTCCAACCCGTCGCGTTCCGCCTCCAGCCGCGCCGCACTTGCCCTGAGCGCGATCGACTGTCGCGTCAGCCGGTTGAGCTCGGCCTGCGCGGCCGTTGGATCCAGCACGACCAGATCCTGGGCCAGTTGCACGCGATCGCCTTCATGGACCAGCAGTGCCTGGACGATACCGCCCTCGCGATGCTGGATCTGGATGTTTCCGCCGGTTGCCGAGATCGTGCCTTGGGTGATCACCGCGCCCGACAAGGGGGCGCTGACGGCCCAGTAGCCGAAGCCGCCCGCCAGCAGCGCCATGGCTGCATAACCGGTAAGCGCCACGCGTCTTATGTCGGTGCGTGGCTGGCCGTCCAAGGCGATGCTCTGTGTCGTCATCTCACGATCCGAAACTGCCACCCGCGCGGATCGTCGGGACGAACGACCCGGTCACCACCGTGCTCTGCTGGACGCCCTTGCCGATGACCGAGCGCCGCAGCATCTCGCTGCTTGGGCCGAAGGCTTCGATCATGCCGCCGCGCAAAAGCATCACGCGATCGCAAGCAGCCGCGATCGAAGGCTGATGGGTGATCACGATGACCGTGACGCCCGCCGTCCGCGCGGCCGAAAGCGCCGCCTCTAGCGCGGCCTCGCCGCTACCATCGAGATGGGAACTGGGCTCGTCGAGCACCAGGAGCCGCGGATTGCCGTAGAAGGCGCGCGCCAACCCGATCCGCTGGCGCTCGCCGCCCGACAACGCCCTGTCCGACGGGCCGATCATGGTCTGGTAGCCGTCGCGCTGCGCCAGGATCAGCTCATGCACCTGGGCGCGCCTTGCCGCGTCCACGATGGCGGCATCGTGCGCCTCCGGGTCGAAGCGGGCGACGTTCTGCGCGATCGATCCCGGAAAGAGCTCGACCTCCTGCGCGAGGTAGCCGACATGCTTTCCGAGCTGGCTTTCGTCCCAGGTCCCGAGGTCGGCGCCGTCGATCCTGATTGAGCCGCCGGTCGGCCAGGCGGCACCCACGAGCAGCCGCGCCAGCGTCGATTTGCCGGCGCCGCTTGGGCCGACGATGGCCAACGCCTCGCCCGCGCCGATCGCGAAATTCAGCCGCTTGAGGATGGGCTCGGTGCCGGGCCGGGCATTCGGCGCCATGAAGAAAACATCCTGCGCGGAAATCGCGCCTGCCGGATCGGGCAGGATCAGTTTTCGCGGCTCGGCCGGACGCGCCGCAAGCGCCTTCTCCAGCCGCGTCCACGCGCGCCGGGCGTCGGCGATCTGCCGCCAGGCGCCGATCAGCTGGTCGAGCGGCTGCAGCGCGCGCGACGAGACCAGCGACGAGGCGAAGATCATGCCGGCCGTCATCTGCCCTTGAAGCACCAGCCATGCGCCGGCGCCGAGGATCGCCAGTTGCAGCATCATGCGCAACGCCCGCGAGGCGCCGCTGAAGATTGCATTGGCGCTCGAGGAGCGGTCATGGAAGGCGAGCGCCGCCGCTACGTGCCGTCCCCAGACCCGCGAGGCATTTTCCACCATGCCCATGGCGCGCAGCGTCTCGGCATTGCGGGCAAAGGCCTGTTCCGCCTGGCTGGCCAGAGCCGAGCGCTCCGTGGACAAGGCGTCGTTGCGGCCGATGGCGAGCTGGTTGGCCACGACCAGGAAAATCAGAAGCACCGCGCCGGCGACCGTCACCCAGAACAGCACCGGATGGATGAGATAGAGCAACGCAAGGAAGACAGGGGCAAAGGGCAGGTCGAACAGCACCGCCACGCCGCGCGACCTGATGAAGGCGCAGACCGAGGCGAGGTCGCGCAGCGGCGAAAGAACGCCGGCATATTTTGCGCCAAGCGAAACGGCGAAGGTGCTGGCACCCAGCTTGCGGTCGACGGTCGCCGCGACGCGCTGCGTGTAAACCGCCCGGATCGCGTCCAGCAGCCCGAGGAAGGCGAGCGCGAGAACCGCGATGCCCGAAAGATAGACAAGCGTCTCGACGCTGGAGGACGGCAGCACGCGGTCATAAACCTGCAGCAGGTAGAGTGGAATCACCAGCAGCAGGATGTTGATCAACAGCGAGAAGACGCCGACATCGGCGATGGCACGTATGAACACTGGGCGCAGGCCGGACGGTCCGGTCATTTGCGCATTTCCCGCCGCTGCATGACCCGGGACCTTACACGTGGCCCCCGAATTCGGAACCGCCGTGCAGCGTGCTGCTGGCGATGCTGTGCGTGGCGGTGCTGCTGGTGAGGTGCAGGGCGCTCGCCGGCGCATTGTCCAGCGTATAGGCGCGGATGTAGTCGATCTTCATCTCTGCAGGCGTCGCCAGATGATCGGGAGGCGCGCCGGCAAAGCCGCCGACCGCGAGATCGGCCAGCATGTACATGGGCTTGTTCATGTCGGACGGCGTCGCCGCTTCCGCAACCTGCACACCGTCATAGGTCCAGACGAGCTTGTCCGGTGTCCAGAGCAGGCCATAGGTGTGGAAGCCGGCGGTATCCATGGTATTCACCGTCGACGAGACCTTGGTGTGCGTTCCCGTTTCATTCGAGTGCGCCGTCATGATCAACGAGTTCGGGTCCTGCCCGCGCGTTTCCACGACATCCAGCTCCGGCGGCCACGAACCGTCTTCCGGCAGCAGCCAGAAGGCTGGCCAGGCGCCGGCGTTCTCGGGCAGGTCGGCCCGCATTTCGAAATAGCCGTAGGTTTGGGAGAAGGTGTCATGCGTGGTGATGATGCCTGACGTGTATTCGTAGTTGTTGATCAGCGGCTTGATGTCGGCCGGCGCCTGCGCGGCGGTGATGGTCAGCACGCCGTTGTTCACGCTGAACGGGTGGACGGAGCTCGTCGGCGCGTAATTGGCGTCGATGTACCATTGCAACTCGCCATTGTTGGTCAACGTGCTGCCGTTGGG
The DNA here is from genome assembly GCF_004792065.1 of Mesorhizobium sp. M8A.F.Ca.ET.165.01.1.1. Taxonomy (NCBI): domain Bacteria; kingdom Pseudomonadati; phylum Pseudomonadota; class Alphaproteobacteria; order Hyphomicrobiales; family Phyllobacteriaceae; genus Mesorhizobium; species Mesorhizobium sp. M8A.F.Ca.ET.165.01.1.1. Next base: position 899,632 of record NZ_SRTH01000001.1, on the reverse strand, counting down.
CGCTCCCCACGAGAAATTGGTATCCCATGTGCCGCCCTGGTCGTTGTGAAGATTGAGCGAGTTGAACTCGTCGCTGAACGACAGCTTCATTGCCGACATGTCGATCGGCAGTTCGAACTGGCCGGGCTGCATCTTGTCGATGGTCGTGTCCTTGAACTCGAGAATCTCACCGGATCCCAAATTCAACAGCACGTTCGATCCCGCCTGGATCATGTTGGAATGGATGGCGTCGAACGACGTGAACCCATAGCCATTGAGGCGGACCGTGTCGGTGGCGGCAAAATTCGCGATCAGGTCGCTTCCATTGCCCTTCGAGACGATGAACGTGTCGTAACCGCCGCCGCCGTCGATCAGCACATCGTTTCCCGCGCCGCCGTCCAGGGTCTGGTGTCCGACCGTGGCGGTGATGATGTTGTCCAACCCATTTCCGAAGGCATAGTTGTTGGCGTGTGTGACGATGAGGTTCTCGACATTGTCGGGGAGCTTGTAGCTCATCCATGTGCTGATCGTGTCGATGCCTGCGCCAGCCGCCTCCGCCACCTTGTTGCCGGCCCCATAGAGGTAATAGATGTCGTCACCCGTGCCACCATGCATGGTGACGTTGACATTGCCTGCGCCATAGAAGGAGTCATTTCCGGTGCTGCCGTACAAGTCCGGCCCGGATCCCGCCGCCGAGTACCAATGGTTGGAAGCGCCGCTATAGGGAAGAGGAACGCCCACGGCGTTGACGAAGAAGCTCATCGGATAAACCCTTCTCGTGATGCCTGGCCAGTTCGCATCGTTCGATTCCCGCAGGCCGCATCCGGACCAACGTTGCCTTGCACGATATCGTTCCAGGAATTTGCCACATAGTCTGTCATAGCATCGACCATTCGGTGACATTTTCTGAGCGGACAGCACAACAGACCAACATAAAGTCTATGGACCGTAATCACGCGGGCGAAATATTTAATAAAAATTTCATGATGTGCAGAAGTCTACTTGCGGCCCGCCTGATTCAGGTCCGCGGATGAAGCTCTGCTTTTTGGCGAGCCCATACAATTGCCGCTCCGGGAACGAGGTCGAGCAAGGCTGGCGCTTCCACGTCGCCGATCTCGGCGACCGCCGCATCGATGGCGAACCACGCTTTTTGATTACCCGACTATCTCGGCATACTCGTCGATGACGAGAAACGCCTTGTGGACCCTCTCGGGATCCAGGCGCTCATCGACGACCAGATAATGGAAATCCCTGAAGATACCGATGATGCTTTGCGCGCCGCGAATCTGGCGGCGTGCCTCGAAGGCCGCGCCGCCCGTGCTGGCATATCCCGCCGACCAGTCGACCTGGCCCTCGCCGACGATGAGGCCGACGGCGACGTGGCCACGCGTCGGGGACTGATCGTCCCATCCGCTCCAAGCTATCAACGCTTCATGCGCCTTCATGTCATCGCCTCGCGGCATAAGCATAGGACGCTGGCTTGATGGCTTCAAACGCAAATGAGGGATTTGCAAATTTCAGGCTGAGCACTGCCGGGAGCGGTCCACCGCCGGTCCTGGAAACCATGCCGCGCCCGTTGCGCCCGGCAGTTTCGCCGCCATCCAGCCACACAAGGAATTACTTATATATACTGATTATATGCAGAAAATCTAATGTTGCGTTGAAGTAACGGCAGAAAAAAATCAGTAACGAACGCATCAACTGCGAGACAGGAATCAAACCCGGAGTTAACCTATTGCCGGTTTGGTTCGGCGCGAGCCACCCGAACCGCGACATTCGGCATGGCAGGCAGCAGAGTTTCGAGCGGGGCAGACTGATGAAGGCGAACGGCGGCGCGCTTCGGCGCATTTGGGACGGCACGCTCCTTGCGGGTGTGAACGGCGCGGCGGTCGCCTGCCTGTTTCCAGGGATGGCATCGGCGGCGCAATACGACGTCGCCAGCCTGGGCGAACTCAACAATGCCCTGGCCACGATCACTTCGACGGGTGACCCAACGCCCGTTATCGTCCTGAGGTCCGACATCACGACCAGCATCAACGTCCTGACTTCGACCAGCCCGCTGACGATCGACACGAATGGATACACGCTGACGGCTCCTCAATTCAGCGGTGGACAAGCGGTGATCGTGACCGGAACCGGCAATGTTGTCGGACTGAGTAACGTGGCCGGGCTTGTGGTTAATAATGGGGCTAACGTCACCAATGAGGTATCGGTTGAAGGCGCCTCGTTCAGCACTCCGGGCACCACCGGACAAATTGGCGCGAGCGTCATGAACAATTCGACGCTTGCCAACAGCGGCAGCATCGTAGGCGGCAACGGCACCACGGCTGGCGGTCCAGGTGTGCAAGTGAGCTCCGGTGGCCAGTTGACGAACAACGCGGGCGGCACCATTCAGGGAGGTAGCGGTAGCCAAGGATTGGGGGGCATCGGCGTTGCCATTGGGAGTCCTGCCGGCGCGCAGACAAAGCTCACCAATAACGGTACCATCCTGGGTGGCGAGGGTACGACCGGCGGTGGCATCGGTGTCGTGGTGCGCACCAACAATGTCGGAACGATTACCAATACTGGCAAGGTCCAAGGCGGCACCGGAGCGGCTGCAATCATGACCAACAGCGTCGGGGGATCGCTCAGCATCGTCAACAGCGGCAGCATCAGTGGCGGCGCGGGCGCCAATGCCATTTCTCTTATCGCAGGCTCGACAGGGAGCCTTAAGCTTGAACTTCAGGCCGGTTCGGCAATTATCGGGAATGTCGTGGGCGGAAATGGAGCGAATGACGTTTTCACCGTCGGGGGCGACACCGCCGCGGTCCTCGACGGCATGATCGGCGCAGCCGGCCAGTACCGAAACTTCGACATACTCGAAAAGACCGGAGCCAGCACCTGGGCGCTGACCGCGGACAACACCGCCACGCAAGCCTGGACGATCTCGCAGGGAACGCTTCAGATCGGCAATGGCGGTACGACCGGCAGCATTCTTGGCAATGTCACCAACAACGGCACGCTGGCCTTCGACCGCTCCGACACCTACACCTATGCCGGCGTCATCTCCGGCAGCGGCGCGGTGAGCCAGATCGGCACCGGCACGACGGTGCTCACCGGTGCCAACACCTATAGCGGTGGAACCACGATCTCCGCCGGCACGCTCTCGGTCTCCGCCGACAACAATCTCGGCGATGCTTCCGGCGGCCTGACCTTCAATGGCGGCGTGCTGCAGGTGACCGGAACCGCCTTCACCGGCACCGACCGCACCATCACCTTGGGGTTGCTGGGCGGCAGCTTCGACATCGCCGACGCCGGTAACGCTTTCACCGCCAGCCAGGCGATCACCGGCAGCGGCGCGCTGACCAAGCTTGGCGCCGGCACGCTGATCCTGACCGGCGACAGCAACTACGGCGGCGGCACGACGATCTCGGCCGGCACGCTGCAGCTCGGCAATGGCGGCACATCAGGTTCAATCACCGGCAACGTCGCCAACAATGGAACCTTGGCCTTCGACCGCTCGGACACCTATACCTTTGCCGGCACGATTTCAGGCAACGGCGCAGCGATCCAGCAGGGCGCCGGCACAACGATCCTGACGGCCGACAGCAACTACACCGGCGGCACGACGATCTCCGCCGGCACGCTGCAGCTCGGCAATGGCGGCCTGTCGGGTTCGATAACTGGCAACGTCACCAACAACGGCACCCTCGTCTTCGACCGCTCCAACGGCCTGGTTCTTGCCGGCGTCATCTCGGGCAGCGGCGGCGTGATCCAACAGGGTTCGAGCACCACCGCCCTGACCGGCGACAACACGTACAACGGCGGCACGACGATCTCGGCCGGCACGTTGCAACTCGGCAATCGCGGCACATCCGGTTCGATAACAGGCGACGTCACCAACAACGGCACGCTCGCCTTCTACCGCACGGATAGCTATACCTTTGCCGGCACCATTTCCGGCAGCGGAGCGGTGAACCAGTTGGGGTCCGGCACCACGATCCTGACCGCCGACAACACCTATGCCGGCGTCACGACGATCTCGGCCGGCACGCTGCAGCTCGGCAATGGCGGCACGTCAGGCTCGATAGCAGGTAATGTCATCGACAACGGGACGCTTGCCTTCGATCGTTCCGATGCAGTGACCTTTGCCGGCGTCATCTCCGGCAGCGGCGCGGTGAGCCAGATCGGCACCGGCACCACGATCCTGACCGCCGACAACACCTATGCCGGCGTGACGACGATCGCGGCCGGCACGCTGCAGCTTGGCAATGGCGGCACGTCAGGCTCGATAGCAGGCAGCGTGACCAACAACGGCACCCTCATCGTCGACCGCTCCAACGGCGTGACCCTCGCTGGCGCGATATCCGGCAGCGGCTCAGTTGTGCAGCAGGGCGCCGGCAGCACGACGCTCGCCGGTACGAACAGCTACAGCGGCGGCTCGACGATCTCCGCCGGCACGCTGATCGGCCAGGCAACGAGCTTCGGCACCGGCAACATCCTGAACGACGCCGCGCTCGTCTTCGACCAGCCGGCCAACGCCACCTTTGCCTCCATCATCGAAGGCAGCGGCACGCTTGCCAAGCGGGGCGCCGGCAATCTCGATCTCACCGGCATCAACACGCTGAGCGGCGCGACCTCGATCGAGGCCGGCAAGCTCTCGGTCAATGGCTCCCTTACCAACTCGGCCGTCACCATTCTCGGTGGCGGAGCGCTTGGCGGCAACGGCACCGTGGGATCGACGACACTCCAGGCCGGCGGCGTCATCGCGCCCGGCAACTCCATCGGCCTGCTGACCATCCAGGGCAATTTCGTCGGCGCGGGCGGCACGGTCGAGATCGAGGCTATTCTCGATGGCGACGCCTCTTCCACCGACAAGCTCGTCATCACCGGCAACACCTCGGGCACCGCCAACGTCAAGGTGATTGGCCTCGGCGGTGGTGGCGCGCAGACCGTCGACGGCATCAAGATCATCGATGTCGGCGGCACGTCGGCCGGTACCTTCAACCTTTTGGGCGATTACGTCTTCCAGGGCGACCAGGCCGTGGTGGCCGGCGCCTATGCCTACCGCATGTATCAGAACGGCATTTCCACGCCGGCCGACGGCGACTGGTACCTGCGCTCCGCGCTGATCAATCCCGTCGATCCTGGCGGCCCGACGTCGCCGCTCTATGCTCCCAGCGTGCCGGTCTACGAGGCCTATGCCGGCGTGCTGCAGAGTTTCAACCAGCTCGGAACGCTGCAGCAGCGCGCCGGCAACCGCTCATGGACCGGAGCGGCGCAACCCGATGCGGACGAGCGCGTCGAGGGTGGCAGTCCGATCTGGGGCCGCATCGAAGCCGCCCACAAAAAGTTCGACCCCGGCACGTCCACGACCGGCACCGACTACGACGCGGATCTGTGGAGAGTGCAGGCGGGCCTCGACGGCCAGCTCGCGCAAATGGCCTCCGGCGTCCTGATCGGTGGCGTGACCGTTCATTACGGTACGGTGAAGTCGGATATCTCCTCGGCTTTCGGCCTCGGCTCGATCGACACGACAGGCTACGGCTTCGGCGGCACGCTGACTTGGTACGGCAACAGCGGCTTCTATGTCGACGCGCAGGCCGAACTGACCTGGTTCGACAGCGACCTGTCCTCCGCCACGCTCGGCAACAGGCTGGTCAAGGGCAATAACGGCTTCGGCTATGGCCTCGGTATCGAAGCCGGGCAGAAGATCGGTCTCCAGGGCAACTGGTCGCTGACGCCGCAGGCGCAGCTCAGCTATTCCTCGGTCGATTTCGACAGCTTTACCGACCCCTACGGCGCCGTCGTCGCCAATGGCGGCAGCGACAGCCTGATCGGCAGGCTCGGCCTGTCGGCGGACTATGAAAGCCGGTGGAAGGACAAGACGGGCCGAACGAGCCGCTCGCATGTCTACGGCATCGGCAATCTTTATTACGACTTCCTCGACGGCTCCGATGTCGATGTCTCGGGCACCGTATTCAGCAGCAAGTCGCGGCAGCTGTCGGGCGGGCTCGGTGTCGGCGGCTCGCTGAGCTGGGCCGATGACCGTTATTCCGTCAATGGCGAGGTCTTGGCACGCACCAGCCTGGAAGACTTCGGCGACAGCCGCTCCATCGGCGGCACGGTCGGCTTCAAGGTCAAGTGGTAAGTCGAGCCAGGCGCGCTTTCCGGGAACGGGGAGCACGCCTGGTGAAAACCAGCGGCAAACCTACCCTCAGACCGCGGCTTCGATCGGCTCGGCAAGCCTTGGATTGGAACGCGCCGCGATCAGGCAACTGGCGACGATAAGGCCCGCTCCCGCCAGCGTGGTCCAGGTCACCGCCTCGTCGAAGAAGAACCAGCCAAGCGCGATCGCCCAGATGAAGGCCGAGTACTCAGTCGGGATCAGATATTGCGCTTCGGCGCGCGCGTAGGCCCAGCTCATCAGGAACTGGCCGGCGAGCGACAGCGCCGTCACCCCGGCGAGCGGAAGCCAGAGCTCGCGCGGCAAGGCGATGGCGAGCCAGGGCGCCGCGAGACCGAGCATGACCGCCACGCACAGGTTCTGGAACAGCATGATCTCGATCGGCTTGGCCACCAGTGCCTGCTGCCGCGCAAGGATCAGATTGTAGGCATAGAATACCGTCGATACCAGCACCGCCGCCGTGCCGAGCAAGGCATCCCTTGCATGGTTCGCCTGCCCGAACTGGCCGCCCACGATGATTGCGACGCCCGCTATGCCGGCCATTGAGGCCCAGATCGCCTGACGCTGTATGCGTTCACCGAGCAGCAGCGCGGCGAGCAGCAGGGCAAACAGCGGCGCGACGAAACTGAGCCCGATCGCCTCCGCCAGCGGCAACCGGGCGAGCCCCCAGAAGAAGGACAGCAAGACAAAGCCGACGACCGCGGCACGCAGCGCATGCAGCCTGAGCACGGAAGGCGCGGGCAGCCTGCGTGGCCCCATCGACCAGCCTGTGCCCGCAACCACTGTCGCCAGCAAGTTGCGCCACAGCACCGTGTTGTAGACGCCGACCGCGATGACCAGGACCTTCATGGCCGCGTCCATCCCCGACAGCAGGAAGATGCCAAGCGCGCAGACAAGCACCGGGATCATGGGAGAAACGGCGCCTGCCAGGCTGGATGACTTCACGAGGCCCCTCATGTGATGGATCGCAGCCGGATATATCAGGGCGGACCGGCGGGGCCAGATGGCAGCCTCGCCGATATGGCGGTCCAACACGCGTTCGAGATCCGGGACTCGAAGTTTCTCCCGCGCGTGTCGATTTCACCATGGCCCGTTCGTCATATGATTGAACCAACCCAACTAAGGAGAAAGACCATGCGGTTCATGATGCTGATGATCCCCGGCGGCTACGCGGAGGCGGCGCCCGATGTCATGCCTGGCGCCGAGGCGGTGGAAGGGATGATGAAGTACAATCACGAGCTGAAGAAAGCCGGCGTGCTTCTGACGCTCGACGGCCTGCATCCGCCGTCCGCCGGGGCGCGGGTCAGCTACAAGGGTGGCAAGCCTCTGGTCGTCGACGGCCCCTTCGCCGAGGTGAAGGAAGTGCTGGGCGGCTATTGGGTGATCGACGTGCGCTCACGCGACGAGGCCATCGAATGGGCCCGCCGCTGCCCCGCCGGAGAGGATGACGTGATCGAAATCCGTCAGGTCTTTGAAATGAGCGAATTTCCCGAGGACGTCCAGAAGGTGGCGGATCGTCTCGGCAGGATCAAGGATTGATCGCCAACAGAACCATCGAGGCCGTCTGGCGGATCGAGCAGCCGAAGCTCACCGCCAGATTGGCACGCACCCTCAGGGATGTCGGGCTGGCCGAGGAAATCGCGCAGGACGCCTTCGTGCTGGCGCTGGAGCGCTGGCCTCGCGACGGCATCCCGCGCAATCCGGCCGCCTGGTTGACGCAGGTCGCCAGGAACCGGGCGCTCGACCGGCTGCGCCGCACCACCATGATCGACGGCAAGCATCGCACGCTCGCCATCGACCTCGCCGAGCTGGAGCGCGAGATGCCCGACATCGAGACGGCGCTCGACGAGGATATCGACGACGACCTCTTGCGGCTGATCTTCACCGCTTGCCATCCCGTCCTGCCCGCCGAGCAGCGCGCCGCACTGGCGCTGCGACTCCTGGGCGGCCTGTCGACGCCGGAGATCGCCCGCGCCTTCCTGGTGCCCGAAGCCACCGCCGCCCAGCGCATCGTGCGCGCCAAGCGAACCCTTCGCGATGCCGCCATCCCGTTCGAGACGCCGCGCGCGGAAGAGCGCCGCGAGCGCCTCGCCGCAGTGCTGGAGGTGGTCTATCTCATCTTCAACGAGGGCTATGTGGCGACCGCCGGACCGGACTGGCTGCGCGCCGATCTCTGCGCCGAGGCGCTGCGCCTCGGCCGCTCGCTGGCGGCGCTGATGCCCGACGAGCCCGAGGTGCGGGGGCTGGTGTCGCTGATGGAGCTCAACGCCTCCCGCTTCGCGGCCCGCACCGGCAAAGCGGGCGATCCGATCCTGCTGCTCGACCAGGACCGCGGCCGCTGGGACTGGTCGCTCATCCGGAGCGGCCTCGACGGCCTGAATCGCGCCATGGTCCTGACCTCGGCGCCCGGCCCCTATCTGCTGCAGGCGATGATCGCGGCCTGCCACGCCCGCGCGGTCACCGCCGCCGACACCGACTGGATCGCGATATCGGCCTATTACCAGGCGCTTGCCTTGGCGGCCCCCTCGCCCATCGTCGAGATCAACCGGGCCGTGGCCGTCGGCATGGCGTTCGGTCCGGCGCAAGGCCTCGCCATCGTCGAGGCGCTGAAGGACGAGCCGCGCCTGAAGGACTCGCATCTCCTGCCCACGGTGCGCGGCGATTTCCTGGAGAAGCTCGGCCATCGGGCGGAAGCCAGCGCCGCGTTCCGCCACGCCGCCCAATTGACCGGCAATGACAGAGAGCGCGCGCTGTTGCTGGCCCGTGCCACCCTCAATGAGCGTCCGGCGGCGGCGCCTTCGGCGTGACATTGCGCAGGAACGGAACCAGCGCCGTCGCGATGACGAAGGCGGCCATGATCGCCAGGAAGGCGTCGGCGTAGGCCATGGTGGATGCCTCGCGATAGGCGAGCGCCCATAGCTGCTTCAGCGAAGCGGTGTGACCGTCGGCGACGGCACCGGGCAACTGCCCGTAACGCAGCGCGACGTTGTCGACCAGACGCATCGCGGCTTCGTTCTGCGGCGTCAGATGCGAAGCGATCGTCAGGAAATGGAAATTGGTGCGGTCGTTGAGGATCGCGCCGCAAATGGCGATGCCGACCGCGCCGCCGAGATTGCGCATCGTGTTGAACAGGCCGCTGGCATATTTCAGCCGTTCGGGCGGCAGGCTGCCAAGGCCGAGATTGACGCTCGGCGCGACGGCGAACACCTGCGGGAAACCGCGAAACAGTTGCGGAATGAGCAGCTCGGCCGCACCCCACTGGCTGGTGATGGCGCTGAAACTCCACATCGAGGCGCCGAAGGAGGCCAGCCCGAACATCATCAGCCAGCGCGTGTCGAAGCGCTTGGCGAGGAAGATGTAGACGGGAACGCCGACCATCGAGGCGACGCCGGTGGAGAACACAGCGAGCCCGGTCTGCAAGGCGTCGTAGCCCCTGACATAGCCGAGGAACAGCGGCGTCAGATAGATCGTGGCGAAGATGCCGATACCGGTGACGAAGGAGAGAAAACAGCCGATGGCGAAATTGCGGTTGCCGAAGGCACGGAAATCGACCACCGGCTGCGCAAAGGTCAGGCTGCGGATGACGAACAGAACCATGGTGATCCCGGCGACGATGGCGCCATTGCGGATCGTGGCATCGTCGAACCAGTTCCAGCGCGAGCCTTCCTCAAGGACGTATTCCGCCGTGCCCAGGCTGACCGCCATCAGCACCATCCCGATATAGTCGGCCCCCCTGAGCAGCGACGGATCGGCCTTGTCGATCTTGACCAGCAGCGCAACGAGGATGGTGATGATGGTGCCCGGAATGACGTTGACATAGAACAGCCAGTGCCAGTTCAGCGTGTCGGTGATCCAGCCGCCGATGACAGGCCCGAGCGTCGGCGCAATCGAGGCGATGCTGCCGACCACCGCTGCGGCATAGACCCGCCTTGGCCCCTGGAAATAATGGAACGACGAGGTGAACACCGTCGGGATCATCGACGCGCCGAGCAGCCCCTGCAGCGCGCGGAACACGATCATGCTTTCGATGCTCCAGGCGAAGCCGCACAGCATGCTGGCGAGCGTGAAACCGGCCGCCGAAATGGTGAACAGCCAGCGTGTCGAGAACACCCGCGTGAGCCAGCCCGACAGCGGGATGACGATAATTTCCGCCACCAGATAGGATGTCTGCACCCAACCGATCTGGTCCTGCGCGGTCGACAGGCCGCCGCCGATGTCCTGCAGCGACGACGCCACGATCTGGATGTCGAGAAGCGCGATGAACATCCCGACGCACATCACCATGAATGGCAGAATGCTGGCGATGAAGGATTGCGGGACGGCGCGCTCAGACATGGCGTCCTCAGTGCGCGCCAGTATCGACCATGACCGTGGTCGACAAGCCTGGCCGCAACGCGACCTTTTGCGCCTGGTCCTGGTCGATGGCGATGCGAACGGGCACGCGCTGGACGATCTTGGTGAAATTGCCGGTCGCGTTCTGTGGCGGGATCACGCTGAAGATCGCTCCCGTCGCCGGCCCAAGGCTGGTGACATGACCCTTGAGCGGCGCGTCCGGCGCGATGTCGGTATAGACCGTCGCCGCCTGCCCGTCGGTCATGTCGCGCAACTGGTCTTCCTTGAAATTGGCATCGACCCACAGGCCTGAAGCCGGAACGATGGTCAGGAGATAACTGCCCGGCGACACATAGGTGCCGACCTGCGCCAGCCTGTTGCCGACGATACCGTCGATGGGCGAGCGGACCTCGGTAAAGCCGAGATCGAGCTGCGCTGTATCGACATCGGCCCTGGCGGCCGCGAGCGCGGCGGTCGCTTCCGAGATCTGGGTGTTGAGCACATCGAGCCGTTGCGTGGCGGCCGCGAGCCCGGCGCGGGAGGCGGTCACCGACGCCCTGGCCTGGCCATCGGCGGCAAGGCTTCTCTGCGCGTCCTGCTGCGTGCCGGCTTTGGTGCTGGCCAGCGCCTCATAGCGTTTGGCGTCCTGGGCGGTGAAGACGGCCGCCACGTTCTTGGCCTCGAGATCGGCTTGCGCCTGCTCGATCAGCGAATTCTGCAGCGAGACCTGGGCGCGAAGATTATCGAGGGCCGATTGCTGCTGCTGGACGGCGGCCCGCGCACGGTCCAACGCCGCCATGAACGGCCGGTCGTCGATGCGGATGACGAGCTGGCCCGCCGTGACATGCTGGTTGTCCTCGACGAGGATCTCGTCGATGTGCCCGGCAACGCGTGGCGCCAGCGGCGTGACGTTGCCGCCGACATAGGCATCGTCGGTCGAGACGAGGAAACGGCCTGCCTGCCACCATTGGAGGCCATACCATCCGGCGACGCTGACAGCGACCAGGGCGCCCAATACCAGCAACGGCTTGCGGCGCTTCCTTGCCGGCGCGGGAATTTCAACGGTCGAGGGCTGCACTGGCTGCAACTCGGCAGCGGAGAGAACCTTGTTCATTTGCTCCGCGCCTCTTCACGGCTTTGATCAACCAGCGCGTTGTCGACAAGCGGCAGGCCGGAGCCGTTGCTGGTGAAGCGATATCGCTGGCGCATGCGGTCGGTGGCCATCGGCCCCGTGGCCATGGTGAAATCATCGCTGTCGAGCTGCCTGCCGCTCTGGCGATCCACCAGAACCGGCTCGGCCCAGCGACCATCAGTCTTGTCCACGACCACCAGGCTCGGGCCCTCGGGCGCCAGATGCTTGTTTCCCCAGGCGAGCAAGGAAAGCAGGACCGGGCGGAAATCGCGCGCCTTGGCGGTCAGCACATATTCGTGACGAAGCGGCCGTTCGCAATAGACGCGCTTTTCGAACAGCCCGCGCTCGACCAGGCTGTTCAGCCGCCGCGTCAGGATGTTGGGCGCGATCGCCAGGCTCTTTTGAAACTGGTCGAAGCGCGTCAGCCCCTGGAATGCGTCCCGCAGAAGCAGGATGCTCCACCACTCGCCGACATCGTCGAGGCTGCGCGCGATCGGGCACGGGCGTGTTTCGAAGCTTGTTTTCGCAACCATGATCGACAGTCTCTTTCAAGATGAAAGTGACTTGTAGCCAAGTTAGTTGCATTATGCAAGTCACTCGGTCGTGATCATGCGAGTGGGCGCGAGAGACGCAATTGACTGCGGGCGCAGCCGCAACTTCTTTGCAAGAACCCCAATGAAAAAGGGCGGCGCAAGCGCCGCCCTTCGGGAGGATGATGATCTGCTACGAGATCAGGCCGCCTGGGCTTCCCCAACGACGGCATCGGCGGCACGAGCGGCTTTCAGTACCTTGGCCCACCAGGCGACGTCGTTGACCAGCGCGGTGGCGGCCTGGTTCAGGTGCTCGAGATCTTCGAGCTTCTTCTCGCCCTGGCGCACGGCAAGGAAATCGCCCCAGGCGATATGGACGGCGGACTTGACCGGCGCCATCTGCAATTCGACGGCGTGCAGACGAAGCTGCTCGACGGCGCGCGAGCCGCCGACACTGCCATAGCCGACAAAGCCTGCCGGCTTCTTGTTCCACTCGTTGGCGGCGTAGTCGATGGCGTTCTTCAGCACGGCCGTCGGGCCGTGATTATATTCGGCGGCGGTGAAGATGAAGCCGTCGAATCCGGCGACCTTCTTCTGCCAGCGCTGTGCGACTTCGTTCTGCGACGGCGCCCAGGCCGAAGACGCTACCTCATCGAAGAAGGGCAGCGGAAAGTCGCGCAGATCGACAATTTCGACATCGATATCGGCATGTGCCTTGGCGATCTTGGCGATCCACTGCGTCGGCACGTCGGCGAAGCGGGCGGCGCGCGTCGAACCGATGACAATGGCGATTTTGGGCTTGGACATAAGGGGCTCTCCTTGCGGGAATTTTTGGTATCGTTTGGATACCGGCGCTATATGTGATACTGACAAACAGGCGCGCAAGGAGGCACGTTTTTGTTACTGAGGCACCCGCATAACACCGAGGACTGCCGGGCCGTGTCGGAGATCCTGCAGCGCGTCGGCGACAAATGGACCGTGCTCGTGGTCGGCAAACTGGGCGGCGGACCGCTGCGTTTCAACGAGCTGCGCGCGGCCGTCGGCGGCATCTCGCAGAAGATGCTGACGACCACCTTGCGCGGCCTGGAGCGCGACGGCTTCGTCACGCGCAAGGTGTTTCCGACCATTCCGCCGCGCGTCGATTACGAGCTGACCGAACTCGGCCATGAGTTGCTGGTACCGGTCGGCGCGCTTGGCGAATGGGCGCGCAAGAACACCCAGCGCGTTCAGTCGGCGCGCGCCAGATTCGACGAGATGCAAGCCTGAAACCCTTGCACGGCAAGGGCTCCGGAATTCGCACCGAGCGACGCTGCGTGTTTGCAGGGAAGTCATGGTTCCCTGAAATAGACGCCTTGGTCCGCTGAAAAAGACCTGGGAGTTTGTCTGTGGCGCTCGAGGCTCGGCCTCACGCATGCTCGCGCCCCGCGACGGTGACCGCATTCCAAAGGCAGCCAATCAGGCTCTTGTCGCCATGGCCTCGCAAGGCATCGGGCTGCAGGTCGCGCACGTCGCTCTCCGCTCCTTCACGCCAGTCGTGTCATGCAAACAGGCGGTGCGCCCGAGGTCCTGTTTGACTTCGGCATAAGCAGTTATGCCGAGCAGGCAGGCCAGGGCGGCGAGAGCCGCCGCAAGCCAGCCGTTCAATAGGTGTTGACGCATTGTCTTCCTCCGACGCCTGCAGAATTGGCCGTGAAGGCAACGGCAGGATGTCGCTGAACGCATCGCTCCCTCGAGCGATGTTACAAATGCCCGGAGTGGTGTATCGAATCAGCTCTCGGCCGGAACGGCCTTCGGCTTGCCCTCGCCGTCGAGCGCCACCATGACGAAATCGGCGTGGGTGACCTTTTCCATCAGGTCGGAGAGATAGCGCTGGGCCCAGGCCTCGACCTTGAGCGTCATCGAGGTGCGGCCGACGCGTTCGACATGGGTGTAGATGCACAGCGTGTCGCCGATCTTCATCGGCTTGGCGAAGGACATCTCCTTGACCGCGGCCGTCACCACGCGACCCCTGGCCCGCTCGGCGGCGCGGATGCCGCAGGCAAGGTCCATCTGCGCCATCACCCAGCCGCCGAAAATGTCGCCGGCGGCGTTGGCATCCGAAGGCATGGCCAGTGTGCGCAGCGTCAGATCGCCGATCGGCCGTCCATCAGCGTACTGCACCATGCGAGAAATCCTTCGAAATAATGATCATCGGTATCGCCACGGCAGGAATAGGTCAACGCAAGGCAGCCGCCGCTTCCTCGCACCCACAGGATCACAGGCTCGCCGGTGGTGCCCCATTTTCGGTGATAGTGGGTTTTGGAGAGGGCTTCCCCCACTCCGTCGCTGCTTCGCAGCGCCACCTCTCCCCCCTCCGGAGGGAGAGGAAGGGAGCCAGGCCGGGCAAGGCTCGCGCCTTTCCTCTCCCCCGTCGATCGGGGGGTCCGAAGGACGGGCGAGACCCGCGGCTCGCCCCGGCAAGGTATCGAGCGAAGCTCGACGGAGTGGGGGTCGACTGCGCGGCATAAGACCAGGCGGTAGCTGAGAGGTCGTACCTCTCAAAAATAACGCGCAAGGTTAGCTCGGATGCGGTCCAGCACCGTGTCACAGGAAAGGTCCGGCACGAATGCCTTGCCGGTGATCGCCTCGCAGGCCTGGGCATAGACGCGTGAGGCCTGTTCGACGATCTCGTCCGGAATCCTGGGGATCGGGTCCTTGTAGGGATCGCAGCGCGCCGCCACCCACGAGCGGATGAAATCCTTGTCGAAGCTCTCCGGCCGGGTGCCATCAGCCAGCGCCTGTTCGTAGCTCGCGGCGATCCAGTAGCGGCTGCTGTCGGGCGTGTGGATTTCGTCGGCGAGAATGATCGTCCCGTCCTTGTCGGTGCCGAATTCGTATTTCGTGTCGGCCAGGATCAGGCCGCGCTCGGCGGCGCGCGCCTGGCCGCGGGCGAACAGCTTCAAGGCGTAGCTCGAAACGGTCTCCCACTGCGCCGGCGTGAGCAGGCCCTGCCCCAGGATCTCGGCCCTGGACAGCGGCTCGTCATGGCCGCCATCGGCGGCCTTGCTCGTCGGCGTGATGACCGGTTCGGCCAGCTTCTCATTGTCGCGCAGGCCTTCCGGCAGGCGCATTCCGTACATCTCCCGTTCGCCGCGCTTGTACCGGGTCAGGATGGAGGTGCTGGTGGTCCCGGCCAGATAGCCGCGCACGACGATCTCGACCGGCAGGATGTCGAGCCTTGTGCCGACGACGACGTTGGGGTCGGGATATTCCAGCACATGGTTCGGACAGATGTCGGCGGTTTCCTCGAACCAGTAGCGCGCCGTCTGCGTCAGGATCTCTCCCTTGAACGGGATCGAGGTCAGGATGATGTCGAAGGCGCTGAGACGGTCGGTGGCGATGATGATGCGCCTGCCGTCGGTCAGGTCGTAATTTTCGCGGACCTTGCCCCGGTAATAGCCCGGCAGTTCGGGAATGAAAGCATCCGACAGGACACGCATGGGTTCTCCTGCCTTGTGCAGAGTGGCCGATGTCCCCGCATAGTCCGTCGACCCCATGCATATCAAGCGCGATTGTCGGTATTCCCCACAACCCGGCCGGATAGACCAGTCGCTTTTTTCACAACCGATGCCGGAAGGCGCGGCGACGCGGCGAACTCGTGGCGTCTAGGCTGCGCCCTGTTTTCAGGAGCGGCCCATTTCCATCATGCAGACCTATGATTTCATCATCGTCGGCTCCGGCTCGGCCGGCTCGGTGCTCGCCGACAAGCTCTCGGCCTCGGGCCGTTTCTCCGTGCTGGTGCTGGAGGCCGGCGGCAGCGACCGTCGCTTCTACGTGCAGATGCCGCTCGGCTACGGCAAGACCTTCTTCGATCCCACGGTGAACTGGAACTACAAGACCGAGCCGGATCCCGGCCTTGGCGGCAATGTCGACCACTGGCCGCGCGGCAAGCTGCTCGGCGGGTCGAGTTCGATCAACGCCATGGTCTGGATCCGCGGCGCGCGCGAGGATTTCGACGACTGGCGCGCCGCCGGCAATCCCGGCTGGGGCTATGACGATCTGTTGCCGGCCTTCAAGGCGCTCGAGGACAATGAGGCCGGCGCCGACCAATGGCGCGGCACCGGCGGCCCGCTTCACATCAGCGACACCACGAACGCCGTCCACCCGCTGACGAAGCGTTATCTCGCCGCCGGCCAGCAGGCCGGCCTGCCGCTCAACCCCGATTTCAACGGTGCTGCCCAGGAAGGCGTCGGCATCTACCAGATCTCGACCAAGAACGGCCGCCGCATGTCGGCCGCCCGCGCCTTCCTGCGCCCGGCGATGAAGCGCGCCAATGTCCGCGTCGAGACCAACGCGCTGGCGAGCCGCATCCTGTTCGAAGGCAAGCGCGCCGTCGGCGTCGAATATCTGCGCAACGGTGAGACCAGGACGGCACGAGCCGGCCGCGAAGTGATCCTCTCCGCCGGCTCGATCAACTCGCCGCAGCTCATGCAACTCTCCGGCATCGGCCCCGCGGCATTGCTCAAAGGCTTGGGCATCCCGGTCGTGCAAGCCAACGAGAATGTCGGCGCCAATCTGCAGGACCATGTCGGCATCAACTACACCTTCAAGGGCAAGCTGCCGACGCTCAACCAGATCCTGCGGCCCTGGTGGGGCAAGCTTCTGGTCGGCATGCAGTACATCCTGACGCGCTCCGGCCCGCTGTCTTTGTCGATGAACCACGGCGGCGGCTTCTTCCGCACCGATCCGGCCTTCTCGCGGCCCAACATGCAGCTTTATTTCCAGGCCTTCTCGACCCTCATCCCGAAAAACGGCGAGCGTCCGATCCTGACGCCCGACCCATGGCCGGGCTTCTCCATCGGCCTGTCCAACTGCCGCCCCTCGAGCCGGGGCGAGATCATGATCCGCTCCAGGAACCCGCTCGATTATCCCAAGATCGTCGCCAACGCCTATTCCACCAATGCCGATGTCGACGAGATGCTGGCGGCGGTGAAATTCGTGCGCAAGATCGCCTCGATGCCGGCCATGGCCGAGATCATCGCCGAGGAGGTGTTGCCCGGCCCGTCGATCCAGTCCGACGCCGACCTGATCTCCGATTTCAGGAAGCGCTCCGGGACCGTCTATCACCCGGTTTCGACCTGCCGCATGGGGCCCGACCCCTCGCGCTCCGTCGTCGATCCGCGCCTGAAAGTTCATGGCCTTGAAGGCCTGCGCGTCATCGACGCTTCGATCTTTCCCGACAACATCACCGGCAACACCAACGCCGCCTCGGTCATGACCGGGTGGAAGGGCGCCGAACTGGTTCTGGAGGACCACACATGAAGATCACCGACGTCAAGACCTGGGTTGTCGGCAACCCGCCGCCCGGCATCGGCGGCAAATATTTCATCTTCGTCAAGCTCACGACCGACGGCGGCGTGGTCGGCTATGGCGAAGCCTACAATGCCACCTTCTCCGCCCATGTCACGGCCAGGATGATCGAGGACATGGCCGAGCGCTATCTGATCGGCCGCGATCCGCACGACATCGAGAACTTCTTCCGCCGTGCCTATTCCTCGGGCTTCACCCAGCGTCCCGACGTCTCCGGCATGGGCTGCTTCTCGGCACTCGAAATGGCCTGCTGGGACATCGTCGGCAAGGAAGCGAACAAGCCGGTCTACAAGCTGCTCGGCGGCCAGGTGCACGAGACGCTGCGCTCCTACACCTATCTCTACCCGCACACGGGCAGCGTCCATTCCGAGGACGCGCCCGATGGCAGGAACGTCTACAACGACCCTGAGATGGCCGCAGCCTGCGCGCTCGAATATGTCGAGCAGGGATTTAATGCCGTCAAGCTCGACCCGGCCGGCCCCTACACCGCCTTCGACGGTCATCAGCCGCGCCTCGTCGACATCGATGTCTCCACCCGCATGATCAAGGCGATCCGCGAGGCGGTCGGCACCCGCGCCGACATATTGTTCGGCACGCACGGCCAGTTCACCGCATCGGGCGCGCTGCGCATGGCGCGCGCCATCGAACCCTACGACCCCCTGTGGTTCGAGGAGCCGGTGCCCCCGGACATGCCCGAAGTGATGGCGCAGGTGGCGCGTGCGACTTCGATCCCGATCGCCACCGGCGAGCGGCTGACGACCAAGTCCGAATTCGCCCGCGTCATCGAGAACCGCGCCGCGACCATCCTGCAGCCGGACCTCGGCCGCTCCGGCGGCATTCTCGAAACCAAGAAGATCGCCGCCATGGCCGAGGCCTACCACATCCAGGTCGCGCCGCATTGCTATTGCGGGCCGATCGTCGGTGCCGCCAACATCCAGCTCGCGGTGACACTGCCGAACTTCCTGATCCTGGAATCGCTGAAGCAGTGGGACGGCTTCCACGCGACGCTGCTGAAGAAGAAGATCGAATGGCAGGACGGCAACGTCATCCCCTCGAAGGAGCCTGGCCTCGGCGTCGAGCTCAACGAGGCGGTCTGCGACGCGCATCCTTACACCGGCAAGGACCTGCATCTGCAGATGATGCAGATGCCGCTGATGCCGTGAGCGAAAGCTACGCCTTCATCGGCCTTGGCCATCTCGGCGGCAACCTTGCCGCCAGCCTGATCCGCAACGGCTTTGCCGTTACCGTTGTCGACCGCGACCCCACCGCCGTCGAGCGCCTTGTCGCGCTCGGCGCCACGGCTGCCGGCAGTCCCGCCGAGGCCGCCGCCCGCGCCGGCAATGCCATAAGCTGCCTGCCTTCACCAAAAGTCAGCGAGGCAGTGCTGGCCGGCCCGGGCGGATTGCTGGAAGGCCTGCCCGAGGGCGGCACCTGGATCGAGATGTCGACCAACGGCCGCGACGAGATTTTGCGGCTTGCCGCCCTCGCCTCGGCCAAGGGCGTCGAGACATTGGAATGCCCGGTCACCGGCGGCGTGCATCTGGCGGCGGTGGGCAAGATCACCGCGCTGGTCGGCGGCAATGCGGCCCTCTACAAGCGCCACCGCCCCGCCATCGAAGCGATGTGCGCCAAATCGTTCCTGATGGGGCCGATCGGCTCGGCGGCGGTGATCAAGGTCATCACCAACATGCTGGCCTTCATCCATCTGGTCGCCGCCGGCGAGGCGCTGATGCTGGCCAAGCGGGGCGGGCTCGACCTCGCGCAATCCTACCACGCCATCGTTGCTTCTTCCGGCAACAGCTTCGTCCACGAGACCGAAAGCCAGCTCGTGCTGAACGGCTCCTACGACATCGGCTTCACCATGGACCTGGCGCTGAAAGACCTCGGCTTCGCGCTCGCCATGGGCGAACAATCGGGCGTGCCGCTCGATCTGGCATCGCGGGTCAACGCGATTTTTCAGCAAGGCAAGGCAGCCTATGGGGGCGCCGCCTGGTCGACGCAGATCGTCAAATTGCTGGAAGATGCAGTTGGCACCGACCTGCGTGTGCCTGGTTTTCCGGCCAGATTGGAGATGTGATCCCGGCAGACCAGCCAATGAAATCAAGGCGTTGGGCAAGCATCTGGAATCACGGCCTCAACAACTTGAATCAGAGCTGGAACATCCCGACTGGTTATCGGTTTCGATCACGCTGCACGTCTCGGCGATCGGCAGAAGCACCCCTTCCCTTCGTCATCCTCGGGCTTGACCCGAGGATCCATGCCGTGACCTTGGCCAAAGAATGCGACGGAGCAGAATCAGCACCGTTGCAGCGCTATGGGAACGCTCCACCCCGCTCAACGCCTTCATTCAATATCTCAGCGTCAGGGCCCCCGGCAAAATCTCGAAGGTCGCGGGTATCCGCCCGGGCGACTCGCCGTCTATATCGACCAGCGCGCCATTCTTCTCGACGTCGCCGAGCGGTTCGACCACCACTTTCCGGCCGCGCAGGATAGTAATGGCGGGGTGGTTGCGGTGCCTGCCGCCATAGAGCAGCCTGATATCCCAGATCAGCTTCAGCTTGCCCGCCGCGCGCAGGATGACGATGTCGAACTGTCCGTCGGCCAGCTCCGCATCCGGCGCGATCATCATGCCGCCGCCGAAGAATTTGCCGTTGGCCACCGCCACCAGCGCCATGCGCGCCTCGACCGGGTCGCCGTCATCGACGGTAATCCGCACGTCCTGAAAGCGGTAACGGACGAACTCGACCACGGTGCGCCACAGGAACAGCGCTTTGGCCGACATGCTGCCCTTGCGCTTGTCGGCATTGACGGCGCGGTCGGTGGCGCCCGACAGGCCAAGGCTGGCGATGTTGATGAAGTGGCGGCTGGCCAGCGCGCCATGCTCGTCGATGTAGCAGATACGGCCGGCATCGACCGCCCTTGCCTTGGCTTCGGCAATCCGCTTCAGCGTCGCGTCGATCTCCGTCGGCAGGCCGAGGCCGCGCGCGAAATCGATGCCTGTGCCGCACGGCAGGAGGCCGAGTTCGGTTGTCCTGCCGCCCTCCTCGCGGGCCTGCAGCAACCCGTCGGCCACTTCGCTCGCGGTGCCGTCGCCACCGGCCGCGATCACCAGGTCGAAGCCGTTTGCGGCGAGATCGAGCGCAAGCCGCTCGGCATCGCCCTCGGCCTGGGTCTCGCGCAATTCGAAATCGCCGAAGTGCTTTTTCAGCGCGGCGGCGACATCGGGCCAATGCCGTTTCAGCCGGCCGCCGCCGGCAATCGGATTGAGCACCACCCCGACCTTCAATGCTTTCCTCCCCCGGATGGCGCCAACCCGATCCTTTGCCGGCCCCGATCGTTTGCCAGCATTGAAACCCGCGCCTGTCGGCAGGGCAAGGGGCACCATCGGTTCGTTCGCCGAAAAAGCGGGGCAGGCTGTCTAAGGTGTTCGCGCTTGAATTTCCCTGGCTTCTGGCATCGGTCCCCGATAATCCCGCTATCCACAGGGGTAAGCCCATTCCCCACAACCCTTACCCGGCGTAAGTTCAACCCATCTCAGGCGGCTACCGATCGCCAAGCCGAAAGGCGAAGTGAAAGGCGGATTTCCTGAGGCCCGTACGGCCCGGATCGAGACCAGGCTTGCCTGTTCGAGGGATGGTAGCCGAGACCTACGGGGCCGCGGAAAGCGTGCCAACGCCGACGGCGGACCGATGCTGCCATGAAGGACGGCAAAAACCTTCGATGGCACGCAGGGCAAAGCCCGCAAGGGCCAAGACCAGCGTGGTCTGGAACGGATGCTGCCTTCGGGTGGCTTCTGGCAGGACCGTCAAAATCAAGGCCGGCATGGCGCGACGACTTTACGGAAGTTGCTGCCGCGACCGTGTCCTGATCTGACAGGGAGGCGCTGGGAGAAATCCCGGCGCCGACTGTCTTTCTTAACCCTCGCAAAGTCCTTTCCCGGCGAAGTTGCGGGCGCCGCTTCACCGCGCGTCAAAATCGGTTAGTATCGCTGCGTCGTCAGAGTCCGTCTGCAACGGGCTTTTCGGAGGGGGATACTTCATGACGCTGATCCAGAAGCTTGCCATCGCCTACGCGTTCCTGTTCTTCGCGGTCGTGGCCATCGGCTACATTCCGGCCTTCAACGATGCCGACGGCAATCTGTTCGGCCTGTTCTCCCTGCAATGGTATGACGACCTGCTGCATGCCTTTTCAGGCGTCTGGGCGCTGGCCGCCGCATTCATCTCGCACCGCCAGGCGGTGTTCTATTTCAAGCTGTTCGGCTCGGTCTATCTGTTCGACGGCGTGCTCGGACTGGTCACCGGCTCCGGCTGCCTCGATGCCGGCATCTTTATCAACGGCTTCCGCTCCCTCAACGACATCGAATTCCCCACCCGCTTCTTCGCCAACCTGCCGCACATCGTCATCGGCGGGATCGCCGTCTATATCGGCTTCTGGCTGTCGAAGCGCATCTACGACCACTTCGCCACGGCCTGATCGGCCATGTTCCTGTTCCGCTTGATAAAGCGCATCGTCAAGACGATCCTCTGGCTGATCGTCATCGTCATCCTGATCCCCATCGCCGGGCTTGCCTATGGCTTCCTGACCACGCCGTCACTCGACAGGACGCCGCTGCCCGGCATTGCCGACGGCGCGCCGCCAAAGGCGCTGGCCGACAAGGTGCGCGCCGAGATTCCCGGCTACCAGCGGCCGGAGGAATCGACCTTCCTCACCTACCCCGAATGGGCGATCGTCTACGCCGCGCGCGAATATGCCGGTTTCGTCGCCAAGGACCAGCCAAGCGGCTTTCCCTATTGGTCCTATGTCGGCCGCTTCTGGCAGGATTACGCGACGGTGATCCGCGCCAGTTCCCCCTACAAGTTCAACTACGCCAACCACCAGATGCTGGTCATCATCGGCACCAGCCATTCGATCGAGCATATCCTGCAATGGGCCTATGAGAACACGGTCGGCCGTATCACCGAGGCGGCATCGACCAAGCGTACCGCCGCCGACATCTACCAGGCCAAGGTGGCGGCGGATTATGCAGCTTTTCTCGACCAGGTGCCGTGGTACCAGTTCCCCTACGCGCAAAAGCGCGCCGGGCTGTTTGCCGTGCAGCCGGCGCCTGGTGACAGTTCCATCCGCACCAGCGAACGCAAGCTCGCCTTCGGCCTCGCCGACACCATCAAGCAAGGCTATGCCGATCTGATCAAGCAGGCGCTGGCGGCGACCTCCGACCCGGCCTTCCTCGATGTCCATGTCTGGGCCAAGGGGCCGGTCGGCGAGGCCACCCGCAACGAGCCCGACACCTTGCTGGAACGGGACCTGGGTCCGGACGGCACCGTCTTCGTCACCAAGCGCTATCAGGTCTTCACCGACATGATCCCGCGGCTGATCGACAAGGGTGTCTCCTTCGTCGAGATCGGCGGCAATGACGAGATCATGGTCACGGTGCTGTCGACCGACGCGATCGCCATTCCCGAAGGCATGCGCATCCTGTTCAGCTATCCGCTCCCGGCGGATCCCTCGACGCGCCGCACCGGCATGGTCGTGGCCGTGCGCAAGCTGCATCTGGTGCTGCCGTCGCTGATCAAGGCCGGCGCCAGGCTCGAACACGTCTACGACTACTGAGGTGACAGCCCTGCCATGCGTCGACTGATCCGGATTGTCGGCTGGCTCGCGTTCACGCTGCTCGTGCTGATCATGGTGGTGCTCGTCGGCTTTCGCGGCGCGGCGGCCTGGCGCGAGACGCTGTCGCCACAGGAGGCTGCGCCGGCGGGAGCCCTGTTCGCGACGGTCGATGGGCTGAAGATGCACTACCAGGTCTGGGGGCCGCCGGACGGGCCGCCGCTGCTTTTGTTCCACGGTACGGCGTCGTGGGCCGAAACCTACCGCGATATCGCAGCACGCCTGGGTGAACAGGGCTTTCGCGTGATCGCCGTCGACATGCCGCCCTTCGGTTATTCGGAAAGACCGGCCGACCAGGACTATTCGCGCGCCGCTCACGCCAGGCGTGTCCTGGGCTTTGCCGACGCGCTCGGCCTTCGCCATTTCAGCGTCGGCGTCCACTCTTATGGTGGCGGAGGCGTGATTGAAGCCGCCTTCTCGGCCCCGGGCCGCATCGATGCGCTGATCCTGCTCGACGTGGCGATTGGCCTCGGCCAGACCGAGGCGCCCGCCCCACCGTTCGCATCTCTCCTGAAAAGGGATTGGCCACGCCAGCTCCTGACCGCCTCGACCTTCACCAATCCGCTCATGACCGGGATCGGTTTGCGCCGGTTCATCGAGAACGACGATCTGGTCACGGCGGAGCGCATCGCCATCTACACGCGCCCGCTGAACGTCACGGGCACCACCAATGCCGTTGGTCACTGGCTGTTCAGCGGCCTCTACAATGACGAGCGGAAATCGCTTGCCGCCAACAAGGCGAATTATCGCGCCTTC
Organism: Mesorhizobium sp. M8A.F.Ca.ET.165.01.1.1; assembly: GCF_004792065.1. Classification (NCBI taxonomy): domain Bacteria; kingdom Pseudomonadati; phylum Pseudomonadota; class Alphaproteobacteria; order Hyphomicrobiales; family Phyllobacteriaceae; genus Mesorhizobium; species Mesorhizobium sp. M8A.F.Ca.ET.165.01.1.1. The sequence continues at coordinate 875,721 of NZ_SRTH01000001.1, read as the reverse complement.
ACACCGCCGGTCCTCGTCATCTGGGGACGAGAGGATTCGACCACGCCGCTGGCCCAGGGCGAAGAGATCGCCTCGCTGTTTCCACACGCCGAACTGGCCGTCCTCGATGGCGTCAACCACATCCCGCAGGTCGAGCGCCCGCACGACGTGGTGCGGCTGATCGCCAATTTCCTCAGACGGATCTTCCCGGGCAGCGGGTAGGCACGCGCCGCCACGCACATTCGACGGTTGAAGCCAAAATCCCGCCTTGTTCGCGCGCAATGGAGAATTGCATGTCGCCTGGAACGCGGCACGCACCTGACTGGGCTGCCGGGGGGCATCTCGAAGGGACGAGACCGTGATCAAGACCGCCCTTGTCGCCATGACCATCGTCGGCTGCGACTGCGACGCCAAGCTGTGCGAATATATCGGCGAGACGCCGGCCAAGTGGTCGACCATCGCCGATTGCGAAGCCGCGATGAAGAGCCAGATCCTGCACGAGCGCAATTTCAATTATCCGCTGGTGTCCGGCATCTGCCGCACCAAGGGGTCGGCGTCCTCATCGCACCTGGCCGCGATCGCGTCAGGCCCGGAACTGAAGCCCGCCAGCCGAACCGTCAGAACGGAGAGCCCGCTGCCGCCGGAGCTCAGCCATCGGCCGAGCGTGCCCGTCGGATCGCCGACGACGGCCCTGGACGCGGCCGCTGCCCGGCCCGTCGCTTATGAACAGGTAGTCGATGGCGGAACCGGCGTGCTCTATCGCACGAAGAACGGCTACGCCGTGGTCAAGACCGATCTCGGCCGCGCCGCCTCGGCAACCGCCGACGCGGCAAAGCGCTCGGTGAACTGGCTGGCCGGCCTGGTGCCGAGCAAGCTCTAGGCACAGCCTACATCTTCAGCTTCAGGCTCTGCCAGAACTTGTCGATCAGCGGCTTCTCGGTCGCCGCATCCTCGCCGGCGACGCGCGTGATGAACAAAAGCCCCTGGTCGGCGCGACCGTAGCCGACGATTTCGAAATAAGCGGTGTCGGTGCGGGTCTTCACCTCGGCGGTGATGCCGGTCAATTCCTTGCCGTCGGCAAGCTTGCGCGTCGTCGGCTGCTGCGTCAGCGCGGCACCCGCCTGGACCGATTCCTTGGTCATCTCCTGCAGCATCAGCTGGTTGAGCGACATCGGGTTCATCTCGCCGTATTCCTGCACCACGACGATCGTGCCCAGCGCCGAGGCCATCAGATATTGCGTGATGTTCTCGCCGAGATCGCTCTTGGTCACCGAAATGCCGCTCGGATGGTTGAAGGAGAAACTGCCGCCGGCAAAGGTGGCGAAATCGTTCTTGTCGAGCTTCACTTCGACCTGTCTGCCGTCCGGCAGCGTCACATGGGTGCTCTCGCCGGCGTCGATATCAACCGCCTTGCCGTCGATCGTCACCTTGAAGGCCTTGAGGTCCTCGGCTCCGGCGGATCCAGCGCACAGCGCGATAAGAGTGAGGGCTGCCGCCGATACCATGCGCATTGACTGTTCTCCTGCTCTATTCCTGAGCAGTTCCGGACGGAAAACCGCTTCACACTTTTCCTGGAACTGCTTCTTCTACCACCCCGCTCAGCGCCTTGATGGCACGGTAGAAGGTCGAGGAAAACAGTTCCGTCGGGTCATGGCGCCGCTTTGCCGCCAGGAAGGCCGGCAGTTCGGGATAGGACGCCAGCAGCTCCTTGCCCGTATAGTGCAGCTGGTAGGGCAGGAAGAACCGACCGCCATGCTTGATCGTCACGTCGATCAGCGCCCGCGTCAGCGCCCGCATCCTGGCATTGCCATCGGCATCGGCCGGCTGGTTGATATAGAGCACCAGCGAATAGGCCGGCTCCGGCGCGTAGGTCAGCGCCACATCCTCCTTGTGGACGACGCGCACCGAGGCGTTGAGGACAGGCAGATCCTGGTTGCGCAGGATTTCGCGCGCTTCCGCGATGAACTCGACATAGGCTGCGCGGGGAATAAAATATTCGTGCAGTATGTCGGTCTCGTTCATGAGGTCGTTGAACAGATACGGCACCGAATCGTGCATCGGGTTGTTGCGGGTGACGAGACAGGCCTCGCCCTGGGCAAGCGCCGAGCTGCGCGGCACCGTGCAGCTCTCGAATTTCGGCTCCAGCGTCTTTTCGGTGAACCATTTCAGTTCCTGGAACGCGCTGCCCCACTTGGCCATGTTCATGATCACCCGCTTCAGGCCGACGCCATCGGGTTCACCGAGCGCCGGCTGGTCCGCCGGCGGCTGCTCCGCCACCTTGTCGTAGCGGTAGACGATCATGTCCTCGAGGAAATTGCCCGGCGCCGTCGACAGATGGCCGTAGAACAGGCCGATGTCCTTGTTGGGTTCCAGCACCTCGGCGAAGAATTTCGGAAAGTCGTCGGATTTGATGATCTCGCGCGAGGTGCGGTAGACGGCATTGTCGACGATATCGAGCGTCGCCTCCACCACCACGCCGAACAGGCCGTAGCCGCCGACGACATGGCGGAACAGCTCGCTGTTGTCGGCTGGCGAGCAGGTGGTCACCGACCCGTCGGCCAGCATCACCCGCATCGAGCGGATCGAGCCGGCCACCGAGCCCGCCTGATGGTCCATGCCGTGCGCGTTCACCGACAGCGAACCGCCGACCGAAAAAATATCGGTCGACTGCATCGCCTTCACCGCGAAGCGCGGATGCAGCATGGTCTGGATGTCGTGCCAGCGCGCGCCCGGCTGCAAGGTCATTGTCCTGGCCGCGGCGTCCACCGTGACCTTGTTGAACGGTCTGAGGTCGAGAACCAGCGCATTGTCGTCGAAGGCATGCCCGCCCATCGAATGGCGGATGGCCGCCAGCGACACTTTCAGCCCGTTGGCGCGCGCGAAGGCCAGCGCCTTGGCGATATGCTCTTCCTCGCTGACCTCGACCACGCCATAGACCGGCGTCCTCGACAGGCCGCTGGCATCGTTTATGTCGCCGCCTTTTGCCAGCCAGGGCAGCGACGGATCGAAGGCCGGCGCCTTGTCGATCGGCTTCAGCGGCAGCGCGATGCCGTCGATATCGGCGATGCGTCCGGTGTTCTTCGGCCCTGACGGGCCTCGCGCCAGCCGCGCCACGGTGGTGCCGCCCCACAGGACGGCGCCGCCAAGGACAGCCGCGCCCAGAAGCAGCCGCCGCGACAGGCGAAATCCCTTTTGTTCCTCGGCCATGCAGATCCCCCGCAGCCAAGGAATAGCGCGGCCTCTGGGCAAAAACCATAGCAGCGCTGCCGGAACGGCGTTTCGCCACCGTCGACGCCCGGCGATGCGTGTCCAAGGTCATGAAAATGGCCGATCCCCGAAGGAACCGGCCAGATTGGAGCAGGGTCTCAAAAGTCCGATCAGGAGTCTCTATGAAGCCTTCTTGATCGACGTCACCATGCCGGTCTTGTCGTCGACGGTCACCGCCACTTTGGCGCCGACCTTCAATTTCCCGACCGACGCATCGGGCGCCAGCTGGTAGATCTTGCCGTCGTCGAGGGTGACCGACTTGGTTGTCGGATCGACCGCCTGGATAGTGCCCTGAACGGTCGCGGCATAGGCCGTGCCAAGAAAGGCGAGCAGAGCGGCGGTGGTTGCGAGGGTCTTCTTCATGGATAGCACTCCGTGCTGTTTCGGTTTTCCGGCACCGCTTGGGAGAGGCAGCACCGAACGGCCCGAGACTGGAGCGGAAAGCGCGCCATCGGCAAATCACGTTGAATGAATTTTCGCAAAGGAAATCATTGGCTTAATTCCGACACAATAGCCTCCAAGCCCTCCGATGCCGACAGCTTTCCCGCCCAGATGGAAGCCTCTTCTCCGCACGAAAAGAGTCGTTTGACGGATTGTGGCTCGCGCCGCCGGCGATCACGCGGCCGCCGCAATCCCTTCCCGGCCGCATCACGAAACAGGACTTCGATTTTTCATCGGTACACATTTTATGTCGCGGGGCCGGCTCGAGCCTCCCATTCGGCGGAGAGCAATTTCGCGCTTAGGTTGCAAACTCGAAGCGAATGCGGGATGGTGTCGCGCTTGTGATAAGGGGGGACTTCCATGAAAATCGCCGTCCGGACCACGCTATCCCTGATGCTGGCGATTTTGCCGGGCCTGGCTGGCGCGCAAGGCGCCGATCCGGGTGACGACAGCACGATCATCTTTGCTCCTGATGATCCCGACATGGCGTCGGCGACCGCGCGAGCCCTCGCCGGCCTGGATGAATTCCTGGCCTTGTCCGAAACACCTCCGTCTGGCACCGACAGGTTCAAACTGAAGGTCAAGGTGCGTGACGGCAACGTCACCGAACACTTCTGGGTCGTACCGTTTCGCCGCACGGAAACCGGATTTGCCGGCATATTGGCGAACGAACCGGAAGAAGTGCATAACGTCGTGCTCGGTCAGAATATCGAATTCACGCGCAACGACATTTCCGACTGGGGATACACTAGGGACGGCCATCAGGTCGGCAGCTTCACCGTCTGTGTGATGTTCAAGAGAATGTCCAAGGAAGAGGCGGACTATATGCGCGGCAAATACGGCTTCGACTGCTGAGCCTGCTTCGGCCTATCAGATCGCCCCGTCCCTCACGCCGATCTTCCTCACCAAGGCCGCCGTCGCCAGCATGGCGCCCATGTCCGAGATCATGGGCGCGACATGGGTCTGATAATCCAGCGGCACCGAAATGGCGGGCAGTTCGAAGAAGTTCTTCGCTTGCGGCAACAACAGAAAACCGTCGCCGCCATTGAGCGCGACACGCGCCGGCTCGTCCGGCCAGGTTTCGCCGAGCCACTTCAGCGCCTGCGCCAGCCGCCCGGTCACCAGCGGCCGCGCCGCCTCGACATTGTCGGTGCGGAATTCATAGGCGGCGTCGAGAAAAGGCTCCCCCGACGACAGGTCCTGCAGCTTGGACCCAAACATGCCACGGAAAAAGCCGACGACCGCATTGGTTCGCCGCGTCGCCACCAGGATTCCCGGGAACGGCTGGACGGCCTCGAAGGCGACGATGACACCCTTGAATGCAGTCGACGAACCCTTGCCGTTCCCTTCCCGCAATTCCGTCTCGTAAAGCTCGAACGGAAACTCTTCGTAGCGTCCGGAAACGACATCGTCGAAGGACTGCCGGTTGAAAGGCCCGACCGTCTCGCGCGGCAGCCGGTCGAAGGAGTTCGGCCTTCCGCCGTGCTGGTAGTGCACATCGCGGATAAAACCGAAAATGATGGGCAGCAGCGTGTCGCGGAACGATTGCTGCAGCCGCGTCGCCGGTTTCATGGCCTGGAAATAGAGCAGGACCGAAGCGGCGAAGCCGATGACATAGAGAAATACATGCGGCGTCGAGAACCATTGCTCGTGGGGATCGGCGACCTTGTTGAACAGCCAGGCAATGAGCGCGACGAAAACGACCACCAGGCCAACGAACAATGGGACGCGCCACTTGACCCGGCGGGCGACCGAGGCCCTTGTCGCTTCGTATGTCCCGATGTCCTTCTTGATGGCCGCGATAGCTGCCGCGCCCGGCATGAAATCCGCTGTTTCCATCGCCATCCCCCGCTGCCGAAGCCCGCTTTGCGCCATTATGATAGCTGCTTTTGCAGGAACGGCGCCAGCCGGATAGAGCGATCTTCCCTTCTCACCTTGAGGGAGAAGGGAAGATCGCCCTCAGCCGACCCTCGACCTTTTGCCGCATTCCACCTTCCAATCCGTCCACCGACACCAGCCGCTCAGGGTCGCCCACGCGTAGCCGCATGAATGGAAGCAGCCGATAGGCGGCGACCCTGCCGCGCGTCTGCGCTTCAGCACTGACGTCGACGATGAAAATCCCGCCGATACGCCCTGGCCATGGCTGGCGGGCAAAAGCGGTGCCGAGGAAGTCGCCGAGCCCATAGGCGACGATCGCCTCTCCGATCCGCTGCACCGGCTGCACGACATGGGCATGATGGCCGGCGATCAGCCCGACGCCGTGCCCGGCCAGCCGCCGCGCCAGCGCCCGCGTTCCGGCACGCGGAAAATGCCGGAATTCCCAGTCCCAGTGCGGCACCGCACAGAGGAGATCGATCCCCGCGCTCGCCTCGCGCGGCCAGCGCGCCGGATCGCCTTCCATCAAGACGCGGCCGGCAAACAGGCTTTCGTCGGCGTTGCGCCAGAGCGTGAAAGCGGCGAAGCCGAGAGCGATCGGCCCGACCGCGAAGCGTTCGACCGGACCAGTGGCGGCCAGGCCGATGGTGCGGATATCGAGCCGCTTCAACGTGGCCAACGTCGCGTCGAAACCGGCGACACCCTGGTCGAACACATGATTGTTGGCCAGCGACAGCACGAGTTTTTCGCGCTCGATCCCGACCGCCGCCAATGCCTCCACCAGAAAGCGTTCGCTCATCGCATGATGCGTGCCGAGCTTGGTCCCCAGCACGGCACTTGGCTTGTCCACGATCGGGCTTTCGCAATTGCCGATCACCAGGTCGGCAGTGCCGAGCAGCTCCTTGATCGCCGGATCGCACGCCGGCGCGCTGCGGTTGGCCACGGCCGAGATGTCGCCGACGAAGGCAAGCCGCACCATCTGCTTCGGCGGCGGATCCATCGGCATCCCCGCCGCCGGGGCAAACCCGTTGGCGTCGCCGCCAAGCGACGGCTTCAGGAACCGCGGCAGCCAGGACAGTTTGTAGGAAAGCGGATAGTTCGACACGCGATGCCCAATTTGCTTGCCCTGTGTAGACCGTCCGTCCGGCGTGTTGAAGCCATCCGGCGACAATCATGCGGCGTGACCGGCAGGCGGCGGACGGCAAATTCGTGTATGATCGCCGGCGCGAAACGCGCCTGGAGGGGAACATGAAACGAGTTGCGAGCCTGCTGGCCTCAGCCTTTATTCTGCTTGTACCGTTGTCTTCGGCTAGCGCCGCCATGCCCGAAGCGGCAACCGCATTGTTCGAAGCCAAGACCGTGGCCGCGCGCGACGGCGCCCTGTCGACACTGGAAGCGGCTGCGCCGAAAGATCCGGCTTCGGCCTATGCCGCCGGCGCCGGCGAGTTCTTCACCGCACTGGAATTGCTGGCGAGCGGCCTGCACCGCCATGGCTTCGAGAGCCCGCAATCCTTCATGCTGCCGCTGATGCAGCTGCCGGTGCCGACAAACCCCAACCCCGAGCCGCTGACCTACGAAGAGTTCCGCTCCATCCTGGTCGCCTTCCGCGACCGGCTGGCAAAGTCCGCGGCGACGCTGGGTTCGGTGCCGGCCGACGCCGATATCGGCATGGTCATCGACCTCACCCATGTCGGCATCGACCTCAACGAGGACGGCACGATCGCACCGGATGAAAGCATGGCGGCGATCATGGCGGCGCTGTCGCACGGCGGCATGGCGCCAGACGGCGCCGCACCGGCGCTCACCTTCCGCTTCGACCGCGCCGACGGCTACTGGCTGCAGGGCTATGCCGAGTTCCTGATGGCGCAGGCCGATTTCTGGCTGGCGCATGATTTCAGGGGCACGTTCGACGGCTCGTTCCACATGCTGTTCCCGCGCGCCAAGCTGCCATTGCAGGACATCCTCGTGCCGCCGCCCAGCGAGATGGGCGGCAACATGTTCTCCTCGGAATGGCGCATCGCCGATTTCATCTCGATGGTGCACATGATCAACTGGCCGGTGATCGAGCCGGAGCGCCGCAAGGCGGCGCGCCAGGAGCTGCTCGAAATGATCCGGCTGTCGCGCGAGGACTGGAAAGCGATCCGCGCCGAGACCGACAATGACCGCGAATGGCTGCCGGGCCCGCAGCAGAAGGGCGAAAACCAGCTCACCGGCCTCGAAGTCGGCGAGGAGCAGCTCCAGGCCTGGCTCGCCACCTTGACCATGGCCGAGGACTTGCTCGAAGGCCGGGCGCTGCTGCCGCATTTCCGCATCACCGGCAAGGGCATCAACATGAAGCGCTTCTTCGACGAGCCGAAGCCCTTCGACCTCGTACTGTCGATCACCGGCCCCGGCATCGCACCCTATCTGGAGACCGGCAAGATCCTGACCAGCGACGATTTCGACCTGATCCAGCGCGAATTCGGCGGCGGCGGGTTTCTGACGTTCGCGCTGTGGTTCAATTGAGGACTAAGCGCCTCGAACCGCACTGACGATCAGAAGAAACGGCGTTGGAGACGCAGGAGCCCGGCCACGACCGCCGCTATCAGCGCGTTCGATATCACGCCGACCGCGCCGCTCATCCAGGCGATATCGCCGGATTGACCAAGAATTACGAAGGGATAGAAGATGGCGATGATGACAATCGCCGCCACCAGTCCAAGCCAGCCCACGCTTGGCTGCTTGACCCTGAGGCTGAGGAAATAGGCGATAGCGATCAGCACGATCCTGAGCGGGTCCAGTATGTGGGCAATGACGATAGCGGTCAGAAGAATGGCCGGGCACTAAGCTTCAAAACCAAACCTTTCAAATGCCAGGTTTCAAGTGGCAGGGCTCATGGAATTCAGCCGGCCTGATGTCGACAGGTCTTATCGCGCGAACCCGTGCAGCCGCGCCAGCAGCCATTGCAGCGGATTGTTGACGAATGCCTTGGTGACGAAGCTGTCATGGGCGGCTTCCGAGGCGAGCAGAGCGATGGTGCCGGCTTCCAGCCGCCGCGGCGGATCGGCGCTTGCATTGATGCCCTTGCCTGCCAGCGCCTGCCTGATCTCGGCATTGCCCGAGGCCGAGGATTTGCCGTAGGCGCTGACGAAGAAACTCTTCCTGTGATGCGCGATCCAGTCGGCGAAGACGTCGGCTTCGTCGAACACGGCGTCGAGCAGGATGACGCCGAGCAGGCGGCCGCCAATGTCACCATTCCCAAGCACGGAAGCGGCCGGATTGTAGCCGCCGCTATAGGCGACCAGCACCACCGGCATGGCCTCGAATTTTGCCGCCTTGGCGCCGGTCAGCCTGGCCAGGCCTTGCGCCGCCTCGGCCATGAACCCGGAAAAATAGCCCGGTGTCCAGAAATTGCCGGCGCTGGAATCCTGCGCGTCGCGGGCAAATTGCGGCGCCACCAGCACGGCGTTGAGGCCTGAAGCCTCGACCTGCGCGACCACGCGCTGGCGCCCGACCACGTCTCGCTGCAAGGTCGCGCCGTTGCCGTGGAAGAACACGACGATGACAGCAGGCTTGGCGGCATCGAAACCTTTGGGAATCGCGAGCAGCGTCGAGCGATCCGAATAGGTCTTGTCTTCCCAGTAGATTCCCCCACGCGGCGAGGTGTGGCCGTGGCGGCCGTTCGCATCGACGTCGAGAAACGGCGCGGAGCCGTCGGGCAGCTTGCCCCGGTACGGAAACGGCGACGCCTTGAACGGCACGATGGTTGAGATCGCCTTGTGCGAGTGCGCGCCCTGGCTTGCGGCCGGGAATACCGCCGTGGCCAGCAGTCCGGCGACGATGGCGCGCCGGTCCGGCATCAAGCGGGCACCACCCGGAGAGCCGGCGCCCTTGATGGCAACAGCACCGCGAAGAAGGCCGGAATGGCGACGAGATAGGCGATCCCAGCCCATTGCAGCACGGCGCTGAGGCCGAAGCTGGTGGCGACGATCGGCACCGCGGCCGAGCCGATCACCGAGAAGCAGCCATTGATGCCCCAGGCCCAGACGAACAGATGCTCCTTGCCGAGCCGCGCCAGCCAGGTCATGGCGGTGGCCATCGGCATGCCCATCAGGAAGGCCGGCGGCGACACCAAGAGGAAGCAGAGCAGCAACCGCACCGCATAGGGATAGGCGCCGATCCAGTCGAGCACCGGCGACAGATAGAAGCCGTAAATCAGCAGCAGCGCGCAGATGGCCAGCAGCACCACCGGCAGCAGCGTCCTGGCACGGTCGAAGATGCGTTCGGCGAACAGGCTGCCGAGACCGGAAAACACCAGCATCGAGGAGATCAGCACCGAGGCCGAAACGGTCGGATTGGCCAGCGCCACGGTGAAGCGGCTGATCAGCCCGACCTCGACCATGATGTAGCCGAGGCCGAGGCACGCGAAATAGAGGATGGTGCCGAGCTTGCCGCGCGAGCGCGAGAACACGATGCGCCAGCCGAAGAGCACCGGCAACAACACCAGCGACGCCGCCGTGATGCAGGCAATGCCGAGCGTCGCCCAGATCAGCAGATAGCCCCAATCGTCCTGGAACAGGTCGAGCCGGTCGAGCGTGCGCGGCAGGTCGGCGACCTTCACATAGGCCGCAAAATAAGGTTGATCGTTGCTCAGCGCACGCGCGTCGAAGACATAGTCGCTCGCGAGCTTTTCCCAGCCGCCGGTCAGAAGTGCGTGCCAGGTCATGCGCTGCAGTTCCGTCGCCGGCAACACCTGCGGACCGGCATCGGCATCCGCGCAGGCATCGAGCGTCGGATCGGCGGGTGCGGTCGGATCGCAGTCAGGATTTGCAGGCGTGGTCGGGTCGGCGGGTTGGGTGAGCGTCGCGTCCTGTCCGCTGCCGAAGATCGACGCGCGGTAATCATCGAGTACCTTCTGCGCCCCCGAGCCGTCATAAACCATTCCTGGATAATAGACTTCCTCCCAGGACATCGATTTGGTGTAGTCGCGCAGCGTCTTGATTTCGGTTTCCGTGAAGCCGCCACGCTTGAACAGCACCGTCGTGGTGGAGAGATAGCTCGACACGGCGAAGACATCGTTGGCGGCACCTTGGCGGTCGAAAATCTCCGCCGCTTCGGCGACGGTAGAATAAAGCTTGAGCACCGATTTTGGCGGCTCTTCCTTGTTCCACAAGGTGATCGACAGCACGCCGCCTTCGGCAAGCGCGTGCATGTAGCTCAGCATCGCCTCGCGGGTATAGGCGTATTTCTCCGAAATGGCGAAGCCGCCGGGATTGGACAGGCCGACGCTGTCGGCCAGGCTGAGGTCGATGACGTCGTAGCGCTCGGCCGTATTGGCGAGGAACAGGCGCCCGTCATAGTCGATCACCTTGAGCCGCGGTTCCGCCAGTATATTGCCGGTGACATCCCTGAGGATCGGATCGCGGAAGGCCCGCAACGTCATCGGGTTGCTCTCGGCGAGGGTCACCGAGGTCGAACCGGCATTGAGCGCGGCCTGTGTGGAAATGCCGCCGCCGAACTGCACAACGAATGTCTTGGGTTTCTCCTTGATGACATAGGGATAGTGCATCGGCAGATAGCGGAAATAGACTTGCTCGGCCGGCGCCAGGTTGCGCATGATGCCTTCCGGCCCGTCGCCGTCGCGATACATGCCGACATAGGTGTTGGCCGGAACCTCGGGCATGCCGAAGGCGGCGTTGTCGCTCAGGCCCGGCGCGAAATGCATGTAGGAGCTGGCATAGACCTGCAAATCGCCGAACGGCGAGACGCTGCGGTAGATGCGCTTGCCGTCCGGGAAGTTGCGGGCATAGGCGACACCCTTGTATTGCGAGACAGTGATGTCGGGTATGCCTGTAAGCCCGGGCAGCACGAGGTAGCCTGATATCGACAGCGCCGCGACCACCAGGCCCGCGACAACGCTCTTCCAGGCGCCGAACGCGGCGAACCACAGCAGCGAACCGGCGGCCCACAAAAGCAGCGGCACGACGATGATGGTTTCAGGCGCGAACAGATACAGCGACACCAGCACGACGAGGCCGGCAAGCCCCGAGCCGGTCAGGTCGGCGAAATAGACGCGGCCGAAGGCGGTGCGGCTTTTCAGGAAGACGATGCCGAGGAAGAAGGCGCCGGCCAGGAACGGCAGGAGGTAGAGCAGGAAATTGGCGAGCAGCCGCCATTTCTGCTGGGGATCGGACACCAGGAAGATGGCATTGAACGGCACCGTCTGGGCGATGAGGTTGGAGCCGACGGCGAGCGGGCCGATCAGCAACAGGGCCACCGTTGCGGCGCCTTGCCAGTGGCGATCGAACCAACCCTTGCCGGCGAAGATGACGACACTGGACAAGGAGAAACCAAGCATGGCGAGGCTGACCACCAGCGAGCCGAAATGCGACCAGCTGCCCACGGCAAACACCCGCATGACGGCGATCTGCAGGGCGATGATGGCGCCGGCGATCAGCCCGACCGCGAGGTAATGCGCAAGCCGTGGCGCCTCCAGCGAGGCGATGCCTGGTCGAGAGATCGATGCGACGGCTGCCATTCAGGCCCCTCGATGCGAATTCAGCAAGGCCGGTGCCGCCGCGCGGCGACTCAGCCGTTATGCGTGCCGACGATCTGGTCGCCTTCCAGCTTGGTGAAGGGCACGAAAGGCACCACCTTGCCGTTATAGATGTCCGAGCGGACGATGTTGAACGTGCCGTCGGCAAGCTGCTGCTTGATCACCTTGAGCACATGCTGGGCGCCCGGCGGACCGACGGGAATGACCATGACGCCATTGGGCTTGAGCTGCTGCAGCAGCGATGGCGGAATATGGTCGATGCCGCAGGTGACGATGATCTTGTCGAACGGACCGACGCTCTCCCAGCCATAATAGCCATCGGCATTGCGGCTGGTGACCGCGCCGAATTCGCTGTAGCCGCGCTCGATCAGCCCGTCATAGATACGGCGGGTGCGCTGCGCCAGCGGATTGATGATCTCGATCGTGTGCACCTTGTCGGTGAGGTTGGCCAGATAGGCCGACTGGTAGCCCGAGCCGGTGCCGATCTCGAGCACGGCTTCGCCGAACTGCACGTCGATGGCCGTCGTCATGCGCCCGACCAGGTGCGGGCCTGAAATCGTCACGCCATAGCCGATATCGAGGAAGGCATGATCATAGGCGCGGCCCAGGTTCTGCGGCAGCACGAACTCCTCGCGCGGGGTCAGCAGGAAGGCGCGCTTGTTGCGATCGTCCAGCACGTCCTTGTTGTAGACCATGATCTGGAAGCGATCGAATCGCTCAGCCAGCAACTTCGGATCCTCGCCGCGATTGGCCACCATCCAGTCGATGAAGGACTTCTTATCCTTGAACGGCACCTCCGCATTGCGGTCATAGGGAACCGGCACGGCAGCCTTGACGGCGGCCGGAAGAATGGAAAACGCCGCGGCTCCCGCCGACAGCGCCAAGAAGTCCCGACGCTTCATGGAAAAGCCTCCAAAGGTGACCTTTGCCACCTTGAAACCAAGCACTTGACCGGATTGCACCGCCTCCCAAAACGAGTCAATCGGCCGCCGGAAGTCGATCCGCCAGGCCGAAAAATTGTGGCAGGACGGCAACAGTAGTCGCGGGCACCCGGTGGCGTTCGCGGCGGCGCGGCCGATGCCTGTCGGCGCGCCTCATTGCCGCGGGAAGCGCTCGATCGTGTTTTTGCAAGGATTAGCAAGGGCTGTTTTGCTTGACTCGACAGGCAAAAACAGGCAGCAAAACAGCCTTGGAAGGGCTGCAATACCGCGTGCATGGTCGTGGACGAGCCTTTTTCGGCACAAAGTCCACGTCTCTCGATTGGTTTTGAGAGGGATTGGTTAACCAACTTTGTCCATATTTTGAAGCAATCGGCAACTAACGACAGGCGCGGCAAACGCGTCGGGGACCACCTGGGATCACTCACAGAATGGTCGTCGCGGCTATCACAGCCGCGGACGTGGGAGCCGATTGGAGCAAGATTGGTTGCATGGCGTTCTTGAGTCGTAAAATTGTCGGGGACAGGCGTTGGGGCGGCGAGACCGCTGTCGAAGCGTCACGTGCCTCATCCTTCACCCCTGAACGGGTTGTCCCCTGGGTCGCTGTGCCAGGCGTCGGCGTTGCCGTCGGCCTATGGCTGATCGGCACCATGGCCGGCCTCAGCTCCGTCGGCGCCTCGCTCTCGGCGACGTCGGCAGGCCTGCCGCAGACGCTGTCCATGCCGGGCGTTCTCGCTCTCGCCGATCCGCTGAAACAGCATTTCCTCAGCTCTTCGGCGCCGTTCGTGATGGCCAATGCCCATGGCGGCGCGCAGGCGCTGCACGACCATGCCGTACAGTGCGGCGCCAGCTGCTTCAAGCTGGCCGCGGTAACCTCCAAGGCGGAGAAATCCGCGCGTCTGGTGGCACAGGTCAAACCAACGCCGGCGAAGTCGAAATCGCAGCAACGCTTCGAGCTGATGGAAGCGTCGCTGTCGCCGACAAAGCTTGCCGCCGCCTTCGCCGGTGCGGGAAAGCCGGCGGCCCCAGCCAGCACCCATCCCCTTATTTCCACCGCCGCCCAGCAAGTCACCGAGGCGTCTCTCGTGCCGTCCGTCCAGGTCATGGCCAGCCTGTCCAACGACATGCCGGCTCCGGCGGCGGAACGCTTCGCCCGCGCCGATACGGGTTCCGTCGTGCAGACCGCGCCGGCGCCGACGGGCTTTGCCCAGTCGGAAACGCCCGACAACGCGCAGCTGGCGCTTGCCCTCGTCGAGTCGATGCCGGTCGAGGACGAAGCCTTCGCCTCGCCGCTGCCGATGACAGAATCCTCACCCGATGTCGCGGTTGCGCCGGTGGAGACCCAGCAGGAACAGCCCGGCGACGCCGCCTCGCTGCCGGATGCGCTTACCGACGGCGTCCCGCTGCCGACCCGCCGCCCGCAATATGAGGCTCCGCAGCCCAAGGTCGTGGAGCAGGACAAGCCGGCTCCGCAGCCCAAGGCACTGCCACAGAAGCCTGCACCTCAGGCAAAGCCGGTCGAGGTGGCCAGGCAGCCTGCCCGCCAGGGCCGCTCCGGCGAAAACGGCGACGTGCTGGCCTATGCCAAGCCGGATACCCCTGCGGGCGGCCTCGGCCAGGCGTTCAGGAACCTGTTCAACGGCCCCAGTGCCGGAAGCGGCGCTGGCCATGGCGTGGCCGTCTATGACATCAGCGCCAAGACCGTCTACATGCCGGACGGCCAGCGGCTCGAAGCGCATTCCGGCCTCGGCGCCATGGTTGACCAGCCGCGCTATGTCCACGTGAAGGACCGTGGTCCGACGCCGCCCGACACCTACAATCTGTCGCTGCGCGAATCCCGCTTCCACGGCGTCGAGGCGATCCGCCTGACACCGACGAGCGGCGGCAACAAATACAACCGCAACGGCCTCCTCGCGCATACCTACATGCTGCGCGGCGGCCGCGCCGAATCCAATGGCTGCGTCGTCTTCCGGGACTATGCCCGCTTCCTCGCCGCCTTCAAGAAGGGCAGGGTTACACGCCTCGTCGTAGTGGATCGCCTGAAGGGATCGGCGACCCGGGTCGCGTCGAACGGAAGCGGCGCTTGAGATAAGGCGGAACCCACCGACACCTCCTGACAGCCTTCTGTCAGGAGCATGACGCGCCCGCCGGCCAGCCTTCATCGCGCTCTTTCCATTTTCGCCAAGACCTCCCATATTCGGGACATGGCCAAATCCCCCGATAAAAGAACGCCGCCGACGGCGGATGACGACCGCGCCGCGCCGAAGCGGCGCAGCCCGCTGACCGATTTCCTCGACGCGTCCGAGCCGCTGCACAAGGGCGGCTTCGCCGAGATGCCGCAGGCTGAGCTGACGGGCACGCCGCTAACCGGTTCGATCGCGGATTGGGCCGAGCAGATCGAACAGGAGGCTGAACGGGAAGGCCGCGCCGCGGGCAAAGGCGGCGGCGCCAAGTCGCCGAAGAAGATTCCAGAGCGCTCCGCGGCGCCGGGCCGCACCGCGCGCGGCACCTCGATGGGCGGCGCCGCGTCGGCCCGCGAACGCACGGCGGCCGGCCTCAATCCGGTCGCCGGGCTCGACATCTCGCTGGAAGAAGCCGAGACGATGTCGTCCAGTGGCGTCACCGCCACCGTGGCAGCGCTCTCGGCTCTGATCGAATCCGGCAATCCGCTGCACAAGGACGGCGTGCTGTGGACGCCGCACCGCCCTGCCCGGCCGGAGAAATCCGAAGGCGGCATCGCCATCAAGATGGTGTCGGACTTCGAACCGGCGGGCGACCAGCCGACCGCCATCAAGGATCTTGTCGAAGGCGTCGACAACAGCGACCGCACGCAGGTGCTGCTCGGCGTTACCGGATCCGGCAAAACCTTCACCATGGCCAAGGTGATCGAGGAGACGCAGCGCCCTGCCTTGATCCTGGCCCCCAACAAGACGCTGGCCGCGCAGCTCTATTCCGAGTTCAAGAAATTCTTCCCCGACAATGCGGTGGAGTATTTCGTCTCCTACTACGACTATTACCAGCCGGAAGCCTACGTTCCGCGCACCGACACCTTCATCGAGAAGGAATCCTCGATCAACGAGCAGATCGACCGCATGCGCCATTCGGCGACGCGTTCGCTGCTCGAGCGCGACGACGTCATCATCGTCGCCTCGGTGTCCTGCATCTACGGTATCGGGTCGGTCGAGACCTATACGGCGATGACCTTCCAGATGCAGATCGGCGACCGGCTCGACCAGCGCGCCCTGCTCGCCGACCTCGTCGCCCAGCAGTACAAGCGCCAGGACATCAATTTCGTGCGCGGCTCGTTCCGCGTGCGCGGCGACACGATCGAAATCTTCCCCGCCCACCTGGAAGACCGCGCCTGGCGCATCTCGATGTTCGGCGACGAGATCGAGGCGATCACCGAATTCGACCCGCTGACCGGCCAGAAGACCGGCGAGCTGAAGAGCGTCAAGATCTACGCCAATTCGCACTATGTGACGCCGCGCCCGACGCTCAACCAGGCGATCAAGTCGATCAAGGAAGAGCTCAAGCACCGGCTGGTGGAACTCGAGCGCGCCGGCCGGCTGCTTGAAGCGCAGCGGCTGGAACAGCGCTGCCGCTTCGACCTCGAAATGCTGGAAGCCACCGGCTCCTGCGCCGGCATCGAGAACTATTCGCGCTATCTCACAGGCCGCCAGCCTGGCGATCCGCCGCCGACTTTGTTCGAATACATTCCCGACAACGCGCTGGTCTTCATCGACGAAAGCCACGTCACCGTGCCGCAGATCGGCGGCATGTATCGCGGCGACTTCAGGCGCAAGGCGACACTGGCCGAATACGGCTTCCGCTTGCCCTCCTGCATGGACAACCGGCCGCTGCGCTTCGAGGAATGGGACGCCATGCGGCCGCTTTCGGTTGCCGTTTCGGCGACGCCGGGCGCCTGGGAAATGGAGCAGGCCGGCGGCGTCTTCGCCGAGCAGGTCATCCGCCCGACCGGCCTGATCGATCCGCCGGTCGAAGTGCGCCCGGCCAAGAGCCAGGTCGACGACGTCGTCGGCGAAATCCGCGAGACGACGGCCGCCGGCTACCGCACGCTGGTCACCGTGCTGACCAAGCGCATGGCCGAGGACCTGACCGAATACCTGCACGAGCAGGGCGTGCGCGTTCGTTACATGCATTCCGACATCGACACGCTGGAGCGCATCGAGATCCTGCGCGACCTGCGCCTCGGCGCCTTCGACGTGCTGGTCGGCATCAACCTGCTGCGCGAAGGTCTCGACATTCCCGAATGCGGCTTTGTCGCCATCCTCGATGCCGACAAGGAAGGTTTTTTGCGTTCGGAGACATCGCTGATCCAGACCATCGGGCGCGCTGCCCGCAATGTCGACGGCAAGGTCATCCTCTACGCCGACCAGGTCACCGGCTCGATGGAACGGGCGATGGCCGAGACAAACCGTCGCCGCGAAAAGCAGATGGAGTGGAACGCCGCCAACGGCATCACGCCGGAATCGGTCAAGTCTCGGATCTCCGACATTCTCGACTCGGTCTACGAGAAGGACCATGTCCGCGCCGATATCTCGCAGTTCACCGACGGCGCCGGCGCCATGATAGGCAACAATTTCAAAGCCCATCTCGACGCGCTGGACAAGCAGATGCGCGACGCCGCCGCCAATCTCGACTTCGAGAAGGCGGCCCGCATCCGCGACGAGATCAAGCGGCTGCGCGAGATGGAACTGTCGATCTCCGACGATCCGCTGGCGCGCGAGGTGGAAGGCCAAAGTCCGGCCTCGGGCCGCGAAAAAGGCAAGCACAACAAGGGCGTGGCCAAGCATCGTACGGCTGAGGAACAGGAGCGGTTCCGCAAGCTCGACCAGGCACGTGCCGCCGAAGAGGCGGCCAAGGCCGCCCGGCCCAACCTCTTCCGCAAGCCCGATCTCGACGAGATGGGCGCCGGCGGCGCCGTACCGGTGAAGAAGCCGCTGTTCGCCAAGCCGTCGCTGGACGATATGGGCCCCGGTACCGACATGCCGACCCCGTCAGGCGCGGTGTCGCGCTCGCTGTTCAAGAAGCAGTCGGCCGAAGAGGCGCACGGCTCCGATTTCGGCATCCCGGGCGACGCGACCAAACCGCTGTTCAAGAAGAACTCACTCGACGAAATGACCGTGCGGCGCACGGAGACGCCGATCGAAGGCGAGAAGCCGGTCAAGCGCGAGCGCACCGGCATCGGCTCCTACGAGGACCCAGGCGACGCCCGCCGCGAAAAGCGCCGGCCTGGCAAGACAGGCAGACCGGGAAAGTAGCGATCCTTCGCGCCCCCTCTGTCCTGCCGGACATCTCCCCCACGAGGAGATCGGATATCATCTTTGCTTTCGCCAATCTCCAACGTCGCGGAATGAGCGAGGCGCACAAGCTGCCAATCTCCCTCCTTGTGGGGGAGATGTCCGGCAGGAGGGGGGCGCTGTCCCTCCATCATAGATCAGCTCTTCTTGGCACCTTGCCAGTCATGGGACGAACCTATACGGGCCTTGGCATTGGCTCCTCCGCTCGGAAACCAAACTCCCGCACGGCCCACCCCCATGAAACCCAGAGACATCGCCGCCTACATCTTCCTGGCCGTCACGTGGGGCCTGTCCTTTCTGGTCCTGCTCAAGGTGGTGCACGCATTCGGCTGGGTCGGCGCGGTCACCTTGCGCGCGCTGATTGCCGGCAGCACGCTCTTTCTGCTTGCCGCCGCGACGCGGCGACGGCTGGATTTCAGCGCCGGCTGGCGGCACTTCGCGGTGGTCGGCGCGACGACCGTCGCCGCTCAGCTGATCGGCCTTTCCTATGCCACGCCGCGCATCGGCACGGCCATGGCGGCCATTCTGGTTGCCGCGATCCCGCTGTTCTCGATGATCATCGGCCAGCTCTGGGGGCTTGAGCGCATCACTGTTCGTGGCCTGGGCGGGCTGCTGCTCGGCGCTGCCGGCATTGTCGTCCTGGTCGGCTTCCCCGCCGTTCCGGTCACCGCATCCTTTGCGACCGGCTGCGCCGCCTCGCTGTTCAGCTCGTTCTCGGCCGCCTTCGGCAGCAATTACGCCAATCGCCATCTGCGCTCGGCCGGCTCGCTGGAACTCACCAGCGCCGCCTTCCTGTTCGGTGGGCTGATGACGCTGCCGCTGCTGCTCGTCGTGCCGGTGCCGGCCATTCCGCGCCCCGTCGACTTCCTTTACCTGGCGATCCTGGCCTGCGTCATGAGCGCATTGACCTATGTCGTCTATTTCCGGCTGGTGGCCTCAATCGGTGCAACCAGGACGATCAGCGTCGAATTCGCCGTGACCACGATCGCCGTGCTGACCGGAACGATCCTGCTCGGCGAGTCGCTGACCGTCATCCAAGGCTTCGGCGCGGTGGCGATCATCTGCGGCTGCATCCTGGTGCTGGACCCCTTCCCGCGCCGCGCGAAAGCGGTGGCCTTGCCATCAGCCCCGCCTTTGGTGTAGCCAGTCGTCACACTCGAACGTCTCGAAAGGAGGGCTCACGTGTTTACGTTTTTTCGTCACCATCGTCAGCGTGGCCCGATTTCTGCCCTGCGAGCTAGCTTGCAGGGCTGACCAGGGACGGTCCGGGTTTTTTTCCCGCTTCGATTTTTTGGTCTGCCCTTCGTGGTGTGCAACGCCTGGCCTGATAGCCGGCACGCGCACCGTCAAAGTGCATTGACCCGGACTTTCCGGACAGACCAGAGAAATCGAAAATGGCCCTGATCAGCCTCAAATCCCTCGGCGTCACCATGAGTGCGCCGCTCTTCTCCAATCTCGACCTCAGCATCGGCACTGGCGACCGGCTCGGCATCGTTGCCGCCAACGGCCGCGGCAAGTCGACCTTGTTGAAATGCCTGACCGGCGAGCTGGAGCCGACAACGGGCGACATCACCCGCACGCGCGGCCTGCGCGTCGGCCATGTCGAACAGTCCGTTGCCCCTGCCCTGCTCGGCAGTACTTTTTACCAGGTGGTGGCGGATGCCTTGCCACCGGAGCAGACCGACAGCGAGATGTGGCGCGTCGACGTGGTCCTCGATTCGCTCGACGTGCCCGAGCCAATGCGCGAGCGGGAGATGCGGGCGCTGAGCGGCGGCTGGCAGCGGCTGGCGCTGATCGCCCGCGTTTGGGTCACCGATCCCGACGTGCTGCTGCTCGACGAGCCGACCAACCATCTCGACCTCGCCCGCATCAGCCAGTTGGAAACCTGGCTCAACGCGCTGCCGCGCGACGTGCCCGTCATCATCGCCAGCCATGACCGCGCCTTCCTCGACGCCACCACCAACCGCACGCTGTTCCTGCGTCCGGAACAGTCGCCGGTGTTTTCGCTACCCTACTCACGGGCCCGGGAAGCGCTGGACGAGGTCGACGCCTCGACCGAGCGAAAATTCCAGCGCGACATGAAAGTGGCGCAGCAATTGCGCCGGCAGGCGGCCAAGCTCAACAATCTCGGCATCAATTCGGGCAGCGACCTGCTGACGGTCAAGACCAAGCAGCTCAACCAGCGCGCGGAAAAGCTCGAAGAGGCAGCCAATCCGGCGCATCGCGAAAAATCGGCGGGCGCGATCAAACTCGCCAATCGCGGCACGCACGCGAAGGTGCTGATCACGCTCGACGACGCGGCGGTGGAAACGCCCGACGGCACGCTGCTGTTCAGGACCGGCAAGCGCCACATCTGCCAGGGCGACCGCATCGTGCTGCTCGGCCGCAACGGCGTCGGCAAATCGCGCTTCGTCACCTTGATCCGCAGCGCCATCCTCGAACAGGATGCGGTGCGCAATGTGAAGGTGACGCCGTCGACCGTGCTCGGCTACAGCGATCAGGCGCTATCCGGCATCAGCGGCGACGACACGCCGCTGGCCATGGTCTCGCGCCGCTACGATGTCGGCGAACAGCGCGCCCGCTCGCTGCTCGCCGGCGCCGGCGTGGTCATCGAGATACAGGAGAAAAGGATCGGTGTGCTGTCGGGCGGCCAGAAGGCGCGGCTGATGATGCTGGCGCTCAGGCTCGCCAATCCCAACTTCTACCTGCTCGACGAGCCGACTAACCATCTCGACATAGACGGCCAGGAAGCGCTGGAGGAGGAGTTGCTGAAGCACCAGGCAAGCTGCCTGCTCGCCTCGCACGACCGCTCCTTCATCCGTGCCGTCGGCAACCGCTTCTGGCTGATCGAGAAGCGGAAGCTGACCGAGGTCGAAGACCCGGAGCGTTTCTTCCGCGAAGTGGCTGAAGGAACCGGCTGAGCGGCGACGAAGATGCATTGCCGATGAAGTTTCAGCCTGTCACTGACAGGGCGCACCTTTGGTATCATGAGACGTACTCTTGATTCCTGAAACGTATCATGTCATGGTACGTCCGTCGGAACCCCACGGATGATTCGCTCGTTCAAGGACAAGACCAGCCAAGCCGTTTCGAACGGCAAGGCTCCAAAGGGCTTCCCTTCGGATCTTGTCCGACCGGCCCAACGGAAGCTGTACATGATCGACAACGCCGCCGAACTGTCAGATCTCAAGACGCCTCCCGGCAACAGGCTTGAGCCGTTGAAAGGCAACCGTGCCGGTCAGCATTCGATCCGCATCAACGATCAGTTTCGCATCTGCTTTCGCTGGGTGGATGGGCAAGCAGAAGATGTTGAAATAACCGACTACCATTGAAGGCAGGTCCCAAATGCTTGATATCAACCCGCCCATCCATCCCGGAGAAATTCTCCGCGAAGAGTATCTCATACCGCTTGGTCTGAAGCCTTACACGCTGGCCAAAAAGCTTCATGTGCCGCGCACGCGCATCGAGCGCCTAGCCAGCGAGACGACACCGGTAACGCCCGATACCGCACTGCGCCTTGCGAAGTTTTTTGGGACCACGCCGCAGTTTTGGATGAACATGCAGGCAAGCTATGACCTCGCCGTCGAGGGGAAGGCCAAGAGAGCCGACCTTGAAACGATCGAACGATTGGAGACTGCTGCCTGACGTAAGGGCGCCGCGCCGGTAACAGAGAAAAAATTCGACAATCTGTCGGATCGCCCGTTGCTGCCTCGTCCTTGGGATGCCGACACGATGATGCCGGCGCCAACCCAGGGAGAAGTCATCATGTCCGTCCTGTCATCCATCGGCGGCATCGCAACCCGGTATGCCGCGGCGCGCGCCCGTCACCGCAGCGAACGCATCCTTTTGTCGCTGCCGGCCGAACTGCGCAAGGATATCGGCTTTCCGGAAATCTTCGATGCCCGCGACAGCCGTCGCGCGGCCACGTCCTCGGCCAAGGTCATATGACCATGGCCAGCCGCAGCATGCACCGGCCTCAAAAGCCGGCCGGTGCCCGATGATCCGGCCGCGGCGAAAAATTTTCGGGCCCTGTAGGATTGGCGTCACCTCATCCGTCCTATGATCCGCAAGGCCATGCCAAACGTGAAGAGGAACACGAGAATGACCGACCAGACCCCGCCCCGCGCCAAAGTACTTGGCGGATTGACCCCCTATCTGCAGGTCAACGGCGCCATCAAGGCCGCCGAATTCTACAAGAAGGCTTTCGGGGCCGAGGAAGTCTTTGCCTATCCGGCGGATGAAAAAGGCCGCACCATGCATATCCATCTCTACATCAACGGCTCGACGCTGATGCTCGGCGACGCCTATCCGGAACACGGCCATCCGCACCAGGCGGCGCAGGGCTATACGCTGCAGCTCCATCTCGGCAAGGATGACATCGACGCCTGGTGGAAACGCGCCGTCGACGCCGGCTGCGAGATCGTCACGCCGCTGCAGGTGATGTTCTGGGGCGACCGCTGGGGCCAGGTGAAGGATCCCTTCGGCGTCGCCTGGGCAATGAACGCACCGACTGAATAAGCTTAGCGTGCGCGCCCTCGCCGAGGGGGATGCGCCCAAACAATCCTATGGCGGAGCAAGGAGCGAAGCGACGCGGCGTAGACCATAGGATCCGTGCCGTAACGTCAAAATATCGGAAACGGCGAAGACTTCTGCCCCGCGGCATTCTTCGATCGAGGTCGCGGCATGGATCCTAGGGTCTTCGCGACGGAGCTTCGCTCCTGCTTCGCCCTAGGATGACGAAGCTGATGGGCATCTCCGCGACCCGCTCGCTAATCCAGCTTGTCGAGCAGCGGCTTCAGCCGGTCGCCGTAGCGCTTCCACAAATCGACCGAGCCCTGGTACATCGGCTGGCGCACCTGCGCGGCGGATGCCGTGCGCACCGGCCGGTCGGTCGCGTGGAACGACAGCACGGCATCGTCCCATGGCAGGCCGAGATAGTCGATCAGCGCCCGGCTCTGGCCTTCCTGGTCGGCGACGAAGTCCTCGTAGCGCACATCGTGCACGACGCCGGGCAGCACCTTGTGCCAATGCGCCATTATGTCGGTATAGAGATTGTGGAAATCGGCGAGTTCGCCGAGGTCATAGCCATAGCGGTGGCTGTCGCCGCGGAAATGCACCTTGTAGATCGACAGGCATGTCGCCGCCGCATCGCGGGCGCAGTGGATGATCCTGGCCTTCGGCAGCATCATGCGGATGAAGCCGACGAGCAGGAAGTTGCCCGGCATCTTGTCGGTGACGTGGCGCATATGCGGATAGCGGGCATGCAGCATGTCGAGATAGGCCTGCCCCGCCTCGGCGAAATCGGTATCGTCGGTGTCGGCCACGCCCCAGGGGAAGCCGCCCGGCATGTCCGACGGAAACTGCCTGCCGACCGCCGTCTTCAGGATGCTGAGCTCGCCCGCGCCATAAACCTGGGGGTGGCTGGCGATGATCTGTTCGACCAGCGTCGTGCCCGAACGCGGCATGCCGACGATGAAGATCGGCGCATCGTCGGTGATCGGGCTCGGCCTGTGCTTCTCGAAGAAGCCGGCATCGAACACGGTCTTCATCGCCTCGAATTCGGCACGCGTCTTCACCGGATCATAGTCGATGCCCTTGCGGCGGATGGCATTGCCCTCGGCGAAGTAGTCGAAGGCCTTGCCGTAATCCTTGAGATCGTCATTGGCCTTGCCGAGGCCAAACGACAGCTGCATGCGTGCCAGGCTGTCCTGGGGCGCCTTGGCGTGCTGCGCCTCCATACCGGCCAATTCGGCATCGCGCTCCTTCTGGCGCTTGACCTGCGTCAGCATCAGCCATGCGCGGGCCATGCCGGGCTGGATCGCCACCGCTTGCCGGAACAGGTCTGTCGCCTCGCCGAGCTTGCCCTTCTCCATCAGCCCGACGCCCAGCCCGTGCAACAGGTCGGCATCCTTGGGGCGAATGGTCAGGGCCTCCTGGAAGACAGCCAGTGCCTCGTCGAGGCGTCCGGCTTCCTGCAGGGTTTCGGCAAGCCCGATGCGCGCGCGCACGTGGAATGGATTGCGCTGCACTGTGCCGCGATAGATGTCCTCGGCCTCCTCGAACCGGCCGATCTGCTTCAGCGACGAACCGAGATTGTCGCGCGCCGCGAGCTGCTCCGGCCGCAGGTCCACCGCGCCGCGGAAGAAATCGATCGCCGCCGTGACGCGGCCGAGATCGCGCATCACCGTGCCGAGATTGTTGAGGAAGTCGGGGTTCGTCGGCTGCAGCTGAACCGACTGCTCCAGGAAATCCATGCCTTCTTCGCTGCGCCCGGTCTGGTGCAGCAGCAAGCCGAGGAAATGCGCCGCGGCCGCGTGTTTGGGCTGACGCGCCAGCACCTGCCGGTAGATCGCCTCGGCCTCCTGCCGGCGCCCGGCCTGATGCAGTTGCAGCGCCTGCTGCACATACTGGTCGAGGCCCAGCGGCGGCCGTCCTCCGGCGCCAGACTTGGCCGCGCCAGACGTAGCTCCCGCACCCGCCGCTCTTCTCTGATCTCTGTTGATGGGACACCTGCCGTGTTTTCGCGCCTGCCCGCGATCTAGGCCATCGGCGCGGCACGTTCAAGGCTTTGCTTGGTTCTGTGCCCTACATCGCCGCGAAAGCGGTCAGATCAGGCGGTTGGTCTCGGCAACCTGCCTGGCCCGCCTGACGGTGCCGTCGGTGTCGGAGATCGTACGCCTTGCCGCCTCGTCGCTTCTGATGGTCAGCCGCGCCGACTGGACGGCCATCGGCTTTCCAGCGGCGCCATTGGCGTATGTGGCGATTGGCTTGACGATCGGATTGATCGCCACCGTCTTCCCTTTCGAGGTTCTGACTGAAACCATGATTTTATCCTTTTCAGAAAAAATAAAAAGTACGGGCGTCAAGGAAAAACTCGGCGTGTTTCCAAGAAACTTTTAGAAATATCTTGAACCATAACGGAATTGTTCGAAAGTTTATAGAGGTCTATTTTTCTATCCGAGGCGGGTAATTCAACAATTCTTCTTGAAGAGAGCGCAAAGTTGAGCTATATGGGAGATATCGTTTGGGCCAGAATTGGCATCTCGCGGCGTCGGAGGTTTTCGACCCGCCAATCTCATTCCAAATTGCCGGTACCGGACGCGCGGCACATTCGTCGTGTCCCCACTTTTTTGCTCTCAGACCGCTGTTTACGTGACGCCATGAGGCGGGGAAATATCAAGGCCAGGACAATGCCGGACCGCACCACCCGCTCCATCGCCCATTTCACCGCACCGTTCGTGCTCGGTGGCCTGGAAGGACAACTGCCGGCTGGCGACTACGACATCGATCACGACGAAGAGTTGATCGATGGCATGTCGCGGCTTGCCTGGCGCCGCATCGCCACCTTCATCCATCTGCCGGCAAGGGCGATGAACAACCCGCCCACCAGCCAGCTTGTCGCCATCGACTACATGGACCTCGAAACCGCGCTGATGCGCGACCGGGAGAATGCAGCATGATCCGTTTCCAACAGAATGCGCGTCCGCGCACCGACACGCCCTCGCATCTCTTCGCCATCGGCCAGACCGTGCGCATGAAAAGCCGGACCGGCCTGCTCAGCAAGACCGCGGAACTGTTCGAGATCAAGAGCAGGCTGCCGGTCAAGGACGGTTCCCCGCAATACCGTATCCGCAGCGAGCAGGAGACCCACGAACGGGTCACCACGGAAGACAATCTCGAACTGGCCGACAATCCGGTCACCTGAGCGGAAAGCCAGCCGACACGCCCAGCCAACGCGCATCAGGAGCAGTCATGTCCAAGGGTCAGCAGCGAAGCAATCGCGAGGTGCGCAAGCTGAAGAAGGACAAGGTGGTGGCCAAGCCTGCCTCCCCGTTCGGCTCGTCGGTCAAGCAGGCGGAGAGCGGCTTGAAGCCGAAGTCCAAGGGTTGATAGCCCGAGCGGCGCTGAGTGCGCACACCCGCTGCCGTGAGCAGACAATGGACTGACGCAACATGCTCACGCAATATTCCGCCCGGAGGCTTGCTTGAACTTTGTAATCGAATTCTACCGGTCGCGCGACACCGAGGAAGCGACGCTCGACAAGGTGTCGCTGGAGGCGCCGACCCTGCGTGCGGCGCTGCAATGCGCCACCGCGCTGTTCCACAGCCTGTCCATGCCGCAAACCCCCGACCGCCTGCGCATTTCCGACGAGCACGGCAGCGAGTTTTATGCAGGACCCGCCGATGGGGCGTATCCTGCCTAGGCAGCCATGTTTGGATCTCGCCCGCCGCGCAACCGCAAGCGCCTTGTGACGTTGAGCGTGCACAACCCTATGCAGGAGTTCCGCAATGCCCCTTGCCGCCTTTGCCATCAATTGTTCGCTGAAAGCTTCCGGCGACAAGGAAAAATCGTCCACGGACAAGATCATCGCCGATCTGCTCGCAGCGCTCAAACCGCATGGCGTGAAGGGCGAGGTCGTGCGGGCTGTCGATCACGACATCAAGCCCGGCGTGCTCTCCGACATGGGCAAGGGCGACGACTGGCCTGGCCTGCGAGAAAAGATTGTCGCCGCCGATATCTTCATCCTCGGTCTGCCGATCTGGTTGGGCCAGCCGTCAAGCATCGCCAAGCGCGTCATGGAACGCATGGACGCCTTTCTCGACGAAACCGACGACAAGGGCCGCATGCCGGCCGCCGGCAAGGTGGCGCTGGTGGCGATCGTCGGCAACGAGGACGGCGCGCATCACTGCCACGCGGAATGCTTCCAGGCGCTGAACGACGTCGGCTTCACCATCCCCGCCAATGGCGGCGTCTACTGGGTCGGTGAAGCCATGGGCGACGTCAACTATGTCGACCTGCCGAAGACTCCCGACAAGGTCGCCGAAGCCATCGAAATGGCGGCTTCAAACGCCGCTCATCTGGCCGGCCTGCTCAGGACCAAGGCTTATGTCGGCGTGGAAGAATAACTGCAATTTCCGCTTCTTCGACAAGGAGGGAAGGTAGTTCTCAGCACGGCCCTTCGCCGACGATGCGATAGTCCGAGGCGCGGGCCTCGCAGGCGTTGGGGAAGGTGCGCATCTCGCCATGCCGGCGGCCGCACACCGGCGCGTATTCGCGGGTGCAGAAGGCCTGCTGGCCGCCACCAACACCACCATCGCGGCAGGGGCCATCGCGCACAATGCGGTAACCCGCCCTGTCGGCAAGGCAGGCATTGGCGAAGGTCTGGCGATCGTCGCCGCGCCGGGCGCAGACCGGCTCGTACTGCTTGGTGCAGAATTGCGGTTCGGGGCGCGGCGGACGCGGGCGCGGTCCGTCATCGACGACGACCGTACAGGCGGCAAGAATTGCCGACAGGAACAGGACGCTAAAACCCTGCCGTGAAAAGATTGCCGCAAGTAACTTCATGATCGTCTCTCCCTCGATCCCCGTCCGGTGCATACCGCCCAAGACTGCCTGGCGGTTCGCTGACAATGATATCGCTCAAAACAAGATTTAGATCAGTCGCCAATGGCATGATCCTCGCCATTCCACTGTCGATTGCAACCCCGCCCGCGGCCTCTATCGGGAAATGACAGCGGGATCGGTCGGGTCCGCCGCGTCGCCGGCAATCATCGCTTCTGGCCCATGCATGACCGGGGCTGTGGGCCGATGACCCCTCGGCCAACGAAGCCTATCTGCGGCCGGTCGACGCTTTGATCGGTCGATTTATGCGTCGGGATGCGCCCATGGCGGCGGCCCGCGGCGCTATCTTGCAACCTTCACGTTTCCGTGCGATAAATTCTGTGTTCGGGCATTTGCGACCCGGAGAGCGGAACGTTTTGGACGACCTTTCCCCGATACTGTGAATCTCTGACGGCCCCGTTTTTCGGCGGGGGGTTTGACCATGCGCCAATGCATGACTGCCGAAAGCAACCACCAGGAACTGCCCTCGACGCCAGGTGGCGGGCAGGACCACCAAGACTGAACGGGTGAAGGAGTTTCCCCAATGGCCCAGACCGGCACCGTTAAATTCTTCAATGCAACCAAAGGCTTCGGTTTCATCACGCCCGACGGCGGCGCCAAGGACGTGTTCGTCCACATTTCAGCGATCGAGGCCTCGGGCCTGCGCACGCTCGTCGACGGCCAGAAGGTCACCTTCGACGTCGAGCCGGACCGCATGGGCAAGGGCCCGAAAGCGGTCAACCTGCGCGCAGCCTGAGCGATCGGCGCACCGCACGTCCCAGGCGGATGAGCGAACGAGGAGCTTGACCAGCACCTGGGCAGGCAGACAGATTTTTGAAAGGCGCGGCGGTTTTCGCCGCGCCTTTTTCATGTCAGCAGTGCAGCATGAACGCATGTTACCGGCAAGTTCATCCGGGTTCCGGCCAATGACGCGCATCATAACAAGCACTTAAAGCGCGGCGGGCTTTAAGTGCCCGCAAAACTTTCTCTTGCCGATGACGCTAAAATAAAGGACAAATTTCCTCTCGGGCATTTGCCGGCCCGAGACTGGAGTTTATGGGATCAAAGGAGCTTCCCATGCCGCAGACCGGCACCGTCAAATTCTTCAACCATGCCAAGGGCTTCGGCTTCATCACACCGGATGATGGCGCGAAGGATGTCTTCGTGCATATTTCGGCCGTGCAGGCGTCGGGTCTTCCCGGTCTCGAAGATGGGCAGAAAGTGACATTCGACACCGAGCCGGACAAGCGCGGCAAGGGACCCAAGGCCGTCAACCTGTCGGTCGGCTGAGCCGGCTTCGGACGACGCCGGCTCCGGCAGGTCAGGTCCGCGCCCCGAGGGTGCGGCTGTTGATGCCGTGAAAGAATGCGCGTGGTCAAAATTTCGTTCAGCCCCCGTTCAGCCACGGTCTCATATTAGTCACTGGTAAAGCCGGACCGTATCCCCTGCAGACCTGCACGGCCCGGTACGAAGGAGACCAAGATGAACCGCATTTTCAAGACAGCCGTGCTGTCCGCCGCCGTGGTCGCCACCACGCTGGGGACCTTTTCGGCAGCCAATGCCGATGACTGGCGCCGTTGGCACCATCACGGCCATGGCAATGGCGACGCTGTGGCAGCCGGCGTTCTCGGCCTTGCCGCCGGCGCGCTGATTGGTGGCGCATTGGCCAATGACCGGCCGCCGCCCGATTCCGACCGTTATTACGATGACGGTTACTACGATCGTCAGGTGCTCGTGCGCCCGGCTCCGGTCCGCCGCTACTATGTGGAACCGCAGGTGGTCTATGCCGACCGCTACGCCGAACCCTGGACGCGCGGCTGGTACGAGTATTGCTCGGATCGCTACCGCACCTTCAATTCCCGCACCGGCACCTTCACCGGCAGCGACGGCGAACAGCATTTCTGCACCGCCAACTGAGGCTTCCCTGCCCCAGACAAAAAGCGCTGACCGCAAGGCCGGCGCTTTTTTGTTGTCGGCTTGTTGGGCTTTCGAACCCAGGGCGGTCCAGACCTCATTCATTCAGGTCAAAAACGGATTGGTCCGCCGTTCCTCGCCGAAGCGCCCGCCGGGGCCATGGCCGCAAATGAAGCCGATGTCGTCGCCGAGCGGCAACAGCTTGTCCTTGATCGAGGCGATGAGTGCCGCATGGTCGCCGCCCGGCAGGTCGGTGCGGCCGACCGAGCCGCGAAACAGCACGTCGCCGACATGGGCGAATTTGGCGGCGCGGTTGTAGTAGACGACATGGCCGGGCGCGTGGCCGGGGCAATGCAGCACCTCGAACACATGGCCGCCAAACGACACAGTTTCCCCTTCTGCAAGGAACCGGTCGGGCACGCAATTGCGCACGCCGTCGATGCCGTAGCGCCTGCCCTGGTTTTCCAGATTGTCGAGCAGCATCTTGTCGGCTTCATGCGGGCCGATGATCTCGATGCCGAGCGCCTCCTTCAACTCCATGGCGCCGCCGGCATGGTCGATATGGCCATGCGTGATCCATATCGCTTCGGCGGTGATCGCATTGTCCTTCAACACCGCCAGCACCTTGTCGATGTCGCCGCCGGGATCGACCACCACGCCGTGCTTGTCGTCCATGTCGAACAGGATGGTGCAGTTCTGCTGGAACGGAGTGACCGGCACGATACCGGCATTGAGCTGACCCATGATCGTCCTTTCGCTGTGTCAGCGATCATGTAGAGGCATCGGCCAAGACCGTCCACGTCCGGAAGGTCAAACAGTGCGTGTCCAAAAAGAAATGGGCGGCCGAAGCCGCCCATTCTGCCAGCCCGAGATTGGCAGGCTTACTTTTTCATGGCGCCCATGACCGCGCCGAGAATGCCGGTCAGGATCGCGCCGCCGCCTGCGCCACCGACGATGTTCTGCAGGTTGAGCGCGCTGCCCAGGCCGCTGGTGGCCGCCGCGGCTGCGTCAGGAGTGATCGCGCCACCGCCGAGCAGGCTGCCGAGGATCGCCGCGCCGCCGACGCCGCCGATGGCTCCGCCCAGGATTTTGGGAAGCTGACCCATCGCCGCCGTCTTGATCGCCGCGCCGACCGCCTGACCACCGATAATGCCTGTAATGATCTGAATGATGATCGGAAGAAGCGTGTTCATGTCCATATGATTAGTCCCTCCATAGCTGCCAGCCTCCCGGGCCGACACCATCATGAGACGCCGAATTGGACGAAAGTCAAATGCACAAACGCTTAAATAAAAGGGGCGGCCTGAAAACCGCCCCTGCTTGCGAGAAAAGCTGTGACTATCGTTATTCTGCGGCAATCGCATGCTTGGGTTGAACGGCCATAGAATAGTCGTTCATGAGATTCTTGGCGATCTCGCCGACCTCGAATCGGTAAGGGCCGATCTCCGAAACCGGGGTTACTTCCGCTGCCGTTCCGGTCAGGAAGCATTGCTCGAAGCCTTCCAGTTCTTCCGGCAGGATGGCGCGCTCGATGACCTCCAGGCCGCGATCCCTGGCCAGGCCAATGACCGTGCGGCGGGTGATGCCGTCGAGGAAGCAGTCGGGCTTGGGCGTGTGGATCTTGCCGTCCTTGACGAAGAAGATGTTGGCGCCGGTCGCTTCCGCGACCTGGCCCCGCCAGTCGAGCATCATGGCGTCGGCGTAGCCCTTGGCCTCGGCGGCATGCTTGGACATGGTGCAGATCATGTAGAGGCCGGCGGCCTTCGACCGCGACGGCGCCGTGCGCGGGTCGGGCCGGCGCCATTCCGCCACATCGAGACGGATGCCCTTCAGCTTCTGCGCCGGATCGAAATAGCTCGGCCACTGCCAGATGGCGATGGCGACGTTGATGCGGTTGTTTTGCGCCGAAACGCCCATCTGCTCGCTGCCGCGCCAGGCGATCGGCCTGACATAGGCGTCCTGGAAGCCCTGCTTCTTCAGGAGCGTGGTCGAGGCGTCGTTGAGCTCGGCCACCGAATAGGGAATCTTGAAGCCGAGCAGGCGCGCTGATTCATGCAGCCGCTCGGTATGTTCGTTGAGCTTGAAGATCTCGCCGCCATAGGCGCGCTCGCCCTCGAAGACCGCGCTGGCGTAGTGCAGGCCATGGGTCAGCACGTGGATCTTGGCGTCTCCCCACGGGACGAACTCGCCATTCATCCAGATGAAGCCGTCCAGTTGATCGAAAGGAACGGATGCCATGGTAACCTCCCGCGGACAACGGCCCGCATATCTCAGTGTCGTTGCGTGTTCTTTTTTGGCCGCGCCAGGTGATTGGAGACGCCGGCCGGTGTCTCGAAGCGTAAGCGGATAATCGCGCCCTGGCAAACTCAGGAAGTTCCGGAAAAACCGGCCTGCCTTGCCTTTTCGTTCGCAATCCGCCCAAAAGCTTGTCAAAAATTACCATTGCAGGGAAATTACGTCAATAGTACTGACATAATCTCCCGTTCCCATGGAGAAATGATGACGGATAAAAGCCCAGCTGCCGGAAAACCGATCAGGACCGCGATCACCAGCGAGGACGGCATCGACTTCGCCATCATCGAACTCTTCTTCTTCGCCTATCGCGACTTCACCTCCGATCCCGATCAGATCCTGGCCGATTACGGCTTCGGCCGCGCCCACCACCGCGTGCTGCATTTCGTCAACCGCCGGCCGGGCCTGACCGTCGCCGAACTGCTCGACGTGCTGAAGATAACCAAGCAGAGCCTGGCGCGTGTGCTCAAGCAATTGATCGACACCGATCACGTCGTGCAGTTGCAAGGCCCGCGCGACCGCCGCCAGCGCGAACTTTATCCAACGGCCAAGGGCCGCGCGCTGGCGCTGGCGCTGGCGCGGCCACAGTCGCGCCGCATCCATGCTGCATTGGAAGATTCCGGCGCCGCCGAACGGACCTTGGTGGAACGCTTCCTCGAAGCGATGGTCAATCCGGAACTGAGAGCTCAGATCGACGTTGGGTCCGCAAAAATGTCAGGAAAAAGCCATGGAGAGCACTGAGAGGATCGACCAGGCGGCCGCACCGGACGACGACGCACCGCATCTGCTCGTGGTCGACGACGACACCCGTATCCGCAATCTTCTCAAGCAGTATCTGACCGAAAACGGCTTTCGCGTCACCGTCGCCGGCAATGCCGGCGAGGCCCGCCGCAAGCTCGCCGGTCTCGACTTCGACCTGCTTGTGCTCGATGTCATGATGCCGGGTGAAACCGGCGTCGACCTGACAAAGTCGTTGCGCGCCGAAAAGAATGTGCCGATCCTGATGCTGACGGCCCTGTCGGAGACCGACAGCCGCATTTCCGGGCTCGAGGCCGGCGCCGACGACTATTTGCCAAAGCCCTTCGACCCGCGCGAGTTGATCCTGCGCATTAACAACATCTTGCGCCGGGGCGGCCCGGCGGCGACGCCCAAGGTCGAACAGTTGGTGTTCGGTCCCTACACATTCCAGATCGCCAGGCGCGAACTGAAGCGCGGCGGCGAAGCGCTTAAGCTGACCGACCGCGAACAGGAGATCCTGGCGATCTTCGCCGCGCGCGCCGGCGAAACCATCCCCCGCCACGAGCTGGTCGGTGACGATTCGGAAGTCGGCGAGCGCACCATCGACGTCCAGATCAACCGGCTGCGCCGCAAGATCGAGCGCGATCCGTCCAACCCGGTCTGGCTGCAGACCGTGCGCGGTATTGGGTATCGGCTCAGCGTGGAATAGAATGCCGGCGGCGGCTCAAGTGCATGATCCCGAAAACTGGGAACCGGTTTTCGGAAAGATTATGCTCCAACAAAGAGTTAGCCGCGGATGAAAAGAGCCAATGGCGACCACGGAACTGGAACAGCCGGACAATGACGGCCTGAGCGCACGCGCCACGCGGACGTTCAAGGCGGTGCCGCGCATCTGGAACCGGTTCTGGCGTCTCGTTTCGCTTTACATGCCCAAGCGCCTCTATGCGCGGTCGTTGATCATCGTCATCGCGCCGATGATCCTTTTGCAATCGGTCGTCGCCTTCGATTTCATGGAACGTCACTGGGCAACCGTGACGCAACGCCTGTCGCAGGCCACCGTGCGCGACATCGCCGCCATCATCGACCTGATCGAGACCTATCCGCACGACGCCGACTACGCCAACATCATCCGCATCGCGCAGGACCGCATGCAGCTCAAGGTCGACCTCCTGCCGCCCGATCCGTTGCCGCCGCCCGGTCCAAAACCGTTCTTCTCGATCCTCGACGATGTTCTCTCCGCCGAAATTACCCGCCAGATCAACCGCCCATTCTGGATCGACACGGTCGGCAATTCCAACATCGTCGAGGTCCGCGTCCAGCTCGAAAACAAGGTGCTGCGCGTCTTCGTGCGGCGCAGCCAGGCCTATGCCTCCAACACCCATATCTTCCTGATCTGGATGGTCGGTACCTCGCTGGTGCTTCTGATGATCGCCATCCCCTTCCTGCGCAACCAGATCCGGCCGATCTTGGCGCTTGCCGAGGCCGCCGAGAGCTTCGGCAAGGGCCGGCCGATGCCGCGCGATTTCCGCCCGCGCGGGGCCGAGGAGGTGCGCCGCGCCGGCTTTGCCTTCATCCAGATGCGCGAGCGCATCGAGCGCCAGATCGAGCAGCGCACGGCCATGCTGACCGGTGTGAGCCATGATCTCAGAACCATCCTCACCCGCTTCAAGCTGCAGCTGGCGCTGGCCGGCGGCAAGGCCGAGACCAAGGCGGCGCTGGACCAGGATATCGAGGACATGCAGTCGATGCTGGAAGGCTATCTCGCCTTTGCCCGCGGCGAGGCCTCGGAGGATCCGGGACGGTTCGATCTCGAAGCCTATTTCCAGAAGCTCGGCGAGGAAGCGGGTTTGCGCAAATGCAAGCTGTCGACGACGCTTTCCGGCGATCCGACCGTGCATGTGCGGCCGAACGCCTTCGCGCGGCTCTTGTCCAACGTCATCGGCAATGCCTTCCGCTATGCCAAGACGGTGGAGGTCACCGCCAATCATGGCCGCGGCTCGCTTCTGGTCACCATCGACGACGACGGCCCGGGCATTCCTCCTGACAGGCGGGAAGACGTCTTCAAGCCCTTCGTGCGGCTCGACGAGGCCCGCAACCTCGATGCCAGCGGCACCGGGCTCGGCCTGTCGATCGCCCGCGACATCGCCCGCAGCCATGGCGGCGACATCACGCTCGACGACAGTCCGATGGGCGGCCTGCGCGCCGTGATCAAGGTTCCGGCCTGATTTCTATTTGACTAACTGAGTATGATCTTGCCTGAAAAACGGTTTCGACTTTCCGGGGGCGCGGTCTGCTTCATCCGCCCGTCATGAAACCATGGTCAAGAGCGCGCATGAAGCGCGCGACCGCACTTGATTCGTCCTTGCCGCCTCACTTCGACCCCGTGCCCGCCAGGGTGCGCTGGAGCGAAGCGAGGGCGGCCGCATGGTCGCCGTTCCGGTATCGTTTCAAGGCAACCGCAGACCTCCGAAGCAAAGGGCCGCCATGCGCATATTGATGGTCACCGACGCCTGGCGCCCGCAAGTCAACGGCGTCGTCCACACGCTGGAGCGGCTCACCGAGACTCTGAAGTCCTTCGACGTCGCGGTCGAGTTCCTGACCCCGAACATCTTCCGCACCCTGCCCTTGCCGACCTACCCCGACATCCGCCTGGCGCTGACCACGCCCGGCCATGTCGCGCGCCTGATCGACGGCTACAAGGCCGACCATATCCACATCGTCACCGAAGGGCCGCTGGGCATCATGGCGCGGCGCTATTGCCGCAATGCCGGCCGGCCGTTCACCACCAGCTATCACACCCGCTTCCCCGAATATCTCAGTGCCCGCCTGCCGGTGCCGGAGAGCTGGGCCTATCGCTGGCTGCGCGATTTCCACAATTCAGGCCAGGGCACGCTGGTCGCCACCCAGTCGCTCGCCGACGATCTTGCCGCGCGTGGCTTCAACAGGTTGAGGCCGTGGACGCGCGGCGTCGACACCGATCATTTCCGGCCAGACAAAAGGAAGGACCTCGGTTTCCCCGGACCGGTTTTCCTGTGCGTCGGCCGAGTCGCCATCGAAAAGAACCTCTCCGCCTTCCTCGATCTCGACCTGCCCGGCAGCAAGGTGATCGTCGGCGAAGGTCCCGAGCTTGCCAAGCTCAAGGCGAAATATCCGAAGGCGCATTTCCTCGGCCATCGTCCCAATGACGAACTGGCCGAAATCTATGCCTCGGCCGACGTCTTCGTCTTCCCCAGCCGCACCGACACCTTCGGCAACGTCATCATCGAGGCGCTGGCCAGCGGCACGCCGGTCGCCGCCTATCCGGTGACCGGGCCGATCGACATCGTCGGCGACGGTTTTGGTGGCGCGGTGTCGAACGATTTGCGCGAGGCGGCGCTTACCGCACTCAACGTCAGCCGCGACCAGGCCCGCGAGCGCGCCATGCGCTACAGCTGGAAGGCCTGCGCGGAAATGTTCCTCGACGCGGTTGAGGAAGCATTGGGAACGACACGCAAGCTGGCGGCCTGATAGAGCCGGCGCATAGGATGCGGTGAAGTTCAGGTCAGGTCAAACACGCTCCTTGCGAGAGCTGTGCGACAGTTGCTTGCGGTGCATTATTCGGTGTGTGTAGTTCGTTGCGGGATTGACGCCGATTTCTACGCTGGACGACGTGCCTGCAGTATCATCGAAGCGTCGCGTCTTGCGCGTCGGCAAGACCGTTGCGAGGGTGTTCGGCTATTGCCGCGCGAATGCCTGGCCGCTCTTCGTGGCCGCCTGGTTTCCCTGCTTTCTGACAACGCTTTGTCTGGCGGTGCTTGCTCTTGTTCTTTTTGCCGATCCGGGGAAGGCGCCAACCTGGCTTCTATCGCGGGGCTTTGACCCCAGGACTTGGCTTTCCGCGATTGTCGCCGCGCCGTTCTCGGCGATGGTCCTTGCGTTCGTTCTGGACCGTATGGGAAATGCGCCCGAGGATGGCCGGGTCGTCGTTCGGCGCGGCATTGAGAGTGTCAAGCGCTTCGCTATCTCGGGCGTGCGCTTTGAGCTCGACCGGCGGATTCTTTTGGCCGCCCTGCTTCTCGCAGTCATCCAGCTGTTTTGCGGCTTTGCGGTCGCCGGCGAGCACAGACTGCTTTTTGCCGGCCTGATGGCCACACATGACCTGCCGCTCCGCCCCGAGGACGTCGCGCCTTGGGTGTCGGCGATGGGCGCCTTCAACCTCCTCGCGGGTGGTTTCGTCCTTGGCTGGACATATCTGTTTGTCGGCGATTTTCTGTGGACGGGATCGTTTGATCCAATCGGCTGCTGGCGTGCGCTGGACGGCAATCTTCTGCGTTTCACCGCCATAATGTTCATCGTTCTGGCAATAGTTGCCATACTCAAATATGGACTGGCCCTGGCCGGAGCTTTGGTCCTGATTCCCGCGGATGGCGCGTCGCCTTCCTTCTTGACCCTTATTATGATCCATTTCGGACTGGCCTGGCCGTTCGACGTCCTGCATCTCGTGCTCTCAGCCGCAACGGTCGGAACCATTCTCGGCGCGTTCCGGCCCCGAGCTGTCGCTTCAATCCAGCCGGCTGCAGCACCACCATGATGACGCTTGCCGGGGCTTCCTGATCTAGAATAGCCGCCCGCCGTCCGGCACCTTGCGTTCGATGGCGCCCAACACCACGGCGCCCTCTTCATCGGGAAAACCGAGCGTCAGCACTTCCGACATGAACGGGCCGATCTGGCGCGGCGGGAAATTGACCACCGCGAACACCTGGCGGCCGATCAACGTTTCCGGCGTATAGTATTTGGTGATCTGCGCCGACGACTTCTTGACGCCGATGGCGGCGCCGAAATCGATCTTCAGCTTGAAGGCAGGCTTGCGCGCCTCCGGAAACGGTACGGCCTCGATGATCGTGCCGGCACGGATGTCGACACGATCGAAATCGGCGAAGCTGATTTCGGGCTTGCGCTCGTTGCTTGAACTCATCTCGAACGCGTCTTGCTCAGGCGTTGCCGAAGGTCTCGAACAGCACGCCGGCGAGCGCGTCCTTGGCCGAGGTTCCCGACCAGACGACGAACTGGAAAGCCTGGAAGTAGCACTCGCAGGCTTCCAGTGCCGAGGACAAAAGCACCTCGACCTGCTGGCTCGAGGGTTCGACCCCGCCGGCAAGCAGCAGCGACTGGCGGAACATGATGGCGCCTTCCTGCTCCCAGAGGTCGAAATGGCCGAACAGCATCTGTTCGTTGATCAGCGACAACAAACGCATCACTTCCAGCGTGCGGGTTTCCGGCACCTTGATGTCGAAGGCGCAGGCCAGATGCAGCGCCTCGAAATCTTCCATCCACGAGAAGGAGACGTGATAGTCGGTCCAGCTGCCGGCAACCGAGATCGAGATTTCGTCGTCGCCGGCCCGTTCGAAGGACCAGTCATTGTTGTGGGCCACCTGCTCGATCACATCCACGGGATGGATTTCGCGGGAAAATTCGAGTTCGAGAAGTTCCATGGAATGCTTCCTGTGTTCAGGGGAGCGCCACACGCTCCGCGGGGCACACACGACGAACAATCTTGTCTAGAACTCGGACGGCCGGGACTTCTCAACGCAAAGACCCCAGACCGGACCCCACCGCCCGGCGGCATGACCCTGCTCCGAATCATGCAACAAATTCAGTCTATTGATCGGGAGTCGCGTGAACAGCCCAATTTTTCGCACTGCGTCATTCGCATGTGGAAAGGTGCCTGTCACAAAGAGTCACGCAATGCCGGTAAGCGATTCACGGCAAAGCGATTTTCAGGCTGGTGCTTTGTGGAAAAGTTTAACGAATTATTTTTTCGGCTTGGGCTTCGCCGGAGCCGCAGGTGTGGCCTGACCGGTCAGTTCGGCGATCCTGGCCTCGAGCGCCTCGATGCGCTCGGCAAGCCTGCCGTTCTCTTCTCTCGCCTTGGCGGCCATCTCGCGCGCGGCCTCGAACTCCTCGCGCTGCACGACATCCATGGAGTTGAGGATGCGCTCCGCCTGGCCCTTGAAGGCCGTTTCCACCTCGCGCCGCACACCTTGAGCGGCACCGGCGGCATCGGTCATCAGCTTGGCGAATTCATCGAGAATGCGGTTCGGTCCGGTCGACATGGCAAATCCTCGCTTGCTTGATTTGAGTTAGTGGTGCTGCGCGCCGAATGCAAGAACGTTGAGGCCGGTGCGGCATCACGTCGGCGCCAACCTCCCAAACGACTGGTAAGTCGCGCCAATAACTATTATTGTTTTGGAGGGAATATGCAGGAGCACCACCATGGCCATTAGCGCGGATTTGGGCACCCGGCTCGAAGACATCGTCAACCAGCTTGTCAACACAGGGCGCTACAACTCGAAGAGCGAAGTGCTGCGCGAAGGTGTTCGCCTCGTCGAAGAGCGCGAGAAACGCCTTGCGGCTCTCGATGCGGCTCTCGCCAAAGGCCTTTCAGACGCTGATGCTGGGCGCGTAAAGGCGGTTGACGAAGTGTTTGACCGCTTGGAGGCCAAGTACAAGGCAATGGCAGCCAAAAAGTGAAGCGGCTGGTCTTAACCGATCAGGCGGAGGCGGACCTTGAAGCCATTGGCGATTATATCGCGATGGACAACCCATTTCATGCCGTGACATTCGTGCAGGAATTGCGCCACGATTGTATGGAATTGCGCACCATGCCGGAGCGATATCCACTCTTTGAACACCATCGATCTTCCGGCATTCGGCGGCGTCCTCACGGCAACTATCTGATTTTCTATCGCGTTGGCGTAGAAACCGTTGAGATATTGCACATCCTGCACGGCTCAATGGACCTTAGAGCAATTCCGTTCCCGGATAACTGACGGATCGATACCCGAGCATGGACCGGCTTTCGAACGGCTCCTTCTGTACGGCATGGCGTCAATTCGCGTAGTGTGCTGTTTTTCTCACGACCTGCATCGAGCATGAGTCGCTTCCAATCAGGGTCACCCAATGGCAACGCCCCCGCGCCGACCGACAAATGCGATGGAAGCCGCCGAAGCTGTCTTCAAGCCGGTCAAGAAGCCGGCCGCGGCCCCGCCTCGCGAACCCTCCACCGCTCCCAATGTCCGCGAGCTTGTCTCGATCAGGATCGACCGGGCCGTGCTCGATCATTTCCAGGAAGATGGTCCCGGCTGGCAGGATAGGATCAACGACGCCTTGCGTGAACTGGTGTCCGCCAAGCCCAGGGGTTGAGCACGCCCACCCGGCGACGGAGCTGGGAGCGATCCTGTTCACGGACCATGGACGGCCGTGACCTTGCCTTGACCCTGCCAAAACCCTGCCGCATGGTCCGCGCCGATCGCAACCGAGAGCTCCCCGTTGAACGAATATTTCCTGCTGCCGCTGGCGTCGCTGCCTTTCCCGAACATCAACCCGATCCTCGTCCAGATCGGGCCGCTGGCGGTGCACTGGTACGGCATCGGTTACATCGTCGGCATCCTGTTTGCCTGGTGGTATGCCAAGCGGCTCGCGGCAAATCCGAAACTCTGGCCCGACGGCGTCCTGCCGATGAAGCCGGAGGATCTTGACGATTTCATCGTCTGGGCGGCCATCGGCGTGGTTCTGGGCGGCCGCACCGGCTATGTCCTGTTCTATGACCTGGCGCGCTATATCGCCCATCCGCTCGATATCTTCGCCGTCTGGCAAGGCGGCATGTCCTTCCATGGCGGCCTGCTCGGCGTCATCCTCGCCATGACGCTGTTTTCCATGAAGCGCGGCATCCGCACATGGTCGCTGTTCGATGTCGTGGCAGCCGGCGTGCCGGCCGGCCTCGGCCTCGTGCGTGTCGCCAACTTCATCAACTCCGAACTCTGGGGGCGGCCGACCGATGTGCCCTGGGCGATCGAATTCCCCAATGGCGGTCCGTTCACCCGCCATCCGAGCCAGCTCTACGAGGCCCTGCTCGAAGGCCTGGTGCTGTTTGTCGTGCTGCGCATCCTCACCCATTCGCGCCTCAAGCTGAAGACGCCGCGCTTTGTCGGCGGCGCCTTCATCTGCGGCTACGGCCTGTCGCGCATCTTTGTCGAGTTCTTCCGCGAACCCGACCAGCAGCTCGGCTATCTCCTCGCCACCAACTGGCTGACCATGGGCATGATCCTGTCGACGCCGATGGTGCTGGCCGGCATCTGGGCGATGGCGACAGCCAAGCCGGTGACCCAAGCTCAGCCGCAGGTGACATGACGCGACTGAAATCCCGCATCGTCGACCTGATCGAGGCGGTGGGCCCGATGCCCGTCAACGAATACATGGCGCTGTGCCTGTTCGATCCGCGCGACGGTTACTACACGACCCGCGAACCGTTCGGCGCGGCCGGCGACTTCATCACCGCGCCGGAGATCAGCCAGATGTTCGGCGAGCTCGTCGCCGTCTGGCTTTACCAGGCCTGGACAGCAATCGGCCGGCCGATGCCGGTCACCATCGCCGAGATCGGCCCCGGCCGCGGCACGCTGATGAAGGACATGCTGCGCACCTTGTCGCGGCTCGATCCGGCCTTGGCCGATGGCGCCGCCTTCGCCATGGTCGAGACCAGCCCGCGCCTGACGGAAGTCCAGAAACAGACGCTCGGCGAGACACCATTCGATGTTTCCTGGCACGAGATCATCGACACGCTGCCGCGGCAGCCGCTGCTGATCGTCGGCAACGAATTGTTCGATGCCGTGCCCATCCGCCAGTTCCTCCGCGCCGGCGCCGAATGGCGCGAGCGCATGGTCGGCCTGGACGAGGCCGGCAATCTCTGCTTCTTCGCCGGCGCCGGCTCGGTCGACCCGACGCTGCTGCCCAGGGATGCGGGCGACGCGCCGCAAGGCGCGATCGTCGAAGTCGCGCCCGCCCGCACCGCACTGATGGCGGCCATCGCCGAGCGCATGGCCAGCGACGGCGGCGCCGGACTATTCCCCGACTACGGCCATCTGCGGCCTGGTATCGGCGACACGCTGCAGGCCTTGCGCCGGCACAATCATGAAGATGTGCTGGCCAATCCCGGCGAGGCCGACCTCACCTCGCATGTCGATTTCGCCGCTCTTGCGGCAGTCGTGCGCGCGCATGGTCTCGACGCCCATCTGTCGACGCAGGGCGATTTCCTGCTCGGGATGGGCATTCTGGAGCGCGCCGGCCAGCTGGGCGCCGATGCCGGCCAGGCGGCACGCGACAGGATATCCAATGCCGTCGAGCGCCTCGCCGGCCCGCAAGCGATGGGCGAGTTGTTCAAGGTGCTTGCCGTCATGCCGCGTGGTATCTCCGTCAGGCCCTTCGCCACGGCGGATTGACTTTTTGCCGCTGCCCCTCCCAATCTCCCGTCCGGTAAGAGAGCGGCCGGACCGCCGGCTGCTTTTCCTTGACGAAACCGCCCACACGGACAACAACGCCCACATGCTCAATCAGACCAAACCGGATCCCGTTCGGTCGCCGCTGCTGGACAAGGCGCAGGCACAAGGCATCCGCCACGGCTATTTCACCCGCAATGGCGGCGTCTCCACCGGCATCTACCAGGGCCTCAACATCGGCACCGGGTCGGATGACGACCAGGCGCTGGTGGCCGAGAACCGGGCCCGTGTCGCCGCCTGGATGGGCGTGCCCGCAAGCCATCTCCTGACCGCCTGGCAGATCCATTCGCCCGACGTCGTCATCGCCCGGGAACCATTCGCGGGCGAGCGGCCCAAGGCCGATGCCATCGTCACCGACCGGCCCGGCATCGCCATCGGCGCCTCGACCGCCGATTGCGGCCCGGTTCTGTTCGCGGATGCCGGCGCGCGCATCATCGGCGCGGCGCATGCCGGCTGGAAAGGCGCTTTCACCGGCGTGCTCGAAAACACCATTGCCGCCATGGAGAGCCTCGGCGCCCGTCGCGAAAACATCATCGCCGTGCTCGGCCCTTCGATCGGCCCCGACAATTACGAAGTGGGGCCGGAATTCGTCGCCCGCTTCGTCGAGGCCGACAGCGAAAATGCCCGGTATTTCGTGCCTTCGGCACATGCCGGCCATTCGATGTTCGACCTCGCCAGTTACACGGTCGACCGGCTGGCCAGGGCCGGCGTGACGGCCGAGGGTCTCGGCCGCTGCACCTATGCCGAGGAAGATCTGTTTTACTCCTACCGGCGCACCACGCACCGCAAGGAGCCCGATTATGGCCGGCAGGTTTCGGCAATCGTTTTGGAGAAGATATAATGGCGCTGCATTTTGAACGATCGGAATTCGACGCGCGGCGCGACCGGCTGATGATCGAGATGGCCGAGAAGAAGCTCGACGCCATGCTGCTGTTCGCGCAGGAAAGCATGTACTGGCTGACGGGTTACGACACGTTCGGCTTCTGCTTCTTCCAGTGCCTGGTGGTGAAGGCCGACGGCTCCATGGTGCTTCTGACCCGCTCGGCG
The DNA here is from genome assembly GCF_004792065.1 of Mesorhizobium sp. M8A.F.Ca.ET.165.01.1.1. NCBI lineage: Bacteria > Pseudomonadati > Pseudomonadota > Alphaproteobacteria > Hyphomicrobiales > Phyllobacteriaceae > Mesorhizobium > Mesorhizobium sp. M8A.F.Ca.ET.165.01.1.1. The sequence goes on along the minus strand of NZ_SRTH01000001.1, from coordinate 832,682 downwards.
GACCTTCGCCAGGCGCGCAACACCTCGATCATCGACAACATCGTGCTGTGGACCGACCGCGACGGCGCCAATCCGGCGGTCGACCTGCGCAACCTGCTCAACGAACTCGACCTGCTCGGCGCCCGCATCGGCGTCGAATACGACACCCACGGCCTGACCGCCTATAATGGCCGCCGCCTGGACGAGCAGTTGCAGACCTTCGGCCAGATCGCCGATGCCTCGGGCATCGTCGGCCGGCTGCGCTTGTTCAAGAGCCCGGCCGAGGTCGCCAAGGCGGAAAAGGCCGCCAATCTCTCCGACGACGCGCTGGACGCGGCCCTGCCGCTGATCAAGCAGGGCGGCGACGAGGCCCTGATCCTGGCCGCCATGCAGGGCGCGGTCTTCGCCGGCGGCGGCGACTACCCGGCCAACGAGTTCATCATCGGCTCCGGCGTCGATGCGCTGCTGTGCCGTTACAAGGCCGGCCGCCGCAAGCTCACCAAGAACGACCAGCTGACGCTCGAATGGGCCGGCGTCTTCCATCACTACCATGCGCCGATGATGCGTACCGTGCTGACCGGCAAGGTGTCCAAGCGCCATCAGGAGCTGTTCGACGCCGCACGCGCCGCGCTTCTGGCCGTCGAAAAGGCGATGACGCCCGCAAACACCTTCGGCGACGTGTTCGACGCCCACGCCCGCACCATGGAATCGCACGGCCTGACCAAGCATCGGCTGAACGCCTGCGGCTATTCGGTCGGCGCCCGCTTCACGCCGTCCTGGATGGACATGCCGATGTTCTACCAGGGCAATCCCGAGCCGATCGCGCCGAACATGACGCTGTTTGCCCACATGATCATCATGGATTCCGAGACCGAGACGGCGATGACGCTTGGCCGCACCTACCTGACCACCGAATCCCAGCCGAAGCCGCTGTCCCGCCATGATCTCGACTTGATCGTGCAGTGAATCCATAATGGGAGGCGTTCTTCGCCAAGGAGTTAGAAGGCAAATGAGACGATCGCACCTGACGACCGTGTCATTGCTTGTGGCATTGGCTTTGACTGCCTGCACCAACGCAAAGGACGTTCTCGAACCCTCCGCCATCACCCCGCCGGCAGCCTCGGCACAGCCAGCACCCGCCACGCAGGGCAGCGCCGCCGCGACCGTTCCCGCCCCCCCGCCATCGACGGCCGCGCCGGCCTCCACGACCGCAGGCGCACCCGCCGCCTCGCCCGTCACCTCCGCCCAGGCCGCCGCGACCCTGTCGAAGACCCGGCTGCAGATCGCGCCGATCGTCGGCGCTTCGGTGGACGCCGCCACGCCGCTGACGGCGGAACTGCAGACACGCGCCAAGCAGCGCGGCATCACTCTGGCCGGCAGCCAGGACCAGACCGCGACCCATGTGCTCAAGGGTTACTTCTCGACGATGACGGAGGGCAAGGACACCACCGTCATCTATGTCTGGGACGTCTACGACCCCTCCGGCAACCGGCTGCACCGCATCAACGGCCAGATGAAGGCGCCTTCGACCGGTTCCGGCGGCAGTGCGGCCGACAGCTGGAAGTCGGTCTCGCCAGCCACCATGCAGGCGATCGCCGACCAGACCATCGATCAGTTTGCGGCCTTTCTCAGCGGCAAGGCGAGTTGAGGTGTTGCCAGCCGGTGATGCCGAACAGCTTTCTTAGGCTTAGCCGGCGGATTCGCGATCACGGCGCTTGCAATAGCCGCGCGGGCCGCTAAAAGCCCGGTTAAAAGGCGCAGGAGAGTCTGTTGGGGCTCTCCCTCCTCCACCAGGAACGGTGCATGAAACTCTTCGCAGGCAATTCCAACAGGGTGCTGGCCGAAGCGGTCGCTCGCTATCTCAACATCCCGCTGGGCAAGGCCAGTGTCAGGCGCTTCGCCGACCAGGAAATCTTCGTCGAAATCCAGGAGAATGTGCGCGGCGAGGATGTCTTCATCCTGCAGTCGACCTCGTTCCCGACCAACGATCACCTGATGGAACTGCTCATCATGATCGACGCCTTCATGCGCTCCTCGGCCAAGCGCATCACGGCGGTTATCCCCTATTTCGGCTATGCCAGGCAGGATCGCCGGGCATCGGGCCGCACGCCGATCTCGGCCAAGCTGGTCGCCAACATGATCACACGCGCCGGCGTCGACCGGGTTCTGACGCTGGATCTCCATGCCGGCCAGATCCAGGGTTTCTTCGACATCCCGACCGACAATCTGTTCTCGGTGCCGGTGATGGCCCGCGACGTGAAGGCGAAATACAAGCAGCTCGGCAATGTCGTGGTGGTGTCGCCCGATATTGGCGGCGTGGTGCGCGCCCGCGCGCTGGCCAAGCGCTTCGACGCCCAGCTCGCCATCGTCGACAAGCGCCGCGAGCGTCCGGGCGAATCGGAAGTCATGAACATCATCGGCGCGGTCGCCGGCAAGGATTGCCTTTTGATCGACGATATCGTCGATTCCGGCGGCACGCTGTGCAATGCCGCCGATGCGCTGCTCGCCAACGGCGCCACCAGCGTCACCGCCTACATCACCCACGGCGTGCTGTCGGGCGGCGCGGTTGCCCGCATCAGCGGCTCGAAGCTGCAGGAACTGGTGATCACCGATTCCATCCAGCCGACGCAAGGCGTGCTCGACGCGCCCAACATCCGCGTCATCTCGATCGCCGACCTGATGGGCGAAGCCATCTCGCGCACGGCGACCGAGGAATCGGTGTCGAGCCTGTTCGACTGAAAGCCAGTTACCCCTGCGGCCAGTTACCCCTGAGGCAAGGCCGATGGCGTCGGCGCTTCTAGCCGGGCCGGGGCTCGCCGCATGGCTTCGCCATTGTCGCGCGCGCCGCGCATATAGCCGCGCGGCGAGGAGCCGAGCATGCGCTTGAACATAGTGATGAAGGCCGGCACGCTGTCATAGCCGAGATCGAGCGCCACCCTGGTGATCAGCTCGCCATCGGCGAGCCTCGGCAAGGCCGCGAACAGGCAGGCCTGCTGGCGCCACGTCGACAGCGACAGGCCGGTCTGGCGCTGGAAGGCGCGCGTGAAGGAGCGCCGGCTCATGCCGACAGTATCGGCCCATTCGTCGATCGTCGCGTGCGGCGAGGGTGCGGCGACGAAACGCCTGCAGAGCGCCGCCAGCTTGGGATCGGACGGGAACGGCAGGCCGAGCGGCCGCTCCGGCAATTGCGGGATCTCGTGCAGGAGCAGGTTCATGATCAGGCCGCCGCGTCCCTCCAGTTCGCCGCCTTGCGGCAGCTTCTCGGATTCCACGATCAGGCTGTGCATCAGGTCGGTGATGCCGACGACGCGCATGCCCTCCGGCAGGCCCGGGATCGCCTGCGGCATGACATAGACCGAGCGCATCGACACATCGCCCAGCATCTCGACGGAATGTTCGATACCGGCCGGAATCCACATCGCATGGTCGGGCGGCACCATCCAGCGCCCATGCCGCGTCGTTACCAGCACGACGCCGACCAGCGCATGCAGCAACTGGCTGCGGCTGTGGTGGTGGTGCGGCACGTGGTAGCCGTCCGGATATTCCGTCGGCAACACCACCGCCGGCCCGACCGCCTGCTCGAGCCACTGCCAACGCAGCCCGTGCAATTGCCCGAGATCGGTGTGGCCGGCGCCGAAAATCTCCCTGGCTTTTGGCATTCGGTATGGCCCACTTGCGAAACTATTGGACCAAACCACGAAAGAAGTCGCTTGGCAACCGGACTATAAGGCTGCCTGCGGGAAGCGCCCGCCACGTCGCCTGCGGGAACAACCCGCCAAAAAGACTACGGAGCCTATCTTGACCGATACGACAGCCACCAGCGTCGCGCCGCCTGCGACCGCCAGTCACGCTTCAGCCCAGGCGACGGCCTTCACCGTCATCCTGGCGGTGAGCCTGTGCCACTGCATCAACGACATCATGCAGTCGCTGCTATCGGCCATTTATCCGCTTCTGAAAGACAATTACGGCCTCGACTTCTGGCAGATCGGCCTGTTGACCTTCACCTTCCAGGTGACGGCATCGCTACTGCAGCCGATCATCGGCGCGGTCACCGACAAGCGGCCGATGCCTTATTCGCTGCCCTGGGGCATGGCGTCCTCGCTGATCGGCCTGGTCGTGCTGGCCTATGCCGGGCACTACTACCTGCTGCTGATCGGCGCCTCGCTGATCGGCATCGGTTCGGCGATCTTCCATCCCGAATCCTCGCGCATCGCCCGCTTCGCTTCCGGCGGCCGGTTCGGCCTGGCGCAGTCGCTGTTCCAGGTCGGCGGCAATTTCGGCCAATCCATGGGCCCGTTGCTCGCCGCCTTCATCGTCGTGCCCTTCGGCCAGACCAGCATTGCCTGGTTCGCCGTCGGCTCGCTGATCGGCATCGTCATCCTGTGGCAGGTCGGCGGCTGGTACAGCCGCCTGCGCGCCGCGCAAGGCAATCGCAGGACGGCAAGCTTCGTCTCGCCCTTCCCGCGCCGCAAGGTGATGTGGGCCTTGGGGGTACTGACCTTGCTGGTGCTGACCAAGAACGCCTACATCGCCAGCCTCGCCAGCTACTACACCTTCTACTCCATCCATAAGTTCGGCGTTTCGGTGCAGATGTCGCAGGTCATGCTGTTCCTCTTCCTCGGCTCCTCGGCGCTGGGCATCCTGCTCGGCGGTCCGTTCGGCGACCGCTATGGACAAAAGGCGATGATCTGGTTCTCGATCGTCGGCGTGCTGCCCTTCACGCTGGCGCTCCCCTACGCCAACATGGAATGGACGATGGTGCTGACCGTGCTGATCGGCCTCATCCTGTCGTCGGCCTTCTCCAACATCGTCGTCTTCGCACAGGAACTGGTGCCGGGCCGCGTCGGCACGATCGCCGGCATCTTCTTCGGCTTCGCCTTCGGCGTCGGCGGCATCGCGGCCGCGGTGCTTGGCGTCGTCGCCGACATGAAGGGCATCGATTTCGTCTTCCAGATCTGCTCCTACCTGCCGTTCCTGGGGCTGCTGACGGTGTTCCTGCCCAACATGAAGCAAGCTCGCAAGGCGCAAGCGGCCGCTTAAATCATCCGGGCTGTGTCCAGGCAAAGGCACCCGCCATATCGCGGGTGCCTTTTTCGTTCAGGCGGGAAGGTTTCAGGCCTTGAAGAAGGCCAGCAGGTCGGCGTTGATGACTGCGGCGTGGGTCGTGGCCATGCCGTGCGGGAAACCCTTGTAGACTTTGAGCTCGCCCTTCTTGAGCAGCTTGATGGTCAACAGCGCCGAGTCGGCGATCGGAACGATCTGGTCGTCATCGCCATGCATGACCAACACCGGCACGTCGATCTTCTTGAGGTCCTCGGTGAAGTCGGTCTCCGAGAAGGCCTTGATGCAATCATAGTGCGCCTTGGTGCCGCCCATCATGCCCTGGCGGTACCAGTTGTCGATGACACCTTGCGAAACCTCGGCGCCTGGACGGTTGAAACCGTAGAACGGCCCAGTGGGAACGTCCACGTAAAGCTGGGCGCGGTTGGCGGCGACGCCGGAGCGGAAGCCGTCGAACACCTCGATGGGAAGGCCGCCGGGATTGGCCGGCGTCTTGAGCATGATCGGCGGCACCGCGCCGAGCAACGCTGCCTTGGCGACGCGTCCGCCCGCTCCGTACTGGGCGACATAGCGCGCCACCTCGCCGCCGCCGGTCGAATGGCCGACATGGATGGCATCCTTGAGGTCGAGATGCGCGGCAAGTTCAGCCACGTCGGCGGCGTAGGTGTCCATCTCGTTGCCGACATCTGTCTGGGTCGAGCGGCCGTGGCCGCGGCGGTCATGGGCGATGACGCGGTAGCCCTGTGCCAGGAAGAACAGCATCTGGGCGTCCCAGTCGTCACTGCTCAACGGCCAGCCGTGATGGAAGACGATAGGCTGACCGGTTCCCCAGTCCTTGTAGTAGATCTGCGTGCCGTCCTTGGTGGTGATCGTACCGCTGCCTGAGCCTGATTTGGTCTGCGAGGTCATCTCAATCTCCGTTGAATTTAGTGTCGCGATAAACAATATCGCGATACCGGTATCGCTAACGCAGCTTGATCCCCGTGTCCACAAAAAATATATATCGCGATATCATTTCTCGTGGTACATACTTGAGGCGCTTAATCGGCAAAGGACTGCGTCGTGCCTCTCCCGTTGGACAATCAGCTCTGTTTCACGCTCTACGCCACCAGCATGGCGATCAACCGCACCTACAAGCCGATGCTGGACGAGATGGGCATCACCTATCCGCAATATCTCGTGCTCAACGCGTTGGGCGAAGCCGACGGCATGTCGGTCGGCGCGATCGCGCACAGGCTCGCTCTGGAATCGAGCACTGTCACGCCGCTGGTCAAGCGTATGGAACAGGCTGGCCTGGTGACCCGCCAGCGCAATCAGGCCGACGAGCGCCAGGTACAGGTCGACCTGACATCCGCCGGCCGCAAGCTGCTCGTCCAGTGCAACTGCCTGAACGAGACCCTGATCGAGCGCTCGGGCATGACGCTGGCCGAACTCGACGCCCTGAACCGGCAGGTCCAGGCACTGCGCGATGCGTTGAGCGGCGACCGGTAGCGACGGCTCTTCGGCCGCCGCTTGCACCTGGGACCACCTTCCGCTATAGAGCCGCCACCCGCGTAGACACCCTTGGAGGCAACGCGGCGGAAGGCTGCCTTCCCCTTGTGATCCCGAACAAAGATCCGCTCGCTGCGGTTTCCGGCATTCGGACATCGAGGTCCGGCGGCTTTCGACGTTTACGGCCTGGCACATCGCCAACCGTAGGCGCTCCATAACACGCGAAAGGAAAAGCCATGAGCCACGATACTTACGAGCTCAAGGCCGAAGCGCGCGAACAGGTCGGTAAGGGGTCCGCCCGAGCAGTTCGCCGCAACGGTAAAGTGCCTGCAGTAATTTACGGTGACAAGCAGCCTCCCCTGGCGATCGCGCTCACCTACAAGGACATCTTCTACAAGATCCATGGCGGCGGGTTCCTGACCACGGTCGCCACGATCGATGTCGACGGCAAGAAGATCCAGGTCCTGCCGAAGGACTTCCAGCTCGACCCGGTCAAGGACTTCCCGATGCATGTGGATTTCCTGCGCATCGGCAAGGACACGGAAGTCAATGTCGACGTGCCTGTCCACTTCATCAATGAAGACAAGTCGCCCGGCATCAAGCGCGGCGGCGTGCTCAACATCGTGCGTCACGAGGTCGAGTTCCACTGCCCGGCCAATGCGATCCCGGAATTCATCACCGTCGATCTCACCGGCGCCGACATCGGCGATTCGATCCATATCTCGGCGGTCAAGCTGCCGGCTGGCGTCAAGCCGGTCATCTCCGATCGCGACTTCACCATCGCGACCATTGCCGGTTCGGCGGCGATGAAGCCGGAGACTGAAGAGACGGCTGAGGTTGCGGCCCCCGAAGCGGCTCCTGCCGCCGAAGAGAAGTAACTCTTTCACGCCCGGAGCAGACGATGCCAGGGAAGACGGCGCTTGTCTTTGCAGGCCTCGGCAATCCGGGCGCGAAATATGCTGAAAACCGGCACAATGTCGGCTTCATGGCGGCGGACGCTATCGCCCGCCGCCATTCCTTTTCGCCCTGGTCGAAGAAGTTCCAGGGCCTGATCGCCGAGGGCACGCTCGGCGGTGAAAAGATCATCCTGATCAAGCCGCAGACCTTCATGAACCTGTCCGGCCAGTCGGTCGGCGAAGCGCTGCGCTTCTACAAGCTCGACCTTTCCGCCCTCACCGTCTTCTATGACGAGATCGATCTTGCCGAAGGCAAGCTGCGCATCAAGACCGGCGGCGGTGCCGGCGGCCACAACGGCATCCGCTCGATCGATGGCCATGTCGGCAACGCCTATCGCCGCGTGCGCATCGGCGTCGGCCATCCCGGCGTCAAGGAAATGGTCCAGCATCATGTGCTCGGCGATTTCGCCAAGGCCGACCGCGACTGGCTCGACCCGTTGCTCGACGCGATCGCCGACAACGCTGCCATGATCGTCAAGGGCGACGAATCCGGCTTCATGAACAAGGCCGCCCTTGCCGTACAGGGCAAGGCGGGCGCCGAACCGGAAAAGCCGGCGCAAAAACAGGCTCCGAAACAGCAAAGCCATGTCCGCCAGGCCCGCCCCCAGCAGGCGCCCGCCAAGCTGCCCGAGACCGGCCCGATGGCGGCGATGCTGAAGAAACTGTTCGGCAACAAGGACTGAGCCGCGGGACCATCGGCGTTACAGGGCTTGACGTTCCCAACCCCTATCGCCCATAGCCCTCATCAAATTTCGCTTTTCCCGATAGGACCGGACAAAATGGGTTTCAAATGCGGCATCGTTGGCTTGCCCAATGTCGGCAAGTCGACGCTCTTCAACGCGCTGACGAGGACGGCCGCCGCACAGGCCGCCAACTATCCGTTCTGCACCATCGAACCGAACACCGGCGAGGTGGCGGTGCCGGACCCGCGCCTGCAGAAGATCGCCGCGATCGGCAAGTCGAAGGAGATCATCCCGACTCGCATCTCCTTCGTCGATATTGCCGGCCTGGTGCGCGGCGCCTCTAAGGGCGAAGGGCTGGGGAACCAGTTCCTCGCCAACATCCGCGAGGTCGACGCCATCGTCCACGTGCTGCGCTGCTTCGAGGATGACGACATCACCCATGTCGAGGGCCGCATCGACCCCGTCGCCGACGCCGAGACGGTCGAGACCGAGCTGATGCTTGCCGACCTCGACAGCCTCGAGCGCCGCATCGTGCAATTCCGCAAGCGCGCCGGCAGCAAGGACAAGGAAGCCACCGCCGTGCTGCCGATGATGGAGGCAGCGCTCGAGTTGCTGCAGGCCGGCAAGCCGACCCGCATCCTGCTCAAGGGTATTTCGGCCGAAGATTTGCGCATCCTGCAGGGGCTGAACCTGCTCACCTCGCATCCCGTGCTCTATGTCTGCAACGTCGCCGAGGCCGATGCCGCGACCGGCAACGAGCACACAAAGGCTGTGGAGAAAATGGCCGCCGCGCAGGGCGCCGGCACCGTAGTGATCTCGGCGGCGATCGAGGCGGAAGTCGCCCAGCTTTCCGACGAGGAGGAAATGGAATTCCTATCCTCGCTCGGCCTCGACGAGCCCGGCCTGAACAAGGTGATCCGCGCCGGCTACGACCTGTTGCACCTCATCACCTATTTTACCGTTGGGCCGAAGGAGACGCGCGCCTGGACCGTGCACAAGGGCGACAAGGCACCTCAGGCGGCCGGCGTCATCCACACCGATTTCGAGCGCGGCTTCATCCGCGCCCAGACCATCGCCTACAACGACTTTGTCACGCTGGGCGGGGAAGTGGCGGCCAAGGAAGCCGGCAAGGCGCGCGATGAAGGCAAGGAATATGTCGTCCAGGACGGCGACATCATGCTGTTCAAGTTCAACACGTGACCCTCCTGCCCAGTCGACAATGTCTGGGCGGAAGTAGAGCCGACGAAGCTTTCGTACCACCGGCTCCTCGACGAATTTTTCTGAGTGGCCGATGCCAGCCGGCCCTGCTCGGCTTGTCTTGATTTTGTCATGCCGCGGGTCTAAGCGGCAGCCACACGGTCGGCGTGCGACGAAAAACCGTGCAATCCGACACGATGCGTAACCTCAACGCGGCTCTGGCAGGGAGATTCGGCGATGATCAAGGCCTTCGTCGTCGACAATGATCGCCTGCGCCTCACCGACGACCTGCTGGTCAATGGCGACAAGGTCGTCTGGGCCGATCTCGTCAATCCGACCAAGGAGGAAGAGGCCACCATCGAAAGCTGGCTCGGCATCGCCATCCCGACCCGCGAGGAGATGGAGGAGATCGAGATTTCAAGCCGCCTCTATATCGAGGACGGCGCCTACTTCATGACCGCCACCTTGCCCGCGCAGACCGAGGTCGACGATCCCCTGATGTCGCCGGTCACCTTCGTGCTCGCCGGCGCCAGGCTGATCACCGTACGCTATCACGAACCGAAGGCGTTCAAGACCTTCCCGCTGCGCGCCGAGAAGGTGGCGACCGGCTGCAGCAGCGGCGACACCATCCTGATCGGCCTGCTGGAGGCGATCGTCGACCGCCTCGCCGACATCCTCGAGCGCGCCGGCCGCGATGTCGAAGTGATTTCGCGCGACATCTTCGAGGCGCGCTCGACCAAGGTGTCGAAGCGCAACCGCGACTTCCAGGAACTGCTGAAGGCCATCGGCCGCAAGGAGGACATCGCCTCCTCCATCCGCGACAGCCTGATCTCGCTGCAGCGGCTGGCGGGTTTCCTCGCCCATGTCGCGACTCTGACCAAGATGAGCAAGGACGTCCGCGCCCGCATCAAGACCCTGTCGCGCGACGTGCTGTCGCTTGCCGACCACGCCACCTTCCTGTCGCAGAAGATCTCCTTCCTGCTCGACGCCACGCTCGGTATGATCTCGATCGAGCAGAACGCCATCATCAAGATCTTCTCCGTCGCCGCCGTCATCTTCCTGCCGCCGACACTGGTCGCCTCGATCTACGGCATGAATTTCGATGTCATCCCCGAGCTGAAGTGGGAGTTCGGCTATCCCTTCGCCATCGCCATGATGGTGCTGTCGGCGATCCTGCCTTTCTGGTATTTCCGCCGCCGCGGCTGGCTCTGAACACCCGCTGCCTGGGCCTGGCTCACCAGAAAGGGCTTGACCAAACCGCCCGCGGCCTGCATCCGGGTTTTCCGATCCAAAGGGATCGCGCATTCTACAACCGGATTTGCTGACCATGACCGGAAAGACATGGGCGTATGAGGACTTCGTCGAGGGGGCCTCGTTCGACCTCGGCGCGAAAAAAGTAAGCGCGGCCGAGATCATCGAGTTCGCCAGCGAGTTCGACGCTCAGCCGATGCATCTCGACGAGGAGGCCGGCAAGGCCAGCATCCTCGGTGGCCTCTCGGCCTCGGGCTGGCACACCTGCGCCATGTTCATGCGCATGCTGTGCGATGCCTTCCTGCTGGATTCCACCTGCCAGGGCGCGCCCGGCGTCGATCAGGTCAAATGGAAGAAGCCGGTGCTCGCCGGCGATACGCTGCGGGGCAACCTGGTGGTTCTCGCCAGGCGCCTGTCGAAATCGAAGCCGCAACTCGGCTTCGTGACCATGCGCAGCGAACTGGTCAACCAGCGCGGCGAAAGTGTCTTCGAGCTCGAGAACTCCATCATGTTCCTGACGCGCGATGCCGCTGGGAGCCTGTCATGACATTGGACGAATTCTTCCGCATCGGCACCACGGTGACGCTGGGCTCGCACACATTCGAGCCCGAGGCGATCAAGGCGTTCGCCCGCAAATACGACCCTCAGATCTTCCATATCGACGAGGAGGCGGCGAGGAAGAGCGTGCTTGGCGGGCTCTGCGCCTCCGGCTGGCACACCGCGGCCACCTGGATGAAGCTTAATCTGGAAACCCGCCTGGACGCCGAAGGCTGGGACGGCCCGGTGCCCGAATTCGGCCCCTCGCCCGGATTCAAGAACCTGAAATGGCTAAAGCCCGTCCATGCCGGGCAAACCATCACCTTCGCACGCACGGCGCTTTCCCACCGCCCCATAGCGTCCCGTCCCGGCTGGCGGTTGCTGGCGCTGCTCTGCGAGGCCTCCGATTCGACCGGCGCCAAGGTGCTGGAATTCGAGAGCGCCGTGCTGGTGAAGGTGGAATGAGGTGTCTTTCCCTTCTCCCACAAGGGGAGAAGGGAAAAATGCTCAATGCCCCTCGAACCCGATCAGCGTCCTCACCGGCACGCCGAGCGCTTCGAGCTTGGCGCGTCCGCCCAGATCCGGCAGGTCGATGACGAAGCAGGCGGCGAGGATGTCGGCGCCGATCTGGCGCAGCAGCTTGACCGCCGCTTCCGCCGTGCCGCCGGTGGCGATCAGATCGTCGACCAGGATGACCTTTTCGCCGGGCGCGACGCCGTCCTTGTGCATCTCCATCTCATCCAGCCCATATTCCAGGCTGTAGGCGACGCGCACGGTCTCGTAAGGCAGCTTGCCCTTCTTGCGGATCGGCACGAAGCCGGCCGAGAGCTGGTGGGCCACGGCGCCGCCAAGGATGAAGCCCCGCGCCTCGATGCCGGCGATCTTGTCGATCTTCTGCCCGGCATAGGGGTGCACCAGCTCGTCGATGGCGCGGCGGAAGGCGCGTGCGTTGCCGAGCAGCGTGGTGATGTCGCGAAACAGGATGCCGGGCCTGGGATAGTCCGGGATGGTTCGGATCGAAGCCAGCAGCGTGTCTTCGAGAGAGGATTTCATGAAGCGGCTCCGGGTGATCCAGCTGACAGAAGCGAAACGGCGCGGGGCCGATCGTAACCCGGCGCGACCGACAACGGCTAGCGCGATGTGACGGTCGAGACAAGCACATCCGGCAAAGGATGTGGCAGCAAACGCAGGCGATCTCTTTGCCGTGGTGACACGAAAAAGGGGCGCCCGAAGGCGCCCCGCTCGGACAAATGGCTACCGGCCAGTCCTACATGCCGAGGTCGGAACGAAGCTCCGCCCTGGCCACTTCGTACTCGGCCTTGAAATCCTCGCGGTTGAGCAGGACCGCGGCAATGACGCTGCCGGAAATCTTGCCCATCTCGACGTCGGACGGATAATGGATGCCGCCGACGATGCGGTTGTGGGCGAACTCGGCCGAGCGCGCCATGATCTGGGCCCGCTTTTCCGGAACCATGTCGGACAGGATGATGCCCATCATCGTGCCGACGGTCGCATGGCCGGACGGCCAGGAACCGGAGCTCGAGAGCTTGACCACCGGCTTGACGAGATCGCTGAGCTGGTGCGGACGCGGACGCTTCCAGACGTCCTTGGCCGGGTCGACGACGGCGCCTTCGGTCTCCACCACACGATCGAAGAAGGCGCTGAATTTCGGCAGCTTGTCCTTGTTGAAATTCGGCCCCATGACATCGGCGAAACGCCAGACGTTTTCCTCGGCATCGGCGATGGCGCGGGCTTCCATTTCGGGTGTGCGCGTGACTTGCATGGTCAGCACCTCGCCAAGCTCGGCCTTGGTCTCGGCCGAATCATTGGCCGGGGGCGGCGGCAGGATCATCGTCAGGTCGACATCCTTGTTGGTGATGAAGGGTTTTGCGTCTTCGGCGCGGGCCGCGGAACCAACGACGAGCAGCAGCAGGCCTGCCGCAAGCGATGCGTATCTTTTCATGGGCGTGATCCTTTGATGAGAGCACCGCAGGATCGCGATGTGCGATGACGGCCATGTGACACCGCCGAGGCGTGGCCTAAGCTATCCACCCCAAAAGCAGAAAAGGGCACCTCGCGGCGCCCCTTTTGAATTCCAGACTATGGCATCGCTTAGTGGGCGACGGCTTCCCACACCTTACGCTTGGTCAGGTAGACAAGGGCGCCGAACAGAAGCAGGAACACCAGCACGCGGAAGCCCATCTTCTTGCGGTCTTCCATGTGTGGCTCGGCCGCCCATGTCAGGAAGGCAGCCACGTCACGGGAATACTGGTCGATGGTCTGCGGCGAGCCGTCGTCATAGGTCACCTGGCCGTCGGAGAGCGGCTTGGGCATCTTCAGCGACACGCCGGACATGAAGTACGGATTGTAGTGGGTGCCTTCCGGGATGACCATGCCGGCGGGCGGCGTCTCGTCGTAGCCTGTCAGCAGCGAATGGATGTAGTCAGGACCACCCGCATCATACTGGGTGAAGATGTCGAAGACGAACTGCGGGAAGCCGCGCTCGACGCCGCGCGCCTTGGCCAGCAGCGACATGTCGGGCGGCGCCGCGCCGCCATTGGACGCAGCGGCGGCTTCCTCATTGGCGAAGGGCGCCGGGAAATGGTCGGACGGCTTGCCGGGACGGTCGAACATGTCACCGGCATCGTTGGGGCCGTCGTGGATGGTGTATTCTGCTGACAGCGTCTTGATCTGCGCGTCGCTATAGCCGAGGTCCGACAGCGTGCGGAACGCCACCAGGTTCATCGAATGACAGGCCGAGCAGACTTCCTTGTAGACCTTCAGGCCGCGCTGCAGCTGCGCCTTGTCATAGGTGCCGAACGGACCGGTGAAGCTCCAGCTCATTTCCTTCGGCTCGTTGATCGGGAAATGCGTGGGTGCCGCCGCGTTGTGCGCTTCTTCGGCCGCGAACGCCCAAGTGCCTGCAACCCCAGTGCCGGCGGCCACAAGGCCGACCAGCGCCAGCGAGGTGAGAATCTTCTTCATGCCAAATCCCCTTAGATTCTCTACCGCTCAGCCCTTGGTCTCGGGTGCTGCCGTGGCGCCCGCCGGATGTCCGCCGCCACCCTTGTTCTTTTCGAGCACCGCCTCGGTGATCGAGTTCGGCAGCCTGCGCGGAGTCTCGATCAAGCCGAGCACGGGCAGCGCGACCAGGAAGAAGGCGAAGTAGAACAGCGTCGCCATCTGCGCCATGAACACATAGCTACCTTCCGCCGGCTGCGAGCCCAGCCAGCCCAGCAGGATGGCATCGGCCACGAACAGCCAGAAGAACAGCTTGTACCAGGGCCGGTAGACCGCCGAGCGCACCTTGGAAGTGTCGAGCCACGGCACCAGGAACAGCATGACGATGGCGCCGAACATACACAGCACGCCGCCGAGCTTGGAATTGATCGGCCCGATATTGAAGGTGATGGCGCGCAGGATCGCGTAGAACGGCAGGAAGTACCATTCCGGAACGATATGGGCCGGCGTCTTCAGCGGGTTGGCGACCGTGTAGTTGTCCGGATGGCCGAGATAGTTCGGCAGGTAGAAGACGAAGTAGGCGAAGACGAACAGGAACACGATCATGCCGAACGCGTCCTTGATGGTCGCGTAGGGGGTGAAGGCGACGGTGTCGGTCTTCGACTTGACCTCGATGCCGGTCGGGTTCGACTGGCCGACGACATGCAGCGCCCAGACGTGCAGCACGACGACGCCGGCAATCATGAACGGCAGCAGGTAATGCAGCGCGAAGAAGCGGTTGAGCGTCGGATTGTCGACGGCGAAGCCGCCGAGCAGCAGTTGCTGGATCCAGTCGCCGACCAGCGGGATGGCGCTGAAGAAGCCGGTGATGACGGTAGCGCCCCAGAAGCTCATCTGCCCCCATGGCAGCACATAGCCCATGAAGCCCGTCGCCATCATCAGGAGATAGATGATGCAGCCCAGGATCCACAGCAGTTCGCGAGGCGCCTTGTAGGAGCCGTAATAGAGACCGCGGAAGATGTGCAGGTAGACGGCGATGAAGAAGAACGAGGCGCCGTTGGCGTGCATGTAACGCAGGAGCCATCCGGAATTCACGTCGCGCATGATCTTCTCGACCGAACCGAAGGCGAGATTGGTGTCGGCCGTATAGTGCATGGCCAGGACGATGCCGGTCAGGATCTGCGCCACCAGCATGATTGCCAGTATGCCGCCGAAAGTCCACATATAGTTCAGGTTGCGCGGCACCGGATAGGCGATGAAGCTGTCATAGACCATCCTGGGCAGCGGCATGCGGGCGTCGAACCAGCGTTCGATACCGGTCTTCGGCGTATAGGTCGAGTGTCCCTCGCTCATCGAAATATCCCCTGCCTCAACCGATAAGGAGTTTGGTATCGGAAATGAACTTGAATACCGGAATCGCCATGTTCTCCGGTGCCGGGCCTTTGCGGATGCGGCCGGCAGTGTCGTATTGCGAGCCATGGCACGGGCAGAACCAGCCGCCGAAATCGCCTTCCTGGCCGAGCGGAATGCAGCCCAAATGGGTGCAGACCTGAACCATAACCATCCAGGCTTCCTTGCCGGGCGTGGTGCGGTTGGCGTCGGTCGCCGGCGCATCGGATGGCAAATTGGCGTTGCGGGCGATCGGATCCTTGAGATCGGAGAGGCTGACGGCCCCGCCGTCCTTCATTTCCTTCTCGGTGCGGTTGCGCACCACGACCGGCTTGCCGCGCCACTTGACGATCAGCGAGCTGCCGGGCGTCAGCGAGGAGACATCGACCTCGACCGAAGCGAGCGCCAGCGTCGAGGCGTCGGGGCGCATCTGGTCGATGAACGGCCAGGCGACGGCACCGGCGCCGACCACGGCGGCCATGCCGGTGGCGACGTAGAGAAAATCTCGACGGTTGGGATCGTGGATGTCGGTTGCGCTCACGGGTGCCTGATCCTTTCGCCTCTTCCGCGCCGGTGGCTGAGCCTTGTTCCCCGCTCAATCACGCCAACCCGACAGCGCATGGCGAACAGGCTAGCGAATTCCTCCGGCATTTGGACTTCGGTTTATGCGTGAAGCCCGTTTTTGTCCAGACGGGTCAAGGCACAAGGGCAGATTGTCGCGGGGACAAAATCCCCTATCGCGCGGCAAGGCGGCGAATGGCCGCAAAAGGCGGCTAAACAACCGGGAAACAACCGCAAATCCGGCATCGTTGTTTGCCTCGACATAGGCTGCCCGAGTGATCTATTTTCCCTGCCATGGTGCATGTCATCGATCGCGAGGAATGGTCTGTTCGTTCCAACCACTGGAAGGGCGAACTGCAAGGCGGCGTCTACGGCTCCAACTCCTGCCTGATCTTCAATTACTTGCCCGATGTCGGGGGCGGCCCGCGGCTGCACGCTCATCCCTATGCGGAGATCTTCATCATTCGCGAGGGAACCGGCCTGTTCACGGTCGGCGACCAGGAGATCGAGGCCTCGGCGGGGCAGATCGTCATCGTGCCGCCGCACACGCCGCACAAATTCACCAATCTCGGTCCAGGTCCGCTGGAAACGACCGACATCCACGAAAACGGTAGCTTCATCACGGAATGGCTGGAGTAATTCCTGCATAGCCCTGGCGGCGTCCCGGTTGGCGCCTAGATCAACGGCATAGGCGCCAACCAGAGAGCCGCCAGAGCCAGGATATGCAAACCTCGACCATCGAAATCGAAGGGCTGAGCATTGCGACCCGCGAGGCAGGCCCCGCTGGTGCGCCGGCTTTCCTTCTGCTGCACGGATGGCCGCAAAGCTCCTACGCCTTCGAGCGGGTGATCGGCCGGTTGGCGGCCGACTACCGGGTCGTCGCCCCTGACCTGCCCTGCATCGGCGGCTCGCAAGGCGTAGCCGAGGCTGGTGACAAGAGAACCTTGGCGAGGCTGATGAGAGGCGTCGCAGAGACTTGCGGGCTGCGCCAGCTCGTGGCCGCCGGCCACGATGTCGGCGGCCAGATCGTATTTGCCTTGTTGAGCGACCATCCTGAGATTCTTTCCGGCGCGGCGATCATGGATGTCGTCATTCCGGGCGTCGCTCCGTGGGAGAAGGTCATTCGCAATCCGCAAATCTGGCATTTCGCCTTTCACGCTATTCCAGCCTTGCCGGAAACGCTGGTCAGCGGCCATCAGAGCGCTTATTTCGACTTCTTCTTCAATGTGCTTTCGAAGGATCGAGCCTCGATCCCTGACGACGCCAGGGAAATCTACGCCAAGGCCTATTCCCGGCCGGAAAGCCTCCAGGCGGGGTTCGACTGGTATCGTGCCTTTCCCGAGGATGCCAAGGCCAATGCCGCGCGGCCCGCGAAGCCGATTGCGGTTCCGGTGCTGTATCTGAGGGGTGCGGCCGAGTCCGGCGACATCGGCGACTATGTCAATGGCCTGCGCGCGGCCGGGCTCTCAAATGTCGAGGGCGACATCATAGCCGACAGCGGACACTTCGTTGCCGATGAAAATCCCGAAGCGCTTGCCGCCCGCCTGGCGCGCTTCCACAGGGAAATCAGCGCGGCAAGTTCCAACTCTACATGGCGCCAAGCCTGACCAGCACGGCTTTGGGGATGTTGTATTCGCGGATGACGGCGTCGTGCTTGCGAAAGCCGCACAATTCGCGCTGGATGAAATAGGCGTGAACGGCCGCGGCAGCCTCCTTGAGAAGCAAGGGACGCATGTCCTTGTCGGCATTGCTGGTTAGCCGGGCCAGCGTCTCCTCGACCTTTTGACCGGCGCGGCCAAGTGCCGCCGCCTTCTCGGCGAGGATTTCATGGCCAAGCGCGTCGAACGCCGCTTCGGCGGCCGACGCGCCGGCAAGATGAGATGGCGGACGCAAGGACATTTCAGTTCCCTTTCCCGAACACCATGCGGTGGGTGACGAATTCTTCGCCTTCCACGCGCTGAAAGCCAAGCCGTTCATAAAAACCGAAGGCTTCCGGCGGCGCGCGGGTGTTCAACACGGAGAAATATTGGCCGGCCCGATCGATCACGGTCTCGACCAGCATGCGGCCGAGGCCGTTGCGGCGGTGGCGTGCGCTGACGAACAGGTGCCGGACCCGGCCCTGGTCCCTGCCCTCGAAATAGGGATCGATGTTCAGCCCGCATACGCCGGCGAGTTCCCGGCCATGCCATAGCCCGAACAGTCCCTCGCCGTGCTTCAGGAACTTGTTGCGGCCGCTTGCCCAGCCATCGGCCAACCGCACCAGCATCCAGTAGCCTTCCAGCCGGCTCTCGTCCTTCAACGCGTCGAAGGCCGCCACGGTTGGTCGCAAACGCTTGAGCGCATAGTCGATCTCCGGGCCAACCTCTCGGCCGATCTCCGGACTGACCTCTGGCGATCCACCCATGCGCCTACTCCGCCGGCCGCGTCTCTTCGAGCACGCTTTCCTCGTGATAGAGGAAGCCGCCGGACTGGCGCTTCCACAGCCGGGCATAGAGCCCATCGCGCGCCACCAGTTCGTCATGCGTGCCTTGCTCGACGATGCGGCCGCCGTCGAGCACCACCAGGCGATCAAGTGCCGCGATCGTCGACAGCCGGTGCGCGATGGCGATCACGGTCTTGTTCTCCATCAGCCGCGTCAGATTCTCCTGGATTGCCGCCTCGATGTCGGAATCGAGCGCCGACGTCGCCTCGTCGAGGATCAGGATCGGCGCGTCCTTGAGGAAGACGCGGGCGATCGCCACGCGCTGGCGCTGGCCGCCCGACAGCTTGACGCCGCGTTCGCCGACAAAGGCTTCGTAGCCCTGGCGATCCCTGTTGTCGCGCAAGCTCAGGATGAATTCGTGGGCCTCGGCCTTCTTGGCCGCCGCGATCACCTCCGCGTCGGTCGCATCGGGCATGCCGAGCTTGATGTTGTCGCGCAGCGAGCGATGAAACAGGGCGGTGTCCTGGCTGACGACGCCGATATTGGCGCGCAGCGAATTCTGCGTCACATCGGAGACGTCCTGGCCGTCGATGGTGATCCGGCCGCTTTCGAGGTCGTAGAGGCGCAGGATCAGGTTGGCCAACGTCGTCTTGCCGGCGCCCGATGGCCCGACCAGCCCGACCTTCTCGCCCGGCTTGACGACAAGGTCGACGCCGTTGAGCACGCCAAACCCCTTGCCGTAATGGAACTCGACATTCTTCACGTCGATGCGCCCACCCGTCACGACCAATTCCCTGGCATCCGGGGCATCGGTCAGCCCCAGCGGCTGCGAGATCAGCGCCTTGGAGTTCTCCAGCACGCCGAGGTTTCGCAAGATACTGTTCATCTGCATCATCAGCCGGCCGAGCAGCATGTTGAGGCGCAGCACCAGCGACAGCGTGAAGGCGACGGCGCCGACGGTGATCGAGCCCTCGACCCAGAGATAGACGGCAAAGCAGCCGATCGCCGTGATCATGATGCCCGACAGCGTCGTCAGCGCCATGCGCACGCCGGTCAACCGGCGGGTGAAGGGGCGCAATGCGTCGAGATAGATGTCGAAGCCGTTCCTGATGTAGCGGTCGTCGCCGTCCGCCGCGAAAAGTTTCAGCGTCTGCACGTTGGAGTAGGAATCGACGATGCGGCCATTGATCATCGAGCCCGCCTCGGCCGTCGCTTCGGCGTGCTTGCGGATTGCCGGCAGATAGCGCCTGGCCAGAAAGCCGAAAGCGGTGATCCAGATCACCACCAATGCCGCCAGCCTGAGATCGAGTCCTGCGACCAGTGCCAGCGTCGTCACCGTATAGACGATCATGAACCAGACGACCTCGATGAAGCTTTCCATCAGGTCGCCGGTCGCCTGCCCCGCCTGCCAGACTTTCGTCGCGATCCGGCCGGCGAAGTCGTTCTGGAAGAAGGCGTAGGACTGGCGCGAGACGTGCCGGTGCGCCTGCCAGCGCACCAGATTGTAGAAGCCGGGCGTGATCGTCTGCTCGTCGACCAGCGCCGAGAGGGCCACGACCATTGTGCGGAGGACCAGCACCACTGCGACCATGAACATCAGTTCGGGGCCGGCGGCGGTCCATAATGCATGCCAGCTCCGCTCGCCGGGCAATTGATCGAGAATATCGACCAGCCGCCCGACGAAATAGAACAGCCCGGCCTCGACCAGCGGCGCGATGCCGCCGACGACCAGCATGGCGAAGAAGGCGAACTTCGCCTGGCCGACATAGTGCCAGAGGAAGCCGGCGACGCTGGCCGGTGGCCGAAGATGCGCCGGCTCCCTGAACGGATAGACCCAGTTTTCGAACCAGCGGTAGACGGCTGTCATCATGCGGCGGCCATCATTCTGCGGCTTGCCCCTTCGCGCCAATGTCGTTGGCGACACTGTCGTTGGCGGCGCCGACCGGA
This sequence comes from Mesorhizobium sp. M8A.F.Ca.ET.165.01.1.1, assembly GCF_004792065.1. NCBI lineage: Bacteria > Pseudomonadati > Pseudomonadota > Alphaproteobacteria > Hyphomicrobiales > Phyllobacteriaceae > Mesorhizobium > Mesorhizobium sp. M8A.F.Ca.ET.165.01.1.1. Next base: position 812,247 of record NZ_SRTH01000001.1, on the reverse strand, counting down.
CTGTCCTCGAACAGGAATCCACCCGACTGGCGCTGCCAGAGTTGCGCGTAGAGCCCGCCGCCAGCGACCAGTTCCTCGTGCGAACCCTCCTCGATGACGCGGCCCTGGTCCATCACGACGAGCCTGTCCATCGCAGCGATGGTCGACAGCCGGTGCGCGATCGCGATGACGGTCTTGCCCTGCATGAGCTTGTAGAGATTCTCCTGGATGGCGGCTTCCGCCTCGGAATCGAGCGCCGACGTCGCTTCGTCAAGGATAAGAATAGGCGCGTCCTTCAACATAACGCGAGCAATGGCGATGCGTTGCCGCTGGCCACCGGACAGTTTGACGCCGCGGTCGCCGACATAGGCGTCGAAACCCTTGCGGCCGCTATGGTCCGAAAGCGCCGATATGAAATCCAGCGCCTCGGCCCGCCGTGCCGCCTCGACCAACATCTCATCGCTCGCATCGGGCCGGCCATAAAGGATGTTCTCGCGCACCGAACGATGCAGCAGCGAGGTGTCCTGTGTGACCATGCCGATCTGGGCACGCAGCGAATCCTGCTTCACGCCGGCGATCTCCTGGCCGTCGATCAGGATCCGGCCGGATTCCAGGTCGTAGAAGCGCAGGAGGAGATTGACCAGCGTCGACTTGCCGGCGCCCGAGCGTCCGACGATGCCGACCTTCTCGCCCGGTTTCACCGCCAGCGACAGGTTTTCGATGACGCCCTTCTGCTTGCCGTAGTGGAAGCGGATGTCCTCGAAGCGGATATCGCCTTTTGAAACGTTGATCTCCCTGGCATCCGGCCTGTCCTCGACGAGGCGCGGCAGCGAGATGGAGGCAATGCCGTCCTGCACCGTGCCGATATTCTCGAACAGGCCCGACATTTCCCACATGATCCACTGCGACATGCCCCACATCCGGAGCACCAGGCCGATGACCACGGCGACCGCGCCGATCGTCACAGCTTGCCCCATCCACAGCCACAGCGAGATGGCGGTGACCGAGAACAGCAGAAGCGCGTTCAATATGTAGAGCGAGCCGAACAGCACCGTCACCAGCCGCATCGACCGGTAGACCGTGTCGAGGAAGCCCATCATGCCTTCCCTGGCGAAGGCGGCCTCGCGGCGCGAATGACTGAACAGCTTGACCGTCTGGATGTTGGTGTAGCTGTCGACGACGCGGCCGGTCATGGTCGAGCGCGCATTGGCCTGCTCCTCGCCGACCTTGCCCAGGCGCGGGATGAAAAAGCGCAGCAACAGGATGTAGCCGACCAGCCAGACCCCGAGCGGCGCGGCCAGCCGCCAGTCGGCCGAACCGACGATCAGCAGCATGCCGAGGAAATAGACGATGACGTAGTTCAGGACGTCGATCACCTTGATGACGCATTCGCGCACGGCGAGCGCCGTCTGCATCAGCTTGGTGGCGATGCGGCCGGCGAATTCGTCTTGGTAGAAGCTCATCGATTGCTTGAGCAGATAGCGATGCACCTGCCAGCGGATGCGCATGGGATAGTTGCCCATCAGCGTCTGCTGGTTGAGCAGCGAATGCAGCCAAACCGTGCCGGGCAGCGCGAACAGCACGATGAACGCCATGCCGGCGAGCTTCCAGCCCTCCGTCTGCAGGAAGGTCTCGCGGTTCTGCCCCGACAGCCAGTCGACGATGCGGCCAAGGAAGCCGAACATCCACACTTCCGCGATGGCGATGGCCGCCACCAGTACCGCATCGATAAGGATATAGGGCCATGCGCCGCGCGTATAATGCAGGCAGAAGGCAACCAGCGTCTTGGGCGGTTCGACCGGTTCCGCAGCCGGGAACGGATCGAGCCTTCTTTCAAACCAGCTAAACAACAACATTAGGGCATGCCTGTAAAATCTGTTTTCCGCTTACGCGGCTTGGCGACGTACAAAGTCCTCGGATCGCATGGCGTCGAGGGCCGACGCTCCGGAATCATCCGGAGCGTCGGCCCTGCTTCGCGCAATATAGGGGCTCGCCGGCTTTTCGCCGACAGCCACCTTTGTCGATGCTGACGACACGGTGCCACCAGTGCGGTTTTTCGCGCCCGGCCGGATCAGCCGGATGATGCGGCGCACCAGCGACGGTCGGCTCAGGTCGGGAACCGCGTGCGAGAAATCGACATCCGGCAGCATGCCGCGATGCGGACGCCGGCGCACTTCGGCATGAACCGCCGACGAATAGGTTTCGCCGATCAGCAGCGCCCAGGTCGGCAGCCGGTGGATATGCAGGCTCCTCGAGCCCGGTATTCTGTATGGATCGAACATCGGTCCGTCCTCCGTGTTGAAATAGAGATAAAAAGGATGATCGACATCGTGCCGCGGGATCGGCGGCGGATCAGTCGGAACGCGTTGGGACGGGGCCATCGGCCCCTTCGGCAGCTTGAAAAACATCGCAGGATTCCTTCGAAGACCAGGGTATGGTTTCGGCGGAGATCGGTGCGGAAGTGCCTAAAAGATCAGGAGAAACGTCGTACCGAAACCGCCAGGGCGCAAGTAAGCCCACGGGTGGGGCGCTGGATGTGCATGGTCATCATGAATTACCCCTCCATCGGTTCGGGTTGACAATGCTGGTCGTATACCCGACTTCGAAAAAAATGGCCACCCGCAGGTCCAGGAATTTCCAAAACCAGGAAGCTGCTGTGGCCGATCTGCCACTTATTAGAAGGACGCGAAAGTGAACCGTGGTCTCCGCATCGCGCTCTACCAGCCTGACATAGCCGGCAATACCGGGACAATCCTGCGCTTCGCCGCTTGCCTCGGCCTTGGCGTCGACATCATCGAGCCGGCCGGCTTCCCGCTTTCCGACAGAGCGCTCAGGCGCGCCGGCATGGACTATCTCGAAATGGCCGCCCTGACCCGGCATGTCGACTGGAATGCCTTCGAGGAGTGGCGCAAGGCCCGCGCGGACCGGCTGGTGTTGCTGTCGACCAGGGCCACGGCCCCCTACACCGACTTCAGCTTCACCGACCGCGACATCCTCCTGTTTGGCCGCGAATCCGCGGGCGTGCCGGATCCAGTCCATCAGGCGGCGGATGTTCGGCTGACGATCCCGATGCAGCCCACCGCGCGCAGCCTCAACGTCGCCCTTTCCGTGGCCATGGTGGCGGGCGAAGCCATCCGGCAACTCGGCTAGGGGATCGCCGGCAGCGCGGTCCGCGGTGATTTTTGCCCAGGCGCACATCCGCCTTCTCCTTCGTTTGCACATCCAGGCTTTCTTGGCTACAAGCTCAACTTAACTTGAGGTCAAGGGGAAAGTGCGAAGATGGCGCCGGTAACGGAATTGACGGTCGGCCAAGTGGCCGCGCGCAGCGGCGTGGCGGTGTCGGCGCTGCATTTCTATGAAGCCCGCGGGCTGATTCGCAGCCACCGCACCTCCGGCAACCAGCGCCGCTACGGCCGCGATGTCCTGCGACGCGTGGCCATAATCCGGATTGCCCAGGAGGTCGGCATCACGCTCGCGGAGATCGGTGTCGCACTTGAATCATTACCTGAAGGCCGCACCCCGACGCGCGAGGATTGGAATCTGCTTTCAACGGCTTGGCGCGATAGCCTCGATCAGAAAATCAGCCAGCTGAAGAAACTGCGCGACGGGCTGACCGACTGCATCGGCTGCGGCTGCATGTCGATCGACAAATGCCCGCTGAGGAACAAGGGGGATCGGCTTGCCGGGGAGGGAACTGGCGCGAGAAGGCTGTTGGTCGAGCGTTAATCCGCTGCCGGCAGGCGCCTGATCGTGAACTCGATCAGATCGCCCGGGCGCTCGAACCAGCTTTCGATCTCGGTCCAGTAGGCCTGCTTGGGAAAGCGCTCGAACCATTCCTTGGCCTTGAGCCGGGCATCGGAGCGCGGCAGGACGAACGTCTCGCGCAAAAAGCCGTCGCGTGGCATACGCGCGCGCTCGGCCCGGCTTTGGTCGAGCCTTTTCTTCAGGCCATCCAGCGGCGGTCTTGCCGGGGTGCGCACGAAGCAACTCCTTACACCCTAAATCAGACGGGACTTGACCCTGACCCTCAAGAGATTAGGGATCGCGCCGGCAAAAGACGAGTCATTTATCGGGAATCCCCACGACGGGTGGCCCACAACCGGAGACGGCACTTGGAACGACCCGAAATACCGGCAGGGCTGCCCGCCGACATCGAAGAGAAGAAGATGAAGGCCCGGCTCTGGTTCGAGGCGCTGCGCGAGCGCATCTGCGCCGGCTTCGAGCAGATCGAGCAGGACCTGCAGGGCCCGCTCGCCTCATGGTCGCCGGGCCGTTTCGAGAAAACGCCGTGGGAGCGCGATCAGGGCAAGGGCGGCGGGGGCACCATGTCGATGATGCACGGCCGCGTCTTCGAGAAGGTCGGCGTCCACACCTCGACCGTCTATGGCGAGTTCTCGCCCGAGTTCCGCAAGCAGATGCCTGGCGCCGAGGAAGACCCGCGCTTCTGGGCATCGGGCATTTCGCTGATCGCGCATCCCTGGAACCCCAACGTTCCGGCCGTGCACATGAACACGCGTATGGTCGTCACATCCAGGCAATGGTTCGGCGGCGGCGCCGACCTGACGCCGGTGCTCGACCGCCGCCGCACCCAGGATGATCCCGACACGGCGGCCTTCCACCGCGCCATGCAGTTCGCTTGCGAGAAGAACGCCGACGTCGCCGACTATCCGAAATTCAAGGCCTGGTGCGACGAGTATTTCTTTCTGCCGCACCGCAACGAGCCGCGCGGCACCGGCGGCATCTTCTTCGACTGGCTGCATTCGGGCGAGGAGAAAGGCGGCTGGAACGCCGATTTCAACTTCGTCCAGGATGTCGGGCGTTCGTTCCTCGTCGTCTACGGCCACCTCGTGCGCGCCAACTTCAACGAGAACTGGACCGATGGCGACCGCGATGAACAGCTCATCCGCCGCGGCCGCTACGTCGAATTCAACCTGCTGCACGACCGTGGCACCATTTTCGGGCTGAAGACCGGCGGCAATGTCGCCTCGATCCTCTCCAGCCTGCCGCCGGAGGTGCGCTGGCCGTAGACGTCCGGTGACAGGACGGCGCACGCAGCTTTGATGCAACCATGCCGCCCCTCCCGTGTTATAGCTTTCGCCCCGCTTACGTCTGACCATCCGACCGTAAGCCAAAAGTGGCGGAGCCTCGACCGGCTCCATGGAGCAAGAGGAGAAATCCCATGAAGCAATTTCACTGCGGGTCGCTCGTTCCCGGCTGCGAATGGCACACACGGGCCGACGAGGAGGCCGAGGTGATGCGCCGCGCCGTCGAGCATATGCGCGAGACGCATGGCGAGACGACCATCCGCGAGACGATGATCGAGGCGATCCGCTCGCGCATCGAGAAGGTCCGCGACGCCGCGTAGGTGCGGCGGGGGGGTTTCAGGTAATAACAAAAGAACCGCGGTGCGCTTGGGTAACGCGTGCCGCGTTGATTTATTTGCGAGACACTGCCTGCATCTCAAAAAAAAATATTTGCTCCAGCTAAAATAAACCGTGCGGTAACCGAACCCGTGCGATCGTCGGACTGATTTCCAGACTACAGGGGGCCGCCAGAGAAGCCCGTCGCCGTCAGGCACTGGTCCGGAATCGGTGGGCGAGGTGTTCGCGCATGCGCGAAAAGTCCGGCAATCGTGCCAGTTTGTGCGCAACGGCGCTCCTGCCGTGGGCGCTCCTTGGCGCGTCGCCGGCGATTGCCCAGGACATGACGACATCGCTCATCGACATCCATCAGGGCTCGCCGGTCAGCGACAAGGCGAGAGGCCTGGGTGACGGCGGGTTGAGTTGCAGACCGGAAGCCGGGTATCGTTCAACCAGTGGTACCAGACAAACTGGGTCGACACGCATGTGGACCTGATGACGCAGATCACGCAGGACACCGGTATCCTTTGGGGATTTGGCACTGGGGAACAAGGCGAGAAGTATCGCATCGCGCCCAGCCTCAAGCTCGGATTCCTCACACAGCTGCATCCGAGCGCGAACAGCATCCTGTCCCTGTCGTTCACCACGACCTTCGGCGGCAAGCTCAGCGAAAAGCCCTGCCAGGCCGATTATGGCGATCTGGGCACCTTCAGCGTCAATTGCCGGCTCGCCGCCGGGGAGATGGCACCCGAGGAAACCTTGAAATATCTGGCTAACGCTAAACCGGAGAGCCAGCATCTGTGGCTGAATTACCGTGTTACTTTCTGATCGCGAGGGGCCGGGCACGAGATGTCGCGTAGCCGCGGAAGATCCGCGATCCTCCGTCCTAGCTTCTGTTTGAACCGGGGTAAAAACATGTCAAATACGCATTGGAAATTCGCTATTGCCACGGCCCTCGCCCTCCTGCCGGCATCGATTGCCGTGGCTCAGGAAGCTGTCGGTCCAGATCCGCTGTCCGCGCTCTGCGGCGGCGGTCAATCCAACGCATCCATATGCCTGAGCGCAACCCTGCCGGCGGCCACGTCGCAGACCTTGCAAAACTGGATGAGCCCGGATGTCGGGGCCGCATGGCGTGCCGGTTACAAAGGCAAAGGCGTCACCATCACGATCGTCGACGACTTCTCCAGCACCTCGAAGTTCAGCGGCAATTTCGGCATCGGCACCCAGACCCAGCGCCATGGCGAATGGACCCGCGAAGAAGCCAGCATGATCGCGCCGCTGGCGACGATACGGTCGAAAGACTTCTCCACCAGTTCCTCGGTCGCGCTGGCGCCGGGCCTGAACGTGCTCAATCTGAGCTATGGCATGTACGCCAAGGCAGGCTACAGCCCAAGCCAGATCGGATGGAGCGCCGAGGAGGCCTCCATCATCTACTATGCCACCAAGGGAACGGCCGTGGTTTCGAAGGCCGCGGGCAACGACGCGGTTGCCGTGGGCGGCGTCACCAGCGGCCAGCAGGATTATCTCGACCTCGCCTTGGTCGGAAAGGCATCCGCGATTTTCGTCGGCGCGCTCAACAGCAACGGCACGACGTCGAACAAGGCCACCATGGCCTGGTATTCCAACACCGCCGGCACCAACACGGCTGTGCAGAGCCATTTCCTGGTCGTGGGTGTCACCGGGGACAAGACCGGCCTTTACGGCACCTCTTTCGCCGCGCCGATCGTTGCCGGCTACGCCGCCATCGTGGGCAGCAAGTTCACCAAGGCAACGTCGACCCAGATCACCAACCAGTTGCTGAATACGGCCCGGACCGACACGTTGGCCAACTACAGCGCCTCCGTCTATGGCAAGGGCGAGGCAAGCCTTTCGCGTGCCCTGGCTCCGCTGTCGATCAAGTAGCAGGACGGAACAGCAGGGCAACACCGGCGGAGATCCGGCGTTTCCGACCTACGTGTCAAGCGCTTGCGCGGCGCGTTCGAGCAACGTGTCGCGATCAGGCGCAAATCCCGCCTCGACCCATTCGGCTTCGAGGTTCTTGAGGATTTCGCCAAGCTTCGGTCCCGGCTTTGCGCCGAGCGCCGTCAGATCGGCCCCTCTGAGCGGAAACTCGGGCCGTTCCCATTTGAGCGCAAAGCCAAGCAGGCGCGAAAAGCCGCCCGCTTGAAGCAATGCGTCATTGTCCTCGACGGCGCGCACCCGCGCCGCGGCAAGCGACAGACGCAGGCGGTCGACAAACCCTTGCCGGTTGCCGCGATAGAGCCGTTTCGCCAGTTCGCCTTCGGTCGTCTTCGGCTCGACGGCCGTGGTGAGGGCCCAATGGAGCATGCGGTCGGCTTCGGCGGTCGAGAACCTGAGCCTCTCGGCCAACGTCTTCATGCGCGCCGCATCCGGCGGCACGATTGCCTCCAGCCGCAGCATCGGATCCACCGCCCAGCCCAGGTCTTTCTCGGCCTTGGTCAACCCGTGGATCGCATCGATACCCCATTTCTCGCTTTCCGACAGCGCGGCGGTCAGGACACCAGCCTGGCGCATCCACAACAGGGCGCGTGAGGGATCGGGGGCCGACAAAAGCTTCTTCAGTTCGGACCAGACGCGTTCGGCCGAGAGTTGGCCAAGGCCGTCCTTCAGCCGGGCGCAGGCCTTCAACCCCTCGGCATCCGGCCGGCCGTCGCCATACCAGGCAAAGAAACGGAAGAAGCGCAGGATGCGCAGATAATCCTCGCGGATGCGCGCCTCCGGGTCGCCGATGAAGCGCAGCCGGCGCGCCTCGATGTCGGAAATGCCGCCGACAAGGTCGACAACACTGCCGTCGGCCTCGGCGTAGAGCGCGTTGATGGTGAAGTCGCGCCGCTCGGCGTCGAGCTTCCAGTCGCGTCCGAACGACACCTTGGCGCGGCGGCCATCGGTCTCGACGTCGGCGCGCAAGGTGGTGACCTCGTAGGGTTTGCCGCCCGCGACCACCGTGATCGTGCCATGTTCGATGCCGGTCGGCACCGCCTTGAAGCCTTCCGCTTCGGCACGGCGGATGGTCTCCTGCGGCAGGCAAGAGGTGGCGATGTCGACGTCGGCGACAGGCTGGCCCATCAGCGCGTTGCGCACGGCGCCGCCGGCGATACGCGCCTCTTCACCGCCTTCGGTGAGCGCGCCAAGCAGGCGCTGCAGATGCTTGTCGGAGAGCCAGTCGGCCCTGCCCGCGATCGAAACACTCACGCATAGAGCCTTTCATAGAGCGTACGGATGATACCGGCGGTGACGCCCCAGATGCGCCGGTCACCATAGGGCATGTCGTAGAAGAACCATTCGAGATCGTTCCACATGCGGCTGTCGCGCTTGTGATTGGCGGCGTCCATCAGGAAGCGCAGCGGCACCTCGAAGGCGGCATCGACTTCGTCGGCGTTCAAAGCCAATTGGAACCCCGGCCGCACGATGCCGAGCACCGGCGCGATGCGGTAGCCGCTGCCGGCAACGTAATCCGGCATGCGGCCGATGATTTCGATACGATCCTGGCCAAGGCCGATCTCCTCGAAGGTCTCGCGCAGCGCCGCCGCCTCCGGGCTCGCGTCGGTCGCATCGATCGTGCCGCCCGGGAAAGCCACTTGCCCGGAATGATTGCGCAGTCTCTCGGCCCGTTTGGTCAGGAGAACCGTCGCCTCGCCGTCATGGTCGACCACCGGGATCAGCACCGCCGCATTGCGCAGCGGCTTGCCCGGGTTGAGGCGTGGGTGGCCGGGATTGAAGCGGTGATCGCCATAGTCGTCGCCGGCATGCGCGTCCGGCTGCGCGGCGAAGCGCGCGCGAAAATCCGCCGATGAGAACGGCGCCGGCGATATCTGGTCCATCACGCGCTCAACCGCTTCAACTGATCCGCAGGCATGATCGGAAACACGGCATTCTTCGAGCGCACCGAAAACATCGTCCGGCCGTCGATCTCGATCTCCTCGCCATGCCCCACCAACTCATACATGACCGGCCGCGCCACCAGCGCCTCCAGCCTGCCGCGCACCAGCAGATATGGCTTCAAACCGCCGGTCTCGTTCTCGTCGACGAAGCGCAGCGGCCGCTCCGGCCCGGCCTCGACCACGTCGCCGACATTGGTGCGGAAGGTGATGACCTGATCCTCGCCTTCGCCCGAAACATCCATCTCGACGGCGATGAACGGCGCATCGGCGACGCGGATGCCGACCTTTTCCACCGGCGTCACCAGATAGGTCCTGCCGTCGGCGTCCTTGCGCAGCACGGACGAGAAAAGTTGCACCAGCGGCATGCGGCCGATCGGCGTGCCCAGGTAGAACCAGGTGCCGTCGGCCTTGATCTCCATGTCGAGATCGCCGCAAAAGTCGGGATTCCAGCGCTCGACCGGCGCCGCGCCCTTGCCGGCACGGGCCGCGCGCGAGATCAGCGCCTCGAGGCCTCGGGCCTCGGTGGCCTGCGTAAGGCTTTGTTGGCGATGTTCGTGGTGTTCGCTCATCGTCACGAAATAGTCACTGTTGTTCCGCTTGTCAGCCTAAGTCTGTGATTTAAGTTCCAGCATAGGCGCTCCGCGAGGCCGAATCGCGGCAACCTATGGTATGGTGCGGGCCAGTATTTCCAAACCATGGCATTTCCAACCAAAGGGATCGATGCGGCATGAGCGTGATGGTCAAGGAAAGCCCGATTAGCGAAACGGACATGGTCGCCGAGGCCGAGAAGGCGCTTGCAGACATCTCCAGGATCCGCGACGGGGTTGGCCGGGTGATCTTCGGCCAGGAGCACGTCGTCGAGCGCACCCTGGTGGCGCTGCTTGCCGGCGGCCACGCGCTGCTGGTCGGCGTGCCGGGCCTGGCCAAGACCAAGCTGGTCGAGACGCTGGGCATCGTGCTCGGGCTCGATTCACGCCGCATCCAGTTCACGCCCGACCTGATGCCGTCCGACATCCTCGGTTCCGAGGTCATGGAGCAGGACGAGACCGGCAAGCGCTCGTTCCGCTTCATCTCCGGCCCGATTTTCGCCCAGCTGCTGATGGCCGACGAGATCAACCGCGCCTCGCCGCGCACGCAATCGGCGCTGCTGCAGGCGATGCAGGAATATCACGTCACCATCGCCGGCGCGCGCTACGATCTGCCCTCGCCCTTCCATGTGCTGGCGACGCAGAACCCGCTGGAGCAGGAAGGCACCTACCCGTTGCCCGAAGCCCAGCTCGATCGCTTCCTGATGCAGGTCGACATCCTCTATCCAGAAATCGAGGCCGAGCGCCGCATCCTTCTGGAAACCACCGGCGTCGAGGACGCCAAGGCCACCAACGTGCTGCAGCCGGCGCGGCTGAAGGAGATCCAGACACTGATCCGCCGCATGCCGGTGCCCGAAAGCGTGGTCGAGGCGATCCTCACCCTGGTGCGCTCGGCGCGTCCCGGCCAAGGCAATGCCGACACCGACAAGCATGTCGCCTGGGGCCCAGGCCCGCGCGCCAGCCAGGCGCTGATGCTGTGCACCAGGGCCCGCGCGCTCTACGACGGACGGCTGGCACCCTCGGTCGACGATGTCAGGGCGCTGGCCGAGCCGGTGCTGCAGCACCGCATGGCGCTGACCTTCGCCGCCCGTGCCGAAGGCACCAGCGTACGCGATGTGGTGGCGAAACTCGTGAAAGGTATTTGATGGCGCGTATCGGCGAGGTCCAGGCTCCGGCAGCGACGCGCGACGCGCTCGCCCGCGGCCGGTTGCGGGCTTCGCTCGTGCCTGACCTGCTGGTCGAGGCGCGCCGCATCGTCAACACCGTGATCGCCGGCTGGCATGGCCGCCGCAAGCGCGGCATCGGCGAGAATTTCTGGCAGTTCCGGCCCTACGTCGAAGGCGATTCCTCGCGCATCGACTGGCGCCGCTCGGCCCGCGACGACCACACCTATGTGCGCGACCGTGAATGGGAAGCCGCCCACACGGTCTGGCTGTGGGCCGATCCCTCGCCGTCCATGCTCTACAAGTCGACCGGCGCCGGCGTTTCCAAGCAATCGCGCGCGCTGGTGCTGACGCTGGCCATGGCCGAGCTTCTGTCGCGCAGCGGCGAGCGCATCGCCTGGCCAGATCTGACCGATCCGTTCACCGCCCGCAACGGCGCCGAACGCATCGCGGCCCAGCTCATGCATGCCGGCGAGCTGCCGGCAAAACCCGATCTCTCCGACATCAGGCGCTTCTGCGACATCGTCATCGCCAGCGATTTCCTCGATCCGGTCGAGGAGACCGTGGCCTGGCTCGACGTGCTCGCCCGCCACGGCGTGCGCGCGCATCTGATCGAGGTCGCCGACCCGGCCGAGGAAACCTTCCCCTATGCCGGCCGCACCGAGTTCACCGATCCCGAGACCGGCGACAAGCTGACCGCGGGGCGCGCCGAAATGCTGGCCGACGAATACCGCCTGCTCTACACCGCCCGCCGCCAGGAACTGGCCAGTTGGTGCAAGCGGCTCGGCTGGAGCTTTACCGTCAACCACACCGACCGGCTGGCGTCCGACGCGCTGGTGCGCCTGCACATGGCGATGACCGCCGATGGCGGTAAGCCCGGCATTTCCGCCGATGGCGGTAAGCCTGGCATTTCCGCCGATGGCGGTAAGCCTGGGAAGGCTGTCGCATGAGCTGGCTGCCGCTCTCCTTCGGCGCCCCCATGGTGCTGTGGGGCCTGTTGGCGCTGCCGGTGATCTGGTGGCTGCTGCGGCTCACCCCACCCAAGCCGCAGACCGAGGTGTTTCCGCCGCTGAAGATCCTGGCCCGCGTGCTGAGGCGCGAGGAGACACCGCAGCGCAGCCCCTGGTGGCTGACGCTGCTCAGGCTGCTGATGGCGGCCCTCGTCGTCGCGGCATTGGCCGAACCGGTCTTCAATCCGCGTGAAAAGCTGCCGGCCGAGGGTGCCGCGCTTGCCCTGGTCATCGACAATGACTGGGCCAGCGCCGCCGACTGGAACAAGCGCGTCGCCACGGCCGAACGGCTGATCAACGACGCCGGCTCGAACGGCGTGCCGGTCGTTATCGCCTTCACCGCCGAAAAGCCCAATGCGGAGATCGGCCCCTTCGATGCCGCCGCCGCACTCGACCGCTTGCGCGCCGCCAAGCCGCGGCCGATCCCGACCGACCGGCCCGCCGTCTATGCCCGCGTCGCCGGCGTGCTGGGGGGCTTGCCCGGCGCCAGCGTCGCCGTGCTCGCCGATGGCCTGGCGGCAAAGGGCGACGAGGCCGCCTTCAACACGCTGTTGTCGAAAAATGCCGCCCGCGTCGTCTGGGCGGTGGCCGACCGGCTTTCCCTGACCGGCCTGACGTCTGCCGAAAACCAGGTCGATGGCTTTGCCCTGACCGCCGTCCGCGCGCCCGGCGATCCCGCCCCGGCTCAGGTCACCGCCGGCGCCTTCGACGACAAGGGCCGCCGCATCGCCGATGCGACCCTGACCTTCGCGCCGGGCGAGGCCGCGGCCACCGGCACCATGGCGGTGCCGTTCGAATTGCGCAACGACTTCGCCTCGATCGCGCTCGATGGCGAGCGGCATGCGGGTGCCGTGCGCGTGCTCGACGAAAGCTCCAAGCGCCGCCGCGTCGGGCTGTTGTCGCAAGCCGAGGCCGACCAGGCGCAGCCGCTTCTGTCGCCGCTCTACTACATCAGGCGCGCGCTGCAGCCCTTCGCCGATCTGGTCGAGCCCTCCAGCGCCGATCTCGCCGACGCCATCCCGCAGATCCTCGACCAGAAGCCGGCGATGATCGTCATGGCCGATATCGGCACCATTCCCGCCCAGGTTCGGCAAAGGCTGGTCGACTGGGTCGACAATGGCGGCACGCTGGTGCGCTTCGCAGGCTCGCGGCTGGCCGCCGCCGGCAATGATGACGATTTGCTGCCGGTCCGCCTGCGCACCGGCGAACGTTCGCTCGGCGGCGCGCTGTCATGGACCTCGCCGCAGCCGGTCACCGAATTTCCCAAGGCCGGCCCGTTCGCCGACCTGGCGCCGCCGACCGAGGTCACGGTGACCAGGCAGGTGTTGGCCGAACCGACACCCGACATCGTCGAGCGCACCTGGGCCGCCCTTGCCGACGGCACGCCGCTGGTCACCGGGCTGAAGAAGGGCAAGGGCACGCTGGTGCTGTTCCACGTCACGCCCGAGGCGACATGGTCGAACCTGCCGATCTCGGGCAGTTTCGTCGAGATGCTGCGCCGCATCGTGCAGCTGTCGCGCAACCAGGGCGCGGCGGTCGCCAATGCCGAAGCCGCCGCCACGTCGCTGGCACCCTATCGCATGATCGCGGCCGACGGCTCGCTGGTGCCGCCGACACCCGATGCACGGCCGCTTGTGCCGGGCGCGGGCACGCTGCCGGTCACCTTCGAGAACCCGCCAGGCCTATATGGTTCGGAGACCGGCGTCTTCGCCCACAATCTGCTCGATGTCGCAAGCACGTTCGAGCCGCTGGCGCGCCCGCAACTGACGGTGCCGGTCACCACCATCCAGTATGCCTTTGACGAATCGCGCAACCTGAAGGGCGCGTTGGTCGCCGCGGCTCTGTTGCTGATGCTGCTCGACACGCTGGCGGTGTTGTGGATGGGCGGCCTGTTTTGGCGCCGGCCGCGCCGGGCCGGTGCCGCTGCAACCACCGCCGCCGTGCTGATCGCGCTTGGCGCGCTGTTCGGCCACGCCGACCTTGCCCGTGCCGACGACGCCAAGCCGGGTGACCAGGGCGCTATCGAGGCAATTTCGAAAACCCGCATCGCCTATGTGCTGACCGGCGTGCCGGGTGTCGATTCGATCAGCCGCGCCGGGCTCGAGGGCCTGACCCGCTTCCTGATCGAGAAGACGGCGCTCGAACCGGGGGCGCCGGCCGGCGTCGACATTTCGAAGGACGAGCTGTCCTTCTATCCCCTGATCTACTGGCCGATCGACCCGGCGGCACCGATGCCGAGCCAGGCGGCCATCGCCCGCATCGACGCCTATATGCAGCAAGGCGGCACGGTGCTGTTCGACACGCGCGACCAGTTCGCCAACGGCATCGGCGCCGATTCCACCAGCCCGGCGACCGAGCGGCTGCGCGATATTCTCGCCAACCTCAACGTGCCGCCGCTGGAGCCGGTGCCGTCGGACCATGTGCTGACCAAGTCCTTCTTCATCCTGCCCGAATTTCCCGGCCGCTTCGCCGGCAGCCCGCTCTGGGTCGAGGCATCGCTCGATGCCAGCAATGCCGACAACCGGCCGGTACGCACCGGCGACGGCGTGTCGCCGATCATGATCACCGCCAATGATTTCGCCGGCGCCTGGGCGGTCGACGAGAATGGCGACCCGCTCTTGCCGACCGTGCCCGCCGACCCGATGCAGCGGGTCTACGCGCTGCGCGCCGGCGTCAACATCATGATGTACATGCTGACCGGCAATTACAAATCCGACCAGGTGCATGTTCCTATCCTGCTCGAACGTCTGGGGCAGTAGGATGATGCGTTTTCTTGCGCCCCTCACGATGATCGATCCTCCCCCGGCGCGGGAGGATAGGGCATGAACTGGTCGATCTCCTTCGAACCGCTTCTATCCTGGCCGCTTTTGGCCCTGGTGCTGGTGCCGTTGGCGCTGCTGGCGCTCGTCGGCCTGTGGTTCCGCCAGCGCGGCGCGGTCCTGCGCTTCGTCGCACTGCTGGCGCTCGCCGCCGCCCTCTTCAATCCGGTGTTCCTCAATGAGGAACGCGAGCCGCTGAAAAGCGTCGTCGCGCTGATCGTCGACCGCAGCCAGAGCCAGGATATTGGCGACCGCACCAAACAGACCGACGAGGCAGTGGCCGGGCTCCAGCAGCGTCTTGGCCGCTTCAAGCAGTTCGACGTCCGCGTCGTCGAGGCCGGCAAGTCCGACGCCGCCGAGGAGCGCACCGAAACACGGCTGTTCGGCGCGCTGGAAGGCGCCTTCCGCGACGTGCCGCCCTCGCGCATCGGCGGCGCCATCATGATCACCGATGGCGAGGTGCATGACACGCCCTCGGGCACGCCCGATTTCAACGCCCCACTGCACGCCTTGATCACCGGCAACGATCACGAAAAAGATCGCCGCATCCGCTTCGAGAACGCGCCGCGTTTCGGCCTTGTCGGCAAGCCGCTCGACATGACTTACCGCGTCATTTCGACCGAAAACGAGACCGGACCGGTCGACGTCCGGCTCTCGGTCAATGGCGAGCAGGTTTCGGTCGAGCATGCCACTGTCGGCCAGGCCATGCCGCTGCAGGTGACCATCCCGGGTGCCGGCCGCAACATCATCGAACTGGCCATCGACCGCGAGCCGGGCGAACTGACCGACACCAACAACCGCGCCATCGCGCTGGTCGACGGCATCCGCGAGAACCTGCGCGTTCTGCTCGTTTCGGGCGAACCGCATGCTGGCGAGCGCACCTGGCGCAACCTGCTGAAATCCGACGCCTCGGTCGATCTCGTCCATTTCACCATCCTGCGGCCGCCGGAGAAGCAGGACGGCACGCCGATCAATGAATTGTCGCTGATCGCCTTCCCGACCCGCGAGCTGTTCGTCGAGAAGATCAAGGATTTCGACCTCATCATCTTCGACCGCTACCAGCACCGAGACGTGCTGCCGATCCTCTATTACGACTACATCTCCGAATATGTCGAAAAGGGCGGCGCGCTGCTGATCGCCGCTGGTCCCGAATATGCCGGCGAGTCGTCGATCGCCCGCACGCCGCTGATGTCGGCCCTGCCGGCGATGCCGACCGGCGAGGTCGTCGACAAGGCCTTTTATCCCCGCCTCACCGAACTCGGCCAGCGTCATCCGGTCACGCGCGGCCTCGACGGGTCGGCCACCGAGCCACCGCATTGGAGCCGCTGGTTCCGCACCATCGGCGTGCAGAACCCGCAAGGCGAAGTGGTAATGAAGGGTGCCGACAACCGGCCGCTGCTGCTGCTCGACCGCAAGGGCGAAGGCCGCGTCGGCATGCTTCTGTCCGATCAGGGCTGGCTCTGGGCGCGCGGCTTCGAGGGCGGCGGCCCGCATGTCCAGCTCTACCGGCGCATCGCCCACTGGCTGATGAAGGAGCCCGAGCTCGAGGAAGAACGGCTGACCGCCGAGGGACGCGGCATGGTGCTGGAGATCCGTCGCCAGACCATGGCCGACGATCCCGGCCCCGCGCAGATCATCACCCCCTCCGGCAAGACGCTCACCGTCAAGCTCGACAAATCCGAACCCGGCGTCTTTCTCGGCAGCGTTCAGACCAGCGAGATCGGCCTCTTCCAGGTCGCCAATGGCGATCTCACCGCGCTCGCCCATGTCGGCCCGGTCAACGCACCCGAATTCGCCGACGTCGTCTCCACGCAGGAGCGGCTGAAGGCGCCGGCGGAAGCCACCGGCGGCAGCGTGCGCCGGCTGGCCTCGTCTACGGGCAGCGACGTGACGCTGCCATCCATCGTGCCGGTGCGTTCGGCCGGCGAAGCGTCGGGCAGCGACTGGATCGGCGTGCGCACCACCGACGACAGCGTGTTGAAGGCCGTGTCGCGCGTACCGCTGTTCGGCGGCTTCCTCGGCCTCGGCCTGCTGCTTCTGGCGATGGGCTCGATGTGGTACCGCGAGGGAAGGTAGCTTCCTTCTCCCCGTTCACGGGGAGAAGGTGCCCGAAGGGCGGATGAGGGGCAGCGCTGAGTCGCCGTGATTGGCGATCCCCTACGATGTGCTCATCTGAACTATTGTCACCCTCCGGCACCGCCCCTCATTGTCCTGCCGGACATTTCTCCCCGTATAGTGACGGGGAGAAAGATGCCGCCGCGGATGGTTTCGCCAATTGCCAGCGTTTCAGCACTGACCAAGCCCCTGCCCTACTCTTCCGGTTCCGTCGTGAACAACAGCGGATAACCCTTCGCCTTGCCAGCGTCGGTCGCCCGCGTCGCCTTGGTCTCGGCGACATCCCTGGTGAAGACCGCGACCACGCAGACGCCGTGCCGGTGCGCGGTGATCATGACCCGGTGCGCCTGGTCCTCACTGAGCTTGAACTCGCCCTTCAGCACCGTCACCACGAATTCGCGCGGCGTGAAATCGTCGTTGACGAGGATGACCTTGTAGAGCTTCGGCCGCTCTGTCTGCGGCTTGACCTTTACGCGCGGTTTTGTGGCGATTTCAGGCATTCGAACCGACTGTTTCGCGATCGAGCTTGAGTCCGCATTTTGCCACGGGCGGCAGCGATCGTCCATTTGCGGACCGTCGGCGGGCACGCCCGGTCCTTCACGATCATGTGGGAAATGGTCTGTCGCGGTTCAACGGCCCTGACGGCCGAAGATGCGGCGACTAGCATCGGCATCCGCCCGGCGTTCCAGCCATGCCGCGATCGGCCATCCGGCAACGCAGATCAGTGTCGCGCCGGCGAGCACGATCAAGAGCCAGGCCTGCACGGGCGTGATGTAATCCCAATTGCTGGAAATCGCCGGCGCGAACAGCGAGGGCTCGGTGCGCCCGCTTGCCGGATCCGGCACGGGGCTGGCGGTGAGCAGAATCAGCACCCTGGCGGCGCCGGTGGCAACCAGGCCGCCGATCACCATGGAGCGAAAAATGGACGAAGGCCGCTTCTTCATGCGGATTGTCCTACCGGGCCGGCATTGCAAACGGGTTAAGCACGATCGAGATGCGTGGCTGGAAGCCGCCGGTGTTCAGCTCATCGATCATGCACTTGGCAGAAGGCCGCCCCAGCCGGTTTGCGGCTGGAGCGGCCTTGCTAGAACTGACCTCGAAGCTGATCAGGGCTTCTTGGGAGCAGCCTTCGCGGGGGCCGCCGTCGCGGGAGCCATCTTCGCGGGGGCCGCCTTCGCGGGGGCCTTCTTGACCGGGCACTTGTGCTTCTTGGTCTCCTTGCAGACGGTCTTCTTGGCGACCTTCTTCGGAGCAGCCTTGGCCGGAGCGGTGGTCGTCGCGGCAGCAGCCGGAGCGGTGGTCGTGGTGGCGGCAGCCGGGGCAGCGGTCGTGGTGGCGGCTGCATAGCCGAGAACCGGCATCGAGAAGGCGAGAGCGACGGAGAGACCAAGGGCGGACAGGATGGACTTGTTCATGGCTTCATTTCCTTTTGTATGCGGGTCTTTTTGAGTCACTGGACCGGGTCGTTCGGTGTCACTCCAAGCAGCTTCAGAGCATTGGCGAGCATCCGGATGCCCTGCGCCTGTTTCTTGGCGGCACAGTACCGGTTGCCCTTCCTCTGAAGTGCCTTTGCCGCGGTGACCTGCGTTGCCGTGGCATGGGTTTCGATGGCTTCATCAAATTGGTGGCTGAGATTGGCGCACCGTTCGCTCCGGGTGAGCGGCGCCTTTGCATCCGATTGGCCGACAGCGGCAGTGAGCAGGCCAAGGCCCAGCAAAACTCCCAACAAACTGATCGACAATCTTGGCATTGGTTTATCCGTGAACCCGGAGACTAGCGTCGCAGCCGATGACCTGACCGCCACGGCACCTTTATGCCGACCTACCTTTTCAGGAGTTTTTCCCGATTGTAGAATTTTGTTTCTGGATTGTGTCTGGCCAGGCCGGGGCCGGGCCGGCCGTCGCTTTCCATGTGGAGAAGGCGGAATTCATTCTCCCTTGAAAAGCAAGGCACTGGCCAACATATGGCCCGAATTCTATCGTGTGGCTCACCAGCCAAGAATGGCTTGGCCGGCAAACCAGACAGGGCAGCTGTGAAATCCGATGCGCACATACTGATCGTCGACGACGACAAGGGCATCCGCGACCTGCTTCAGGAGTTCTTCCAGAAGCGGGGCCTGCACACCTCGGTTGCCGCCGACGGCAACGAGATGGAAGCCATCCTGCGCCGCTCGCAGGTGGACCTCATCGTGCTCGACGTGATGCTGCCCGGCAGGAGCGGGCTGGAACTGTGCCGCGACCTGCGCGCCCAGTATACGACGCCTATCATCATGCTGACCGCCGTCACCGAGACAACGGACCGTGTCGTCGGCCTCGAGATGGGCGCCGACGACTATGTGCCCAAACCCTTCGACCCGCGCGAGTTGCTGGCCCGCATCCGCGCCGTGCTGCGGCGCAATGGCGCCACAGAGCCCAAGCGCGCCACCAGCAAGCAGATTTACCATTTCGCCGGCTGGACGATGGACTGCTCGCGGCGCCGGTTGACCGCGCCCGACGATGTCAGGGTCGAACTGACCATGGCCGAGTTCAACCTCCTGCACACCTTCGTCAAGAGTGCCCAGCGCGTGCTGACCCGCGACCAGCTCATCGAACTGTCCGGCGGCGACAGCGACTATTCCTTCGACCGCAGTATCGACATCCTGGTCAGCCGATTGCGGCGCAAGATGGAAGATGATCCCAAGACGCCCAAACTGATCCTCACCGTGCGCAGCGGCGGCTACCAGTTCCTGCCCGAGACGACCTCCGAATGAGACGTTTCCTGCCGCAGACCTTGCCTGTCTGGGTGCTGCTGATCGTCATTGCCGGCCTGCTGATCAGCCAGGTCGCGACGCTCTACATCGTGTCGCGCGACCGCGCTGCTGCCAATGACGTGGTCGACCTCTACCGCCTCAACGACCGCGCCTTCTCGCTCGTGCAGCTGATGAGTGGCGCCACGCCGGAGGAGCGCAAGGCGACCGCCGCGGGCCTGTTCAACTCAACATACGCGCTCACCGTCTCGGACACGCCCGCCGTCACCTCCTCGATCGCCGGCGATGACGAACTGGCCGAGCTCGAGGACATTCTTGTCGGCCGGCTGTCGAAGTTCGGCATCACCGACGCGCGCGTGCGCCGCGATCCGGCGACGCGCGAAGCCGACGATGCCGGCGGCGCCGCGCCGGGCCCCGATATCGGCCAGGTCGAGCGGGACCTCCTGGTGCTGGCCGCCGATTTCGCCCAGAGCGACAAGCTGACGGCCTCGCTGCGCTTCGCCGACGGCCAGTGGCTGAACTTCACCGAACCGATAACGCCCGTCGGCCCGATCCTGAGCATCGACAGCCTGCCGCTCTATGCGCTGATCGCCGGGCTGGTGGTGATCATGTCGATCTGGTCGCTGCGCCGGCTGACCGCGCCCTACCGGATGATGGAAACCGCCGTCAACCGGATCGGCAATGATCTCAAGAGCCCGCCGGTCACCGAGAGCGGCAGCCGTGAGGTGCGCGCCGCCGCCAGGGCGATCAACGCCATGCAGAAGAGGCTGCGCGAATATGTCGAGGACCGCGAGCACCTCGCGGCGGCCCTTGCGCACGACCTGCGCACGCCGATGACAAGGATGCGGCTGCGTCTGGAACTGTTGCGCAGATCACCGGCGCGCGAAGCGCTCGCCCACGATCTCGCCGACATCGAAGGCATCGCGAGCTCGGTGATAGACTTCGCCAAATTCGAGGTCACGGAAGAGAAGGCCGAGAGGATCGATTTCTGGTCGCTCGTGGAATCGATCGCCGACAGCTACGAGACCGTTTCCTTCGACAATGACGACACCCGCTCACGCGGCCTGATCTGCATGGCGCGGCCGGTGGCGCTCAAGCGCTGCGTTACCAATCTTGTGCAGAACGCCGTCACCTACGGCAAGCATGCGCATCTCAGCCTCAGCCGCTCGGACGGCACGATCACACTCGCCATCCGCGACGAAGGGCCGGGCATACCCCAAGCCCAGATCGACGCCGTGTTCGGCTCCTTCGTGCGCCTCGAACACTCCCGCAACCGCCAGACCGGCGGGCTCGGGCTTGGGCTGACCATCGCCCGCAACATCGCGCGGGCGGCGGGTGGTGAAGTGCGCCTGTCCAACCACCCGCAAGGTGGGTTGCTGACGGAGCTGAGGCTGCCGCTGGCGGCTTGAGCCTTGTCGCTTGGGACCTCTACCGCCGCAGCACCGCGCTCAGCACATCCCTGATGCCGATGGCGCCGACGAAGCGGGACTGGTCGTCGAACAACGCCACCGGCGCCGTCTGCGAGCGGTGCATGGCCAGCATCACGGTTTTCAGCGACGTGCCCGGATTGGCCCAGAACACCTGACCTGCTTCTTCGGGCTGGCCCTCTATCCCGGTGCACGACGTCCACACCGCCGGCTTGCCGTCGCGTTCGGCCGCCGCCACCAGCCCGTGCTCGTCGATCTTGAAACGGGTCGTCTTGCGTCGGTCGAGCCACACCCAGCCGTCCGTGCCCTGTTCGAGATCGCGGCGGTCGCGCATCACGTTCCATGCGGTCAACACCGAGAGCGGGTTCACATTGGCGATGAAGTCGCGGACATAGTCGTTGGCGGGACGCAGCACGATGTCTTCCGGCGCGCCCGTCTGGACGATACGGCCGCCCTCCATGATGGTGATGTGGCTGCCGATCTTCAGGGCCTCCTCGAGGTCGTGGCTGACGAAGATGATGGTCTTCTTCAGCTCCGCCTGCAGTTGCAGAAGCTCGTCCTGCAGCTTGGTGCGGATCAGCGGGTCGAGAGCCGAGAACGGCTCGTCCATCAACAGGATAGGCGCCTCGGTCGCGAAGGCGCGCGCCAGACCGACGCGCTGCTGCATGCCGCCCGAAAGCTCATGGGCGTATTTGTTCGACCATTGATCGAGGTTGACCAGCTTGAGCTGGCGATGCACCCGCTCCTTGCGCTCGGCATCCGGCACGCCGGCGAGTTCGAGACCCAGGCCGACATTCTCTTCCACCGTGCGCCATGGCAGGAGGCCGAACTGCTGGAACACCATCGCCACCTGTTTCTGTCGCAGCCGCCGCAAGGTTGGCTCGTCGCAGGTGACGACGTCGACCGTACGGTCGCCGTCCTTGACCAGCACTTGTCCGCGCGACACCACGTTGAGCCGGTTGACCGCGCGAAGCAGCGTCGACTTGCCGGAGCCCGACAGGCCCATCAGCACCGAGATTTCGCCTTCATGCACGGTGAGGCTGGCGCCTGCGCAGCCGAGCACATTGCCGGTCTTCTCGAGGATCTCGGCCCGGGTAGCGCCCTTGTCGATCATCGCCAGCGAGCCGGCCTGGTCGGCGCCGAAGACGATATCGACATTCCTGAAATCGACGGCGACGGTCATTTCTTGCCTCCAACGCCAATGCGGGTCATCCGGTCGAGCACGATGGCGAGCACGACGATGGCGAGACCGGCCTCAAGGCCAAGGTCGATGCGGCGCGAACCGAGCGCCCGGTTGATTTCCGTGCCCAGACCACCGGCGCCGATCAGGGCCGCGAACACCACCATCGACAGCGACAGCATGATCGACTGCGTCAGGCCCGCCATGATGGTGGGCAGTGCGGAAGGCAGCTCGACCTTCCACAACAGCTGGCTCTTGGTGGCGCCGAAGGCCTCGCCGGCCTCGATGATCGACTTCGGCACCGAGACGACGCCGAGATGAGTGAGCCTGACCGCGGTCGGGATGACGAAAATGATGGTGACGATGAGGCCGGGCGCGTTGCCAAGGCCGAACAGCGTCAGCACCGGGATCAGGTAGACGAAGGTCGGCAGTGTCTGCATCAGGTCGAGCACCGGCAGCATGACGCGGTAGACCTTCGGCTTGTGCGCCGCCCAGATGCCGAGCGGCACGCCGATGGCCATCGCCATGGCGGCGGCGGCCACGACCAGCACCAGCGTCTGCACCGTCTGTTTCCAGAGATTCTGGTTGATGATGAAGATCAGGCCGAGGAAAACGCCGATGGCGAGCGGCCGTGAGCGCTGCAGCAGCCAGGCGACGATGGCGATCACCAAAGCGAGCAGCACCGGCGGCACCATCAGCAGGATGTTGACCAGCCCGTCGAGGATGAAATTCAGGCCATTCGAGAACGCCCTGAACACAGTGTCGAAATGGTCGGTGAGGAACCCGAAGAAAGCCTTGCCCCAGGGCCCGATGGGAATCTTGTAATCGATCAGGAATTTGGAAATCGGATCCATCTTGCCCCTCTTTGGCCTGCGCCGTCCTTGCCGGACGGTCATCTTCTCACAGCATATGAAAAAGGGCAGCCTTTTCCAGTGGCTGCCCTGTTTTTGAGGTCATGGCGAAATCAAAGCCGGCTTAGCCTCCCAGCGCGGTCTTGACCGCCGCCGCCGCGTCGCCGCCGTCGAAGGTGGTCACGCCGGCGATCCAGGGCTTGACCGCATCCGGGTTTTTCTTCAGCCAGTCGGTTGCCACCTTGTTGGCATCGCTGCCCTTCAGGATGGCGTCCATCATCTGGCCTTCCATATCCAGATTGAACTTCAGGTTGGTGATGAACTTGCCGACGTTCGGGCACTCGGTCGTGTAGCCCTTGCGCACGTTGGTCGAGACGGTGGCGGCGCCGAAACCGCTGTCGCCCATGCCGTCGAGATAGGTGATCTTCATGGCGCCCATCACCGGATGCGGCGTCCAGCCGAGGAAGGCGATCCACTCATTGTTCTTCATCGACTGCTCGGCCTGCGTCAGCATGCCGGCCTCCGAGGATTCGACCAGTTCGAACCCGTCGAGATTGTCCTTCGGGTTCTTGATCATGTCGAGGATGATGCGATTGCCGTCATTGCCGGCCTCGATGCCGTAGATCTTGCCGTTGAACTTGTCCTTGAACTTGCCGAGATCGGTCAGCGTCTTGACGCCGGCATCCGCGACATAGGTCGGCACGACGATGCCGTAACCGGCGCCGGCCAGGTTCTGGCTGACGGTCTCGACCGAACCGTCGGCCGTGTAGTCCTTGATGTCGTTGGTCATCGACGGCATCCAGTTGCCGAGGAAGACGTCGAGGTCCTTGTTCTTCAGCGACGCATAGGTCACCGGAACCGAGAGCTGGATCACCTGCGGCTCGTAGCCGAGCGCGGTGAGCAGTACCGAGGCCAGCCCGGTGGTGGCCTGGATGTCGGTCCAGCCGACATCGGAGAGGCGAACCGCCTTGCAGCTCGCCGGATCGCCGGCGAAGGCGGCACTCGTGGACAGGAAGGCCGCCAAGCCGAGGCCGGCGACGAAGGAATTCATACGCGACATCTGTATTCTCCCATTGCGATTCTTTGGCGGGGCGAAGTTACGGTTTTTGTGTCCGCCTTGTTTCGTCAGCCAAACACCATTCTGGAGTGGTTTCAAGCGCTAAGACAATCACGATCAACGGCGCTGGCTGGCCAATCAGCGACACCGCTGACGCTTTCCGTGCCAAGCCTGAGCGCAATCTGCCTCGGCAACGGCGGCTTTTTCAGGGGAATGCGGCGGCGGCCCCTCCCCGCGCGGCGGCAAGTCGGCTTAAGGTCTGTTTGGATTCAGGTCAGGCCGCGCCGAAAATGGTGGGCTCCGAGAACCGGAGCGGAGCGTACTTTGAGTACGCGAGCACCGGAAGCGGAGGAACCGCCTTTTGCAGGCCGGCCTCACCTGAATATGAACAGACCTTAAAGGGCGGCATGGCCAAGCTGTATTTCCATTACGCGACGATGAACGCCGGCAAGACGACCATGCTGTTGCAGGCATCGTACAATTACCGCGAGCGCGGCATGACGACGATGCTGTTCGTCGCCGGCCATTACCGCAAGGGCGATACCGGCCTGATTTCGTCGCGCATCGGGCTGGAGACGGAAGCCGAGATGTTCCGCGACGGCGACGACCTGTTCGCCCGCGTGGCCGAGCATCACCAGCACACGGCGGTGCATTGCATCTTCGTCGATGAGGCGCAGTTCCTGGAGGAGGAGCAGGTCTGGCAGCTTGCCCGCATCGCCGACCGGCTCAACATCCCGGTCATGTGCTATGGCCTGCGCACCGATTTCCAGGGCAAGCTGTTTCCCGGCTCGCGCGCGCTGCTGGCGATCGCCGACGATCTGCGCGAAGTGCGCACCATCTGCCGCTGCGGCCGCAAGGCGACCATGGTCGTGCGCCTCGGTCCCGACGGCAAGGTGGCCCGGCAGGGCGAACAGGTGGCGATCGGCAAGGATGTCTATGTCTCGCTCTGCCGCCGCCACTGGGAAGAGGAAATGGGCCGCGCCGCACCCGACGACTTCATCGGCTTTGTCAGCCGTTGAAACGAAGGCCCGCTGGACGTCGGCCTCGGGTAGCCGGCTGCCACCTCTTGCAGCCACGCCATTCTATGGTGCCTTTGTTAAGGTCAGCGCCGTAGTTTCACGCGCTCAGCCAGAACTCTCCGGGGTCAGCCATGCTTCGAGCCGTCTTGTCCGCCAGCCTTGTTTTGCTTGCCACTTCCCTTGCCGCCCGGGCCGGAGGCGATCCCATCCTGGGCAAACATGTCTTCAATCGGTGCATGGCCTGTCATGAGGCGGCGACCGACCACGACAAGGTCGGCCCGCATCTGATGGGCGTCGTCGGCCGCAAGGCGGGGACCGCCGAAAGCTTCCTCGGCCATTATTCGGATGCCATGAAGAACGCGGGGGCTGCCGGTCTCGTGTGGGACGAGGCAAATCTTGCCGAATACCTCAAATCGCCCAAGCTGAAGGTGCCCGGCAACAGGATGGCCTTTGGCGGCCTGGGCAATGACGACGACATCGCCAACGTCATCGCTTATCTGAAAGCCGATCCCAAGCCCTGAGCAGCCGTTCGTTGTCGGACGGGGCGACTTGTGCGCGCCGGGTCGGGGCTGCAAAGCGCCAGTTGTTGTCGAGTTTCAGAACGATCCGCTTCGGCGTCGACTGATTGCTTTGCCGGCATGAAAGTTCAAAATCAGCTGAACCAGGCTTGGCCGGCCAGTTGATCCCGCCATGACCACGGCTCCATTACCATTCAAGGGTTCGGCCGAATATTTGTTTTCGCGCCGCGCACTCTCTTCACGTCTTTCAATCCCCTGATACCCCACATATATTCGCCGCTGTTCGCAACCAGCGAGCGGAAGCCGAAGCGGGAGGCCCCTATGGCGACATTGCAGAATTTCGATGCCGAAATTGCCAAGACCAAGCAGGTCGTCCAGGATATGCGCACCAAGATCGAGCAATCCGGCACCGTGCTCGACACGCTCGCAACCGCCGACAAGAAGATTGGCGACGCCAATTTCGACATCGAGAACGCCCGCATCGAGGATGTGCTGAAGCAGCAGAAGGTGATGGAAGGCAACATCGCCGACCTGATCATCGGGCTCGAGGACGCCACCAATGTCTTCGGCGCCGAGTTCGAGAGCATGAAGAACTATACCGGCTGGGAAAACTTCGTCGGCGTTTTTTCGGCGCAGCGCAAGCAGCGCATGCGCACCGACCGCGTGCGCAACATGTCGCTCGCCGGCAATTTGCAGGAACTGCTGGCCAAGTCCGACACCATCGTCGGCATATTGAAGGCGCAGAAGGAAGTTCTCGACCAGCGCTACAAGACCTCCGAGGCCAGCCTGTCGCAGGTTATCGAACGCCGCAAGACCACCATGAACAACCTCGAAGCCGTGCAGAAGCGCATCGAGGAGCTCAATCCGATGTTGCTCGACATTGAGAACAAGATCGCCGCCTCGACCAGCCAGAAGGACCGCACGCAGCTCGAGGGCGAGCGCTCCAAGCTCGCCACCGAATACAATGAAAAGCAGGCCAAGGAGCAGGAGCTGCTGGCCGAAAGCCAGACGCTGGAGCGCTACACCTCCATGTTCCAGACCTTCGTCGATTCGCTCAACAACCAGATCGCCGCGCAGTCGACGCTGATCAACAAGCTGACCATCGATACCGAGCAGCGCATCGTGCTGTACAAGGCTTTGGAAGATTCCTTGAAGACCGCCGCCCAGCAGGACGTCGCCCACAAGATCAACACGCTGGGCAGCCAGGTCGACAACACCGCCGAGGAAACCATGGCCGGCATCGGCGCCGCCTCGCAGAAGCACATTGGTGACCTGCTGGAGATGCACGAGAAGAACATGGTGGCCAGCGCCGACATCCAGCGCCGCAAGAAGCTGGCCGACGATGCCTTCGCCCGCCGCTTCGACGAGGTGCTGAAGAAGCACAATTCGGCCAACTACGTGCAGTCATAATTGCCGCGCGCACCGGTGCGACAATCCCAGGGCTGACAGCATGACCCCCGAAAACGACGCTGCGGCGCGGTATTTCTCGGCAATCACGGCCGCGCTTAGCGGCCTTGAAGTGTTCATGCGCGACGACCGCTCGCCGCTCTACCGGCACGGCATCGTCGCCAGGATCGTTGCCGAATACATCGCCCGGCTCGACAAGTCCTTCTCCTGCTGGCGCAATCGGCTGGGCTTCATGGACACGTTCCGCATTTCGCGCGCCGAAAGCGGTTTCCCGGTGTTCCAGAACCTGCTCGAACTGGAGAACGACCGCCGGCAGGCTGATGCACGCCTTGCCAACATCCCGCTGGCCGGCGAACTGCGCGAGGAGATGGCCGACTTCATCCTGCGCCACAAGGCGTTCCCCGAGGCGCTGCAGAAATCGATGGCCGAGCGGCTCTATCTCGAGGACGTCAAGAGCGAACAGACCTTCGGTCCGTTCACGCTGGCGCAGACAGCCAAGGTGTCGGTCAATCCGAAGACGGCGCGGCCTTATTATCTGGTCCACTGGGCGACCTTCGACGGCAGCGCCAACTTGCCCTTGATCTACATGGTGACGGTGGAGGATTCCTCGGAAAGCATGGTCAGCCAGCTTGTCGACCGGAGCGGCAAGCTCAACGACAAGGTCGACATTCCGCTGCCGGTCGACGGCTTGCTCAACCCCGAGCTTGCCCACCGTTTCGACGATTTCACCGAGAAGAATTCGGCCTATACGCTGTCGCCGGCGACCATCGCCGTCAACCTCGACAAGGATTTCGAGCCACTGCACCCCAAGCAGCTGAGGCGCGTGGTGCTCGGTCCCTTCTATTCGGCGGGCATTACCGACAACAATTCGACGGTGACGGAAGTGCTGGCCAAGGTGCGCAAGCCGGAAAACGCCTGGCTTTTGACCTGGACCATCCAGGAGGTCTACTCCAAGGGCGAGAAGCCCGGCCGCAGGGGCCTATTCTCCAGCGAGAAGACGACGCAGGAATTCTTCATCAACACCGACGACCTGGAGGCCGCGCGCCAAGGCGTATCGAGCTACGAAAACCACGCGCTGATCCCGCACGAGGCCTACCAGGCGCTCTACGCCGCCGGCGAAGCACAGAAGATTTTTGCCGGCTACAAGGTTCACATCCTGTCGAATGGACAGGTGATATCGGATGTCTAGGAACCTGCTTTGCGTCATTGAAAACCACACAGCACCGAGGCGCCAGCAATGACCGCCGCAGCTAAAATATCCGGCAAGAAGCGGCAGCTCGATGCGCTCAAGAGGAGAGTTCGGCCCGGCGCCCTGGAAGGCTTGGAACACAGCCAGCGTATCGACATAACGTACACGTCGAACGCGATCGAGGGAAATACACTGACGGCGGGCGAGACAGCCCTCGTTCTGGAAAAAGGCATCACGATCAGTGGCAAGCCGCTCAAGGATCACCTCGAGGCAATCGACCACGCGCGCGCATTGAGTTGGGTACTCGAAATCGCTTCAAAGGACGACCATCCGATCATGGAGGCGGACATCCGCAATCTTCATCATCTGGTCGTGGCGAATTCCAAGCCGGAGATAGCCGGCCAATACGCCGACAGCGCTCGTTACGTGAATACGAATGTCGGCGTATTCAATTTTCCCGCCCCCGTGGAGATTCCAGCGCTGATGGAGGTTTTATGCCGGTGGTTGAGCGCAGCGCCAAGCACACCACGAACTGCCTTCGAGGCTCATCGGCGCTTTGTCGCCATTCACCCGTTCAACGACGGCAACGGACGTACAGCGCGCCTTTTGATGAATCTGGTGTTGGCACGCGGTGGATACCCGCCGGTAGCGATCCGCCCGGAAGATCGCCCCGATTACATTGCAGCGCTTGAGATCGACCAGAGCGGCGGCGGGCACATTGCTTTCGACAAGCTGCTTTTCGAAAGGCTGGATCAGACTTTGGACATCTATCTGGACGCAGCGCGTCAGGCGCAGGATCGTTCTGCGGAAGCCGGGAAAGTAATCCCGATAAGGAGCTGACCATGGACACCGGCCTGACCACCATTCCGGAAGCGGCGATCGAAAAGCACCGCGCCACCGCGCAGAGCTTCATCACCCGCATCGTGGTGCTGGAGGATCCCTCGCGCGAATCCGGCACCGCACTCGCCGGCACCAACCGGCGCTTCGTCTCCACCGTTTCGGTCGGCTCGGTGCGCCGCACGCGCGAGGTCGAGCTGTCGAAGACCGTCGGCGCCGTCCATCCCGACGACCAGTTGCTGACCATCCCGCAGCACACGCTGCTCTATCGCGCCCGGCGCGGCACGGCGATCGCACTGGCGGTATCGGACGTGTTCGCCGAAGGCTCCGATCTCGAGAGCCTGCAGGCCAGGAACACCCGCGCCCCGCTCGAAGGCGACGAGGCGTCCGCCTTCAAGAAACTGCTGTCGGCTTCGGCCTATATTTCGGCCTTCAGCCTGTCGTCCTATCTGTTCCAGCTGATCGACAGCGACGGCGAGGCGCCAAACGACATTCCGGAACCCGACTTCCTGTTCGACTCGCCGCAGGATGCGGTGAAGTCGATCCTGGCAGGCCTCGACAAGGCAATAGCGGGCTCGTCCGACGACACCGACCTGATGACCAGGGCGCGTGCCTTTGCCCGAGTCGCCATCGACGGGCTTTTGGCCCGCAAGGGCCGCTTCGACGGCATCGGCCCGTTCGAGAACGCCCATATCCGCATCGACGCCGACGACTTCACCCTCGACGGCTTCGATGTCGCGCCGGGCAAACGCTCGAAGCCGCTGGTGATGACCTTCAAGACGCCGGAAGAGGTCGTCGGCAACCACATCGCCAAATACCAGTCGGTCAAGCTCGCCAAGATGCTGATGGCCTATGATTTCGAGCGCGAGCTGAACCCTTTCGTGGAACTCGGCGGCTTCCTGTTCACCTTCATTGGCGACGGCGCGCCCGGCACCGGCAAGACGACGCTGATCCAGATGATCGCCGGCCTCGTCAACGGCTATTGCCAGGTTGCCGGCTATCCCTTCGCCTATGAGAATTTCGGCGTCGACCAGATTTCGTCCTACCAGGGCAAGTCGGGCCAGAACTGCCGCCAGTTCATCAACAATGTCTTGAACCCGCGCGTCATCGGCTTCGGCACCATCGACGACATCGACCAGGTGGCCGCCAGACGCTCCGACGACCGCGCCTCGGCCGGCCAGCAGGAGATCACCGGCGTGTTGATGGATGCCTTCGCCGGTGCCGCCACCGTGGTGCGCGGCAATTGCTCGTTCGGCATGTTCTCCAACTACCCGGAAAACGTCGACGACGCGCTGCGCCAGCGCGCCGGCGCCCGCTGGTTGGTCGACGGGCCGCAGACGCGTGACGACTATATCGACATTTTCGTGCTGCTCGCCGGCAAGAACCACGAGATCCCTCTGGGCAAGCACGAGCTCTACGCCGCGCAGGAAATCCAGCGCGCCGTGACCGAAGCCTATGAGGAGCATGAAAAGCCGCAGGAGGACGGGCTGATGCGGGTCTATGAGCGCTACATGAAGGAAAACGGCGCGCCCAGGACCATGGCCGACATCGGCACCTACCTGCACCTGATCAAGGACGCGGAGCCGCGCTTCACCGGCCGCGCCATCAAGAACGTCACCGACGCCATCAAGATGCGCGCCATGGACATCGAGCTTCCCGACGACTGGTTCGAGAAGCCGGAAGCCTTCATGCACAAGAGCTACGACGACAAGAAAGCCATGATCGAGGAACTGCGCGGCCCGTTCTCGATGGACATGGTCATGCAGGAGATCAACCGCTACGCCGACAGCGAGTTCAGGTATTCCGACAAATCCGACGATGCCGCGGTGGAAAAGCTGCTGCGTGACGCAAGGCTGCGCGAACGCGCTGCGCGTGAGATGGAGGAGATGAAGAAGAAGGGCCTGTGGAATGCGTAAGGTGAGCCAGCCTTCCCTTCTCCCCTTGTGGGAGAAGGTGTCGCCGCAGGCGACGGATGAGGGGTGCTCCAGCTTGGCAAGGACAGTGTTCCTTCGCGCACCCCTCATCCGTCTCGGCGCTGCGCGCCGATCCACCTTCTCCCACAAGGGGAGAAGGGAAGCCCGCGCCCCTCATCCGCCCTTCGGTCACCTTCTCCCCGTAAGCGGGGAGAAGGCATAATGCCCCACGCCAAAAAGCCTGACCTCCTTCGCGACAACGAGCTCATCTACGGCCGTTTGCTCACTGTCGACGAAGCCCATCTCATCCAGCGTTACAACAAGGCGCTGGCCGCTTTCGGCCTCAAGCCGACCAAGCTGAAGAGCTTCCAGATCGACCGCACCGGCTTTTCTCCCGAAGTGGCCGAGGAGTGTGGCGACTATGACTATCTCGATCCCAATGAGGTCAACCGCCGCTTCATCATCCTGACGCCGTCGCAGATCGACCTGCCGGTGGTGCACACCGCCTTCTCCAACACCTCGCAGCTGATGTTCGAGTTCATGTCCAGGAACCAGCGCGCCATCGACGCGCTGACCATCAAGGACGTCATCTACGGCGAGATCGAGGATTCCGTTCCCAAGGTCAACGACATCGAGGATCTGCTGTCGATCAACCAGGTCGAGTTCAAGGTGCTGTCGGCGGAAGACGTGCTGGGCAAGGCCGCGGAACTCGGCAAGCTCGTCGACCGGCTGAAGCAGGAGCCCGACGCCTGGCGCGACAATGCCATGCTGACCCGCATGGTCGAACTCGCCAAGGTCTGCGGCGACATCCGCGAGAACGCGCTGGTGCCGGACCAGGTGATCTTCCGCCACAACGCCTACTGGACCAGCCATTTCGGCGGGGTCTACGTGTTCGTCGATCCCGACATGACGACGGTGATCAGCGATCCGGCCGCTCCTGGCTTCCGCCGCTCGCGGCCCTGGCAGGTGAGCTATCTCTCGATCAAGGATGCCGACAAGGTGTTCAAATTCCTGGCAGCCACCGGCCGTATCGAACTGCCGCGCGCCTCCTGGATCGAGGCCTCGGGCTACCTCGAGCATCGCGCCGAAATGGTGGTGCGCGCGCTGATCCGCGACGCCGAGCCGGACCGCAATTTGACCGATGTCGACAAGGTCTGGCTGCAGACCTGGATCCAGAGCCACGCCGACTTGATCACCAAGGACGGCAATTTTCCCTTTCTCAACGCCGCCAAGCGCGAGATCGCGCAGCTCGGCCACCTCAAGATCGAGGATGTCTTCCCCCAGCAGCGCTTCCTGGTGGTCCGCGCCAAACCGGACCACCCCGACGCCTGGCTGACCAACCGGCTGATCTCGGATTTCGTGCCGTCGGACTTCGTCTCGCGCTACATCTTCAACAAGGACGGCTTCTACAAGGACTATGACGGCTTCAGCGACGCCTGGCGATCGCATGTTGTGGACGTTCTGAAAACCACATATTTGAAGGACAAGGTGGCGTTTCGCACACGCCTCTACGGCCTGACCGACTAGAACGAAATGAACCGTCATTCCGTTCTAACTTGTTGTTTTGGTGCATGATGTTATCCAAAAAGTCTGCAACTTTTTGGCATCATGTTGAGGGGGTGACATCGCCATGCTCGATCCGATCGTGAACTTCTTCACCGGGATTTTCCAGTGGATCGGCCGCGGCATCGGCCTTTTGATCGGCGTGATCCTGTGGCCGTTCATGTGGGCCGGGCGCTGGTACGGTCAGCGCGGCTGGATCCTGAAGGCGATAGTCGGCCTGGCCCTTTTGGTGCTGATCGGCCTCTACGCCAACTTCTTCTACGCCACCCAGTGGTGGAACAATTTCAACCCGAACTACCCGGACACCTATACGTTCGAGAAGCGCAATGTTTCGGCCGGTGAGCAGGTGGCCGCCGGGACCGGCACGGACACGGCCAAGACTTGCGGCAACTCCGGCATCGCCCAAGTAGCGGCGGACCTGACGGACTTCAACGTCAACCAGAATGCCTGGATTTCGTCGATGATCCTCTACAAGCTCGGCCTGTTCGGCATCGACTGGGACAACACCCCGTGGATGGACAACAAGGCCTCTTTCCAGCGCGGCATCAACCAGGCGGTGCGGCGCACGGCGACCGAGCTTGCCGACAATCTCGGCCGCGTCCGCACCACCTCGCAGATCGACGCCGACCTGCAGGACGCGCGCGGCAATCTGCAGTTCGACGAATACACCTGGTATTTCGGCGTGAGCCCGTTCGGGCCAAAGACGCCGACACCGAGCTACTATCGCGACGCGGTGCGCAAGCTGCGTTCGTTCAATGCCCGGCTCGCCACCTGTCAGGCCACTTTCGATGCCCGCGCCGACAATCTGAAGCAGTATATCGACCGCATCGCCAGTGACATCGGCTCGACTTCCGCCATCCTCAAGGAGCGCGCCGAGAACCACAACAATGGCTGGTTCGACACCCGCGCCGACGACCGCTACTGGTTCGCCTATGGCCAGCTCTATGCCTATTACGGCCTGATGAAAGGCGCCCAGGCCGATTTCGAGGACGTCCTCAAGGAAAAGCACCTGCAGAGCCTCTGGGATACGATGGACGCGCAGTTCGTGTCGGCCCTGCGTATCCAGCCCTTCATCATCGCCAACGGTCGCGAGGACGGCTGGCTGCTGCCGACGCATCTGACGACGATGGGCTTCTACATCCTGCGGGTGCGCTCCAACCTGGTCGAAATCAGCAACGTACTGACGCAGTAACGGCATTGGCGGGCAGCGACGGCCCAATGCATGTCGCCCAAAAGTGATCCCGGTTTTGGGAGAACGACATGCATCAGAGATGGCGAATTTGCGCCGTCGCGTCTGTCGCATTCCGTGCATTGTGCGGCTGTTTTGAGACGGCGGAAGCGTCCCTGCTCTGGCTTCTATACGGCGCGGCAAGCGGAGCCATAAAGAACCGGGGATAGGTCGGCCCGCCGCAGAGGAATTTTCTCTATAGGAAACATAGTTGCATGAAAGTTGACGCAACCGCAGCGACAGGGTTAGATGCCCGCGCGTCCGGTTCCAGCCTTCTTGCAAGAGACATCAACCCCGTCCCCTCCACCGTCCAATCCAGAGGAAAGCCGTCATGGCCGAAGTGAAGTCCGACATCGAGATCGCGCGTGGCGCCAAGAAAAAGCAGATCCAGGAGATCGGCCAGAAGATCGGCATCCCGACCGAGCATCTGCTGCCCTACGGCCACGACAAGGCCAAGATCTCAGCCGAATTCATCAAGTCGGTAAAGGGCAACAAGGACGGCAAGCTGATCCTCGTCACCGCCATCAACCCGACGCCTGCCGGCGAAGGCAAGACCACCACCACCGTGGGCCTCGGCGACGGCCTGAACCGCATCGGCAAGAAGGCGATCGTCTGCATTCGCGAAGCCTCGCTCGGCCCGAATTTCGGCGTCAAGGGCGGTGCCGCCGGCGGCGGCTACGCGCAGGTGGTCCCGATGGAGGACATGAACCTCCACTTCACCGGCGACTTCCACGCCATCACCACGGCGCACAACCTTCTGTCGGCGCTGATCGACAACCACATCTACTGGGGCAATGAACTCGGCATCGACACCCGCCGCGTGGTGTGGCGCCGCGTCATGGACATGAACGACCGCGCGCTGCGCGAGATCATCGCCTCGCTCGGCGGCGTCGCCAACGGTTTCCCGCGCGAAGCCGGCTTCGACATCACCGTCGCCTCCGAAGTCATGGCGATCCTGTGCCTCGCTACCGACCTGAAGGATCTGGAAAAGCGCCTCGGCGACATCATCGTCGCCTATCGCCGCGACAAGACGCCGGTTTTCGCCCGCGACCTCAAGGCCGACGGCGCCATGGCCGTGCTGCTCAAGGACGCCATGCAGCCGAACCTGGTACAGACGCTGGAGAACAACCCGGCTTTCGTCCATGGCGGCCCGTTCGCCAATATCGCGCATGGCTGCAACTCGGTCGTCGCCACCACCACGGCGCTGAAGCTCGCCGACTACGTCGTCACCGAAGCCGGCTTCGGCGCCGATCTTGGCGCCGAGAAATTCTTCGACATCAAGTGCCGCAAGGCGGGCCTGAAGCCGGCGGCAGCCGTCATCGTCGCCACCGTGCGCGCCATGAAGATGAATGGCGGCGTCAAGAAGGAAGACCTCGGCAAGGAAAACATCGAGGCGGTGAAGAAGGGCTGCGCCAATCTCGGCCGCCACATCGAGAACATCCGCCAGTTCGGCGTGCCGGCGGTGGTTGCCATCAACCACTTCTATTCCGACACCGACGCCGAGATTCAGGCGATGAAGGACTATGTCGCCTCGATGGGCGAAGAGGCTATCCTGTGCAAGCACTGGGCCAAGGGCTCTGCCGGCATCGAGGACCTCGCCAACAAGGTGGTGGCGCTGGCCGAATCCGGCGCCTCGCAGTTCGCGCCGCTCTATCCCGATGCCATGCCGTTGTTCGAGAAGATCAACACCATCGTGCAGCGAATCTATCGCGGCTCGGAGGCGATCGCCGACAAGTCGGTGCGCGACCAGTTGCACGCCTGGGAGCAGGCCGGCTACGGCAATCTGCCGGTGTGCATGGCCAAGACCCAGTACTCCTTCTCGACGGATCCAAACCTGCGCGGCGCGCCGACCGGCCACACCGTGCCGGTGCGCGAGGTCAGGCTTTCGGCCGGCGCGGGCTTCGTCGTCATCATCTGCGGCGAGGTCATGACCATGCCTGGCCTGCCAAGCAAGCCGTCGTCGGAGAAGATCTTCCTCAACGAGGCCGGCCAGATCGAAGGCCTGTTCTGATCCTCTGTCCCGACAATTGAAAAGGGCGCCGCATCGCCGCGGCGCCCTTTTTGTTTGCGGATCGTGCTACGCGGCGCTGCGCGCCAGTGCCCGCTGGTTGGACACGTAGATGGTGTCGCGTTCCGGCAGCGTGCCGGTCTTCAGGCAGTCGATCCATTCGGCGGTCTTGAGCACGGCAGCGAAACGGGACTGCAGGATGATGCTCACCACGCGATGGATTTCCTCGGCCGAGGCATAGCCGGCGCTGTTGGCGTAGGGCACCGAACCGGTTGCGTCGGACAGGAACTCGACCGCGAAGCCCATATGCACGGCGTGGATGATGGTCGACAGGTCGCAATTGTGCGTCATG
The DNA here is from genome assembly GCF_004792065.1 of Mesorhizobium sp. M8A.F.Ca.ET.165.01.1.1. Taxonomy (NCBI): domain Bacteria; kingdom Pseudomonadati; phylum Pseudomonadota; class Alphaproteobacteria; order Hyphomicrobiales; family Phyllobacteriaceae; genus Mesorhizobium; species Mesorhizobium sp. M8A.F.Ca.ET.165.01.1.1. The sequence continues at coordinate 776,017 of NZ_SRTH01000001.1, read as the reverse complement.
TAACCGATGACCGCGATCGTATCGACGGCGTTGGCGCGCAGCCAGGCCTCGAGATCGGTGCCGGTAAAGGCGCTCGGCAAATTCTTCTCGACATAGTGGTCGCGACGACGCTTGGCGATCTCGGGATGCAGTTCGCCGCCATGGCTGCCCTTGGCGAAGATCGGCGACGTCTCGGGCGCCATCTGCTTGACGACCACCACCTTGATGCCGGCAGCGGCGGCGGCATCCATGGCGCGTGCTACGTTGACGACGCTGTCGCGGAACGGCGGATGCTGGATGGCCAGGTTACCGCCGTCATAGTCGTTCTGGACGTCGATGACGACGAGCGCCCGGCGCGGCGCGGTGTTGGCTAGGTCAGACATGGGGTTTTCCTTCCGGCTTGAATGCGACGGACCGAAAATAGGATGGTTGGCGGACAGTCAAAAGTGGCCCGATTGACATCATTCGAAAGAATTGGGACAATCCGCATTCACACTGGAAAATCGCCTCATGACCGCTCCCATCATCGCCGTCCTCGCCTTCGACGGCATCAGCCCGTTCCATCTCTCCGTGCCTTGCCTGGTGTTTGGCGCGGACCGCACCAGCCTTGGCCTGCCGCGCTTCGACTTCCGCGTCTGCGGGATCGAGGAAGGGCTGATCCGGACCGATGCCGGGCTGAGCATCATGGTCCCGCACGGGCTTGCCGCGCTCGAGGACGCCGATATGGTCATCATCCCGAGCTGGAAGGATCTCGAGGCGCCTCTGGCCAAACCGCTCGAGGACGCGCTCGGCCGCGCCCACCGGCGCGGCGCGCTGATCGTGGGCCTGTGTCTCGGCACCTTTGCCATCGCCGCCGCCGGCCTGCTTTCGGGCCGAAAAGCCACCACCCACTGGGCCTATACGGAGCAGTTGCGGGCTCTCCATCCCGACATTTCAGTCGATGCCGACGTGCTCTATGTCGATGATGGCGACATCGTCACTTCCGCCGGCGTCGCCGCCGGGCTCGACTGCTGCCTGCACATCGTGCGCGCCCGCTACGGCGCGGAGGCGGCGCTGCGGCTCGCCCGGCACGTCGTGCTTTCGCCGCACCGGCAGGGTGGACAGGCGCAGTTCATCGAGCGTCCCGTGGCAAAAAGCGCCAAGGCCGACCGCTTCACCGGGGCGCTCGACGCGGTTCGCGCGACGCTTGGCGAAACGCACAGCCTCGACAGCGTCGCCGAAGCCGCGGGCCTGACGCGGCGCACCTTCACCCGGCGCTTCCAGAAATCGATCGGCACCAGTTTTGGCGACTGGCTGACCAGCCAGCGGATCGAACTGGCGCAGCGCTTGCTGGAAGCGACGGAGAAATCGATGGACATCGTCGCCTTCGAGGCCGGCTTCGGCAGCGCCACCTCGCTGCGCCAGCATTTTTCGGCGCGGCTCCGGACCTCACCGGCGCAATACCGGCGTGAATTTTCCAGGCGGAGCGAGCGGGACGAGCGCACGGCGGGCGCCCTGTCGCATTGATTGCCGACGAAAGCACCCTCAACCGCGCTTGACCACCCGCGCCGGATTGCCGACCACCGTCGTGTTCGCCGCCACGTCGCGCGTCACCACCGCCCCGGCGCCCACTATGGCGCCCTCACCGATGCTGACGCCGCCAAGGATGACCGCGCTGCCGCCGATCCAGGCATCGTCGCCGATCATGACCGGCCTGGCGATCTCCAGGCCCGCCTGCCGACCTGCCGGCTCCTTATGGTGCTCGGCACAATAGATCTGCACATTCGGGCCAAGCAGCGTCCCTTTGCCGACGCGCACCGAAGCAGTATCGAGGATGGTACAGCCGGCATTGAGGAAGGCGCCGTCGCCGAGAAAGATGTTGAAGCCGTAGGCGCAATGGAAAGGCGCCTCGATGCGGGCGCCCTCGCCCACGCCGCCCAGCAGTGTCCGCAGGGCTGGCCCGAGGTTCCCGCGCTGACGGGGCGGCAGCGTATTGTGTTCGAACACGGCATCCGCGGCCACGGCGCGCAACGCGCCAAGATCGTCATCCAGGCACCTGTACCATTCGCCGGCCGCCATTTTCGCACGTTCGCTCACAGCCATGGCAGTGCCTCCGTTTGAGATCACTGCCAAAGCACAGTTGACCCGAACAGAAAAGCGCCGAGGCAAGGACCAAGCCGTAAGCCTATAATCCGGATTGGCCGAAATTTGCGCGCCTTGCGGTCACCGTAAGATCATGACCTTTGATCGCAAGCGGCCATTCGCGGCCTGTTCCGGCGATGAAAATAGTTCAAGACCGCTGTCGATTTCCGGGTACCTCATTCGTCCTTCGATAGGAAGCCGAGGAAATTCGCCCAAGCAAGGAAACGGATGCGATGACGATCACGATCACGGCGTTTGAACGATCGCCCGATGGCGGCAAGGGACTGGCGCGCGATACGCGCGTTCGCTGGGCGCTGGAAGAAGTGGGGCAGCCCTATGAGGTTCGTTTTGTTTCCTTCGCGGGGATGAAGGCGCCCGAGCACCTGGCCATCCACCCCTTCGGCCAGATCCCCACCTATGAGGACGGTTCTCTCTCGCTGTTCGAGACCGGCTCGATCGTCTTTCATCTTGCCGAGCAGCATGCGGGGCTGCTGCCGAAGGAGCGCGATGCCCGCGCGCGTGCGATCACGTGGATGTTTGCCGCATTGAACACCATCGAGCCGCCGGTCCTCGAATTGACCACGGCAAGGATTTTCGAAGCTGACAAGCCCTGGAGCGAGGAGCGCCTGCCGCTGGTAAAGGACCGTGTTCGCGCCCCGCTGGACAGGCTCTCGGCTCATCTGGGCGTCGCCGACTGGCTCGATGATGCGTTCAGCGCCGGCGATCTGTTGATGGTATCGGTGCTGCTGCGACTGAGAATGTCAGGCATTCTGGACGAGTATCAAAACCTGGCTGCCTATGTGGCGCGCGGGGAAGCGCGGCCAGCTTATCTCAGGGCTTTCGCCGCGCAATTTGCGGTCAACGCTCCATCAGCCAACTGAAACATTGGCTCATGGAGCCGAGCATGTTCGCTCGGCGCTTCCATCTCGACCACGTTTGCGCGCTCATGAGTCTGCGGCCTAGCCAAATATCCGGCCTATGGTAGCCTGCCGTCTCAGGGCCGTCCCGGCCCGGGATCGAGGGGGATCGACCATGCTCTACATTCTTGCACTTCTGATCGGCGTCATTGCCGGCCTGCGCGCCATGACGGCACCTGCCGCCGTCGCCTGGGGCGCCTATCTCGGCTGGCTGCCGGTTGCCGGCACCTGGGCGAGCTTCATGAGCCATTGGGCGGCTGTCGGCATCTTCACCATCCTGGCCATCGTCGAACTGGTCACCGACCAGCTGCCGTCGACGCCAAGCCGCAAGGTGCCGCAGCAGTTCGGCGCCCGCATCCTGCTCGGCGCCTTCTCTGGCGCGGTGATCGGCGCGGCCGGCGGCGCCACCATCGTGTGCCTGATCGCCGGCGCCATCGGCGCGGTCATCGGCACGCTCGGTGGCGCCGAAGCGCGCGGCCGGCTGGCGGCCGCCTTCGGCAAGGACCCGCCCGCCGCCTTCATCGAGGACGCTGTGGCGATCATCGGCGGGCTGCTGATCGTGGCGGCGGTTGCATGACGACGAAAACCTTCGACGCCATCATCATCGGCGCCGGCCAGGCGGGGTCGCCATTGGCGGGCCGGCTGACGGCCGCCGGCATGAGCGTGGCGCTGGTCGAGCGCAAGCTGGTCGGCGGCACCTGTGTCAACACCGGCTGCATGCCGACCAAGACCATGGTCGCCAGCGCCTATGCCGCGCATCTGGCACGGCGCGCCGCCGACTATGGCGTGACCCTTCCCGGTCCGGTCGGGGTCGACTTTCAAAGGATCAAGGCGCGCAAGGACAAGGTGACGAACGACGCCCGCGGCAATCTGGAGACCTGGATCGCCGGCATGAAGGGCTGCACGCTCTATCGCGGCCACGCGCGCTTCGAATCCGCCAACACGGTGCGCGTCGGCGAAGACCTTTTGACCGCGCCGAAAATCTTCCTCAACACCGGCGGCCGTGCCTCGGTTCCGGACCTGCCCGGCATCCACGACATCGACTACCTGACCAATTCCTCGATGATGGATCTCGACGTGCTGCCGCGCCACCTCATCATCGTCGGCGGCAGCTATATCTCGCTCGAATTCGCGCAGATGTTCCGCCGCTTCGGCTCGGACGTCACCGTCATCGAAAAGAGCCCGCGCCTGACCGGCCGCGAGGACGAGGACGTCTCGGCCGTCATCCTGTCGATCCTCGAAAACGAAGGCATCGCCGTTCATGTCGGCGCCGACGACATCGGCTTCGCCAGACAGGGCGAGGACATTGCCGTGACTTTCTCCGCCGGCCAGCCGCCCGCGATAGGGTCGCATGTGCTGCTGGCGCTGGGACGCACTCCCAACACCGATGACCTCGGCCTCGACAGGGCCGGTGTCGAGGTCGACAAGCGCGGCTTCGTCATTGTCGACGACCAGCTGCGCACCAGCGTGCCCGGCATCTGGGCTATGGGCGATTGCAACGGCAAAGGCGCCTTCACCCACACCTCCTACAACGACTACGAGATCGTCGCCGCCAATCTGCTCGACAATGACCCACGGAGGATCAGCGACCGCATCGAGGCCTATGCGCTCTACATCGATCCGCCGCTCGGCCGCTGCGGCATGACCGAGACGGCGGTGAGGAAATCCGGACGCCGCGTGCTTGTTGGCCAGCGGCCGATGACGCGCGTCGGCCGCGCCGTCGAGAAGGGCGAGACGCAAGGCTTCATGAAGATCCTGGTCGACGCCGACACCAGGGAGATCCTCGGCTGCTCGGTGCTCGGCCCGGGCGGCGACGAGGCGGTGCATTGCGTGCTCGACCTGATGTACGCCAAGGCGCCGGTCGACACGCTGGCGCGCGCGATGCACATTCACCCGAATGTCTCGGAACTGCTGCCCACCATCGCCCAGGAGCTGAAGCCGCTGGCCTGAGCCACTCTCGTCAAGCTCCCGACTTTCTGCATTGCTGCATTGCGGCAATAGACGTTGTGCCCGGCAGGGATCCTCGCGCAGTCTGAAATTGAACCGATTCAGTCTGGACCTCCCATGCCTTTGCCGATCCTTGCGCTTGCCATTGCGTCCTTCTGCATCGGCACCACCGAATTCGTCATCATGGGCCTGCTGCCGGAGGTCGCCGCCGATCTCGGCGTGACGATCCCGGCCGCCGGACTGCTGGTCACGGGCTATGCGCTGGGCGTCGTCTTCGGCGCGCCCGTTGTGGCCATGGCCACCGCGCATCTGCCGCGCAAGCCCGTGCTGGTGGGGCTCGCCGCTTTGTTCGTCGTCGGCAACCTCTTCTGCGCCATCGCGCCCAATTACTGGCTGCTGATGGCGGCGCGCGTCTTCACCGCTTTCGGCCACGGCGCCTTCTTCGGCATCGGCTCGGTCGTCGCCGCAAGCCTGGTGCCGCGCAACAAGCGCGCCAGCGCCATCGCGCTGATGTTCGCCGGCCTGACGCTCGCCAACATCCTCGGCGTTCCGGCCGGCACCGCGCTCGGCGAAGCCTTTGGCTGGCGGGCCACGTTCCTGGCCGTGGTCGGCATCGGCCTGATCTCGGTCGCGGCCATCGCCTGGCTGGTGCCGTCGGACGTCACGGAACCGAGCGGCGGCGGTCTGCGTGCCGAAGTCCGCGTGCTTGGCAAGCTGCAGGTGTGGCTGGCGATGCTGATCGCGGCACTGACCTCGGCCAGCCTGTTCGCCGTCTTCACCTATATCAAACCCTATCTCACCGACGTGTCGGGCCTGTCGACAGCGGCGGTCACCTGGGTGCTTCTGCTGTTCGGCGCCGGCATGACCATCGGCAACATCATCGGCGGCAGGCTGGCCGACTGGAAACTGATGCCGACGGTGATCGGCACACTGCTGCTGATGGCCCTGCTGTTCCTCGGCTTCATCCAGTTCGGCGCCATCGCCAGCGTCGCCATCGGCATCGTCTTCCTGTGGGGCGTGCTCATCTTCGTCGTCGTGCCGCCGCTGCAGATCCGTGTCGTCGAGGCGGCGTCGGAAGGACCGAACCTTGCCGCCACGCTGAACCAGGGCGCCTTCAATGTCGGCAATGCCGGCGGCGCCTGGATCGGCGGCGTGGCGCTGTCGGCGGGCGTTTCCTATGCCGATTTGCCGCTGGTCGGCGCGGTGCTCGCCCTGCTGGCGGTTGGCGTGGCGGTGCTATCGCAGGCGCTGGACAGGCGCGCGCCGGTCGCCGCCCTCCAGCCTGCCGCCGAATAACTGCCTGTCCTCCCAAAAGTGCGCAGCGGTTTTGGGTCAACGACATGCGGCAAGGCAAAAGACTACTCTTGCGCCCATAGCGCGGCGGGCTGGACCAATCGACATCGGCACCTTCAAATGGGCATGTCTTCTCGCTCTTGATGGAGAACGTCATGCAGAAATCGATCGAACGCATCGCCGGTGACAGCGACGGGGTTTCCTACGAATTCCCCGTGTTCCGCTTCGACGGCGCCGACAAGGCGGCCCCGTCGACCTACCTGCAGGCCGCACTCCATGCCGGCGAATTGCCGGGCGTCGTCGCCATCGATGCGTTGATACCGATGTTGAGCAAGGCCGAGGCCGAAGGTCGTATCAAGGGCAACATCACCATCGTGCCCTGGGCCAACCCGATCGGCCGCGCGCAATATCATTTCGGCGAGCACCAGGGCCGCTTTCATCTGGGCACCCGCACCAACTTCAACCGCGGCTTTCCGCTGCTGGCCGCGCCCGACGCCAGGCTCTTGCCAGACGCCACCTTTGGCGGCGCCGACCAGCGGCTGAAGTCGCGCCTAGTGCAGCTTTCGCTCGGCCACGACATCGTGCTCGACCTGCACTGCGACGACGAGGGCCTTGCCTATCTCTATGTCCACTCCAGCCTCTGGCCAGCCATGGCCGATTGCGCCGCCGCCATGGGCGTCGATGCCGTCGTGCTGTGGAGCGAGGACACCGACGGCACTTTCGAGGGCGCCTCGATCATGCCCTACCAGAACGCATCAGCCGATGTGGCGAAGCTTGACAGGCGCGTCGCCACCACCGTCGAATATCGGGGCATCCTCGATGTCGATGGCGCGCTCGCCTCGGCCGACGCGGCAGGCCTCTACCGGCTGCTGGCGATGCGCGGCGTGATATCCGACACCACCCTCCCCGCACCCGGCCCGTTCACGGGTGTCGCGGCGCCGCTGGAAAACATCGACATGATGCCCGCACCCCGTGCCGGTGCCGTCCTCTATGACGTGAAGCCCGGCGACCGCGTCGCCAAGGGCGCGCGCCTCGCCACCATCGTCCACGCACCGGGCGAAGCCGATGGCCGCACCGAAGTGTTCGCGCCGCAGGACGGCATCATCCTGACGCGGCGCTCGCGCCGCATCATCCGCGCCGGCGAGGACCTGTTGAAACTGGTCGGCGACAGGAAGAGCGGCGACGCCAGGTCGGGCACGCTGGAAGACTGAGCCTCCGTCGAATCCAGTTGCGCCGCCGCCCAATCGCCGCTAAGGGAATCGCCATGAACATGCGTTCGACCAAGACCATTTGGTGGTGGGCCTGCTGACAGCGGCCTGTTCGAACGCGTGCGCGTGAAAAGAGAGGTGGCCGCAACGGAATGTCCGGGCGGCCATTTGTTTTTTCAAGCCATTCCCGGGTCCGTTGCCCAAAATGGAGACGGCAATGACGACGATTAAGGTTCTGGACAACGGCGCCGAGCGTTTCGTGACCGAGGGTGGCATCACCATCACCCGCGAGCGCCATGGCCGGCCCTATGAAGGGGCGATCGACGCTTATGTCGATGGGCTGAATTCGCGCCGGGGCGCGGTGTTTTCCTCGAATTACGAATATCCCGGCCGCTACACGCGCTGGGACACCGCCATCATCGATCCGCCGCTGGTCATCTCCGCGCGCGGCCGTGCCATGCGCATCGAGGCGTTGAACGGCCGTGGCGAGGCACTGTTGCCGGTCATCGGCAGGACGCTGGGCGATCTCACCGAGGTCACGATCGCCGAGACCTCGAAACAGCTGATCCGCCTCGACGTCGCCAAGCCCGGCCGTGTCTTCACCGAGGAGGAACGCAGCCGCGTTCCCTCGGTCTTCACCGTGCTGCGCGCCATCACGGCTCTGTTCAAGACGGCCGAAGATGCCAATCTCGGCCTCTACGGCGCCTTCGGCTACGACCTCGCCTTCCAGTTCGACCCGGTCGACCACACGCTGGTTCGCAAGGAAAGCCAGCGCGACCTGGTGCTGTTCCTGCCCGACGAGATCCTGGTCGTCGACCACTATTCGGCCAAGGCCTGGACCGACCGCTACGACTATGCGGGCGAAGGTTTTTCGACCGAAGGCCTGCCGCGCGACCAGATCGCCGAGCCGTTCAAGACCGCCGATCGCATCCCGCCGCGCGGCGATCATGAGCCCGGCGAATACGCCAATCTGGTGCGCCGGGCGATGGACTCTTTCAAGCGCGGCGACCTGTTCGAGGTCGTCCCCGGCCAGATGTTCTACGAGCGCTGCGAGACGCAGCCATCCGAGATTTCGCGCAAGCTGAAGTCCATCAACCCGTCGCCCTATTCCTTCTTCATCAATCTGGGCGAGAACGAATACCTGATCGGCGCGTCGCCTGAGATGTTCGTGCGCGTCAACGGCCGCCGCGTCGAGACCTGCCCGATCTCCGGCACCATCAAGCGCGGCGACGACGCCATTTCGGACTCCGAGCAGATCATCAAGCTGCTCAACTCCAAGAAGGACGAATCCGAGCTCACCATGTGCTCGGACGTCGACCGCAACGACAAGTCGCGGGTCTGCGATCCAGGCTCGGTGCGCGTCATCGGCCGCCGCCAGATCGAGATGTATTCGCGCCTGATCCATACGGTCGATCATATCGAGGGGCGGCTGCGCGAGGGCATGGACGCTTTCGATGCGTTTCTCTCGCACGCCTGGGCGGTCACCGTCACCGGCGCGCCGAAACTGTGGGCCATGCGCTTCATCGAGCAGAACGAGAAGAGCCCGCGCGCCTGGTATGGCGGCGCCATCGGCATGGTCAACTTCAACGGCGACATGAACACCGGCCTGACCTTGCGCACCATCCGCATCAAGGACGGCATCGCCGAGGTGCGCGCCGGCGCTACATTGCTCTTCGACAGCATTCCCGAGGAAGAAGAAGCCGAAACCGAACTGAAGGCATCCGCCATGCTCTCCGCCATCCGTGACGCCAAGACGGGCAATTCGACCAGCACCGAGCGCGCATCCGCGCGCGTCGGCGACGGTGTCAACATCCTTTTGGTCGACCACGAGGACTCCTTCGTCCACACGCTGGCCAACTACTTCCGCCAGACTGGCGCCAATGTCTCGACCGTGCGCACGCCGGTGCCGGAGGAAGTCTTCGACCGGCTGAAGCCCGACCTCGTCGTGCTCTCGCCCGGACCCGGTACGCCCAAGGATTTCGACTGCGCGGCGACCATCAGACGAGCGCGCGCCCGCGACCTGCCGATCTTCGGCGTCTGCCTTGGCCTGCAGGCGCTGGCCGAGGCCTATGGCGGCGAACTCAGGCAATTGCACATTCCCATGCACGGCAAGCCGTCGCGTATCCGCGTCTCGAAGCCGGGTATCATCTTCTCCGGCCTGCCGAAGGAAGTCACCGTCGGCCGCTACCACTCGATCTTCGCCGATCCGGTGCGCCTGCCGGATGATTTCATGGTGACCGCCGAGACCGAGGACGGCGTCATCATGGCCTTCGAGCACCGCAAGGAGCCGATCGCAGCGGTGCAATTCCACCCGGAATCGATCATGACGCTCGGCCACAATGCCGGCATGCGCATCATCGAGAACATCGTTGCGCATTTGCCGCGCAAGGCCAAGGAAAAGGCAGCCTGACGGTAATGGCCGAAGCCGAGAACACCATGGCGATCGCGGCGAAAGCCGCCGCGAAGCGCAAGGTCGCCAACCTTGCCTTCTGGTCGATCGTGATCGCCTTTGTCGTGCTCGCGCTGAAAGCCGCCGCCTGGTACATAACCGGATCCGTGGCGCTCTATTCGGACGCGCTGGAATCGATCGTCAACGTCATTGCCTCGATGGCCGCCTTCTGGGCAATCCAGGTCAGCTACAAGCCCGCCGACCAGGATCACCCCTTCGGCCACCACAAGGCCGAGTATTTCTCGGCCGTGCTCGAAGGCGTGCTGATCGTGCTCGCCGCGCTTTTGATCCTGAACGAAGTCTGGCGCTCATGGCAGACGCCGGCTCCGCTCGAACAGCCTTGGAAAGGCCTTGCCGTCAACGGCGTCGCCACCGTCATCAATGCCTTCTGGGCCTGGACGCTGATCCGCGTGGGCCGAGCCGAAAAGTCACCGGCGCTGGTCGCCGACGGCAATCACATCATGACCGATGTTGTAACCTCGATCGGCGTCTTCGGCGGCTTGGTCGGAGCAATCCTGACTGGCTGGCAAATCCTCGACCCGGCACTGGCCGTCATCGTCGCGCTCAACATTCTGTGGCAGGGCTGGCATGTCATCGGCTCGTCGATGAACGGCCTGATGGACCGAGCCGTCGGCACGGCGGAGCACATGCGCATCCGCGACATCATCTCGGCCAATTGCAAAGGCGCGATGGAGGTGCACGACCTCAAGACCCGCATCGCCGGCCGCGCCACCTTCATCGAATTCCATCTGGTCGTCGACGCCGACATGTCGGTCGGTGCCAGCCACGTCATCTGCGATCGCATCGAGGACGCGCTGAAGGCCGAACTCCCTTCGGTGCGGGTGACCATCCATGTCGAGCCGGATGATGAGGCAAAACTGCCCAAGGGTACGACGGCGGTGCCGTTCGCCTGAGGCGGTTCACCAAGTCTCGATTGAGAGGCCGTTGATGCGCTCGAATTCCCGGACGTTGCGGGTGATCAGAATGAGGCTTCTAGCGCGCGCCTGCCCGCCAATGAGCGCATCATAGGGGCCAATTGGCGTCCCCAACGCTGCAAGCGTTGCCCGAATCTCTCCGGCATGCCTCGCGTCCTCTCGATCGAATTCAAGCACCGGGAATTGCAAAGCTTCGATGCGCGCCAGATTTTCAGCTCTTCTCTGGCTCCTTTCGGCACCATAGTACAGTTCATGTGCCACGATCGCCGAAAGCGCAAAATCCTGCGGCGTGTGCTGTTTCAGAAGCGCGAGTAGACTCGCGTCACCTTTGATGACGGCAATAACGGCGTTGGTATCAAGCAGATAGATCACTTGAAGATGTCGTCCAAGGCAGGTCTATCCTGCCCCTCCTGCCGTTCCAGCGCCGCTTCGACAAAATCCTCGTCGACTGGTCCGATCACCTGGTCAAGCCACGCCCAATCCTGCACGAGTGGCTCAAGTATGACAGTATGCCCATGGCGACGGATCGAAACCTCGTCCGTTTCGAAACGAAACTCTTTGGGCAGACGCACAGCTTGTGACCGGCCCGACCAGAACACCTTTGCCTTGTCCATCATGCCATCCTCAAATGAGATATAGCAAAGATATATCCCTTCGCGGCATTGTAGACAAGCCCGTGCTTACGGCGCACACGCCGATTGCGGCATCGCCTCCAGCCGATAGACCTTGTCATCGGACTTGGTTTTGCCGTCGGCGGCTTTCGAGCACAGGTCGACGATTGCAATGCTGCTGTTGGGATTGGCCAGCATGATAGTGCCGTTGGCGCCGCGCTTGAGGAAGATTTCCTTTTGCGCGATGTCGCACGAAAAATCGCTCATCTTCGAACTCGCGGCGCAACGCCACTGGTCGGCCTCGCCCTGGCAGGAATAGGTCTGCGTGACCTTGGCCCCCTTCCGCCGTGTCGTGACCGAGACGGCGATGTCGGCGCCGTCGGGCCAGTTCGCGACATCACCGCCCGAGGCGTAGGAAGCGAGTTCCACGGACCCGCGGAACACCCGGATCGACTGCGTCAGTTGATCGGGATGCGAACTCATATGCGCTGCATCATAGTCGCGCCCGTAGCAGAAGGCCTGATCGGGTTTGAACCGCTCGCGCAGTGGCGGCCCAAGCGCCGGGTCGATCGGATCGATGCGTGCGAACTCGGCCTTGCAGGTCGCCGCCGGCATCGGGTCGAGGCGAAAATTGTCGTCCTCCGAACCGAGCGCCTGCCTGACATATTCCGCCTTGCCGAGCTGCTCCTCCGAATCCGGATCGAGGTAGATATCGGAAGACAGGTCCGACAGGATCAGCCGGCCCTTGTCGTCGACCTTCAGCGACGCCAGCGTACGGTCGCAATCCATGCCGCAGCGGATCGGGCCCGATTTGTCGTCCTCGGACTCGTGATTGCACCAGCCGCCGGCCCATTCCGGCGCCTTGGCGCCACGCACCGTGGTGGTGAGGAAACCATTGTAGGACGTATCGGAATTCGCGCTCGGTTCCTCATTCGGACGGCTGACCGGATCATGGCCGTAGTAGAAGAAGATCCGCGCCACTTTCTGCTTCGGATGCGCCTTGAGGTGCGCCGCGTCATAGACCCGGCCGAAACAGGCGTCCGCCCCGTTGGGGCTGAGTTCGGTGAGCTTGAGCGTATCATCGGCAAAAGCAGAACCCACAAGTCCGCCAAGCAGTGCGGCGCCAAGTCCGGCGCCGGCGAACGTCTTCCATTCCCAGAACGCCATGTGCCCCCCTCCTCCGCCTCGACAGGACGTAAGGTCAATTTATGCTAGTATTGCGGCAGCGGCCACGCAAATTGCGCTGCGCCGGCAAGCCAGGGAGGGGACGCCATGCGCCGACGTGACATGTTCCGGGCGGTTCTCGCCGGAGCCGGAACGCTTCTCGGCCTGCGGGCGGTCCGGGCGGCAACCACCGAGCCTGCCAGGCTGAAGGTCGTCTATCACCTCAGCGACCTCGACAAGGTCAATTTCGTGCTTGGCAACATCAAGAACCACTATGAGGGCACCGGCGGCAACGTCGAGATCGCGCTGGTCGTGCATGGTCCAGCCCTTGCCGGCTTCAAGTCGAAGGGCATATCGGCGGCGATTTCGGGTCGCTTTGCCGGTCTTGTCCAGCAAGGGCTCGACCCGCATGCCTGCGGCAACACCATGCGCGGCATGGATATTACGCTCGCCGACCTGCTCGACGGCTTCCATGCCGCCGACCAAGGCGGCGTCGTCAAGCTCGCCGAATTGCAAAGCCAGGGCTATGTCTATCTCAGGCCTTGAAGCGGCACCGCCTCGAATGCAAGGGTGGCAAGACCCGCCAACAATATCGGAATCCCCGGAGGAACAGCAGTGCCAGAGACAGCCCTTGGTCTTGTCATCCCCGATCTCGCCGGCAAGGCGGTGCTGGTCACAGGCGCCTCGACCGGCATCGGCGCGGCGCTCGCGCTCGCCTATGCCGAGCAGAAATGCAGGGTGGCGCTGCACTACAATTCCAGCCGCGACGCCGCCGAGAAACTCGGCCAGACCATTCGCGACCGCGGCGGCGAGGTCTTCCTCGTCCAGGGCGATTTTTCTCTTCCCGCCGATGTCGAGCGCGTCGTCGAGGACAGCGCGCGACATTTCGGCCGCCTCGACGGGCTGGTCAACAATGCCGGCGGCATGCTTGGCCGCATCCCCTATGCCGAGCAGACCGAGGCGCATTACGACGCGGTGATGGATCTCAACGCCCGCTCGGTGCTGACCGCCTCGCGCAAGGCGATGCCATGGCTGAAGAAACAGGGCGGCTTCATCGTCAACACCTCGTCGATCGCCGCGCGCAATGGCGCCGGCGGCGGCGCCGGCCTTTACGGCTCGGCCAAGGCCTTCGTCTCCAACGTCACGCGCGGCATGGCCAAGGAACTGATCGGCTTCGGCATTCGCGTCAACGCCGTGGCGCCGGGCACCATCCTCACTCCCTTCCACGAACGCTATTCGACCGACGAGCAGATGAAGGGCATGGTCGCCACCATTCCGCAGGGCCGCGCCGGCACGGCGCAAGATTGCGTCGGCGCCTATCTGTTCCTCTCATCGGACCTGTTGAGCGGCTACATCACGGGCCAGGTGATCGAGGTCAATGGCGGCCAGTTGATGCCTTGACCAGCGACCGGCATACTGGACACACTCCTTTCGCGCCAACCCTGGGGGAGACGACGACATGTACGGACTGATCGGCAAGATGCGGGCGGCGCGCGGCCAACGCGACGCTGTCATGACTGTGCTGCGCGAGAGCACCGGCGCCCTGCCCGGCTGCCTGAGCTATATCATCGCCACCGACCCGGCCGACGCCGACGCGATCTGGGTGACCGAAGTGTGGACCGATCAGGCAAGCCACAAGGCCTCGCTGCAGCTTCCGGAAGTCCAGGCGGCCATCGCCAAGGCGCGGCCCTTCATCGGCGGCTTCGAGTTCCAGGTGGAGACGCATCCCGTCGGCGGCTTTGGGTTGGCTGAGGCCAAAACCGGCTGAGGCGCCGGGACCTGCTTTTCCGGTACGCCGGGGTTCGCATTTTTCGCATCCCGGTCTAAGACCAGAGCATGGATTCCGCGGCCGAGCAGCCACCTCCCGACCAGCCCGCCGTCGAGCGCATGACGCGGCTGGGCAAGCCTTGGCAATGGCTGATCCTGCTGGTTATCTCCGCGCTGTTTGCCGGTGCGCTGGAACTCGCCGCCTTGCCGGCGGCGCTGCTGATCGGACCGATGCTGGCGGCCATCGTCGCCGGCACCAATGGCGCCACGGTGCGTGTGCCGCGCCTTCTGTTCGGCTCCGCCCAGGCTATCGTCGGCTGCCTCGTCGCGGCTTCGATCTCGGCCGATATCTTTCCGGTCTTCTACAAGGAATGGCCGCTGTTCCTCGGCGTGGTGATCGCCACGGTCGCGGCCTCCAGCCTGCTTGGCTGGCTGATCAGCCGCTGGCGCATCCTGCCCGGCACCACCGCCGTCTGGGGCTCTTCGCCGGGGGCGGCTACCGCCATGGTGCTGATGGCCGGCGCCTTTGGCGCCGACCAGCGCCTTGTCGCCTTCATGCAGTATCTGCGCGTCATCTTCGTGTCGATGACGGCGGCCCTCGTCGCCAAGATGTGGGTCGACACCTCGGGCATCGAGGTCCCGGCCATCGTCTGGTTCCCCGAGATCGATCCGCAACCATTCGCCGCCACGATCGGCATGGCAATCATCGGCGGCCTGGCGGGCAGGCTTTGCCGGCTGCCCTCGCCCTTCTTCCTCGGCAGCTTCATTTTCGGCACCATCATCCATCTCGGTCTCGGGGTGCCGATGCAATTGCCGCAATGGCTGCTGGCGCTCAGTTACGCGATGGTCGGCTGGTCGATTGGCCTGAACTTCACCAGGCCGATCCTGCGCCATGCGGCGCGCGCGCTGCCGCAGATCATCGCTTCGATCGTCGCGCTGATCGCCTTTTGCGGCGGCCTTGCCTTTCTCATCAGCCGTCTCGCCGGCGTCGACCCGCTGACCGCCTACCTGGCGACCAGCCCCGGCGGCATGGACAGCGTCGCCATCATCGCCGCCGCCGCGCACAACGTCGACATCTCCTTCGTCATGGCGCTGCAGTCGGCGCGTTTCCTGATCGTGCTGCTCGTCGGCCCGAGCATTGCGCGGGTGGTGGCCAGAAGCATCAGGGAGTGAAAAGCCCGGCACCGGGCGATGTTACCGCGCCGCCGCGAGCCGTTCGGGAAGGAAATCGACGAAGACGCGCACCTTTGGCGACAGATGGCGATTGGAGGGCCACAGCATCCGGAATTGGCCGCGGCCGTCGATATGGTCGTCCAGCACGGTACGCAATTTTCCTTCGCGCAGCGCCTCGCGCACCAGGAAATCGGGCATGCAGGCGATACCAAGACCGGCGATCGTGGCGCCTTTCAAGGCTTCCATGTTGTTGCAGGTCAGCATCGAACGGATCAGCGGTTGCGCGCTCCCGGTGATGAACGGCCAGTCCAGCAACCTGCCGCTGTTGAGATAGCGGAAGTTTATGCCGAAGTGCCCGATGAGGTCCGCCGGCACGCCGGGTATGCCATGGCGCTCGAGGTAGGAAGGCGCCGCGCATAGCAGCATGCGAAAGGGCGCAATGGGTTTCGACACCAATCGTGAATCGGGCAGCTCGCCGCTGCGGATCGCGACGTCGATGCCCTCTTCGATGACGTCGACGATCCGGTCGTTGAAATCGATATCGAGCTCGATCTCGGGATAGCGCGCCATGAACTCCGACAGCACCGGCAGCAAGAGATGATAGGTGACGATCGGGGTCGAGACGCGAAGCCGCCCGCGCGGCGTCTCCCGTGTCCGCGACAGCATCGCCTCGGCATCGTCGATGTCGTCCAGGATGCGCCGCACGCGCTCATTGAACAGCTTGCCCTCTTCGGTTAGGCCGATCCGCCGCGTGGAGCGCTGCAGCAGCCGCACGCCGAGCTCCTGTTCGAGCCGCGCGACACTTTTGCCTACCGCTGAAGCGGAGATGCCGAGTGCCCGGCCGGCGGCGACGAAGCTGCCGAATTCGGCCGTGCGGGCGAAAGCCAGAAGGCCGCTGAGGCGATCCATCGGGTTGCTCCATTCGAGCGTTTCAGTCCGTTATGTCGAGATATTTAACACTATTTTTCCGGAACTGTCGCTGACCTATCTTGGTCGTCATAGCGGCGCCGCGATTGCGCGGGCCGCCGGTGCAGACTGCTTCAGATAGGAAAATCCATGACCTCGAAGACCACCAGCGGCCCAGCCGAGAGATGGCTCGTGCTTTTGTCGGTATGCCTTGCCGCCATGACGATGCCCCTGACCTTCACCGGCCCGGCCGTCGCGCTCTCCCGCATCGGGGCCGACCTCGGCGGCAGCCCGATCGCGCTCAACTGGGTGACCAACGCGTTCATGCTGACCTTCGGCGCCACCCTGATGGCGGCGGGCGCCCTGGCCGACAATCATGGCCGCAAGCGGATCTTCCTCGTCGGTCTCTCCCTCTACATCCTCGCTTCGCTCGGCGCGATGCTGGCGCCCGACATCGCCTGGTTCGACGTCTTCAGGGCCGCGCAAGGGCTGGGCAGTGCCTTGGCCTTCGCCGGCGGCGCCTCCGCACTTGCCCAGGAATTCGAGGGACCATCGCGGCTGCGCGCCTTCTCCTTCCTCGGCACCAGTTTCGGCATCGGGCTGGCCTTCGGCCCGATCGCTTCCGGCCTGCTCATCGCCGCATTCGGCTGGCGGTCGATCTTTGTTCTGGTCGTGGCACTAGCGGTTGCCTCGGCGATCCTCGGCCTGCGCACCATCAGGGAATCACGTGACCCGGATGCGACCGGGCTCGACTGGGCGGGCGCCGGCACCTTCACGGTCGCGCTGGCCTCGCTGACCTATGGCGTGTTGCAGGCGCCGCAGAGCGGTTGGGCCGAACCTCTGGTGGTAACGCTTCTCGGCGTTGCCGTCCTTTGCTTCGTGCTGTTCGTCATCGTCGAGCGGCGCGCGCGCCGGCCAATGCTCGATCTCACCCTGTTTCGCTTTCCTCGCTTCGTCGGCGTCCAGTTTCTCGCGGCGGCGCCCGCCTATGGCTTCGTGGTCCTGCTTGTGCTTTTGCCGATCCGCTTCATCGGCATCCAAGGGATGAGCGAGATCAAGGCCGGGCAATTGATGATCTGCCTCTCCGGCCCGTTGCTGGTCCTGCCCTTGCTCGCCGGCCAGCTCGCGCGCTGGATCGCTCCGGCCACCATTTGCGGCGCCGGCCTGCTCGTCGCCGCGGCTGGCTTGGTCTGGCTGAGCCTGACGCCGTCCATCGACGTCGCGCTGGTCACGCCGCTGATCCTGATCGGCGTCGGCATCGCCTTGCCCTGGGGATTGATGGATGGCCTGGCCGTCAGCGTCGTGCCAACGGAGCGCGCCGGCATGGCGGTCGGCATCTTCAACACCACGCGTGTCGCTTGCGAGGGCGTGGCGCTGGCCATCGTCATGGCGACGCTGTCAGGCTTCACCGCGGCGCAGCTCGCCGCTCGAGGCGCTGCGCCGTCCAGCGACGCGGCTGCCGCGGCGCAATTGCTGGTGACCGGTAATGTCGGCGGAACCGCGCAACATTTGCCGGCGGCCGGCGCCGCCGTTCTGGTCGAGGCCTACGAAACGGCGTTCGACAGGCTGCTGATCGTGCTGGCGGCAATCACCATCGTCACCGCCCTTGTCGTGTTCCTCGGCCTGCGCCGAGGATCCGCGCCCGAACACGAAACCGTACCGGTGCCGGCCTGCCAGGAAGGGTAGGTGCGGCTGATGTCGGCTGATGACAAGGCAAGCGGCGGATGGGCTCTGGTGTGGTCATTCATGGGCGCGCAGGTGCAGTGAGATTCAGGTCAGGCTGAGTCGAAAATGGTGGCTTCCGAGAACCGGAGCGGAGCGTACTTAAAGTACGTGAGCACAGCTCTATTGCGACGCAATAGAGCGGGGAAGCGCAGGAAGCCGCCATTTGCAGGCCAGCCTCACCTGAATATCAATGCACCTCAATCCAGCCTGTGCATCAGATCGTCATCCAGCCAGCGGCCGAAGAAATAGACCAGCTGCTTGTGCCACCACGGCCAATCATGGCTGACGTCGCCGCCCCAATAGTCGACCCAGGCAGGAATGGACTTGTCGCGCAGGATCTGTTCCAGCTGGCGCGTCTCGACCAGCATGCGCTCTTCCCAGGCGCCCTGCCCGCAACAGAAGATCAGCCTCAGCGCCTTCAGCCGCGCCAGCAATTTCGGGTCGACGATGCCGGGCAGATAATCGAGCGGCGAGTTGTAGAAGATATCGCCGTCGAGCGCCTTGCCGAAGAAATCGCGGGCTGAATAGACACCCGACAGGGAGATGACGCCGCTGGCGAGTTCGGGAAAACGGAAGACGAAGTTCGAGGAATGGTAGCCGCCCATCGAACAGCCTGAGAACAGCGGCTTCAGCCGCCGTCCGCCATTGGCCTGCGCGGCGGTTTCCAGAAATTCCGGCAGCGCCTCCTCTCGCACATAGCGGAAATAGGCCTCGTGGCGGGCGATGCGGTGCGCGGGGTCGGCACGCTTGTCGAAGAAGGATTCCGAGTCGATGCCGTCGACCGTGAACAACTGGATGCGGCCGGTGTCGATGAACTCTGCGAGCGCGCCCACCCCGCCGGAATCCTCGAACTGGTAGAACCGCCCCTGCGAGGTCGGGAACACCACGACCGGCCGGCCGGCATGGCCGTAGCGCTTGTACTCCATGTCGCGGCCGAGATTGCGGGCGAAAGCCTGGTGATAGGAAATATCCATGTCCTCAAGCCTTTTCCGCGTGGATATAGGCAACCGCCTCGCGCAGTTCCGCCTGATCCTTCGAGCGCATCTGGTAGGCGTAATCTCCCATGGCGCGGCTGAAAACCTTCTCGATGGCCTGATGGTGGACGATCTTGTCGCGGTGCGCGGCTAGCACGTCCGCATGGCTATGCAAATAGTCGAGGTGGCGCTTGCGGCTGGCATAGGCGGTGAAATACTTGCCTTCATAGGGGCCGCCGGCTGCGTCCTTCACGACCATGTCTGCCCAGGCCGCATAGACGTCGATGTCGAACGTGTAGTTGATGGCGTCGGTCATCCAGGCGCCCGGTGGGCGCATGTTGACCTCCAGCGCGATGATGCGGTCGTCCCTGGTCTCGAACAGTTCGATGTGGAAAAAGCGTTCGCGCACGTCGAATGCTTTCAGGATCTTGCGGCCGGCCTCCTCGACGACAGGCCTGATCCGAGGAAAGCAGGTGTAACTCATGTGGCGGTCCTTGTTGACCACCTCCATGACGCTCTGGTCGTAGCGATGGCTGGCCGCCAGCACCACCTCGCCGTCGCGGTTGACCAGCCCGTCATACGTCACCACCAGCCCCTCGATGAACTGCTCCATGACGAAGGTCACATCCTCCGGCTTGTCCCGGAAGAACTGGTCGAGCTCTTTCGCATTCGAGATCTTGAACGTGTTCGAAGCGCCGGAGCCAGAATCCGGTTTTACCACCACGGGATAGCCGACGCGGCGGATGAAGGTCATGGCGCCGGCCCGGTCGGAGCATTTGCGCTGCGCGATGGTCTCGACGCCGCTCTTGCGGAAGAAGGCGCGCATGCGGCTCTTGCGCTTCAGATTCTTCACGAAATCGAGCTTGGTGCCGTAGATGTTGAAGTCGGTGCGGATGTTGGCTTCCAGTTCCAGCCAATGCTCGTTGAGCGATTCGAACCGGTCGATGCGGCCCCATTTGTGGATGAAATGTCCGATCGCCCGGAACACCGCATCGTAGTCTTCCATGTCGGCGATACGGTAATATTCCGAAAGCGCTGCCTTCAGCTTGCCGTCCAGAGCGTCAAAGGGTGCGTCGCCAATCCCGAGCACGGTCGCGCCGGCCTTCTTCAGCCGGTCGCAGAAATCGGCGCCGTTGGCGGGAAAATGCGGCGAGAAGAACACGAAATTCATGGATGACCCCTGCCGGCGGCACCCCGCCACCGTTCAAGTCTGGCGCATTTGCAGCGCGCGGGGAAGAGCATCCGCGTTAGGGATAAAATTCGACCGGGCCGGCCCCGCTTGCCTCCAACAGGCCGCTCCTGTATGAGAGCGGCCATGAACACGCGCGCCACCACCGCTTCCCGTCAGACCGGCTTTGCCGGCGAGACCGTTCGCGCGCTTGCCTCGACCCTGCTTCTTCTCGGCCTTATCGGCGATCGCCGGGTTCGCTGAAGGAGCGCCCGGCGGTCGAACCGCCGCGCAAGCGCATGCTCCTTGGCAAATCATATCAAGCGAACGAAAATCTGGTAAAGGCGCCGCTTGGCACCACATCCGCCTGAAAGGTGGACCGCCAGCCGCCGGGAGAAACGACGATGAACGCACGAGAAGACATCCGCGCCAGCGAGGCCGCGACCGGCAAGCAGGTCGGCCGGGGCATGCCGGACGCAGCCCGAAAATACCAACCTTATCCTACGGTCGGTCTCACCGACCGGACCTGGCCCTCGAAGGTGATCGACAAGGCCCCGATCTGGTGCTCGGTCGACCTGCGCGACGGCAACCAGGCACTGATCGATCCGATGGGCCACGAGCGCAAGGCGCGCATGTTCGCGCTGCTGCTCGACATGGGTTTCGAGGAGATCGAGATCGGCTTCCCGTCGGCTTCGCAAACTGACTTCGACTTCGCCCGCTGGTGCATCGAGGAAGGCAATGTGCCGGCCGATGTGTCATTGCAGGTGCTGGTCCAGTGCCGGCCCGAACTGATCAGCCGCACCTTCGAGGCGCTCAACGGCGCCACCAACCCGATCGTGCATTTCTACAACTCGACCAGCGAATTGCAGCGCCGCGTCGTCTTCGAGAAGGATGTCGGCGGCATCAAGCGCATCGCCACCGACGCCGCCAAGATGATCACCGACATGGCGGCCAAAGCGGGCGGCGGCTACCGTTTCGAATATTCGCCGGAGAGCTTCACCGGCACCGAACTCGAGGTCGCGCTGGAGATTTGCAACGCCGTCACCGAGATCGTCAGGCCGACGCCTGACAACAAGCTGATCATCAACCTGCCGTCGACCGTCGAGATGTCGACGCCCAACATCTATGCCGACCGCATCGAGTGGATGTGCCGCAACCTCGACGCCAGGGAAAACCTGATCATCTCCCTGCATCCGCACAATGACCGCGGCACCGGCATCGCCACCACCGAACTCGGTCTGATGGCTGGTGCCGACCGCGTCGAAGGCACGCTGTTCGGCAATGGCGAGCGCACCGGCAATGTCGACATCGTCACCTTGGCGCTCAACATGTACACGCAAGGCGTCGATCCGGGCATCGATTGCTCCGACATCAACCGGATGAAGGACGTTTATGAATATTCGAACCAGCTGAAGATTCCCGAGCGCCATCCCTATGTCGGCGAACTCGTCTACACGGCCTTTTCCGGCTCGCACCAGGACGCCATCAACAAGGGCATGAAGGCGCTGAAGAAGGCCAACACGCCGCACTGGGAAGTGCCCTATCTGCCGATCGACCCGGCCGATGTCGGCCGCAGCTACGAGGCGATCATCCGCATCAACTCGCAATCGGGCAAGGGCGGCATCGCCTATGTGCTGCAGGCCGATTACGGCCTCAATCTGCCGCGCAACCTGCAGATCGAGTTCAGCCAGGCGATCCAGGCGATCACCGATGCCGAAGGCAAGGAGGTTCCGGCCAAGCGCATTTACGAGCGCTTCCTGGAGACCTATGTCGACCAGCCGGGCGCGCGGCTGAAATTCCTCGACCACCACACCTATCCCGATACCGAGGTCAAGGGCCGGCGGGTGATCGAGGCGGTCATCCTCGACAATGGCAAGGAAGTGACGATATCAGGCACCGGCACGGGCCCGATCGACGGCTTCGTCGATGCGCTGTCGCGCCATGTCGGCGTCGACATGTCGGTGCTCGATTATTCCGAGCACTCGTTGCAGCGCGGCTCGAACGCGTCGGCCATCTCCTATGTCGAGATGGAATATCCCGGGGGCAAACTGTTCGGCGCCGGCATCAACACCAACATCGTCGCCGCCTCGCTGGAAGCGGTGACGTCAGCGGCGAATCGTATCGTCGGTCGCTAGCATCGGCCGGTCGGCGGCGCGGGAGGCAGGAACAGCTCCCCACGCCGCCATTTTTCAAGCCCTCGAAAGGCTTTGCCTCGACTGGCTGATGTTGGCTCTCACGCCCATGCACTGGCCGATACCGGCAGGCTATTAACCACCGGAGAATTCTCCGGTGAGGTACGCGATCGCATAATGGGTGCAGACTTGTGTGCCGGTGCGGGAACTATATGATCGCACCTCAACCTGTGCCGACTTCGAGAGGATCGACACTTGCAGCATGCCACGCCTGCCGCCCCCGCAGTGCGCGAGACACTAGAGCGACTGCTTGCCAGCGAAACGTTCGGACGATCCGAGCGTGCACGCAAGCTGTTGCGTTATCTTGTCGAGCGCGAACAGGCAGGCGAAGCCGACCGGCTCAAGGGCTTTTCCATTGCCATGGATGTCTTCGGCAAGGATGGCGATTTCGATCCTTCGACCGACGCGGTGGTACGCGTGCAGGCGGGCAGGCTACGCGAGCTGCTGCAGCAATATTTCGCCAATGAAGGCGTCGCGGAGCCGTTTCGCATAGCGATACCGCGCGGCAGCTATGTCCCGGCCTATGAGCTCAACGCGATCCGCTTGCCGGAACCTGCGAAACCCGCCGAGCAGATCGAAGCCGTAGCGGCACCATCCGAGCCCCCCGGTGATGCCATTGCCGCCGCTGCATTGCTGGCACCGGCGGCGGCGCCGGAGCCCTCGGTGGCACGCCATCTCCGGTTCTTCTGGATGGCGATCGCCGTGGTCATAGCCATGCTCGGCGTTCTGATATTGCGTCAGGGCAGCGGTGCGCTGCTGGCAGGCGGCGACCCTGCGGCAACGCTCGAGACCGCGACCCTGACCGGCAGCATCGCGCCGTCCGCCGCCAGCGAGGCTTTGCCGCTGGTCTACATCGCCGTCAAGGCCAGTGGCACGGATGCCAGCCGTGTCGCCGCAACGCTGCGTGCCGGACTGAGCGGCTTCGATACGATCGACTTCATCGGTCGCGACATCGTCAACAAGGCCGATCCGGTCGCTAGCGCGACGAGCTTCATCTTCGATATCCTGCCTGGGCCGGATACGGGTGACATCACGATCGAACTGCAGAGCGTGGCCACCGGACGGGTGCTTTTGTCGCGCAACCTGACCGCCTCCGACAGCGCGCCGACCACCGTCGAGAGCCGTATAGCCGGCATCTTGACGTCCGCCCTTCCCGCTTCCGGCACGATCTACGGCTATCTCGAACAGAGCGGCATACAAACCGCCCTCACGCAATGCCTGACGCTCAACGACAAATATTATCTCGACCAGAACGCCAGGACCCACGAGGCCGCCTATCGCTGCCTCGAAACCCTCGCCGAAAACGGCGCCAAATCACCGTTGGTCTATTCGGAAATCGCCTCGCTCCACCTGGAGGCCGTGAACGACCACTACGCCTATCCGCCGGATGCCACGATCGAGAAGGCGATGACATTCGCCCATCGCGCCGTGCAGATGGGGCCGACCAGTCCCTACGCGCATCGTTCCTACGGCTACATCAATTCCCGTCTTGGCAACGCCGACGAGGCGCTGCGCTGGATGCGCAAGGCCTATGACCTCAATCCCTACGATCTCGCCATGGCCGCCGCTTATGGCTACGGGCTGATTTTCGCCGGCCGCTATGCCGAGGGGACGCCGATCCTGGCCCAGGCGGTGGACGCCTCCAGCGGTCATCCGACATGGTGGGATTTTGGACTTTTCGCCGGCGAACTCATGCTTGGCGACACCAACAAGGCCGCGATCGCCAGTTCCTCTCTGAGAACAACCGCAACGAAGTCGCACTATCTTGCCGCCCGGCTGATCGGTGCCAAGATCGCCGGTCAGGACAATCTGGCGCGCAAGCTGGTCGACGAGTTGACCGCCAAATTTCCGAAATTCGCCGCCGACCCGCGCGCGACCTTCATCGACCGGAAATATCCGCCCGACCTGACCGAGCGGCTGGTTGGGGCCCTGCGCGCGGCAGGCCTCGGCAACGCGAGCTGACGTCCCACGGACAGGACTGTTTGGACCAACCAAATTGTTGGCCGCCGAAGCAGGTGGCAAAGCCCCGATATGACTGGTTTGCCGGCTTTGTCGCGCGAACCCGCGAGATCGAGAGGTCGCAAGCGCCAGTCGTCGTGAAGATTTTACTGGCCATCGTTCTGGACAAGGAGCAAACCACCCGCATTTCCCACCTTGCCGTTCCGCAATAAAGCTTTCAGATTTCATGATCGCATCGCTTCACGCCGCCGAAAAGGGTGTTGGCTCGAAGGCCATCGTCTTGCTGCATGGCTTCGGCGGCTGCCACGATATTTGGCACGAAGTGATCCCGGCGCTGTCGCCTGCGGTGCGCACACTCGCTTATGATTTGCCGGGGCACGGGCTGTCGCTCGATTTCCCCGGTGCCGGCCCGGCCAAGCTGGCGGCAAGGGCCGTCCTGGCCGATCTCACCGCGCGATCGGTAAAGCGCTTTCATCTGGTCGGCCACTCGATGGGCGGCGCGGTTGCGGCGCTGATGGCGCTGGCCGAGCCCGACAAGGTGGCGTCGCTGACACTTCTGGCCCCTGGCGGCTTCGGCGCCGAGATCAACGGTCGGCTGTTGCGCCGCTTTGCCGCCGCAAGGGACCCATCCGACATCCAGGCGTGCCTCTTGGCGATGTCGGGACCACTGACGCGGCCTATCGATCACACCTTGGACGCCCTTGGGGACATGCGCGGGCGACCCGGCCAAGTCGAGAGACTCATAGAGATCGCTGCCGCCATGACCAGCCAAGACCGGCAGGGCGTCATCCCGCGCGACCGCTTGGAAACACTGACCATGCCGGTGATGGTGGTATGGGGAAGCGATGACCCGATGCTACCCGTTGCCCACACCGACAATCTGCCCGTGCAATTTCATGTGCACCACGTCCCGGGGGCTGGCCATATGCTGATCGAGGAGGCGCCAGAGCTGATCGCCACGATCATCCGGCGCAACATGAACCGCCGTGCCAGGCCCTTGCGCCCGAATTAGCCGCGACCGGCTGGGCCAGCGCGACACCACCCGGGCGCCTCGCCGTCTTGATCGCGCCAGTGCATTTTGCCGGCGGCTGTGTTAACTGCGTGTTAACCAACCCCGCGAGGCAGACGCCGATGAAGGACGCAGGCGAGAAGATCGATCCGTCAAGCAAACTGTCCGATGCCATCCGTGACGTGAAGAACGCCTTCGCTGACCGCGACGATGTCGTCGTCGACATGCGCGAGGCGCACCGCATGCGCCTCGACCTCCTGGCCGCGGACCTCGCGCCCGTCTTTGCCGATGTTCCGGCCGACATGGATAATTTCGACTTTGTCGTCTCCTCGGGCCTACAGCCGCGCCTGTGGATCGACGCCGTCAGCCATGTCGCGATGGGGCGCGACCGCCGCACCTACCGCTTCCTCAAGGACACTCGCATTGGCCGTGTCGTGCTTGCCGAATCGACCGAGATGAAGCCGGTCGCCGATTCCGTGACGCGTTATGTCGCCGAGCGCATCGTCGAACGCCGGAGAATGATGGAGGGTGGCGTCGAGCCGGCGGTCGCCGGCATGAGACGCGCCGAGGTCACGGAAGCCGAGCCGCCGCTGCGAGCCTCGACGCAAGGCAAGGGCTGGTCGGCCTTCCTGTCGGGCCTTGGGCTGGTCGCCGCCGGCGGACTTGTTGGTCTCGCGGTGTCGGCGGCGCTGTTGTGGGACCGCGTCTCGGCCATGGTTCTCAACTGGCGACCATAGCCGCGTCGGGCTCGACACCGAGTTCCACGGTCTGCAGATCGGAAGGCGGTATGGACGGTCCGGTCAGGCCGCGTCGCGTCAGGCGGATGCGCCAGTTTCCCTTTTCGCCGTCGATGTCGAACAGATTGTACTGTGCTGCCGGGTGATTGCCGCCCGGCGCCTGGCCGGCGGCGGCGACCCCGACGACCGGGACCTTTGCATCGCGAGGCCCGATCTGGAACAGCGACGGCAGGTGCGAATGGCCGTGCAGCACGAGCTCCGCGCCATGGCGGCGGATGATCTTGTGGAAGCGGGCGATGCCGAACAGCCGCTTGTGCTGGGAGACGGCGCCCCGCACCGGCGGGTGGTGGATCATGATCGCACGGAACAGCCCTTGCTTCGCCGCGCTCTCGAGGATCTTGCCGAGGCGAGCCGCCTGCCCCTCCATGAAGAAACCATTGGCCATGAAGGGCGCCGTGGCGCGCGCCGTCGAGACGCCGATCAGCGCGACATTGCCGCGCACGCGCAGATAGGGAAATGCATTGCGATCGACCGGCGTGTTGACACCGTCACCGCTCATCCACGCCGCCCATGACCGGCAGATCTTGTCGAAGGCACCGGGCACATAGGCGTCATGGTTTCCCGGCACGACCGAAACGTCATGCGCCGACCCCAGCGTCTCGAGCCAGTGTTTGGCCATCTCGATCTCGCCGTCGAGCGCCAGGTTGACGAGGTCGCCGGTGACAGCGAGATGGTCCGGGCTTTGCGCCTTGATGTCGGCGACGATGGCGTCGATGACGGCATCGTGCATGTGGCGGCGGCGGTTGCGCTGCCAGTTGACGTAGCCGAGCACGCGCTTGGAGGCGAGATCGCGATAGGATACATCGGGGAGCGGCCCCAGATGGACATCGGAAATATGCGCGAGCCTGAACATTCCTCCTTCATAGGCGACGTGCACGCCCCTTTCCACCCACGGTTTCGCTACTGATGCCGACCGACGACGAAGCCGCGTTCCGCCAGACCGGCTGGGCGGGGTTGAGGGCCCGGCTGTTCCATCTCTATTTCGTGCTGCGGCGGCCGATGACGCTCGGTGTGCGCGGCCTGATCCACGATGCCGCCACCAATTCCGTCTTCCTCATTCGCCACACCTATGTGCCCGGCTGGCAGCTTCCCGGCGGTGGCGTCGAGGTTGGCGAGACGCTGGCCGAGGCGCTGGCCCGCGAACTCGCCGAAGAGGGCAACATCGCGATGGCCGCCACGCCGGTGCTGAAGTCGATGCACTTCAACCGCCGCGCCAGCCGGCGCGATCATGTCGGCTTCTATCTCGTCGAAAATTTCAGCCAGACCGCGCCGAAACGGCCCGACCATGAAATCGCCGAGGCCGGCTTTTTTCCACTCGATCGCCTGCCGGAAGGCACCACACCGGCGACGCTGCGGCGGATCGCCGAGGTTTTCCGCGGCGTGCCAGCATCGCCCTATTGGTAGATCAGGCCGCCGCCCTCGCGAACTTCGCCCGATCATGCGGCGCGCCATAGTCAAGCTCCGGTCCCGCCGGCACGATCCGCGTCGGATTGATCGTTTCGTGGCTGCCGTAATAATGCGCCTTGATGTGATGCAGGTTCACCGTCCCCGCCACACCGGGCACCTGATAGAGGTCGCGCAGATAGTTCGACAGGTTCGGATAATCGGCGATGCGGCGCAGGTTGCACTTGAAATGGCCGACATAGACCGGGTCGAAGCGCACCAGAGTGGTAAACAGCCGCCAGTCGGCCTCGGTGATGCGGTCACCCACCAGATAGCGTTGCCTGGACAGGCGGTCCTCCAGCCCATCGAGCGTCGAAAACAGCTCGCCGAACGCTTCTTCATAGGCCGCCTGCGTGGTGGCAAAGCCGGCGCGGTAGACGCCGTTGTTGACGGAGGGATAGACCAGCGCGTTGATCGCGTCGATCTCGCCGCGCAGCGCCTGGGGATAGAAATCGAGGCCGGCATCGCCCCATTGATCGAAGGCTGAGTTGAGCATCCGGATGATTTCGGAGGATTCGTTGGAGACGATGGTCTGTTCCTTTTTGTCCCACAGCACCGGCACCGTCACCCGGCCCGAATAGGCGGAATCCGCCCTGGTGTAGATTTGGTGCAGGAAGTCGAGGCCATAGAGCGTGTCGCCGGTGGCGCCGTCCTCGGCGACAAACGTCCAGCCGTTGGCGCCCAGGAAATGATGCACGATCGAGATGGAGATGATGCCTTCGAGCCTCTTCAACGCGCGAAAGATCAGCGTCCGCTGAGCCCAGGGACAAGCGAGCGAAACATAAAGGTGATAGCGGCCGGGCTCCGCCTTGAAGCCTCGGCCGCGGCCTTCCGCCGGTGCACCGTCGCGCGTGATCCAATCTCGCCACTGCGATTGCGGCCGCACGAACCTGCCACCGCTGTCCTTGGTGTCATACCAGCGGTCTTGCCATTTACCGTCGACCAACAATCCCATGGAATATCCTTTCGCGTTTCCACCTCATGTAGAGCGCGATGCGGCAAGACGGAATTAGTCAGGACTGAACAGATCGTCAATCGATAGGGCCAGCGGACGGGCCGATTGCGGCGGCGCAAAATTGATGCTAGCGGACACTTTGCATGTTCGATTTTGCTTTGATCCGGTTTGACCGACGACGAAAGGGCGCCCGCGCTTGATGAAGCGCTGACTGGCGAATGCTGCCGTTTGCAGCAACCTTTCCTCCTCTACCGGAACGCAAAGACCATGAGCCTTGCCGACGTGAAGTACCTGCCGGAAACCCCGGCGCACGATCCTGAAATCGAAGCAATCAATGACGAGGCCTTCGGGCCCGGCCGTTTCGTGCTGGCCGCCTACAAGATCCGCGAGGCCGGTGGGCATGAGCGTGCTCTGTCCTTTGTCGCGGTCGACGGCGACCTCGTCGTCGCCTCGGTGCGCATGACGCGCATAGCGGCCGGTGCCGGCCGGGCGCTGATGCTTGGGCCGCTCGCGGTACGGCCCGCCTTCAAGAATCTCGGCATCGGCCGCCGGCTGGTGGCGATCGCACTGGAGGCCGCCGCCAAGGCCGGTGCACCCGCCGTGATCCTGGTCGGCGACGAGCCTTATTACGGGCCGCTCGGCTTCAAGCGCATACCGCGCGGCCAGATTTCGATGCCGCGGCCTGTCGACCTCGACCGGCTGCTGTCGCATGAGATTGCGCCAGGCGCGGTGGCCAGGCTTTCGGGCGAGGTCGGCCACGCCAGCCAGGCCAGGATCGTCGAGCACGCCTAGGGCGGCTCCTGGAAAGTGTGGACGGGTTTTCCGTGGTTCGCCGTTTCTGCAAGACGGCGGCCCTCTCCATCTTGACCTTGTCGGTCGATCCGGGCCTGATCCGTCCCGTTCTCACGCAAAAGCCCGTTCACACGCATAAGGATGACGCCATGAATCCCAACGGCCAGATCGCGATCGTCACCGGCGGCGGCTCCGGCCTTGGCGAGGCGACAGCGCGCGCGTTTGCCGCCAAGGGCGCCCGCGTCGCCATCCTCGATGTCGGCATCGAGCGCGCCGCCAAGGTCGCGGCCGAGATCGGCGGCATCGCCGTCCGGTGCGACGTCGCGAGTGCCGACAGCGGCAGCGCCGCCCTCGCCGATGTCGCCGCCAAGCTGGGCGAGCCGCGCATCCTGGTCAATTGCGCGGGCATCGCCATTGGCGTGAAGACGATCGGCAAGGACGGCCCGCATCCGCTCGACCAGTACCGCAAGGTGATCGAGGTCAATCTGATCGGCACCTTCAACATGATCCGCCTGGTTGCCGACCGTGCCGCGAAACTGGAGCCGCTGCAGGGCGGCGAGCGCGGCGTCATCGTCAACACCGCCTCGGTCGCCGCCTATGACGGCCAGATCGGCCAGGCGGCCTATTCCGCCTCCAAGGGCGGCGTGGTCGGCATGACGTTGCCGGTGGCGCGTGATCTCGCCCGTTCCGGCATCAGGGTCTGCACCATCGCGCCCGGCATCTTCAAGACGCCGATGATGGCCGGCATGCCGCAGGACGTGCAGGATTCGCTGGGCGCCGCGGTGCCCTTCCCCTCACGCCTCGGCGAACCTTCCGAATATGCCGCACTTGCCCTGCACATCATCGAAAATCAGATGCTGAACGGCGAAACCATCCGCCTCGACGGCGCCATCCGCATGGCGCCGAAATAGTGCGAGCCGAAGTTGGCGGAAGACCGAATCCGGCCGGCAACACCGACAAGCGTGACAAATTGTGGCGAGCGCTTCGATGCAGCGAAATCAAGATAGGGATGTGATCCGAGAGACCGACGCCGAGGCGATCCGGTTGGCGAAAACGCTTCTGCGCAGTGCCCGCTTCGGCGCCCTGGCGGTGCTGGAACCACGGACCGGGGCGCCGCTGGCGAGCCGGGCCGGCGTCGCGACCGACATCGACGGCGCGCCGCTTATTCTGGTGTCGATGCTCGCGGCGCACACGTCGGCGCTGCTTGCCGATCCGCGTTGCTCCCTGCTGCTTGGCGAACCCGGCAAAGGTGATCCGCTGGCGCATCCGCGGCTGACGCTGGTCTGTCAGGCATCGCGGCTGGAGCGCGGCTCGCAGGCGCATGCCCGCGCCGAGCGCCGCTATCTCAACCGCAATCCCAAGGCGAGCCTCTATGCCGGGCTCGGCGACTTTTCGATCTTTCGCCTGGAGCCGCAACGCGCCAGCCTCAACGGCGGGTTCGGCAAGGCCTATCTGCTCGAACGGGCCGACCTCCTCACCAATGGGCCCATCATCGAGGAACTTGCCGGAAGCGAACAATCGGCCGTCGAGCACATGAATGCCGACCATCTCGACGCGATCGCCATCTATGCCCGTCATTTCGCCAAGGCACCTGGTGATGGCTGGACGATCGCCGGTTTGGACGCCGATGGCATGGATCTGGTGTCGGGGGACAATGTCTGCCGGGTATTCTTCCCGCAACCGCTGGTAAAGGCTTCGGAATTACGTCCCGCCCTGGTCGAAATGGCCAGGATCGGCAGGGCCGCATCGGAGGCATAAGACGAAACTAAATTGCATTTGATCAAAAGCAACCCTTGAGATTTGAAAGAAATGTTCTAGGCTTAGCTGTGGTGCTGACTCGTCGGCACCTTCACAAGTGAATTTATGGATTCAGGCACCATTGCCCCCATGGCGCCTCGATGAGCAAACAGCATGGGGCATCAATGGTCTCGACAAAGCTAATCGCGAACGCCGAATCGGCTGCCGAATTTCTGATGCTGATGGGCAACGAAAAACGGCTGTTGATCATGAGCTATCTGATCGACGGTGAAATGTCGGTCGGCGCCATCGCCGAAAAGGTGATGCTCAGCCAATCCGCCCTCTCGCAGCACCTGGCCAAGTTGCGGGCGC
This sequence comes from Mesorhizobium sp. M8A.F.Ca.ET.165.01.1.1, assembly GCF_004792065.1. Taxonomy (NCBI): domain Bacteria; kingdom Pseudomonadati; phylum Pseudomonadota; class Alphaproteobacteria; order Hyphomicrobiales; family Phyllobacteriaceae; genus Mesorhizobium; species Mesorhizobium sp. M8A.F.Ca.ET.165.01.1.1. Next base: position 744,424 of record NZ_SRTH01000001.1, on the reverse strand, counting down.
TCGACCTCGTGGACACCCGCCGCGATCGTCAGATGATCTACTATTCCTGCAAATCCGATGCGGTGCGCGAACTGCTCGCCGTGCTGGACGGCATCTTCGGCAGCAGCAAGGAAGATCTGTCCCAGATGGCGCAGAGATTGCGCCGCGCCGGGACTTGACCGGACGCTGCCGCGGCCGTTTACCTCGCTGACGATTTCCGGAGCGTGGCTCATGTGTCTTTCGCGGCACACGAGCCACGCTCTTTATTGTTGAGCGGGACATGGACCCAATTCGCATCGACGATCCACGCGACCCACGTGTCGCGGCCTATCTTGATATCCGCGAGCGCGACCTGGCCGGCCGGCAAGGCCGCTTCGTCGCAGAAGGTAAGGTGGTGCTCGACCTGCTTTTGTCGTCGAGCCGCTTCAGCGCCGAATCCATCCTGGTCTTGGAAAACCGGCTTGGCGGCCTGGAGGACATACTGCGCAAGACACGAACGGACCTGCCGGTCTATGTCGTCGCCGGCGCGGTGATGGACGCGATCGCCGGATTCCACATGCATCGCGGCATCCTGGCCATCGGCCGCAAGGAGACACCCCTGCCGTCGGGGTCATTGCTGGATGCCTTGCCCGCTCAAGCCCTGGTCGTGGTGCTTGTCGGCATCGCCAACCATGACAATATGGGCTCGATCTTCCGCAACGCCGCCGCTTTCGGCGCCGATGCGGTGTTGATGGACGCGACATGCTGCGATCCGTTGTACCGCAAGGCGATCCGGGTTTCGGTCGGCGCCGCGCTCAAGATCCCTTTCGCGTCCTTCGCCGACACGGCGGACTTCACGGCGGACCTCGATCGGCGGGGTTACGACCAGTTTGCGCTGTCGCCGCGCGGCCGGATCGACATACGCGATGCACGGCGCGGCGAGCGCCTGGCGCTCTATCTCGGCACCGAGGGCGAAGGCCTGCCCGAAAGCCTGCTTGCCCGCTTGCAAACCGTGCGGATCACCATGTCGAATGGCTTCGACAGCTTGAACGTCGCTGCCGCCTCGGCCATCGCCCTGCATCATTTCTCGCGCTGACGGGCGCCGTCTGAGGCCAAGACGCCGGCAGGCCGCCAGCCCGCACCGCGTCAGTTGGCTTCCGCCTTCTGCAAGGCGCGCACGCGGTCGGCGAGACTGCGGTCGTGGCCGGCGGAGCGGTTGTCCTGCGGTGCCGCCAACGCCTTGGCGATCGGTGAATCCGGTCCTTCGAGCTTGGCTGTCAGGTGGACGACCTCCGCCGCCAGTTCGTTCATCTGCTCACGCAGCGCGGCGCCATTGCCATTCGTCAAACCCGACGATGCCACAGCGCCGAGATCCGCCTTAAGCCGCTTGTTCTCCCGCGCCAGCGCCGTCAGCCTGGCCTCCAGCCGCTCGCGGTCGCTGTCGAGCTTGGCAATCGCGCGGTCCATGTCGTCGCGCTTGCCTGCCTCGTCATGCCGGTCCGACTCATCGGGCTTGCCAACCAGCCGCAAGGCTGGGGCGCCGTCCTCGGCTTTCGTTCTTTCCCGCAACCGCGCCAACTCCTTTTCGCGCCGATCAAGCTTGTCCTCACGGTCGGCGAGCGTTGCCAGCAGCCGCTCGACCTTCTTGTCGAGTTCGGCGGCCCTTTTCTTTTCGGCCTTCAAGGCATCGCGCGCGGCCTTGCTTTCGGCCGCGATCTCCTGGCCGCGCCGATCCGCTTCCTTGCGCTGGCCACGCAGCAGCGAGATGTCGCTGGCGAGCTTCTGCAATTCGGATTCGCGGGCCACGAGTTCGATCTGGCGGCTGCTGGAGGCAAAACTGGCGTCGTCATACATGCGCTCCAGCTTCTCGAGCTCGAGCGCCCGCCTTTCCAGCTTTCGTTCGGTTTCCTTGAGCCGCTCCGAAAGCTGATGCAGTTCCTCTTCGCGCCGCCGCAACGCTTCGCCCTTGGCGCCGAGTTCGGCGAGCGCGTGGTCCTTTTCCGCGCGCTCGACCGCGAGCCCCTTCAGCGCCTCGCGGCCCCGGTTGATCTCGACGAGCTGTTCGGCCACCTTTTCGCGCAGCGTCTTGACGTTGATTTCGAGCCGCCGCGTCGTCATGGCGTACTCGGCCCGGACCCGGTCCTTGTCGGCCTGGATCTCGGCTTGCGTCAGCGGGATGGAGGCCTCGATGCGCCTGCGGGTCAGGGCGACGGCGCGCCGCCAGACGGCCGGAGCCACCATCAGCGCCAGAAAGCCGGCACAGAGAAAGCCGAGGGCAAAGAACAGGACCGACTGAACCAAAGGACTACCCGTTATCGACGACAACTTGGAAGGCTGGACTGTGCCATCTTGGCATGGCGGAAATCCGGCACCGCGGCAAGGGCTTGCCGCGGCTCATTCGGGGCGTGGGCTCGGGAATCCGGTCAAACTGTCCGCGATTCGATCATGTTGGACAGATCAGAACGGGTTCCAGGTCGCCCGCTCGGTCAGTTTCAGATAGCCGAGATTGACGCCGAGCCGGGCGCCGACGCCGGTACGGATCGGCACCAGCAGCACATTGTTGTTCTTCAGCACGTTGAAGCCGACACCCGCCACCACATAGGCCGAACCGGCGACGCCGCCATAGCGATTGTAGAGGTTGCCGACATCGTCGAGATTGTAGACCAGCATCATCACGCGTGACCCCTCGCCGCCGAAATCCCAGCCCAGCGACGGGCCTTGCCAGAACACTTTGTGATCGCCGGCATTCTTGGTGTAGAGCGTGCCTTCGCCATAGGTCAGGCCGCCGATCAGCGCACCGGATCCCTCCTCGCCGAGCAGATAGCCATTGGGCAGACCGTAGGAGGCGAAAATCTTCTCCACGACGGTGGCCAACCCGCCCGACGTCGCGCCGAAGAACTTGTGGCCGGAATCGATAATTTCCTGAGCGGTGTACTCCTGGGCCCGCAAGGGCGATGTCGTGAAGACGAGAACGCCCATGAGCGTGATCGCCATTGAGAGGACGCGGAGAAAACTCCGGTCATAGAATCGGGAAAACATGCTTCCAATCTCCGTCATGAAGCACTTTCGCCGACGCCTCGCATCCGTACGGCTCTTTTTAGGCGGCCGTTAAGGATGACTGTTAGGGGCAAACTATGCCGTAATCCTTTTTCAACCATTAAATTCCCACATGAAGATGGCGGTTCGAAGGCTGTTTGGGGAGCGCGCGGGGCCGGCAGCCTGGGCGAACACGCCATTTGCCCCGACGACAATCTTGGATTTGTTGCTGTACGAACGAGTGCTGTGTATTCAGAAAGCCTCGGGTTGGAACGTGATTCGTGTGGGTAGCGCGATAGCAGGTCGCCCGGTCACGACTAGTGGAATTTGCAGGGATTTTCACCGATGGCCGATCTGTTCACCCTCACCGCCCCCGATCTGGCGGCGCTCTTGTGCAGCCGCGTCTGCCACGACATCATCTCGCCGGTCGGCGCGATCAACAACGGGCTTGAACTGCTCGACGAAGGTGGTGCCGACGAAGACGCCATGCGGCTGATCCGCCAGAGCGCAAAGAACGCCTCCGCCCGTTTGCAGTTCGCCCGGATCGCCTTCGGCGCCGCCGGCTCGGCCGGCATGATGATTGACACCGGAGATGCCGAGGCCGTCGCCATCGCCTTCCTCAAGAACGAAAAGCCGGAATTGGTCTGGAACGGCATCCGCGCGCTGCTGCCCAAGAACAAGGTCAAGCTGCTGCTCAACCTGCTCCTGGTTGCCAATGCCGCCATTCCGCGCGGCGGCAAGCTGGTGGTGACGCTCGAAAATCTCGAAGCCGAGCCGCGTTTTTCGCTTTCGGCCAGCGGGCCGATGCTGCGTGTGCCGCCGAAATTCCTCGAACTGCATTCCGGTCACAAGCCGGAGGAGCCGATCGACGCGCATTCGGTGCAGCCCTATTACACGCTGCTGCTGGCCCGCGAGGCCAACATGACGATTTCGATCCATGCGACGGCTGAAGAAATCGTCCTTTCGGCGGCCTGAAATCGACGCTGGCAGCGCGATCGAACAAAGTATTTCAATCTGAAATATTTCATTGACGCCCCAATCGGGGTGCGATGAACTTTGCCTGCGCGGCAACGCCGAAGCATCCGCAAGGAAAAGCGCGTCGAACGGTATCTTTGCAAAAATTTTACCTAACGGCTTTTCGGCTTCTTTACCAGATCGGTCTAGGCTACGCCGCAGATGCCCCGCACGACCGGATTGCCAAAGGGCAAAGAGGACCCGGAAAATGAAACGCTGCATGTTCGTCGACGATTCAAGCGTCATCAGGAAGGTCGCAAAACGAATCCTGGGCGGTTCCGACATGATGGTCATCGAGGCAGCCAGCGGGCTTGACGCACTGGAGATGTGCGCGGCCGACATGCCCGACATCATCGTCGTCGACGGCGCCCTGCCGGACATGCAGGCGATCGACCTCATCCGGCGCGTGCGCGCCATGGAAAGCCCGATCAAGCCGCAGATCCTGATCTCGCTGGTCGAACTCGATATCGCGTCAATCATGCGCGCCAAGCGCGCCGGCGCCCAGGGCTATCTGTTGAAGCCCTTCAATCGCCCGCAACTGCTCGAGCGCTTTCGCGCCTTGAAGATCGCTGCCTGAACGCTGTTCCAGAAGAACCGCGGCGGCCGGCCGTCTGTCCGGCAGTGCGCAAAAACAAATGATTGTCGGCCTACAATGCAAAAACCCGGCCATGGCCGGGTTTTTTTAGAAAAGCTCTGCCGGCTGCGCTCAGGCGCTGACGCGGATGTCTTCCGGTTCGCGCAGCACATAGCCGCGACCCCAGACGGTCTCGATGTAGTTCTGGCCACCGGAAGCGGCGTCGAGCTTCTTGCGCAGCTTGCAGATGAAGACGTCGATGATCTTCAGTTCCGGCTCGTCCATGCCGCCATAGAGGTGATTGAGGAACATTTCCTTGGTGAGCGTGGTGCCCTTGCGCAGCGAGAGCAGCTCCAGCATCTGGTATTCCTTGCCGGTCAGGTGCACGCGCTGGCCACCGACCTCGACGGTCTTGGCGTCAAGGTTGACCACCAGATCGCCCGTGGTGATGACCGACTGGGCGTGCCCCTTGGAGCGGCGCACGATGGCATGAATGCGCGCCACCAGCTCGTCCTTGTGGAACGGCTTGGTCATGTAGTCGTCCGCGCCGAAGCCGAGGCCGCGTACCTTGTCCTCGATGCCAGCCATGCCGGAGAGGATGAGGATGGGCGTCTTTACCTTGGAGAGGCGAAGCGTTCTCAAGACCTCGTAGCCGGACATGTCGGGCAGGTTGAGGTCGAGAAGGATGATGTCGTAGTCGTAGAGCTTGCCCAGATCGACACCCTCTTCGCCGAGGTCCGTCGTATAGACATTGAAACTTTCCGATTTCAGCATCAGCTCGATGCTTTGTGCGGTTGCACTGTCATCTTCTATCAGCAGAACACGCATTTCATTCCCCTTTTCTGCCGCCGGACCATTTCACGACCCGTCCTGCCCCGGAGCAGTGGTTGCCTTGTAGAGAGGCTGCCATCGAATGGTTAACAAAACCTAATTTCCCGTTCATTACGGTATCAGATTTTTTAACCCCTTTCTACACCCTCTTGAATCTAATAACGAATCACAGACCAAAATTCCTAATGCGACACATTAATAACCTGGACTAAGTGACTCCAGGGACTCATCGACGCGGCTTCGCTTCGGCGGCCGGAATTTTTACCCGGCCTTAAGCCCTGACCCGTATGATTAACAATGCCCGTAAACGAATGGTTACCGTCGGCAAAAAACTTTAGGGTTTTGTTTCCCATAGTGCGGGGAAAGCCGGTGGATACGGGCAGTGCTTGGCCTTTCCAAGTGGTTTGGACGATATGTGCGGGTGTGCGTTTCCGGGAGTACCGAATCATGAAGTCACGTGAAAACCTCGTCCGGCTGAAGCAGTTTCAGGTGAATGAGAAGCGGCGGCAGATGCTGCAGCTCGACATGATGATCGCCGAGTTCGAGCGCATGGCCGTCGAACTGGAGCTTCAGATCACCGCCGAGGAAAAGAAAGCCGGCATCACCGATATCAACCATTTCGCCTATCCGACCTTCGCCAAGGCGGCGCGTCTGCGCCGCGACAATCTCAGGAACTCGCAAGGCGACCTCGCCCAGCAGCGAAGCGCCGCCGAATCATTACTCGGCGAAGCTGAAGCGGAGCTTTCCAAGGCTGAGATGCTGGAATCGCGCGATACTAAGATTCGCGAGGCCGAAACCGGCGGCCGCAGCGCCATGATCGGCTGAACCGGCCGACATCGGCGCTATTCGGCACGCGCACAAGCGCGCCCGCTGTCGGGACGGCAGCCTGAACCAGCGCCGGCTGGCGCCGCGAAGTGCTGCTGGCGCACAAGACCTAGGCCGCCCAGTCCGCCTCATTTCCGTTGGTCGCCCTTGCCCGGGCATCCTTGATATCGGGCGCATGCTGCTCCGCCCACGATCTGATCTGGGTAAGCAGTTCCGCCAGGTTCTGGCCGAGCTCGGTCAGTTCATATTCCACGTGTGGCGGAATGACCGGATAGACCTCTCGCCGCACCAGGCCGTCACGTTCCAGCACACGCAAGGTCTGGGTCAGCATCTTGGGCGTGATGCCTTCGAGCTTGCGGGCAAGCGCACCATTGCGCATCCGGCCTTTGCGCAGCGCGCAGACAACCAGATAGACCCATTTGCTGGCCAGCATTTCCAAAACGGTGTGCGACGGACATGTCCGCCGGAACGCGTCATAGCCAAAGGGGGAGTCGCAATCACTATCCATAAGGTACCTATATATCAGAGAGGTACATACTAGACAATAGGTCTTTACTCTCCAAATGATAGTGGCATCGATCAACAGGAGAGATTTCATGCGTGCCGTTACCCAGAATGCCGTCGGCGGACCCGACGTTCTTGTCATCGCCGAATTGCCCGATCCCACGCCGAAGGCCGGCGAGGTGCTGGTCCGCGTCAAGGCGGCCGGCATCAATCCCGTCGATGGCGCGGTGCGCGCCGGCAACTATCCGCTGCTCGGCGAGCCGCCTTTCATCCTTGGCTGGGATATTTCGGGGACGGTCGAGGCACTGGGCGCCGGCGTCACCAGCGTCAAGGTCGGCGACGACGTGTTCGGCATGCCGCGCTTTCCCAAGCAGGCCGCGGCCTACGCCGAACTGGCGGCCGTGCCGGCCGATGAGATCGCGCCGAAGCCGAAGAGGGCGGACCACATCCGGGCCGGCGCATTGCCGCTGGCCGGTCTCACCGCCTGGCAAGGCCTTGTCCGCCATGGCGCACTGCAATCAGGCCAACGCGTGCTGGTGCACGCCGGAGCTGGCGGCGTTGGCCATCTGGCCGTGCAGATCGCCAAGGCGCGTGGTGCTTACGTCGTTGCCACGACCAGCCCGGGCAAGCTCGACTTCGTGCGCAAGCTGGGCGCCGATGAGGTGATCGACTACACCAAGGGTGATTTCACCAGCCAGATCAGCGACATCGACCTGGTGCTGGAGCCGCTGGGCGGCGACCATGCCGATCGCTCCCTGAAGGTGCTGAAGCCCGGCGGCGTGCTGGTGTCATTGCTCAATGTCAACGACGCCACGCGCGCCGACGCCAGTTCGCGCGATATCAGGGTCGAGCGCCTGTCGGTGATGCCCGACCGCGAGGGCCTGCTCGAGCTCGCTGGGTTGATCGACGCGCAAAAGCTTGCCGTCCACGTGGCCAGGACTTTTCCGCTCGACCAGGCGGGAGCCGCCCACGCCTTTCTCGCCACCAGGCCGATCGGCAAGGTGGCACTGACGATCTGAGCGGCGACACCGTCGCTCCGAAAGAAAAAGGGCGCGGCTTGCCGCGCCCTTTGATCGTGGTGAGGCCGGCCTAGTGCCGGTATTGCTGGATACGCGTGGTGCGCAGCCCGGCAAGGCCGTATTCGTCGATCGACGCTTGCCAGGACAGGAATTCCTCCGTGGTCAGCTTGTAGCGCTGGCATGCCTCTTCAAGGCTCAAAAGTCCGCCGCGCACCGCTGCAACCACTTCCGCCTTACGCCGGATGACCCAGCGACGCGTGTTCGTCGGCGGCAGATCGGCAATCGTAAGCGGGCTGCCGTCAGGCCCGATAACATATTTGACTCTAGGTCTAACCAGATCGGTCATCGTACTCTCTACAAAAAACTCAAAGACCCAATCCCCGCCACGTTACCGCCACAGCTTTAAAAATTGCCTAAGCAGACCCTAATGACTAGGTAAGGATCGTGAACGCCGCGTTAGTCTTTTAGCGGGCATTTGAAATATGCGGCTGGAAGCCCTGTTTTGGCCGGGAGAAATGTATCCATTCGCAGCGTTCGCGACGCGCCGCCGGTCGCCCTGCAAGCTGGCGCAGCAGGAAAGCTTGACCTATATTCTCGACATTGGCATTCAGACGCCGCGTTAGAATGAAAGCACCATGAACAGCCTCGACCTTCCCGGACGCCCAGAAAACACCCGCATCGTCGTCGCCATGTCGGGCGGCGTCGATTCATCCGTGGTCGCCGGCCTGCTGAAGCGCGAGGGCTACGATGTCGTCGGCGTCACCTTGCAGCTCTATGATCATGGTGCGGCAACGCATCGGGCCGGATCATGCTGCGCCGGCCAGGATATCGACGATGCCCGCCGCGTCTCCGAGACGCTGGGCATTCCCCACTATGTGCTCGATTATGAGGAGCGGTTCCGCAAGGCGGTCATCGACCCCTTCGCCGAGAGCTATGTCGCCGGCGAAACGCCCATTCCTTGCGTTTCCTGCAACCAGACGGTCAAGTTCGCCGATCTCCTGGCCACGGCCAAGGATCTCGGCGCCGATGCGCTCGCCACCGGCCACTACATCCGCTCCGGCGCCAATGGTGGCCACCGCGCCCTCTACCGGCCGGTCGACGCCGACCGCGACCAGAGCTATTTCCTGTTCGCCACCACGCAGGCGCAGATCGACTATCTGCGCTTTCCGCTTGGCGGCCTGTCGAAGCCGCAGGTTCGCGCCATCGCCGAGGAGATGGGGCTGACGGTCGCCGCCAAGCAGGACAGCCAGGACATCTGCTTCGTGCCGCAGGGCAAATATTCCGACATCATCGCCAAGCTGAAGCCGGCCGCCGCCAATCCGGGCGACATCGTCCATATCGACGGCCGCGTGCTTGGCCGCCACGAGGGCATATTGCGCTACACGATCGGCCAGCGCCGTGGCATCGGCATCGCATCGGGCGAGCCGCTCTATGTCGTCCATCTCGATGCCGAGCGCGCCCGCGTCGTCGTCGGCCCGCGCGAGGCGCTGGAGACGCACAAGATCTATCTGCGCAACATGAACTGGCTGGGAGACGGCGCACTCGCCGATGTTCCCGCTGGCGGCATCGAGTTGTTCGCCAAGGTGCGCTCGACCAGGCCGCCACGGCCGGCGGTGCTGCGCCACGAGGCAGGCGTGACCTCGGTCGAACTGGCCGATGGTGAATCGGGCATCGCGCCCGGACAGGCCTGCGTGCTCTATTCCGACGACGGCAACGAGGCCCGCGTCTTCGGCGGCGGCTTCATCGAGCGTTCCGAGCGCGGCGCCGAGGCCGAGGCGATGCTGAACCGGCTCGCCGCCAAGCCGGCGCGGGTGCCCGCCGAATAACACCCTCTCAAAGACCGTTTCGAAATCCACTTTAGGCAGCCATCAGATGGCCGCCCCAGTAGAATTTCCAAACAGTAGAATTTCCGAACAGTCTCAGGATTTGGTGTGAGTGACGGTGCCAGCGGTCAGGATGCGCAGCACCCTGATCGCTTCCTCGCCGCTGGTGCGCGGTTCGGCGCGCGTCTCGATGCACTGGATGAAATGCTCCAGCTCGCGCGTCAGCGGCATGCCCTGGGCAACCGCGACATAGGACGGCTCGTTGGTGGTGAACGCCCACTGGCCGCTGTCCTGCCACACCGCGTGGCGGTAGACCGCAAGCTTACGCTCCCATGGCTCGACATCGTCGAACACAGCCATCGCCTTGGTGCCGACCACGGTCAGCCGGCGCTCGCGATAGGGGTTGAGCCGCGACGTGAAGAGATGGCTGCGCAGCCCGTTGGGAAAGCGCATATGCAGGTGCGCGAAATCGCTGAGATTGTCGAGGAGTGCCGCCCCCTCGCCGCGCACCTCGATCGGCTCGGTGCCGGTGATGGCCAGGATCATCGACAGATCGTGCGGCGCCAGGTCCCATAGCGCATCGTTCTCGGTATGGAACTTGCCGAGCCCCAGCCGGTGCGAATGGATGTAACGGACCTCGCCGAGCTCGCCCTTGTCGATCAGCCCTTTCAGCGTCTCGAAGGCGGGATGGAAGCGCAGGACATGGCCGACCATGAACACACGCTTATTGTCCTTGGCCGCCTGGACCGAGCGCTCGGCATCGGCCACCGTCAGCGCGATCGGCTTTTCCACCAGCACGTCCTTGCCGTTCTCGACGGCGCGCACGGCGAGGTCGGCATGGAACTGCGGCGGCAAGGCCATGATGATGGCGTCGATGTCATCGCGGACGAACAGCTGGTCCGGCTCGATCGCCAGGCAGTCCTGTTCGCTGGCAAAACCTTCGGCGCGGGCACGATTGGTGTCGGAAACCGCGTGCAACGCGCCGAGCGCCTTGAGGGTGCGGATGTGGTTTGAGCCCCAGTATCCGCAACCGAGGACTGCAATGCGCGGCTTCATCTGTTTCAAACTCTAAAAACTCGTGGCCGAGACATAGCGACGTGCCCCGTCGAACTCAACCCCGGCGGCCGCATCCAGGTGTTCGCGCGGCAAAGCTTTTCGCCATCGAGAATATGCGGCCCTATCGAATGCATCGAAGCTTGACAGGCTCGCCCTCCCAACCTTATATCCGCCCGACCTTGGCGAACGCCTCGAAATGCCTTGCGATTTAAGGCGGATTTCGGGCCTTTCGCCGCCCTGGCGGGGTAGCTCAGTTGGTTAGAGCACGGGAATCATAATCCTGGGGTCGGGGGTTCAAGTCCCTCTCCCGCTACCACCCTAAACCCACTATCGTACGTAATAGTGGGATCTTGCCTGTGGCGCTCCTCGGCCACCGCGCGTTCCCCAGCATAGCGCGCTTGGGGAAATGTGTTGCCGCCGATGAGGGCGGCAAGCTTGCCTTTGACCTCGACCTCAATACCCTGTCGCGCCCCTTTGGGATGAACCGTCACACTGTGAACGAGCGCGCGGAAGCTCTTCACCAGCGCGCCTTGATCGTCATTCGCATCGGCGTGATGAGCTAAGACCGAAGCTAGCTCATCGACCGTTTTGACATACCTCTCTATCGCCGCTGGATGTACCGTAAGGGTTGATGGCGCCTCTTCAAGATTGGCGAGTTCTGCCTCGGCCTCGATGCGTCGACCTTTCAGTTCGGCAATGCGTTCTCGGGCATCGTCGTCCCCAATGACTCCCTTGACTACCAAGTCAATGTTGCGTTGTCGCTCGGCTTCAATCCGTGCGATCTTTGTCTCAAGGGTGATCCGAGCATTGTTCGCACCGGCTGCCAGCCGTTGACGCTCTTGATTATAATTCCGCACATAGATCTCAATGAGACGCGGATCCTTCAGCTCATCACGCATTCCATCCAATACAGCATTCTCTACGTTCCGCAGGTAGACTATGCGACGATTGGAGCAGCTGCCGCTCTCACGAACTGTCGAGCAGCGGATTCGTGTTTTGCCAGTCTTGTTGCGGTCGTGCACCGACATGCCCGAACCGCAGCTGCCACATCGCAACAGGCCCGAAAGGAGGTGCGGCGGCCGACGCTTCACACTCGATTTCAGGCGAGATTTTTCTGTCTTCAAGGCCTGCGCGCATCGCCATATCTCTTCATCAACGATACGCAGCTGTTGGACGTCAATTGTCTGCCACTGGTCGCGGCTATTCGGACGGGACAGACGCCTGCCGGTATCTGGGTCCTTAACCATCCGAACCTTGTTCCAGACGATGCGTCCAAAATAAAGCTCGTTCAAAATCATCCCCGCGCCGCGTTGTGCATTGCCGTTGATGGTCGAGGCGTTCCAGCGACTGCCGCGAGGCGGACAAACGCCTTCGCGATTGAGATCTTGCGCTATTTCGCGTGGTGGCCGGCCAGAGGTATAGGCCGCAAAAATCCGGCGAACAACCTTAGCCTCCTCTTCAACGATCTCCAGTTCACCGGGTCTCCCGGGAACTGCCCTATAGCCGTATGCGCGACCGCCGGCATGGCGCCCGTCCCGAACCACTCCGGCCATTCCTCGGCGCACCTTTTTTGCACCGTCCTCGCGCTGCATCTGGCCCACCAGACCTCGAATTCCGATCAAGATTGCGTCGGCCGTACCGTCGTGAACAGCTTGGATCTCAATCCCCAGGAATGACAGTCGTTTGTGAAGCCCAGCGAGATCCTCCATATCGCGCGAAAGGCGATCGAGTGCCTCAACAATGACGACATCAAACTTTCGTTCGCGCGCCGCATCCATCATTCTTATCAGGCCATCGCGGCCAAACATCGAAGCGCCAGAGCGAGCTTTGTCCTCGTAGGCCGCAACCACATCAAGCCGATGCCGCGCAGCATACGCGCGGCAAAGGACTATCTGATCATCGGTGGATTTCTCGTTCTGCAGCTCGGTCGAGAACCGGGCATAGATGGCTGCGCGTGTCATTCATGAACCTCGCCGTTACGGCCAATTGCTTCGACATCCCAATTAGATGTCGAAGCAGATAGCCTCACGGCGAGATGATCGCGCCTAGCGTCGGCAATCGCAAGAGCTTCCACGAACCGAACTAGCATAGGATCGAGCGCATGTTGCACCGCCCGACGCGTGCAGGCATTTGGCCCAGCGGGATTCCGCCTGTTCACCGATTGCTTCATCGGAGTGAAGGATGTGGGGCCGTGCAGCGATAAGGAAGCGGGCCGAGCGCATGTTCGTACAGATCGGACACGACGACGTGCAAAAGGGACAGGCGCCGGCGGGATCATCTGGCCAACCCGCTGGCTGTCGATTCGAAGCCCGAGGTCCAAAATCACTGACTGCATTACCAAACCCGAGATTCGTTGATCGTGCCGATTTGATCATGCCAAGCCGCATCGCTCAGACAATCATGGTAGGCCCGGAGGGACGCTGTCTTTCAACAAAATCAAACACGGCTGTTCTTGCGGCGCGCCCAAGGCTCGCGGACATGATGCCCATTCGATTGCTTAAAGCATATAACCCATTGAAATTACTGGCAAATATTTCACGCAACCGCATAAAGCCCGACATCAGAGCCGCCAAAAAAATACGCTTTTGATTAAAGGGAAAATTGGCGAAAAAAAATATTTTGAGGTTCATCAACTATCGGCATCAATCGGACGATTTTTGCGCGTGGTGACGTCCGACAACATAGGACAACTTAGCCTAAAAGTACTGTTACGCAGGCCGACGTTTAGCCCTCGAAAACGCGAAGATATCGCCGGCCCTGTTGTCGCAATTGCCGAGTTGGCCAAGATCGTCACTTCCACCGGAACGCAATCCAACTACAGTGAGTGATGAGTTCATCGTCTCCTGGTAATCCAGCTCTTTCCGCAAGGCTAACGAAACTCGACGATCACGCGGGCCACACCCCCGCTATCATTTAATGTCAGATCGATCCGTTCAAGCATTGATGCGGCGCCTTGGGTTCGACCAATGCTAACGAGGTCCTCTACGAGGCTGGCCGCCACCCCACCCAACGAGCCCAAATGCCCCCGGTGGCCCAGCGCCGGCAGACCGCCAATGATCTGCAAGGCATCTTTAATCAACTGCTCGTAGTTCGCCACGCCGCGCCCATTGTATGCCACAGCACCTGCTATGAGTCGGCTATCCGAAAGATCGCTGAATAGGTAAGCCGGATCCCCCGGGGTTGTGTTAATTCGGTGGATTAGCCAAAGGATAGCCCACACGTAGCTGTGGTGGGGACTAAAGCCAGCGTCATCGTGGCCGGATATCTTGCCGATAAGGGAGAGTGACGCAGCAGCATCAAAGTCGTTGCTGGCCTCCGCCGCAGCCGCGATCTCACTGGTATACAAGTTGGACAAGCCCGGGCCTCGAATAAAGCGTGATTTCTCTCCCAGTTGCCCCGTAAGTTCTTTCCAGTACGGATCCTTCGGATTTCCGCATTGCGCAGGATCCCGAATAGGCTGGCTCGGACCAACAGTGCCATGCTTGCTTTCAACCCAAGAGACGGCCCTGAAAATGGTCAGGAGTCGCGCGACAGCATTGGCGTCAAGAGGCTCCTTTGCCTGGCCCATACGACATCCGAGGAACCCGATTGCAAAGGCGACGGCGGCGCTTGCGATGTCTTCTTGCAAAGCCCACAGGCCCTTTTCGCTGGCACGCATAGACTGAATGAGCGCGGTCGTTTTCTGAACTGTCAGAGTGTTCGGACGATCACCGAGTGGCGTTTTATTCCACTTTGACCAAAACGCCTGAAAATCATTTTTCTGAAGGCCGACGCACCCTTCGGTACCCGCTACGTTGCCATCCGGATGAATGCCTATACCGGTCCTGCTCGTGGAAAAATTGGGGCTAAGTGGGATGAAGAAACATAACTGAGCGCCGTTTTGGTCCGGGAGGCAGTAGCCGACCGGCATATCTGGCCCAGTCTGCACATTCCGGACCTTCACAGTATAGTCGCCGATCTCGATGTACCCGTTGCCGTATGGCCCGCTTACAGCGGCGAATGCATCACCGTCCCACACAACTCGCCCGACTGCTTCCTGGCCATTGCTGGTGTCTGAGACGCTATCAATCAGAAAACTGAACATAAGGCCTCCAAGCCTGCGTTAGTTAAAGCACCGGAATGGGCGGAGAGATGGAGATAATTCTAGCCTGAGCTTCTGGCATTGAGGAAAGACGTACTGGGCTAACGGCAACACCTGCGTCTAGACCTGAGCCTGTGAATAGCCAGTCCCATGAGAATGCTGTTGGATCCTGCCCAGAGGACAAAGTCAGCATCGAGATGTCGCCCCAGAACGCGCAAAGAGATTTGCCTTTGCCGTCCAGAAAGTTGCTCGGCACCAATGTAATGGACTCAAACTCGCCGAAAGGCAGCGTCGGCGTACCATCGACAATAGATGTCTTTGCGGACAATGCTTTCCCGTCAGTGAAGACACAGGTCGATAAAACCTTTCCATCGACGATTGAAAATCGCACCGAGTTCAAGGCACTGGAGTTCACTGGGACAGTGATATTGAATGTGAATTTCGCGGCCTTGTTGTCCGGATTGATCGAAACTGTAAAAGCTATCTGACTCAACGCTTTGTTACCCGTGGTGTCACCCAGGGGACGGTAGAAGAAAGTTAGTCCAGCGGGTTTGGACGACCCAACAAATTTGTCTCCAAGCACAGCATACACATCAAAGGTAGCTCTATTCATCTCAGGAAGCTGCGAGTCGAATGCGATCGGTCGCGCTGGTGTCTCGAATGTCACCAGCCGCAAGGCACCCCCAGCCGTCTTGTCCGGCATACCATTGATGGCGCTTCCAGCCACAAGCCTTGCCCCCTTGTAGATCTCGATTGGCCTGCCGATCCCTTCTGCCCATTGGGTCGAGATCGCCGCTGCGTGCCTATGGACGAATAGAGGGTTCTTTTCGAGACGTGGGACAGCGGCGATCACCAATTGGTCGGTTTTGCGGACCAGGTTAGCGACTTCGTTGTCTTTCAGCCGAAGAACAGTCAACTCGCGCACATCGATGCGTTCTTCGCCGTTTGCGTGCAAGGCTTCGATCACATCGAAGGACTTGCCAGTGCGTGTCCAGTTCATGTGAGTGACAGCGCTTGCTGCCGTTGGCGCGATGCGTGGGACGACGTTGAAATCCAGGGTCAAAGCTTCGGGAGGGACGGTCCACTCGAAGCTTGCCATGACATGAGGCAGGTTGCTCTCCCCCGCGGCGATGCTCCCCGCACTTCTGAAGTTGGGTTTGGGACTACTGGTCATCGCCCCCGGCAAAGCAAAAAGAGTGAGCGAAGCACGTCCCTCTTCCAGTGGTAGATGCAAGAGGGCCATCTGACTGGCAAAACGTTGCTCCGCTGTCGCAATCTCGCATTCTGGCAGTTGTTGTGGTCCCTTTGGATCGATCATTACCGGCAAGACGGATGCGATCCATTTCCCATTGACGGCTTTTACTCTGAGCACGTCTCTGCCGAGAACGGAGAGTGTAAAGTCCTGTCCGAATTCAATCCAGGCGGTTTCGGAGGTCAGCACTTTCTTGGGGGCGATCTCGGCATCCAGCACCCAGCGGTGATCAAGATAGCGACGCATGGCAACTGAGAGGAAATGTTCCTCAAGAGAGCCAGCACCTGCATCCTGTTCTCGCGCGAACCGGGGCTTGAGCAGGTACGCACAATTGGCGTAGGTCGGCGCCGGAGCGGTTGGCGTATCGAAGGTGAGACCAATCGGCCCTTCGCTCTCAAGTGTCAGTGCCCTTGCATCATTTTCCGAGGTGGGTCGATAGTGCAGTCTCGGATCTGGCCCGAACTCCTTTCGCGAATCGACTACATGAACGCCAGGCGGTGTTGTTTCGAAACCAAACCCAAAGCCGGTTCGAATCTCGGCGCTGATACGATCTGCAAGACCACCGTGCGCAAATGGCCGCTCATCCAGAACGGCCATCACTGGAGGCGCACCGGCATCGCTGTCGCGCTGACTTGCTGCCACAGTGAGCGGCATCAGTGCACGCAATTGCGGTCGAGTCAGTTGCAGACGTGTCGGGTCAGCAAGCATTGCCATGCGAACCCAGTCTCCTGACTCGTAAGCTGGCTGCGTTGATCTCTTCGAAGGCAGGATCGCCCCGGCATAGCGGCTATGCAAAGTGAGCCTATGCCGAAACATCGTGGCCGACTGCTCTGCCCAAGGGAAACTTTGCAACAGTGTCGCGGCAGGGGCAGGATCGAGTTGTTTGGCCGGAGGAGTGTCGCCATCCTCATCGTCATGATCGAAGAACGCTTCTGTCTCGAACTCGTTCAGTCCGTTTACGGTGTCTGCGATCCGGAATGCAGGCTCGAAATGTGGCTTGCCTTGCTTTGGATCGAGCCAGCTGTAGATCGGCCGACCGGTGAAGCGCCAGCGTTGTGTCTTGGTTTCAATGCCGCCCAAGATACGCCAGTGCCAAGCATCAGCTTCTCCGATGAGCAAGCTGCCGTCTGCCAATAGATCATAGCTGCGCTGCCGTCCTGCTGGGCGCACCACCAATGCCCGTGCCGCAAGGTTGGGCCAGCCGTGTTCGACATCGTCCAGCACTCCAGTCATGGCCTCGATCGTGAGCGTTGGCCCCTCAAACTGGTACATTCCGCTGGAATGCGCCACGGCCAACTGGCGAATGCCTTTATCAATGACTGGCTGGGCAGATTTGCCTTCGCCAAACAGCGTCTCCGAAACCAAGGCGCGTATCTTAAGTTTCGCGACAATCCCCTTCGGAACGATAACCGTTACCTTCCATCTCGGAATGCCGGGCCCCACCTTCTCCTCAACTGCCTTCAAGACGAGCTCTTCGCCTTCGCATCGAGCCTCCAGCCTGGCGGCGGCGGCATCCGATATCTGCTGAAGCATGCGATGGATCGAAGTTTCTCTGAGCTCAGGCCACTTGCCGAGCTCATCAATCGGGACATGAGCGTATTTCGGTGTCAGTTTGCTACTGGCAACCATTTTGGAAGGTGTCGTTTGATCCTTCTTTCCTACATCCAGACCATCAACTGCGGTGAGTTCCAACTGCAGGCCGCTAACAGCGAGGTCGGGTAACTGATCGGCAAGTGCTGACAGGGCTTGGTTCTGCATCCGGCCGACATAGGCAGTCATCACATTGATATGAAAAACTCCTGCGTCCGCATTCTTGGGGGGAAAGGCCGCACCCTTGAGCGTGTCGCTTGCGATCCATCTGTCAAAATCAGAAAACGTCATGCGAGGGAACTGAACAAGCCCGTTTACCGGTTTCCTGACTTCCGGGCGCCATACGTTTGCGTCGTTCTCAGCCAGCATCAGAGTACTGTCGCCACCACGCCGCGATGCCGAACTGCTGGTCAAGGAGGCCCCCGTGGGGTCGGCAAAGCTGACGCTTGCTCCCTGGCTCTTGCTTACAAGCCGCAACCGCAGCCACAGAGGGTTCTTTGTGACCGGGATCGGCGATGGCACTTCTGTCAATTTCGCGACTGCATCGCCTGTCTGCGATACACCTATCCAATAGGTGTAGTCTTGTGCGTCTTTGTTGTAGTCGATCCGGATAGCGATCGAACCGCCGCAGAAGGGTGCTGTCGCGGGGAATGAGAATGGGGTTTGCCCTTCCAGATCAGGCAGCGCTTTGGCTTGGTTAAGAAAGGTTGCTGTCAATGTGCCTGCGTTCGCCCACCACCACATATCCTTGATTACGATTTCGACCCGTGGATTGTCATTATCAGGAAGGCTGATCGAACCGGTTCCATCCGAGTTGCGGAGGACGTCCAGCAATCCGTTGGATGTGTTAGAGGCAGAAAGGCAGAGACGAGGATAATCTTTGGACAACGGCAAAACACCGCTCAGTGCGGTTCCGATCCGGGGATCGTCTCCTGGCGACAGTCTTTCCGTCAGCATTACACGGCCGATTGCGGTGGTTCGCCGGTACGCATAGGTCTGGACCAGATGTGGTTTGGTCGGCACAACCGGGGTTGGTGGCATTGTCGTTTCGGACGGTATCGTCCCCGGCAACCACGGCGTTTGCGGCGTGATTTGCAGATTCTGTGGCAGCGTGCCCGCTTTGCCGATGACATGTGCTGCTAAGTCGTAGGTCTCGCCATAGGCCAGAGCCGGAAGCTTACCGCCGATTGGTGCTGCTGGATCGTCGACATCATAGAAAGGCTTGAGATCATCGGCCTTTGGCGCATCCACGGATTTGGTGTCGATAAACGCGCTCGAAGCCAGCGGCAGTCCGCTATACTCGAAATACAGGCTCCTCTCCCCATCAACGGCGATTGGCTGCAGCGGCTCTATTGTCTGCTGAGCGAAGGTATAGCCGTCTATCTGATAGTTCTGCTTGAGCTCGGCCAGATTGGCATAACGCCATGACGTTCCTTGGCGGCGAACGAGAAGTGCGATGCCGTTGTAGCGTTGGTGAAAAGTGTCTGCGTCGTTGATGTCAGTATCGACTGCTATCTGGACAGGAATATTGCGCGGCACCGGGTCGGGCAGGAAACGGCTCGTCGCAGCCGGAAAAAGATCACGTGCGACTAAAAGCAGGGCTTTGTTGAGTGACCTTTCGAAGGATTGCTTAGCGCCGGCCTCAAGCCAATCCGTCGAGACACCTGGAAGACACTTTGCCAGCTCCATCATCTTCGGCGAGGACACCTTGTTCGCTTTCGACGGATCAAAGAGGCGAAGCCTGGCCTCAAACCATCTGGACCTGACAAGCCGTTCTTTCAGGCAGTGATCATCCCATTCCCCGCCTTTCATCTCCGTTCTTGCATCCGAGACGAGGTGCGACTGGAAAAGAGAGCCCTGCGCAAGACGCGTGGCATCAAGCCCGTTGAAGCTGTCGTCAATAAGGCTGTGAAAGCGCACAATCATGTTCGCTGCGTGGGCTGGACCTTCTGTTGGCTTGTTCGTGATGAGTCCCAGCAGCCAGGCGGCATCGACACCAGCTTGCGCCAATACATTCTTGGCAACCTCTTCGAGACCGGACTCCTCTTGCATTTTTTTGGAAAGCAGGCCGAGCTCGGTGAGAACCTGCCGTTCCAGCGTCGTGCCGAAATGTTGTTGCCAAGAAACGGCGGCCGCGGCTGCGTCCATCGGAAGGTTGGCTGGAGCGTACTTCTTAAACAGACTCAGTAGCAGCGGAAGCAGGGTCGCCTGCCCGTCGAGCGGGTCGGCAGGCTCAGGAATGTTAAATGCCGTCGAGAGCAATGTTCCGAGTGTTGATGGAACGGCGGGCTCGTTGGCTTTGGCGTTGCCAAGGGCAGCTGCTACGATTTTGTCCCTGACTTTTGTTGCGAAACCGGTGAGATTGAATTCGATCGGATTTTGATTGTTCTTCTGCTGCTCCCGGTTCTCTTCCTCTAGCAAGGCGATCAGCGCTGCGACGAACGGACCTTCGCGCTGGCTTTCCGCCATGGTCAAGGCAAGGTAGGCCGGGTCGAGAAGAGTAACGAGGCCGTTGACCCCGAGCCACAGGGCGCGCTTCAAATCCGTAAGGGTTGGGGCCACTGTGACTGCCCCCATCATGGCCTTGTCGTCCGGCAACAAGGACTGGACCTGTGGCAACGTCCACAGTAGTGATGGGCCAGCCTCGCGTATCCGCTTCAAGGAAACTGCTGTTTGCACGTTGCGCGGCTGAACCTTTAGGTATCCGCTTGCCGCATCGATCAGGCTTCCAGGATCTTCAGTCGGGATTAGAAGAGTACTCGCCTTCACATCGTAGTCTGGCATCGCCCCGTTGCCAGGCACCGAAACCCTCACAGCGGTCTGACCGTCTTCACTGCCCTGTCCCAGTTCGCATGAGATCTCATCTGGAGGCGCTCCTGGAGCCTTATCAAACATTGGCAGCAGCACCACGGAACTTTCTTTGATTGCTGTGGCTGCCGTAGCCCGAACGAGCCGAACAAGCCCTGCGACCTGCGGCAGCGGTGCTGGCCAATTGGCAACGGAGTCTAGCAAATGGCCAGCACCGAGATCGTGATAGTCAACTTCGCCTGACGGCACAGATTCCGACCATCTCCCCCCTGAACGGTCGGTCAACCATTGGCCAAGATCCTTCGCCAGTCCCAACGGTGAACCCCATTCACCCATTTCCGCGCTGACGGTATGTTCCCTAACCAGTTTGCCCTTGTTCATGGGGTCGTTGATGTCAACTTCGAGCCGATAGGCAAGAAGGCGGACATCCTTAACGTTGGACAGGAAGTTTCTTACCGCCGCCTCAGCTGTCGAGAGGTCGTCGCTGGCAAAACCGAACGCGGCGGAAAATATATGCGTCCAGCTGGGGGCAAGTATTGTGCCGTGAAACTCTTGGGGCTCGAATTGTGTGGTGATCTTTATGGTGATCGTCATGGTCAACCCCGCGCCTTAAGCAGTTTGTCGGCCTTGTCTTTCGCCTTCGCCAAATCGGCGTTGTCGACTTCAGTCTTGCTGCTTAACGAGGTCGTCGTTTCAGAGCGCCCCCCGCGCATCTTGTACTGGACGTTGGCGCGTGCCCTGAGCGTGAAAAACATCGAGATGCGGACTGACACCGTCAACGTTCCCGTGGCATCGATTTGGCCTGTGTCTCGATAAGCCAAGCGTAGCAGCAGTCCGATATAGACGGTGACGATGCCTGCGATACTGACGTTGCCGGCGATCAGAAGCACCAGTGAAACGGTTAGACCTCCGCCGCTGCTCCCGATCAGCTTTCGGTAGGCGAGTGCCACCGAAAGAGTGATCATGATGGAGCCCGAGACAGGCCCGAACGCAAAACCGAGTGATGCCGAACCGCCTGCGGCCGCCTCAACGACGACCATCAACTGGTTATCGAACGGTCGATATTCCGTATCGACGGTGATGTAGCCGGTTCCACCAATGATAAAGATCGAGAAGATGAAAGGCAGTTCAGGCTTGCTCAACGAGAACCTATCCGAGATGACGAAGTCGGGGTAGGCGACAAGCCCGAAGTGGTTGGAGATCTGGATGTTGGTGACGCCGCTCGTGCCGTACATAAGGTCGATCGGTGGGACCGAGAACTCGTGCTCGAGGCCGACCGGGATGCCATTCAACTTGATGACTTTCAGTCCACCAAAATCGTCAGGGAACAGGCTACCCAACGTGTCTTGGATGAATTGGAAAGTCGGGTTGAGCTTGATGTTTTTCGGATCGAAATCGATCTTCAGACCCGTCGAGCGCTCGTAGTGAATTGCTACTTTTTGTAGGGACACCATCATCTGGCCGCCCACCACAGCCTCGATGTCAGTGGATAGCGTGGCCCTGCCAGTCTGCTCTACGCTATCGGTGTCCTTGCTCGCCTCGAGCCTCACCTGTGCAACGAAGCGGCTTCTCACAAAATCGAGTTCAAACGGCCCAATATTGAACAATGCCCGTCGCTCTGGGAGCGGCAAGTCGATGTCGATCTGCACCCAGGCGCGGAACAGTTTTTTGTCGAAGGCATGAGTGACCTTGACGTGATCCATTGCCCCGTCCGGGAGTTTGTCACGAAGCATGCCATTGAAATTGAGGCCCGCGAGGTTGAGGAACTTAAGATTGTCCAGTTCCAGTCGGTCACTGATCTGTTGGAACGAGAAGTTGATCCCCAGCGCCTTCAACTCATCGCCCAGCCGTCCGAACCAGGCTTCCACGGGTGTCGTGTCGATGACGTCGTTGAGTTTGTCGAAGTAGTAACCGATCCGTTCCCGCGCGAAGTCGAGGTTCGGCAATTCGGGAACCGACGCGACAGCCGCATAGAGTTTCAACACATTGTTCGGCAGCGACTGCAAATTGCCGGAACCGATGTTTCCGGCTGTCTCAAAGACCTTTTCGGCGTAGCCCGTTGCAGCCGAATAGGTTGCACCGAGCTGGTTGCCAATCAGGCGGACATCCTTATCGATCTGGCTAGCAAGTGATATGAGCTCCTTCGGCGAGCCGAGCACCTTATCGATACTTGCGATTATGGCGTTGGCGTCGTTCTGAAGTTCCTTCCCCAAGCCCGCGAACTGCCCCACTGCGTTCTCAAGCCCGCCGCCGAGGGCGGTGCAAGCCTGCGTGAGCTGTGCGCTTGCCGCGCCGATGTTTTCTGAAACGTATTTGCCGAATCCATCACGCGCTGTTTCAGCAAACAGCGAAACAATTATCGTCAGCCGTTCTTTCGTCGGTACGTCAATGTCGCTTACGCCAGTGAAAATGCGTTCGACGACATTCTCGATGAAAGGCCTTATGATCTTCGCGATAAGATCGTCGCCGCTGAGAAGCGCTTCGAAGGTGGCGACCTTGCTGGAAATCACATCAGCGGTATCCGAAGCAAGCTTGATCGCCCCTTCGATCTTTGCGACCACGCCGTCCCTAAGCGCATTGCGGATAAGCGTATCGGTTCTATCAACGGCCTTGTCGATGATCCCGCCTACCGAGACGAGGTCAGACACGACCGCTTCGATGTTGGCGGTGAAATCGTCAGCGACAGCCTCGAATTCCTTGGCGAGGTCGGCTGCACCGCCTTGGCTGATCGCCTCTGTGATGTCGATGGCCTCGGCCGCGATCACACTTGACTGTCGGATCGGCTCGACCACGGCGTCCACCGAGCTGGTGATAATTCCAGCTAGCGCTCTGCTGTCAGAAGTAGCCTTTCCCTTCAGTGCCAGAAGGTTATCGCCGAGCTTCTTGACTGTGACGCCGATGGTTTTGATTGGCTCCTTGAGGTCGCTGATGCGTTTGTCGTTTGGCGCGGCCACCTTCTTGGCTAAGTCATCCAATTTGGCATTTATGCCGTCGAAGAAGCTTGGCGTCGGCGGTTGCGGAAAGAGCGTCGCGATCTTGTCGATGACCGGATCGAGGCGTTCCACTATTGCAGTCTCGGCTTTACGGAGATCGCCAAGTGCACTTTCGGCGCTAATCTGCGCCAGGACCTCCGCCACGACGGCCCCAACCCGTCGCGACAAATCGTCAAGTTCGGTCGAAAGCCTGAGTTGTGCGTCGGAGACAGCCGAATTCACCTCTCCGAGGACGCTGTTCCGTTCGGCGTCCAACGTTTCCAGAACCACGCGCACGCGTTCGGGCGACCATGGCTTGCCATCATCGTAGGCGCGCCGCATATCTGCCAATCGCCTGCTGAGCGTCTCTTGGACTGAAAGTACGTCGCTCTCGAAATCGCGCACGATACCGCGTGCCGCCTCAGCGCTATTGCCAAGACCGAGTTGATCGGTGCCCATGCCAGACAGTGCTGGCTTGATGGCATCGACTGCACCTTCCTTTATCGCGTTCTTGAGATTCTCTATATTTCCAGGAAATTGACCGATCAGATCGTAGGCTTCGTTCTCGTATGTTGAGAGACTGTCGAGGATCAAAAGCTGTTTGCGTTGAAGCGAGCCGAGATAATCGTCGACCAGCTTCTCGCAACGGCTTTTCAGTGCTGGAAGGATTTTGTCGACTCCGTCCAGCGCTGCGGCTGCTGCTTTCGCGTGCGTCAAGTAGCCCTTGAAGTCCTTATCCGTATCGACGAAGCGATCCCTTGCGGCCTCCAGCTCTCCCTTTAGGAAGGTTGCCGTTGTTGTGGTGTCTGTTTGGCTGCCGGAGGCCGCAGCTTTGAGAAATGCATCGAGGGCCGATCCCAGGTCCTTAAAGGGCTTCGGCGCCTGTTTTGCATGAAGCCAGGAAGGCAAAACATCAACGCCCACAGGGAGACGCGGGATCGCTGCGGTCGCCGTCGCCGCTTGTGTAACCGCTGTTGATGGTTGCGCGACCGAGCGCATAAAAGTAACGGAATCCAGACCTGCAAAGATCGGCTCCGCGGACCGCCCGGCATTGAGCATGGTCTTAAGCGAAGGCGGGGCCAGCCGCCATGTGTAACGCCTATGGCCGCGCGGTATGCGCAGAGCGCTCGGCTGGCGGCTGCTGCCGTCATCGGCCAGAGGTGCTTGCCACCCGTGCGCCGGCGCAGGAAGGGCGCTCAGATCGATGCCGATCCGTGGCTGCCAGATATCGGTGTTGTCGCCACCAGCCTTGAAGTCGGCGAAGAAGTAAAGGTTATCTGGGTCGAGGCATTCTTGAGCGGTTAGCGGGTTATCGCCGTCGCCTTCAGCGCGTGTAACGAAGGCCACGTCAGGACGGGGATAGACTTGCGGCCTTTCCCGCGCGCTTTGCCTGTTCCATAGCGGGATTTTCCAGCCATAGTCGCCTACGTCCTCGCTCCAGGCGCTATCTACGTTAATGATCTTCGTGTTGAACCGTACTGAATCGAGGAACCCGGCGCTGGCGACCTTCGCTACAGAGAAATCCGGGTATGCGCGCTGTGGCTGCAGGAGTTCGACATACTCCGACACCTTGCGCAGAACAGGACGGCGTGTGCGTGTTTTGATGCCACCAATTGGCGTGAATTGCGCCGTTGGGTTCACAGTACGTTCGTAGACAACGACGTGCTTGGCTCGATGCCAAAGTACTCCGATGCGTCCGATCACTTCAACCTTGTGGCGCTGTACGAAGCCATTACGGGTCTCGGAAATGATCGCCACTTGTCGACTGAGAAATTTGGCGGTCTGGTCCGCATCACCGCCATTTGGCGAAAGTGCAATTCGCTCGATAGATCCACCATCGGAAGAAGGGCTTGCGAGAAGTATATTGAACAAGTTAGCGGATTCGATCGGCCACAAGGCCCCTCCGCTGAGACCATGTGGGCGCGAGCGTGGTCGTCCATTGGCAAAGTCGGCTGGCTCGGTCAGCAGCCCCTGGGCAACAGCCGGACGGTGTACCGCCGTGCCTCGCAGTGAAAAGGTCACCCCATCCTCGAAGCGCGCCGGAGCGAAAGCGGCGCTGCTCTTCAGATCGCGGCTCCAGATTTCCAGCCGCTCGGGACGACGTGCCAGGGCTCGACTGACACCGTCCCATCGCTTTGTAATCGCCTGGTCCGGGTTAGAGGCCCGCGGCTTGCCAGGCGGCCGACCAGTCAGAGCCTCTATCTCAGCAACGCGCGCGCCGCGTGCGATGCCCGTCTCACGCGAGACATCGACACCTACACTCAGGCCGTAGAGAAACTCGCCGCGCAATGCTGCGAGCGCGGAACCAAGTCCGTAGGCTCCACTCTGTCTGAAGATTTCATAGCTTGCCCATTCCGGCAAAAAATAGCCGCGTTCGACATCACTCGGCTGCACCCAAATTTCGGTAGAGGGGGCAAGGCGAAATTCGACTGCGCGCCATTGGGGCGGTTCGGGCAACTTTGCAGCGCTCCCAGATGGGGGCGGGTAAATCACCGGCTCCAGCAAGGGGCTGGTGTCGGCAATTTCCGGATCGTGAATCTCCAGCCGGCGTGGCTTATCCATACTTTCGCCAGCCACCTGCGACGGCAGTTCATAATGGTACCTGTCTTGGACAAGCTTGAACTGCCAGTTGCGCGTATCGCTATCGTAACTGGCTACCTGTGCGTTGTCCTGGGAACCTCGGTTGCCAAGCGTCGCCGAGCGGAATTTCAGGATGCTGAAAGGTTCTTCGCCGAGCACGACATATTGGCGGTCGATCCCTGCGCTATCTGCCCCTGCACCTTGATCGAACAGCACCGCAGTCAGGTGCCTGTCGTCATCCGCCGAAATCGTCTCGTTCAAATCCAGAAGGAATTTGCCATCATCGCTGCCCGGATTAAGTGACAACAGAAGTGGCCTCGGCCGCCCACTCCGGTCTCCCCATGAAACGTCGGTGCCTCGCGGAATGACTGTATCAATTGCGAACCGCAGCCGGATATCGATGCTTGCAGAACGGTAGACACGGCCTGGGTCGGCTCTATCGCTTATCGGCGCACGCTGGCCGAACCTCCAATAGCTGTAGTCAGCTTCCCCTGGGTCCTCAGCAAGATAGCGGGTAGTAGGGGTTTGGAACTCCACTCCTCCCACCCGACCTGTCAGGGCCTGAAGCTTTGCTGAAGGCATAACAGGATCGGGCGGTGTTAGCCTGAAATGCGAAAACTGGCTGCTCATGCCTTTCTCCGCAGCCCCGTCGTACTCTAACGTTACCACGACAGTCTGTTGCCCAGAGGGAAAGGCAAACGAATATGGAGTGATCGTGGCCTTTAGCTTGGCTTGGAGCTCGACAGGTTCTTTAGGGTTTTTACCACCAAGGAATCTCAGTTCGGGCCAAAGTGTGAGCTTCAACGGCGCGCCAGACCAGCCGATACCCGGCGAGCGCGTTCCCAAATCGAGCGAGCCATTATTGGAAAAGCTGACCGCAACCTGTCCCGTCAAAGCAAATCGGATGCCCCGTCCCTGGACTTCAATCTCGGACAGGATCGATTGTGGCTGCGGTGCCTCGATGTGCTGAAGATCGAGTCGCGCAAGCCGCATACCACGAACGGCGTCGGCGAAGAGCGTTGATAGGTTTGTATTTCCCGGTTGATTGGAATCAATGCTGGTTTTGCCGACGGAAACACTGATGTCATCCTCGAAGCCGAGGCGGACGGTGACGGAAGGGTCGCCAACGTGAACTTCGCCAACTCGCCAAATGTCCTCAGATGCGAGTTTGTAGCTCAGATCTAGTTCTACGATCAGGGTATCAGTATTGGTGGTTATCCATTCAGAAGGCCTGTCGGGATTGAGGATCGACAGAAAGTGATAGGTGTGCGGCTTGCCTCCGGGGTTTACAGTCACATCACGGACTATCAGATCACCTATTTTTTGTGCGCTCGGGCTCATGCCGACGACCGACGAACGGAAAACCATTCGTGTCGTTGGACTGTTGGGGTTCACGGTGTCGATTGGAAAGGAGACACTGTCCGTAAAATGGCCGCTTGTGTCTCCATCGGTGGTGACCCGATGTTGAAAGGTCCAGTTCCCCCCTTGCAGGCCTGCCATGTCGCCGAGGCGACCAAGGACCGCGTTTCGATATGTTTTTTGGTCGTCCAGCCAATAGCGAGCCCGTGACGCATTTGTCTTCGAGCCCCGAGGGAAGTATATAAAATCGCTCGCGCCACCCGTCCTCGAGAACCCCATCCCCCCGAGCCATTTATCCTTGATGACGGCAGGCGTCGTAATCTCGATGTCCCTCTGTGCTCCAGTGGCCGTTGATCCAGCCATGAAAGTCGCCACATCGAGGGGTTTTTTTGGGTCGATGTTCGAGGTGATGATAGGCGAGTAGGTCACACTGAACGGGAGCGCCTGGACCGGTTTTTTGTTCACCATACTTTGGGGGGTCAGTGTCGGTAGTGCCAAGTTGAAGCGGATCGTGGCGACTGTGGTCTTAGCTTCGGTGACAGCACCAATCACCACCTCGCTAAAGAACGTCTTGTCACCCTGGTCATAATCTGATGCCAGGATCCACCGCGGATTGGGGACGGGATCGCCACCCTCCGTGAAATTATTCTTAGGATCGAGCGCGAACTGATCGAATACCCGGGCACCACGAAACAGAAGTCGATCACCTGTGCCGGCTGCGAGGGAGCCCTTCCCATCGAGACGCAGACGGACCTCGACGACCGATTTGAACATGTGTGCAAGAGACTTCGCGTCGGCTTCCTGCAGCTGAGGCAATTCTGCGAAGTCTGCGGCAGTCAGGTTGAACTCGGTCGAGACGGCGCCACTGAGACTGGAACGCGGCAAAAAACGGAGGACCGCGTTGAGGTTGCCCTGGTCTTCCAGATAGTGAATCTCGAGCACGCCATCGACGATCATCGTCGGAGAGGTGTTTGGAAGTGGCGGCCAATCAAACGTTCCGAAGATGCGAAAAGCAGTATAGCTCGGAATCGTATCGGCCATTTCACCAGACCCACTGTTAGCACGAAAATTCCGCACAGCCACAATGCACGGGATCTCCGGCAGATGATCCTGAGAGATTTCGTCCCGGCGAAAGGACTCCGAAAGATTTACTCCGAATATTTCACAATTATGTGGAGCACTTCCTTGCGATCTTTCGCCGAACAACTCGGAATTTCGATCACCTCACGATACATATACGCTGACTCTTTTGCACTATTCCGCGCAAAAAAGCCACAATATATTTCCCAAATTCGGAAATAATGAAGAGTTGCTTAAAACATCGCATGCCGATCGTAAATTAGCAATACTGAAAATTGGCGAATTGCCAAGCTCTCAAGAAAATTCCATCTTCTCAACTTCGGTTTCTGTTCGACCTAAGTGTACTGCCAGACGCAATAGATCGACGGTCTCTGATACCTCGCCGCCTGCAGGTGCTTTGAAGTTTAGCGGAGAGCGCCGAGCGGCTCTAAAGAATCGCGCCCAGGTGCACTGGTGACAGAGGCTGACGTGCGACATCGCCGCCGTTAGTGTCCACAGCAATTGCGGGCGACCCCGCTCCCTTGCGCGTTGAGCAATAGAATATTGTGACGGCCGCGAACTGATCGCTTGTTCATTGGCCGGGCCACGCTAAGGTTCGCTTCGGGGGAATGATATTGCTGCAACCGCAACTGGGCTGGGTCTGGCTCTCTCAATCGGAACGCCAGGCTGCAGAGGCTAGTCTCGCCGACGCGGGACCGGACGGTACGCGCGACGAACTTGGGTTCGGCGTGATCCATTTCGCCTATGCCGACCGGTTTTTCCCCGGCACCTCGGTCCAGCACACCAGCCTACGGTATGTTTGGTTCATCTGCTGGGCGCTGCAGGAGTTGGCTGCGCGATCCCCTGGCGGTTTGTTCTCTGACACGACGTTCGCTGAGATCGAGGACCGTACCGGTCACAAGCTGCTCGAGAATTACGGTCATAAAGACGGCACCGGGATCATTGGCGGTCGCGTCCTGCGCAAAGGGGGGAGCCCGGTATCCAAGCCCAGCGGCATCTACTGGAGCGCGCTCAGAACATGGGGCCTGCTCGCTCCACTCGAGTCCACCTCGGCTCCGCCGTATCGCAGCGACCTCAATCGGCATTGGGATCTGCTGACGCGCCGTGACCGCCCAGAGGTCGACGCCAGCAGCGAGCGCCGTGCCATGTTCGTCAATCCGCCCGACATGCCGACAGGATGGGCGAGGAAGAAGGGAGGGCTCAGTTTCGACCTCGATCTAGGGAAACGGGAGGATGATAAGATCCGCGCTGGTTGGTCGAAGCTGCGCGACCCGGAAGGAAACATATCGCTCTTGTCGCGTCTCGCCGAGCGCCGGCAAGCAGCGCCTGCAGCGATCACCAGTCCGGCGGTTCGCAAGCTCTGCTCTTCGACAGAAATTCTGAAGCTCACCCGCGCCGATCAAGCCGCATCGCTCGTCTGCCTGGCGCGCGCACTTTACATCGCCATGGTCGGGGATCTCAAAAGGGCGGACGGGTCTACAGTGCGATCGCCTGACCAAATGCTGGCAAGTGCCCTTGGCACGCATAAGGCGAAAGCGCTGGCGCTGGACATCGACCTTCTCGAACGGGAGGACGTGCACGCGCTCGGCGGGCTGAAACCCCTCCTTATGGCCGTCCAGAACTGGGTGGCGAGGGAGATGTCCGATTACAGCAATCTTCAACCGACGTTCCTGAAACGCGAATACGCGCTGAAGGATGATCGGGCGCTTCTGCTGAACGGCTCGGGCGATCGACGAAAACCGTGGGAGCCGTTCGAACCATGGCCCCTGACCTATCGCTGGGAAAAGGTCTCCGGCTTCCTCAAAGAACTGGCGCCGGCGGCATGAGCGAACACACCGCCTTCGGCGCACAGCAGGCCTATTCGGTGTTCGAGGCGATGCGACCCGACCGTGGTCTCGGCATCGACCGGATGGCATGCCTCACATACTCGCTCGACCTGGTCGCGGTCACGGCGATGCTCATATCGATGACAGGCGCGGTCGATGACGAGTTGAGCGGTGGCCCGATGTGCCTGGCCGACGCGCTCGGTTCGCTCGGACCGCGTCTGAGGATTCTCTATCAAAAGGGCAGATTGCAGCCCGCCCGAAGCCATTTCGGGATCCTCCATCTGTTCGACGGCGTGTTGCATGCCGTGAGGCCGCAACCCGGTGCCTCCTGGCATCCGAAAGCCGTTCTCACCCGATACCTGGGAGATGACAAGTCGATCCGGTGGCGATTCTGGCTGGGCAGTCGCAACCTCACCATCAGCACCGATCGCGAAGCTGGTCTCTTGCTGCACGGGATGCCGGCCCGAAAGGGGCAGCGGATTCCGGAGATCGCCGAAATGATCCGCGCCCTGGCCGGACAGCTCGACTGGCCCGAGGCGATCCTGGTCGAACTCGCAGACCTTCGCTGGCAGGCGCCGGCGGGCGTCAGGTTTCGCAAATTGCACTGGCGGGCGCTCGGCTCGACAAAGCCCTTTTTCACGCCGCTGCCAAAGTCCACGCGCACCCTCATTGTCAGCCCGTTCATCAATGCCGGCGGCCTCAAGGCGCTGGCACCGCGGCCTGTGGGCTCAACCATGGAGTTGCTGACAATCCCTACGACAGCCAACGCGCTGGGCGAGCAGCCAGGCATGAAAATGCGCGTCAACGAACCGCCCCAACCGGACCGGCCAGCGTTGGTGGCCACAAAGGACGAGACGTCCGAAACGGAGGCGCCCGATCCGATCAGAATGAGTGGACTTCACGCAAAACTCATCCTGCAAAAGAGCGATACCCGCAATCGGCTCTGGATCGGGAGCGCTAACATTACGGGCCGCGGGCTTGTCGGCCGCAATGTCGAACTTGTGGCCGAGCTCGATGTTGACGACGCCATCGCCGGTACGCTGGAAGCTTTCGTAGAGGCGCAGGAACTGGCTTCTTTTGCACCTCCGAGCGAGGAAACGCTGGAGCGGGAGGCAGCTGACCGCGCGCTCGACGACGCGCTGCAAGCCGTTCTCGACTTGGAGTTTGTCCTTACCAGCGACGATGATGGTCTCTACCTCGAGGCGTCCGACAGCTTGGATGCATTCCTCGAAGACTACCGGCTCGAGGCTTGGCTGTTCACTTTTCCGGATTCGGCGGTCGAATGGCCAACGGCCTCGCGACGGATCGTCCTGCGGCCGGGTCAGGTGCCGCTCAAGCTGCAGACGTTTCTGGTGAGTTTCCGAGCGGTGTCGCGGCGGGATCCAGTGGTGAAAAGAGGCTGGGCCCAGGCGGTGCAATTTCCAGGATTCGATGCGCCAGCTCGGGATCGCGCCGCAACGGCCGCCTATATCGGGGCGTCCAACCTTGCCGCCTGGTTTCGCGCGCGCCTGCAGGGTATCACGCCAACCGAATCCACCACGTGGGCGGGAGCGGACAAGAACGGCGCCTCCTGGGGTGTCGGCGACGGTCCGTTCGGAATGGGCCGGTTCGCTCTGGAAGAAGTGCTCGCGGCCTGGGCTCGCAATCCCTCGCAATTCGAAGAGCGTGCGACGGCTATTTCCGAGGTTCTGGACGGCTTTCGACTGGATCTTAGCGAGCGCGAGGATGAGGAAGGCGTGGAGGCTTTGCGGCAGCTGGACGAAGTCGAGTCCTTCTGGTCCTCCGTGCGCGCCTGCCTTGACATCGGTGCTCCCCATGGCGCTTGAACCCTTCCAGCAGAACACGGTCGAGGCCGCCTTGCACGCGCTCACGAGCGATACCGGGAGTCGTCGGTTCCTGATTGCGGACGAGGTTGGCCTGGGCAAGACCATATCGTCGAAGTCGGTCGCTCAGCGCCTCAAAGCACTTCGTGATGGCCCGCTCAATGTTGTCTATCTTTGCCCGAA
Source organism: Mesorhizobium sp. M8A.F.Ca.ET.165.01.1.1 (assembly GCF_004792065.1). NCBI lineage: Bacteria > Pseudomonadati > Pseudomonadota > Alphaproteobacteria > Hyphomicrobiales > Phyllobacteriaceae > Mesorhizobium > Mesorhizobium sp. M8A.F.Ca.ET.165.01.1.1. Next base: position 712,230 of record NZ_SRTH01000001.1, on the reverse strand, counting down.
CCTCGACATCGCTTCGCAAAATCTCACCAAGCTGACTACGCTCGATGTCAGTTGGGAAAGTCCTCCCGATCGGCTTTCGCTTGCGGCAGCGATGACCGGCACCGAACCTGTGAGCGAGTTCCGTCTCTTCTCCTATACGCCCGACACCAGTCTTCCGGGATGGAAAGCCGTGCAACGCGGCGGCAAGGTCGAAGAACGTCAGCTCATCGCGTCACTCCTTGTTCGTGTCGCGCCAAAATTCTGGCGGCGCCTGAGCTTGCTGGATGAACGAAATGCCCAAGAGGGCCATCATCAGCATTTCGGCTGGAAGCCCAAGGCGCCCAGGCACCTCCCTGCCCCGTTTCGCGCTGCTCTGGTAACCATCATGGGCCTCGATGGCGTCGATCTCGACGCTGAGCTCCGCGCCTGGCTGGACGCGAGGGCAAACGACATTGCGGAGTTCATTCTGCGCGCCCGTGCGGCGCTCGCGCTGGTCGCGCTGACGAATCCCGTTACGCGACCGCATTTGCTCATTCTCGATGAGTTTCACCGCTATGCGGATCTCATTCTGCCCAATGACGATATCACACTGGCTGGTCTCAAGGCGGAACGGCAGGAAGTCCAGCGCCTTCTGATCCGGACTTTGCTGGGCGGAGACAATGCACTCCAGCGCCCTGCCCTGTTGCTGATGTCGGCGACGCCCTATCGACTGTTGCGGGTCGACGGCACCGAGGTCGAGGCGAGCCGATATCGCAGCTTCATCAAGCTGGTGCGGTTTCTATTCGGGGACGAAGCTAAGGCAGCGGCAGAGGTGGCGGCCGAGCGGATCGCCGAGCACCATCGGTCGCTTCAGGCCAAGGGCGACCGCAAGGCCGCGCTCGCTGCTGTCAAATCCGCCAAGCTCGACGTCGAGGTCGCGCTTCGGCCGGTTATCGCCCGCACCGAGCGTGCGACGACGATAACCGGCGAACTGTTCGATCGTCGTTCGCACAACGCGGTTGTCGAACCGAACGATCTCCGCGTTTTCCGGCATTTCGCGGGGGCTGTCTCGAGGACCATGCCGGAGATGAGCGGATGGGTGACAACGCTTTGGTGCTCTGTTCCGTATCCGGCTGAGACGCTGTTCGAGTACAAGGTGGGCAAGGTCTTCACCGATTTGCCCAAGATCACCAGCGCGCTCCCGATCACACAGACGGCGCACCCCCAGATCCGCGCGCTCGTGGTCGCCGATGTGTCAGCTGATCCGGTCAAGCCACCGCCGGTCGATCTCGCCCTTCTCGGTTTGCCGTGGGCCGTTCCGACCGCCCCCTGGTGGAAACTTGGTGGACCGTGGGCGGAGCTGTTCGCGCGCGAACACCCCGTCGGAAAGGCACTCTTGTTCAGCCGCTATATCGCCACTCCGCTTGCCGTCAGCGCGGTGCTCAGCCTCGACGTGCAGCGCAGGCAGAAGGCAGCCAAGACCATCCAACCCTATCTCCGCTACGAAGCGAAGACCCCTTGGCCACTGATAGCCTCATTCATGCCCTGGCCCAATCTCGCCGAAGCAATCGAGCCAGCGCGGAATGCGACGCGCATGATAGCGGACGTAGGCGAATTGGCCAAAAAGGCGCTCGCCGGGTGGCTCGACGACAGGGGTTTCACGATCGCGGAGCGGGACGACACCGATCGTAAGCCCTGGGAGCTGGCTTTCGACATCGAGATGGCGCTCGATCGCACAGGCGCTATCGTCGAGGCGCTGCGGCATGTGACCGGTTTGCCGACCCGTACCCGGAAATCCTGGCTGAAGCACAATCCTCACCAACATAAAGGCACGATCTCGAAGGCCGAAGTGAAGCTCCTTGCCACTTGGTTGTTGTCCGCGCCGGGCATGGCCATCGGAAGAAACCTGCTTCGCCACCAACCCGAGCTGTTGCCTGAAGACGACGGGTTGGCGCACGCGTTCAAATTTTGCTGGCACGAACTGCGGCCCTATCTTGGCCAGCGCATATTCGGGCCGGCGATCCTGCCGCGGCGCAAGCCCAAAAAGCGGATTTCCTATCCCGATGCCCTGCGACGCGCTATCCTGATCGGCGGGTTCGAGGCAGTGGTCGACGAGCATCTCGCGGTTATGCGCCTGATCGGCGACGCCACGCCGCTCGAACATCTGGGTCAAGCTTTTTTCGGCCGCGCGGGACGGGTGCGCATGCGCAAGGACAAGGTGCGCAAGCCCGAGCGCGTCAGCGTCCACGCAGTGGTCCCTTACGCCGGGGCTGAACGCAGCAAGACGAAAACGGCAAAAGACAAGAAGCTGCGCTCCGACAGCTTGCGGCGCGCCTTCAACTCGCCGTTTTGGCCGCACGTTCTGGCGACGACCTCGGTTGGCCAGGAAGGGCTCGATTTCCATGTCTGGTGCGATCGCATCGTGCATTGGGATCTGCCACGCGATCCGGTCGACTTCGAGCAGCGCGAAGGCCGGATCGCCAGATATGCGAGCCTATGCGTCCGGCGCTCTCTCGCCAATACCTATGCCGGCGCTGGCCTCGAGGCCGGGGCCAGGGCGAGTCCATTCTGGGCCATCTTCCAGGCGGCGCGCGAGGGGAAAAAAGAGGGCATGGGCCTGGAGCGCTGGTGGTCGCCGCCTGCGCATAAGCCGATCAGCATCACCTTCGACGTGCGCTTCAGCCAGAACGCGATGCGGCTTAGGGACCTGCAGGAGGATCTGACCCGCTATCGGCTGGCGCTGGGCCAGCCCGAGCCAGGGCTGTTCGAGGACATGATCAAGCATTTCGAATTGAAGCCAGGCGAAGCGCGCGCGCTGGCGCTCGACCTTTCGGCGCCGAACACGGAGGCAAAGGCGGGTGGAATGGAGCATCCGACGCCTTGACGTTATCGCGAGACTTCATCTCAATCAGGAACGACAAGCTTCCCGGCGTCATAGCAGCGATCCTCGGGCGACCTGCCGTCCGCTAATGTTCGAACGCATCGGTAAGCTATCCAGTTCGAGGGAAGTCACCCCAAGCGCCCGCCCCTTCTCACGATGCGATCTGTCGAGATGGACGCTTGGATCTCGGACCATCGATTGCGCGCCCATCTCGAATGGCTCCTGCATCGCGTCGACGCAGAAGCCCGCCACCGCGAAACTTCCAATTCTCGCTCTTCAGCGAGAAGCAGACGTTGCCTCTTGATTGACCATCATTTGGCAGCGAGCCTGATTCCTAATCTGTAGGTCACAGGTTCGATTCCTGTCGGGATCACCATGCATTTCAAGAACTTAGCGAAATGCTTCCGTACTTTTTTGCCAATTAGTACGGAAATTAGTACGGCGTTTTTGATGGCCAGTTAGCGGCCCAGACATGTATCCGCGTGATGTCGCATTGTCTGCCTGCGGGAACACCCACCACCAAATACCAACTGTCGCGCATAAGTCGGATTTGAGAAGGCCGAACTCCTTCGCCGGACGACCGATGAACATCGGTGGGCCCGGATGGTCACCATTTTCTACACGAAATCAATACGTTAGCGGATGGTTCGCCAAGCCGTTTCCTTCGTATTCTCTCGTATGGTCTGGCGAACCAAAGGACCAAGAAGACGACTAGTTTCCATGCGAGCGGCGCCTCAGTTCTGTCCACAAAGAGGGTCAATAATGCATCTTGACCATAGCGCTATGAGCGCGGCCGCATTTGGGCCGGAAGGTGACTGTCCGCTACCAAGATGGCACAAGGATTCGCGGACCGCGCCTAACGCGGCGACTTCAACACACCAGACGAGAGGCAAGGTACGCCAAAAGGCTTCATCTCCCGTTTCATGTTCGCCGTTTCAGCAGGGCTTGCGTGAGGTGTAATCATCACTTGGTCGATGAACGTCTTCGCCTCGATGTCGATATAGACACCCTCTCTCAATGCCTGCTTGTCCAGCCAAAGAAGTCTCACCTCGTCTTCGAACTTGAAGGCACGCCGCTTGTGCAACAGCATGGTCGCGGCCATCCGGGTAACTTCTTTCTTCGATCCTTCTGCGACCGACTGCGCCAGACGAACAAGAGTTTTCTCGCCACGATACTGGACGCGGCCTAGAAAAGCGGAGCCGTCGCTGTTCTTGAGGAGGCCTTTTGCCGCGTTCACCATAGCGTCCACCCGACTGCGGATTCGAACAATAGGAGTTTCCTTGTCGGGACCAAAGCCTGCCATTCGCCAACGCGGTTCGTCATGTGCACCCGTGGTCCAGCACGAGCCGTACGGCTGAAATCCCGACAAGGGACCGGGGCGATTGAACAGACCATCGCACCACCACCGCTCATAGGGGTCCTGCCAACATCGGACGGGCGAGAGCCGCAGTTTGTTAGTTTCGAAAATCAGCTTGGCGTAACGCCATTCGAGCATGTGATAGAGGAATGGTTTTGTGAGTGCGGGGTCCTTCATAACTTTCCGGCCGTCTGCGCCGCGCTCGACGAGTGACCAATAGATAGGATGCTTCTGGTCGATGATCACGACAGTTTCCCAAGAGCCATCTCGGCACTCTAGTCAGCTATGAACTCTCTGTCATTTGGCATCACGCGTTCTAAACCCAGGCCATTCAGACGTAGCGGTGCACGGCAGGCGGTATGGTCTTGCGCTATTCCGGCCAGCCGCCTAGAATATCCCCATGATTGATCTAGCAACCCATGCGTTTGAGCTGCTCACGGCGCTACTTGGATTGGCAACAGCAAGCCTTCCTGCGCTTTTGTTTTTTAAAAATACCTAAAAAATCGATATCTGTTTTTTTAATGCAAACGAAAACGCCCTCGCCAGATCATAATCTTGAAGGACATTGGCACAAAGGACTGGAAGGACCTTTGCGAGACTTCTGGCGCAAGCCAAGATAAATGGCCGACAGTCAAATCTCGGACCCAGAGTTTACCCGGACGGTAGCGGCGGGGCAACCGGCGCCTCAGCCGCCTCAATTGACCGCCCAATGCTAGCGCGCCTCAATGTGCGAAAACAGACATGACCTCCCGAGAGAACAAAGCTGACCGTACCCGACAAAATAGAACGGCAATAATTCAGCGTCCTCTTCTGCCTCGCATTTAAAACGCCCTCCCCTGCTCCATAGCCTTCACCCGTATTATCTTCGCGGGGGATATACAAAACTGCACCTTCCATGGTGAGACCTTTTGGTATGACGCTCAGGGCTGGGTTGATCCTGACCGTGCGATGGTAGACCATTAGAAACGTGTTAAACTCTCTTAGCGTGCGGTGTGTGCGGTCTGGCTGCCTGCATCAGCGAGACCGAAGGCACAGCAGTCACTCCACTTGGCGGACATCGAACGGTTGAGAGTGCGCGAAGTGCCATGCGGCAAGCCTCATTCACCGCATTATGCAAGGTTGGCTCCGCGACTTGCTCGCCGACAGGCAGACCATCTCTCGAACTATCAAGATACAGCATCCACAAGGGTTCCATCGACACATCTCCGCCTACTCGCGCCGCGGGTCGCCATGGGTATCCTTGCTCAGCCCAGGGTTCGCCTTGTCTATTGCGTCTGGGCTTCGGGCCCTGGTCCCCGAGCGAGACTCTTTGCAGGCCTGCGTGACAAGAAGGCCGGGTCTGCGATTCCTAATCGCGCCGTGACCACGTTAAGATCTTCCTGGGTACAGTCCGCGACTACACCGACCGGTTGATGCCGCAATGACACGGCCGAAGCCGTTTTGCGCTCATTGTTGAGCTTGCGGGCAATAGCGAGAAAGCTTCGAACCATGGGATTGCTGAGCGACGCGCGCTGCGCCTTGATCGCGATTTGAGTTTCCTTTTTGATCTCCGATGGGCGAATTGCACGTATCGCCCCAGCCGCTTCCCAGGGCTTTGCCATATGCGAAGGCAGGAACCCTAAGTGACGGCCAGCCAACACCAAAAACAGGATCCCTTCGGTCTGGTGTGACGTCGCCCGCGGCTTCAGATCGAGTTTGGTGATCAGGCTGGTCTCCGCGGCCGAGTAGCCGTGTTGAACCACAGTACAGCTCGATAGCGTGTCATTGGTGATTGCAGAATCGTTGACGCGGTACAGTTCGTGGTCCCGCCCGCAAAATAGATAGCTGGTCTCCCTAAGCACGGGAATGGAGACCACCTTTGTGGAACGATCCGAGACCATAGATACACCAATATGCAGTCGGCGTTCCTGGACGGCACGATCGATCTCACTACCCGAACCAATAACCAGCTTTAGCGTCAAGCCTGGGTGAGCTTTTACATAATCTGACATGATCTGCTGAAGTAACAAATTTTCATTGGTAACGAGATTTTCAATGAAGCCTATATAGAAGGTACCTACAAGCTCGGAATGAAATGCGTTAACTCGTGAACGAAATTCCTCAAGCGCGACCAAGAGCTGAGTTGTTGAATCGTAGACAACCTGCCCTTCCGAAGTGAGTGCGAATCCACTCCGCCCTCGCTCGCATAGACGGACCCCCAGTCGAATTTCCAAGTCACTGACGTGCTTGCTGATTGCAGACTTGGTGAGCCCAAGCTCGACTTCTGCTGGCGAGAAACCACCGCAGTCCACGACTGTGCGAAACACCCGAAGCAGCTTGAGCTCAAAATCGGTAAATTGGTTGGCAAATATGCGATGAGGCCAGCTCACGAATACCACCTACGGCGAAATTTGCGTCCGCGTTCTAGGGCTTCGCTGGGCATGGATTTTCCTCAAGAGCGGACATGCTTTATACACATCAGCTTATCTGATGAGTTGGCATCCTGTAAAGCGGCATGCCGCGATTATCCACTGTGTGCGTGTCGATTTTTGTGAGCGCAATAATGATGGAAAGGCGTGACGGTTAGAAGTAAAATGGAGCCGGACTCACCAAGTCATTTTCCGCCCGTGTGACGCTGCCGTTCCAGGCAGGCATAGATGGATTCTATCCATAATACACATGGGTAACGGTCTGCCATTTCTGCAGGATAAATTGGTTGCGCTTTTTGGAAAGTGGGGTTGCCATCTGCTGCCTGACGCTATCGTTTCGGAGACGATAAACTCCGTCCAGTGCACGCTTCCACTATAGGATGCGCGCACGTTTTCTCATGATATTTCGGAGTGCCATTATGAATGATCTGATCAAAAGAGAGCCGATCCACGACCCCCAGGAATTGGAGCGGCTGCTGGTATCTAGAGAAAACGCGGGTGATGTCGATGGCATGACGGCCTTGTTTGAGCCGGATGCAGTCATTGAGCTCAACGATGGGATGAACGACGGCCAGCTGTTGCGAGGCAAAGAAGCTATCCATGAGTTTTTCACCAAACTCCAGCTGACCGGGATAGGACCGGAAGGACGAAGATTCAGGCTCGGGGAGCAGCGCCCAGCACTTATCTGCGGTGATCTGGCTCTCACCTCAACGCGAAGCATTGATGGTGACATAACGTCTGAGGTTGCGCGGCGCCAAGCGGATGGAACGTGGCTTTGGGCAATCGATAGGTATTCCGTCAACTGGTGAGGGCGCTCTGCCAATCAAGGGACCATCGTCTGCCTGATCTGCCGTGCGTTGTTCGTACTTATCAGATTGTCTGATAGGTACGAATAACCAGAGCGATCGGCTGGACGGAAAATGGAGCCGACTTATCAATGATTCTTCGTTCTTGGCATGGCGTCGTACCCGATCGCCTCGGCGATGCGTTCGAACAATACTTTCGGAAGGTGGTCGTCGATGAAATCGAGAACCTTTCCGGCAATCTTGGCGTGTTCTTTCGGCGAGAAACTCAAGGCGAGTTCACTCATATCTTTCTCATCACCTACTGGGATGATTGGGCGTCTATCCGCCGGTTTGCGGGAGCCAATGCGCACATTGCGGTCACCTACCCAGACGATTTGAAATATGAGCTCATCTCCGACCCTATCGTGCTTCACCAGGAATGCTTAACGATCCAGCCTTGGTATGGAGAATCTTAGCGGCCTCCACCAAGAGGCGATTGCGTCAGCCTCCCACCACCCGCGCGGAGCAGACTTTTCACACCGGCATCTGCTCTCAGAATCGGCGAGCGAACTCGACGATCTGTTTAATGGCCTCAGCGGTCTCGGGCGCTTCCAGCGCGCCGTGGTAAACGTGGGGCAGTCCTTCGGCGACATGGAGTGTGACGTCGACCCCAACGTTTGCCGCAGCCTCGGCGAGACGTTCGGAGTCGCTCAGCAGAACCTCGGCACCGCCAACCTGGATGAGCAGGGGTGACAGTCCGGCCTGAGAAGCAAACAACGGAGAAGCTGTCGGGCTGCGAGCATCGGCACCGTTCAGATAGGTAGCTCCCAGGCTAATTACCGCCTCGCGGGTGAAAACAGGATCTTGTTCGGCGCGCGTGGTCATGGAGGCACCCGAAGCAGTCAGATCGAGCAGTGGGGAAATCAGTAACGTGGCAGCCGGCAACGGTTCGCCAGCGTCGCGAAGCGTATGCAACAGCGCGAGCGCCAGTGCAGCTCCGACGGAGTCGCCAGCAAGGAGCACCTTGCCGGGATCGATACAGCCCAGAGTTACGAGCCAGCGCCAGGCAGCCAGAGTATCGTCGAAAGCAGCGGGAAAAGAGTGCTCGGGCGTGAGGCGATATTCGGGAAACAGCACCCGGCGGCCAGTGGCTCGACCTATGTGAGCGACCAGCGGACCATGACTGCGCAATGATCCCAGGTAATATCCCCCGCCGTGCAGGTAGAATAGAACATTCGACGACGTCGCAGCCTCCGGCGCGGTCAACCAATATGCCGGGACACCGTCCGCGTCGAGGATATCGACAGCGATGTCATCCGAAAGCGGGCGCAATTGGCCGACCGGCGCGAAACTGTCGCGGGATACAGCGAGTGGTCGTGGCGGGCTGCTCGCACGAATGACCCTGCGCCTTTTCAAAAAGTCGATGATTGTCTGCATTTCCGGACTAGGCATGCGTTCATCCCTATCGTGAGCCAAAGAGGTCACTGTTTGCTCGTCCATCGTTCATCAGCTCGCCGTTTTTTGAGGACCCGTAACAGGGGCGAGATTGCTGACTGGCCCTACTATTCGGGGGCTCGTCTATTGGCTTTGCCAATTGCAGTCAGTTCCTCAACCAGGTGGTCGATGTCTCGAGACGTGTTGTAGAGATGGGGAGAAACGCGAAAATAATCGCGTCGGGGCGATACGAAGATTTTCTTCTCGCCAAGTTCCTGGACAACGGTCTTGGATTCAATATGCGGGAACTTGCAGCTGACAATTGAGCTACGTGCCTCGCGAGACATCGGCGAAACCACCTGGATATCGAGCCCCGAAATCCCCTTGATGAGTTGGTCTGCCAGCGCCAGGTTCTGGTTCATGATGTCGGGGATGCCGATCACTTGCAGATACTCGATGCTCTTTGCAAGCGCTCCCGCGCACCCGTAAGCCATGGTTGAGAACTCGAAGCGGCGAGCGTCGTTATGATACACGCAACGCTTGGCCTGCAGATCGTAGATTTCGGAATGAGACCTCCAGCCGGTAATACCTGGGTCCAGGACTTGCTGACGCTTGGGTGATATGTACGCTAGACCGACGCCGAATGGGCCGCACAGCCATTTGTAAGACGTTGTTACCAAGGCATCGATGGCAACTTCGCGCACGTCAAGCGGAACTGCGCCAAGAGACTGCGACGCATCGACCATGAAGAATGCACCTACGTGCGCTGCTGCATCCGCGATGCGCTTCAAGTTGAAACGTTGGCCAGTGGAATACTCGACATGAGAAATCGAAACGACCGACGTTCGATCATCGATTGCGGCGATAAGCTCCTCTTCGTCAACGACGTCGTCGCGGGCGGCAACGTAATGCATCTCAGCTCCTGTATGCCGTGCCACCCTTGCCCACGGATACGACGTGCTTGGAAATACGACGTCGGTTGTTACAATCCGCGTTCCAGCCGCTGGCATGACTGCCCAAGCGATGGATGAGACAAATTCGCTCGCGGATGAAGCAACGGCGACATCAGTGGCACCCGCGCCTATGAGCTTGGCAAACGCTCCACGAACCTCGTCGAACACGAGATCTTCTGCAACTTCGTCAAAATTCAGCGAGCCGTTCTCGGCTATATCGCGCTGCCAGGCTTCGACATAATCGGAGGCTGACCGTGGCATCAAGGCGACGTTGGCCGCGTTCAGGTATGTTAGCTTAGCTGAGGCTGGAAAATCGGTTTCAATTGACATGTGGGATGGAACCGTTCGTTTGAGTTGATGGGCCGGTGCATTGGCACTCCACCAAGGATGTCACTTCGGCTGAATGAATTGGTTGCGCTTTTTGGAAACTGGGGTTGCCATAAGCTGTCTGACGCCGTCGCCTTGAAGACGATACGAGAACAAGCCGGCTATGATCCCCAAGCCTTTGGGCCCGTGGATCGAGGTATCACTTGACGCGCGCACGGCGCAGGCGAGCCGCATGCATGTTGCAGCGGACGTTCTGTGGAACGCCAAGCGAAGGAAGTTGCACCGTGGGACTTTTCCCGCGTCATCCGGGTCGATTTGCTTGCACGGATTGTGGAGCCAGTGACCTCGACGATCGCTTCGGCACCGAGCCTAGGCAGCGCACCGCGTGGCAGGGAAAGTCGATCGAGCCCCCCAACTGACGATGTTCTCACCCAAGGCACCAGGGTCCATTGAAGCCTTTGATGCATAGCGCATCGAAAAGCTTGTCGAATCCCCTACGCGGTGATCTCAATGGTCGCTTCCACCTCAACCGGTACACCTTGAGGAAGAGAGGCAACGCCAACAGAGGTTCGTGCGTGCTTTCCCGCATCACCAAACACCTCGACCATCAAATCCGAGGCTCCATTCATCACCAGATGCTGTTCCTTAAAATCTGGCGTCGACGCGACATAGCCGACGAGGCGAATGACGGAGGACACTTTGTCGAGGTCCCCGATTGCCGCCTTTATCTGCGAAAAGATGTTCAAGCAGCAGAGCTGTGCAGCTCTTTGCGCCTCCTCCACGTCGATATTCCTACCCAGGATTCCCACGAACGCGGTTTTGCCGTTCAGGCGGGGCACCTGGCCGGCTATGTAGAGAATGCTGCCAGAAAGCCTGAAGGGTACATAGTTCGCCGCGGGGACCGGCGCTGTTGGCATTATCAATCCGCGCTGGATCAGTTGAGCTTCACGCAAGCCTGACATGACATTCTCCAAATCTTGCAACCCACTTCGCTAGAGATTGGCAAGTTCAACAAGCGTTCGAGCGAGCACGCGGGTCCCCGCCACCATGTCGACGAGCTTCGCGCTCTCCGCTTCGTTGTGGCTGATGCCACGCCAACAGGGGATGAATATCATTCCGGCCGGCGCCAACTCTGCAATGTAGCGCGCATCGTGACCCGCTCCCGAAGGAAGGGCCATGTACGAGTAGTCGAGGCTTTCGACGGCCTTCAAGATCGCTTCAGGGACGGGCCCCTTGAAGACGACGGGGCTCGAGTGGCGAAGTTCGCTGACAGTTACGTCACACTTGCCGGCGTTTTCCCGGGTCACGACTGCTATCCGGTCGCCTAAGGACTGGAGGGTTTCAGGGTCCGGATGCCGAAAGTCGATTGTAAATGTCACTGATCCCGGAATAACCGCCATCGCGCTTGGAACCACATCCATCTCACCAACTGTAAAGCGAACGACATCGTTGGGGTCGTGGAAGACCTTCCGCAATTCGCTGAAAATCTGCATCGCGGCAACCAGCGCGTCTTTTCTGAGCCGCTCGGGTGTGTTGCCTGCATGCCCCGCTTCCCCGGTCACCTGGACCTTGAAGCTTCGGTGACCTTGTATCGCCGTGACGATGCCAATGGTCTTGCCTCGCGCTTCGAGTTCGGGGCCTTGCTCGATATGAGCCTCGACATAGTAGGCGATTGGCGATTGGAATGCCCTGTGGCCGACGCAGAGATGGTCTTCCATCAACTCGGCGAGCGCTTGCTTCACAGGGATGTTCAGGTTGTTTCTGATCTCTAAAAGCCTCGGCAACTTGGAGGGGTTCGCGTAGGCTTGAGACCCGAGACATCCAACGCCGAATTGGGCATCGGCCTCCTCTGCCGTCCAGATCACGGCTTCGATCGGGCGTCGTGTTGGAATTCCCGCATCGTCAATTGCCTCAAGCGCTTCGAATGCCGCCAACACCCCGTAAATGCCGTCGAACCGCCCGCCATTTGGTTGTGTGTCGCTGTGAGAACCACTCACGACCGGCTCCAGGTCCTTTTCAGTGCCTTCCCGACGCACGAAGATGTTTCCAAAATCGTCCATCTCTGTTCCAAATCCTCGTGCGGTGGCCCAGGATAAGAACAACCGCCGGGATTCCGCATCTTCCTTGCTGAACGGAAGCCGGTGTACGCCGCCCAGCGGCGTAGCCCCGATGCTCGCCATGTCGAGGTGCCGCTGCCAGAGCCGGTCTTGATCGACGTGTCCCGCCAGCATTTGAAGTGAGTTAGAATTCGCATTTCCGGACATACAGAGACCACCTTGAAGGACAGGGTAACAAACCCAAGCGTTGCGTCCTCGCTACCGCGCGCAGGCGTGCAATTCAGCCAATTATTGGCATTTCACGAGGTGCGCGCCGGTTCAACAAACTCACGCCATTCGCGGTGACAGCAATGTTTTCCTCGTGCACGGACACGTATCTGCGTGTCTCGCCGTCGACGTCGATTTGATAGGCCATGCTGGGTTCGATGGTCAGAACCATTCCAGGCTCGACGACTGTATCCACGCCGGGCGCGATAGACGGGGTTTCACACATGCGTAACCCCAGACCATGCCCCATACGTCCAAGCTCGAACGGTTTGAACGGCAGGCCGATTGCCTCTGAAGCCTGTTGCATCGAATCCGACATCTGCTGCCAGATGTCCCCCATCGTGCGCCCCGGTTCAGTCGCGTTGATCCCAACCTCGGTGGCGTTCCAAACGATCTCGTAAATCCGCCGGAGCTTTTCGTTGAGAGGCCCGAACGCATACTCCCTATTGAAATCACAGAAATACCCGTGTCGCGTGCTTCCCGTGTCGATCACAAGCACGTCGCCTTCGGAAATCTTTTTGGCAGACGGATCGAGGTTGATGCAGGGGTAACCAAAGCGCTCCGCCACTCCAATCACATAGGGAGAAGTTTCAGCGCCGCGCTCCAGCAGTTCATGGCGGAACGCAGTGCATGCCTCGCGTATGCTCATACCGGCCCGTAGCCGAGCGGGGAGCGCCTCATATGCCGAAGACGCAATCTGGCCGATCGCCCGGATCTTTTCCACCTCAGCTGCCGACTTCCGCACCAGCAATTCGCGCAGCAAGGGATACGCGTCGACCAGGTCGGTGGAGGATATTTCGCGACCCAGCCGAAGAAAGTCGCCCGCCGGCATTGTGAGACGGCTTTCGGGACCGAGTTCGGCGCCGACACGACCGTAGCGGCTGGGTACGCTTCTGATCGCATCGCAAAGGAGCGAGATCCCGTCGTCCTCCGGCTGCGGCGAAATCCAGGTGCGAACGTCCCTGACCCACGAGGTGCGCAACGCGATCTCGGTGTTGCTGGTCGGAATGATGAGAATGATGTCGCCCTGATACGGCAACACCGCGTACCGCGGTCTCGTCAAGTTCACCCAAGTTGGGCTGTTAAATCCGGTGAAATACCTGAAATGATCTTCGCTGGTGATGAGAATAGCATCAAGGCGGTCACGCCGCATAAGCCTTTGAGCCGCTTCAAGACGGTTCTCATACTCAACGACTTCAAAATCAAACTCGCTCACAACTTGTACCTTTATTGTTTTCCCAACTCATCACGTGCTCACTTCGCGTCGAGCAATTTCTCAAAATCGGCTATTGTCGCTGCTTCGAACACGCGTGGTGGTGCGTTTCTGGTTTGATCCATCCACCGTTGGCCCCCGGCAGTCAGAACACAGACCACTGGCCGACCACGGTCAAATCCATCAGCCCTGCAAAGCTTAGGCAGGCACGCAACCGGCAGCGCCGAGCTGCTTTCAACGTTGAGGCCTTCCTCGGCGAGCAAGCTCGCTGCATTTTGGATTTCTTCTTCACTAGCAGACAGGCCAAATCCTGCGGATGCTCTGATTGCGCCCAGCGCGTCGTCGCTGCTGACCGTTTCGGAAGTGGATTTCGCCACGCTCTGAAAGGGAGGCAATTCAACGGCGCTGTCGGACCCACGCGCAAGGGATACTTCGATGGAGTTAGCTTTCTCTGGCTGAGTGGCTACAAGGCGAGGAAGGGCTGCTATGACGCCTGCTTCTCGACAATCCAGGAAGCCCTTAAATGCGCCATAGAGCCCATTTCCCCGCGCGCACGGGAATAGCATCGCACCAGGGGCTTCTCCGAGTTGTTCAACAACTTCATAGGCGAATGTGCGATAGCCCTCCACGCCGAAAGCGTTCTGAACGGGTTTTGCCAGGAACAGGCCAATCGGAAACCAATCCGCCCGTCGCGCAGCCGTCTCAAGTGCAGCAAATCGTAGATCCCGCTCGGTAACGGCAATGCGCGCGTTATAGAAACTCGCCTCCGCCAGAATTCCGGCCGGCGTTCCGTGCGGCACGATCACCATGCTCTCCATTTCAAGGGCCGCAGCATAAGCTGCAACTGAAATGGCGAGATTTCCCGTTGACGAGACCACGATCTTGCGAAACCCGAATGACCGAGCGGCGTTCGCGGACATCGCCACGAAGCGATCCTTGAACGATGCTGTTGGATTCTGCTGCTCGAGCTTGAAATAGAGGTGGGGAATTCCCAGCCGCCTGCCGATGATGCGGGACGGAATCAATGCCGTTCCGCCTGCGCCCAGCGACAGAAATGCGCCTTTGTCCTGAACCGGCAAAAAATCAAGCCAGCGATCGAGCCCCCGTCCGACACGTTTTGCGAAACCATCTGAATTGAGCGGAGCGGTACGCACCAGCTCAAGCAAACCTATTTTGCCGTGTATGGCGCATTCCGGGCAGCCGCGCACCATCGGGCCGACATCATAGACCGTGCGACACGTTTGACACCGTAGCCGCCAGTCCATCTGGCTCGTGGAAATCATCTTGGTCGCTTCCTCATTTCAAAAAATGCACAAGGAAGGTCGTTCGCCGGCAAGGGCGCAACAATATTCCTTGTTCAGTGGTGCTTAGTTTCGTTCTGGGTCGCCGTGGCTCTCAATAACGCGAGCCGAGCTGAGAATGTGAGCAGCCATTGCCTCACGTGCAGCGATCGGGTCACGGCGTTCTATTGCTGAAAGAATTGCGAGATGTTCCTTCACATCGCGTTGCGGCATTAGCGGAGTCTCTCGCATCATTTTTTCCCGATACTCTCGCACTTGCACGACCACGAGATTTATCGATTCAGCCAAAACAGGATTATGGGCAGCCGTTGCGATAGCCTTGTGGAACAAGGCATTCTGCTGAAAATAAACCCGACCAGCTCGCACCTCGCGCTCGACGGCTTTGTGCTGCTGCTGCAGCTCTGCAAGATCTTCAGCTGTGGCGCGGCGCGCTGCAAATTCCGCCGCCTTGGTTTCAAGGGCTTCTCGAACATCAAGAAGATCCAGCAGAGCACGCCTATTGAGTTGATCGACGTCGACACTCCGTCGAATGGAGGCAAAGGGACTGGAGGCCTGCGTGCTCACCACCGCGCCTACACCCTGGCGGTTGGTAACCAGCCCGAGAGTGACCAAGCCACGCATTGCTTCCCTCACGGTCGAGCGACCGACGGAGAAGGCTTCCATCATCAGTCGCTCCGAGGGCAGTCGCTCCCCTGGCTTGAGCCGACCGTCTCGAATTTCCGTCAAAATCTGATCGAGCACATTTTGACTCATTGACGTGCGTGAGGGCGGTTTAAAACGCCGCGGCTCAGGCCTAACGCGCTCGCTGCCTTCCGCGTGACGTTCGACCTCCGGCAAGGACTTAGACTTGGTTGACCGACCCACGGAAAATCCTCCTCATTAAAACCATAGCAAATCCGCTGCGGCGCGTGGCGGCGCCGACTGAACCTAATGCGGGGAGACCGCTGCTGTCACGCCACATGAAATGCGCAACGAGAGCAACGTCGAAACTCGCCATCTGCTTATCAGACATGTTCGCGCAGTGTAAAGCGGGAAAGTGTTTGGAATGAGCAAATTTCGCCCATCGGGAATGCGGCATGCCTCTTTGTTGGGCGTCTTGAATCAAGCCTCTACGGCGACATTGCGTGCCAAAAAATGCAAATTATTAAATTATAACAATCATATAGTGGCTGACCATCGGTTTGCGACGCAAGAACGAAACCTGGCTTCGGACTGGATACTCCTTGCTAAAGGCGCCTCACCCTATTTACAAATTGGCAGCTTGTCTGATAAGCAGATATCTGCAAACGGGCTTTGACCCCAACAAAGGAGGGTAACTATGATTTCCAGGAGAACGTTTCTCGCGACGACCGCCGCTGCTGCTATGGCCGGCACGCTCAAGTCGCACGCCGGCTCTTTCGAAGGCCAAACCCTTCGCGTTCAGTTCTGGGGCGGCAGTGACGGCCTTGCTATCCAAAAATACGTTGCTGACCCTTTTATGAAGGCCACCGGTGCCAAGGTGGTGGTGGAAGAAGGAGTGACCTCAGCGTCGATCGCCAAGGTCACGGCTCAGAAGAGTGACCCGCAAATTGACGTCGCGTTCCTCGACGACGTCGGCGTCTTCGCTCTCAACCGACAGGGGTTGCTTGACAAGATTGATCTGGAAAAAGTGCCGAATGCCAAGGACGTTTATCCAAACTTCATCCTCGACGGCGGATTTGGGATCGGGTTTTGGACCTACATCACCACGATTTTGAACAATACAAAGAGCCCAGCGCCAACGTCTTGGGAGGACCTCTGGTCCCCTGCCTATCAAGGCAAAGTGCTTGTGCCCTCGATCAACGATACACAGGCTCTGCTTCTGACCGTCATGGCCGCGCAACTTGGCGGCGGAAGCCTTGAAAATCTTGCTCCGGCCTGGCCGAAATTGGCGGCGCTGAAGCCACAGGTTTTCTCTTTCATCGAAAACCGAGCGCTTGATGCCCAGGCCCTGCAGGCGGGTCAGGCAACCGCAGCGGTCGATATTCCCACGTATTTCAAGCCATACATGGCCGACAGTTCAGACATTGGCGTGGCCACAGACCTAAAGGAGGGCTATTTCGCCATTACGGGCGCTGCTGTGCTCGTGAAGGGATCGAGGGGCAACCGCGACCTGGCTCACGCTTTCATCAACCAGGCTCTTTCGCCCGAGGCTCAGGCCGGCTTCGCAACAGACGTTTGGTACGGTCCGACCAATCAAAAGACGATCGTTTCAGAGTCCGCTGCACCTTATGTTGTCCATACGCCCGAGCAGCTGGCGAAGGCCATCCAGGTACCACGCCTCGACCTGGTCAGCAAAAGACCGGAGATCGTGCAGAATTGGAACAAGATCTTCAATAGCTAACCACAAATCGCAGTGGCTGGGATCTAATGCAGTTGAAAACGCGTTTTAAGACTGACTGGCATGCACTTGGCCTGTTTGCTCCAGGGGTACTGGTTCTCGTACCACTGGTGGGTGCCTGCTGCATGCTGGTTCGATACAGTTTTAACGACTGGGATCCCATGCAGGCCATGGTGCCGACCTGGACGCTGAAGAACTATTTTTTCATCTTCACCGATCCTGCACAGATCAAGGGACTTCTCACGACACTGAGGATCAGCCTGACCGTCACGGTGGTGTGTCTTATCATCGGCTATCCCGTGGCGGTCGCTATTTCTCGATCCGGCCGCTATCGCGGCTTGCTCATGTTTCTCCTGGTCGCCCCTATGCTGACCGATGTCCTCATCCGGGCGTACGGCTGGATGGTGATTTTGGGACCTAACGGGCCGGTCAACAGCTTGATGACGGCGATCGGGGTTTGGACCCAGCCGAAAAGGCTGATCTACACAGAGCTCGCTGTGGTCCTGGAGCTGATCCATGAAAATATCCCCTTCATGGTCCTGCCATTGGCGGCGGTCTTGGAGCGGATTAACCCGGCCTTGAACGATGCAGCGATGAATCTAGGTGCCTCACCTGCGCGCGCCTTCTTTCATGTCACTTTGCCTCTGAGTCGATCGGGAATCATAGCGGGCACCCTTCTGGTGTTCGCCCTATCGACCAGCGCGTTCGTCGCGCCACTGGTTCTTGGCGGGGGAAACGTCAGCGTCATGACTACCCTGATGCAGCAGTCGATGCTTACGACACTCAACTGGCCGCAAGGCTCTGCGCAATCCGTTGTCCTTGTGGGGCTCGTCCTCATTCTGCTGACGATCTACGGATGGGTGCTTTCAAAGGGAAGGCGCGTCGCATGAGGTTCCGCGTTACGAGAAATGGACTCCTTCTGGCTTATGTCACGGCATTCTTCATTTATCTCGAAGGCCCGCTGGCGGTGATCGTGTTCGCCTCGTTCAACAGTGGGCAGATCGTTCGGATCCCTCCCGACGGCTTTTCGCTAAAATGGTACGGTGCGTTGCTGGATCTTGTGCGGAACACTCCGGGGATGAAGACGGGCCTGGTGGACGCAGTCTTCACCAGTCTTTGGCTGGGAGTGGCGAGCACAATCGGAGCTGTCATCGCGGGGACACTGGGAGCGTATGCGCTGCAGCGGGCCAAATTGCCCGGTATCCAAATACTGCGACATCTCTTCCTGCTCCCACTGCTCTTTCCCCAAATCGTAACCGGCATTGGCCTGGTCCTCTGGTTCAGTGCGGTTGGCGGTGTTCCGACATGGCTGCGACTGCTGCTTGGGCATCTGATCATCACTTTGCCCTGCGTCGTTATCACCGTAACCGCAAGTCTCGAGACTCTCGATCGGAGTTTGGAAGACGCGGCGATGAACCTAGGGGCAAATCGTGTCGCAACGTTTTTCTACATCACGTTGCCAAGCATTCGAGGTGGCGTGCTGGCCGGTGCGATTTTCGCATGGCTGACGTCATTTTCCAATTTCACTGTGACGTTCTTCCTATTTTCGGGCGAGATGAACCCGCTTCCTCCCTGGCTGTACCAATACATACAATACTACATCGACCCGGGCGCTGCGGCCCTCTCCACCTGCGTCCTTTTGATTACACTTTCCGTTCTGTTGATGATCAATCGCCTGCAGGCACTCGGTCGAGTGGTGTCGGTGTCCAAATGAGCGTTGTTGAAATGAATGTTTCCGGCCAAACAAAAGCCCGAGCTGACGCAAAACCTATCCTGGAATTGCAAGGCCTGTCCAAGTCGTTCGGGGCGATAAATGTCGTCAAGGACGTTTCTCTCGACGTCTGGCCGGGAGAGTTTGTTTCGCTGCTCGGCCCGTCGGGATGCGGGAAAACGACCACGCTGCGAATGATCGCAGGTTTTATCGCTCCTAATGAAGGGCGGATCGTTCTGGGCGGCAAAGACATAACCGAAGTGCCGTCGTACAGGCGCGACGTCGGCCTGCTATTTCAAAGCTACGCACTTTTCCCCCACATGACGGTCCGGGGAAATGTGGGCTTCGGCCCGAAAATGCGTGGCGAAACAAGCGGCGTCATCGCGGATAAGGTCCGCTGGGCCTTGAGCCTCGTCAAACTCGAGGGCTACGAGGATCGCCGGCCGAATGAGTTGTCCGGCGGCCAACAGCAGCGAGTCGCGATCGCGCGCGTCCTGGCCGGCGGAGCGTCGATGTTGTTGCTCGATGAGGCGTTTTCCAATCTCGACGCAAAGCTGCGCGGTCGAATGCAGGAAGAAGTTCGCGAGCTTCAGCTTCGTCTCGGCATAGCTACGGTCCTTGTCACGCACGACCAGGAGGAGGCTCTCGCCATGTCAGATCGAATCGTGATCATGAATGGCGGCAAAGTCGAGCAAATCGGCACGCCCAAGCAGGTCTACAGTGCCCCATCTTCCATGTTCGTCGCCGACTTCATGGGCCGCTGCAATCGGATCGAAGGAACACTGCGTCAGGATCGGAGGGCAAAGGCCTGGTACCTCGACTGTGGCCCCTCAGGGACCATCAAGCTCGAAACCATTCCTCATCCGGATGCCCGGGAGGGCGAGGAGTGCCCGGTTTTCGTGAGGCCAGAACATTTGAGGCTAACCCAATCCCTGGAAAATCACGAGGGCGAAGGACTCAAAGGCAGGATCGAGCGGGTGGTTTATCTCGGGTCGCGATCCGTTGCATATGTAACCCTGGAGGGGAATATTCCCCTCCAGGTCCATCTCCCCAACAAGCCTGGCATATCGGACGAGTTTTCCATAGATCGACCTGTAGTCGTTGTTCCACTGCCCGGCGCCGTCACTCCCTTGCCTGAATGAGTTATCGGCTCGCTCCTAGCTTAGCTGAGAAACTTTTATGCGGATGGACGCGATGGCAAATACGCCGGAAGACAGTTTTGACTACATCGTTGTAGGTGCCGGCAGTGCCGGATCTGTGATCGCCAATCGTCTTAGTGACGACGGCAAGTCGAATATTCTAGTGCTCGAAGCTGGCGGACCAGATCGCAATCCCTTCCTCCATATCCCCGCAGGTTACGTCAAGACTCTCACCAACCCCCAACTAACCTGGCCGTTCAGATCAGAGCCAAGCCCAGGCAGCGGTGGAAGAGCAATTACTCTTCCCCAAGGGCGAGTTTACGGAGGTTCGAGCTCGCTCAACGGCCTCGTTTATAATCGGGGGCAAGCAGCCGACTTCGATGAGTGGGCTCAGTTGGGCAATTCAGGTTGGGGGTATGAGGATGTTCTTCCGTACTTCCGTCGATCGGAGCGACGCATTGGTCCGGGTGAAGCGCGCTACCACGGGCGCGAAGGAAATATCACTGTAAGTGACCCCAACTGGAAGAATGAACTTTGCGAGGCCTTTATCGAAAGCGTGGAGACGACAGGAATCCCGCGCAATCCAGACTACAATGGCGAGGCGCAAGCGGGTGTGGGCTACTTCCAGCGCATGATTGGGGGCCGTTTTCGGGTCTCGGCCGCCACAGGTTTCCTTCACCCCGCCTTGAAAAGGAAAAACGTTCAGATCCGTCCGTTCGCCCAGGCGTGCGACCTTCTTATTGAAAATGGCCGCGTCTCCGGTGTCTGGTACTTCAAGGAAGGCAATCCGTCGCTGCGCACGCTCGTGCACTGCCGGCGCGAGGTGGTCCTCTGCGCTGGTACGATCAACACGACGCGCCTCATGCAGCTCGCCGGGATCGGCGACGGGGCCGTGCTCTCGAAAGCCGGCATTGAGACCCGGCACCATTTGCCCGGTGTGGGCCAAAATTTTCGCGATCACTACTTCATTCACATCAACCAACGGATGAAGAAGGGCGTTCTGTCCCTGAACGAGCAAGCAAAAGGATGGCGGCTTGGCCTCGAGATCCTGAAGTGGCTGGCAGGGGCGCCGAACATCCTCTCTCTCAGTCCATCGGTGGTCTACGCGTTCTGCAAGTCGCACGCCTCGGTCGACAGGCCGGATCTGCAGTACATTTTTACGCCCGGAAGCTACAAACCGGGTCATGTCTACGTTCTGGATGATTTCCCTGCGGTAACCTGCGGGTTCAGTCAGCACCGGCCTGAAAGCGTTGGGCACATTTCCGTCACCTCGCCTGATCCAACGGCATCTCCGGTCATCCAGCCAAACTACCTGTCGGCTTCTATGGATCAGACCGTTGCAGTCAGGGCACTTCGGCTGGCTCGCACCTTCCTCGCGGCGAAGCCCCTCGCTCGTTTCGCGGAGGGCGAGGAGGAGCCGGGGAAAGCCGTTCAAAGCGATGAAGCGCTGTTGGACTTCGCGCGAAGCACCGGCAATACCGGCTATCACTTTGTAGGCGCCTGCAGCATGGGGCCGCGGAGCGACGCCCTGGCGGTCGTCGATCCGGAGCTCAGGGTTTACGGGCTCGCTGGGCTACGCATTGTAGATGCATCTGTGATGCCCACCATGCCATCTGCAAATACATATGCCTCCACACTCATGATCGCTGAAAAAGGCGCGGACCTCATACGAGGTATCTCGCGCGCCTGATGGACACTGATGGCGGACGGAATAAGCGCGTCAGGTTGATAAGAGGATCTCAAATGTACCAAGACACCCTGCTGCACATTGATGGCAACTGGCGCTCTGGATCGGCCAGCGAGACCATTTCGGTGATCAACCCTGCTACCGAAGAAGTGATTGGAACGGTCGCTAAAGCAAATGAGAGCGATCTTGAAGAGGCCGTGACCGCAGCCCACCGGGGCTTCCTGGTTTGGCGAAAAATACCTGCGCTCGAACGAGCAAAGGTGATGCTTCGCGCTTCTGCCCTTCTTCGCGAACGTGAAGGCAAGATTGCCCGACTGATCTCGATCGAACAGGGAAAGCCACTCCATGAAGCTCTCAACGAAGTTCGGTCGGCTGCAGAAACGAACGACTGGTTCGCTGAGGAAGCAACGCGTACGTATGGCCGTGTCATCCCTTCCCGCGGAGAAGGCATTCATCAGTTCACGGTTCGTGAGCCGATCGGGCCTGTTGCAGCCTTTACGCCATGGAATTTTCCCACAATCCAAATCGTCTGCAAAATGTCTGCGGCGTTGGCGGCTGGATGCTCGGTAGTCGTCAAGGCGCCTGAGGAAACGCCGGCCTCTCCATCGGAACTTCTGCAGGCATTTATCGACGCCGGCGTTCCTGCAGGAGTGATCAATCTGGTTTTCGGTAACCCGCCGCAAATCTCAAAATACCTTATTTCACATCCCCTTATTCAAAAGGTCTCGTTTACGGGCTCAACCGTCGTGGGAAAGCAGCTCGCTTCGCTGGCAGGGCTGCATATGAAACGTGCCACGATGGAACTTGGGGGACACGCGCCGGCGATCGTTTTCTCCGACGCTGATCTCGATGCGGCGGTCGATGACCTGAGTTCCGCAAAGTTCAAGAATGCAGGCCAGGTGTGCATATCACCCACCCGGTTCCTGATTCAGGAATCCATATTCGAGACTTTCGTTGAAAGGTTCTCCAAGAAGGCGGCGGCTATCAAGGTCGGCGACGGACTGACCAGCGGCACGATGATGGGGCCGCTGGCGAACAACCGCCGTTTGGACGCCATTGATGCCTTTGTGTCTGATGCCTTGCAATCCGGCGGCGAAATCAGGACCGGTGGCAAGAGGATAGGCAACCGTGGCTATTTCTACGAGCCCACGGTGATCGCTAACCCTTCCAATGACGCCAAAGCGATGAATGAGGAGCCTTTCGGGCCTGTCGCCCTGGTTAGGCCCTTCCGGACATTCGATGACGCGGTCCAGGAAGCAAATCGGCTCCCCTATGGTCTAGCTGCCTATGCCTACACCCGCTCGGCAAAAACCGCGGCCGCCGTGGGAGCGGCCGTCGAAAGCGGAATGGTGTCGATCAATCACCTTGGCTTGAGCCTTCCGGAAACGCCTTTTGGCGGGATCAAGGATTCTGGCATCGGGTCGGAGGGGGGCACGGAGGGAATAGACGCCTATTTGTCCACCAAATTCATCTCGCAAATCTAGGACCTGAGACGTTGATCACGGAGTGGTTTTGATGTTTCGGCGTTTCTCTCAGTTCACAAGTCAGGAATGGTACAGCTCGGATCGCGTGCATGAAAACATATGGAAAATCCGTGAATCGTACATAGACGAAGGTCACGGCTGCAATATGTGGCTGGTGCGGGGGCGCGACCGAAATCTGCTTTTCGACACGGGGTTTGGATTTGTTTCCCTGCGCCGCTTTATCGGCGAGGAGGTCAGCCGGAATGTCGTGGCGGTTTCAAGCCACAGCCATTGCGACCACATCGGCTGCAATCACGAATTTGAGTGCCGTTGCGCCCACTCCGCCGAGGCCGACGTCTTGGCGGACCCCACCGGAGCCAACACGATCTACGAGCCCTATGCGGTGCCGGAGATGGTTGGCGTTCCGATCGATCCCCTGGAGATCAAGGAACATAGGATCGCTCCCGCTGCGCCGACAAGGACCCTGGAAGATGGAGATGTCATTGACCTTGGTGATCGGGCGTTTGAGGTGATCCACGTGCCTGGACATTCGCCAGGATCGATCATGTTGTACGATCGCCGAGACCAAATCCTGTTTAGCGGCGATGCCATCCACAACGGGTCTCGCGGAATTGGGCGCACCAGGTGGTACAGCTCAGATCATGACCAGTATCTAGCGTCTTGCGAGCGGATCCGTGACTTGCCCGTACAAGCCTGTCATGCCGGGCATTACCCAAGTTTCGACGGCAAACGATATTTGCAGATCGTCGAAGAGTTTCTCGCCCGGCAAGAGTGAGCCGCGGTATTTCGATTTCAAATCCTACGGCAGCCGTTCAAAGAGGAGGGAACATTGGCGCATTTATGCATAAACCCTGAAGGGATAGATGCTCCCAACAACTACACCCATGTCATAGTCGCGCGAGGGAGCCGAATGGTGTTCATTGCCGGACAATATCCGGAAGACCCCAGCGGCAAGCTTGTTGGTAAAGGTGACATGGCGAAACAGGCGGCCCAGGCTTTCGCAAATTTAGGCTTGGCTCTGCGCGCTGCTGGTGCAAAGCCAGAGGACGTAACGCGGCTTGGCATCTATGTCGCAAACTACAAGCATGAATATCTGGCGATGATTGATCCAGGTCGTCGGGCGGTGTTCGGAAGCCATCATCCAACAGACGTGCTCGTAGGCGTGGAAACGCTCGCATACCCGGAATACTTGATTGAGGTGGAAGCGATTGCAGTGATCCAGGACGACGCGGCGCCATAACGACGTAGACCTCGCGCTCAGGTGCTAAGAACTCTGCATTTCTGCTGACATCTGCACGGCTTCTTTAGATTCGCAATGTCAGCAGGCTCAGCGTGCGGGAGCTGCGTAGTTGCCGCGTCGAGTTCGCCGAACGATTCTGACCTCGGCTTCCTTGCCCAAGGTTGTCACCGTCCTGCTACCGGCGAGCGGTCGGCGTTTGGTGGCCTCGGTCGCCGCCTTGCGCGTCGAAGCCCGACCGGTGCCGCGTCTTGATGGACATAGAATTCGTGCCGGCAAGAGGAGCTTCATTGACGCAAGCCCGGCTCTTTCACGATCGCGGTGATTGCAGATGTAAGAGATATTTGCGCTCAACCCGGCGGAAAACCGCGGTTATCAGAAAAGTGAGCGCCAGGTAGATGACGGCAGCGGTCAACAGGCCTTCGGAGGCGAGGTAATATTTATTGTTGAGCATCCTGCCTGCGCCGAGGATATCGATAATGGTGATCGTGCTCGCAACGACACTGCTATGCAGCGCGAAGATCACCTCGTTGGACAGAGACGGGAGAGACTGGCGCCAGGCTGAAGGGAAAACGATCAGCCGGAATTGTTGCAGGCCGGACAAGCCTAGTGCTTTGGCTGCTTCCACTTGGCCCTGCGGGACGTTCTCAATGGCCCCCCTTAGGATTTCCGTCAGATAGGCGGCCGAACAGGTCGCAATGGAAATAAAGGCACACCACCACGCCTCGCGGAGCACCGGCCAAAGAAAGGAGTGGCGCACGGCATCAAACTGGGCGGCGCCGTAGTAGAGAAGATATAGCTGAAGGAGCAGCGGAGTTCCGCGGAAGAAATAGGTATAACAAAACACCAGCGGGCTGAGGATGCGAACCTGCCGCGCCCGGATCACCGCCAGGGGAATGGCGAGCGCGGTAGCAAGCAGCAGCGGTATCGAAACAAGCAGAAGCGTGTTGACCAGGCCTCGAGCAAACAGCTGCCAATTGTCAAGGATCACTCTGAAGTCGATAGGCGAGACAGCTTGGAAGCGGGACCACGCATCTTCCATATCAGACGGCGCCCCAAACACGCAGCCGCCTCGTCAGGATACCCAGCCCCAGATCCGAGGCTGCTGTCATAGCCAGATAGACGACGAGGACGATAACGATGAACGAAAAAGGCTGATGCGTTGCCCGCCCGGCAGCGTTGGCTTTGTTGACGATGTCCTCCAGTCCCATCACCGAAGCCAGGGCCGTTGTTTTCATAAGGCTCAACCAATTGTTGGAAAAGCTCGGCAATGCGTAGCGAACGAGCTGCGGCCAGATAACCAGCCTGAAGAGTTGCCATCTGCTTAGGCCGAGAGCTTTGCCGCCTTCGCTTTGACCCCGCGGGATTGCCAGATAGGCGCCTCTAAAGGTCTCGGTCATGTAAGAGCCAAAGATCACGCCAATCGCCACAACGGCCACCGTAAATGGGTCGAGGTTCATCCGCGCCCACAGGCCCGTAGTGATGCCAATCCAGTTCGCGACCGCCTGCCCGCCATAATAGAGAAGCAGCATCAAGAGAGGTCCGGTACACCCCGGACCAGCGTTGTGTATGTCTCGGCCGTCCTTCGCAGAGCCGTGACCGGCGATGACTTGCCCCATGCGCCGACCAGTCCCAATACTGTCGCAACCACGAGCGAGCAGACGCTCAATGCGACTGTGACGTAGATGCCTCGCAGAACGAAAGGCAGGTAGTCGCCCGCGTTAGCCACGGTCGATCACCTTGCCCGCATGTTTAGCGCGTCGGAGTGCGGCTTGGTTCACTTGCCGTAGATGTCGTAGCTGAAGTATTTGTCGTTAATGGCTTTGTAGGTGCCGTCATCGCGGACTTCCTTGATGGCCTTGTTCAAGGCCTCGCGAAGCTCCTTGTCCTCTTTCCTGAGGCCGATACCGACGCCTTCGCCAAAACAACCCGGGTCGCTGATGGAATCGCCCTGGAAGCTGAACCCTTTGCCGCGCTCGGTTTTCAAAAGGCCAAAGTCGAGCTGGATCCTGTCTGAGAAGACGGCATCCAGCCGGCCCGAGCTGACGTCAAGGAACATCTCTTCGGAGTTCTGATAGACTTGGATGGAGGCGTTCGGGTAGGTCTTTTCGAGATAGCACTCCGACACTCCCGGAACCGTGCCAACCTTCAGCCCGCCTAGAGCCTTGTCGGAAAAATCGATCTTCGTCGCATCGGACGCAACAAAGGATGCGGCGGTTTGGTAGTATGCATCGGTGAAGTCGATCTGCTTCTTGCGTTCCTCGGTGATGGACATGGAGGCGAAGATGCCGTCAAACTTTTTCACCAGCAGCCCCGGGATCATGCCGTCCCAGTTCTGTGCTACGAATGTGCAGGTGCGATTCATCTTCTTGCACAGAGCCTGCCCAAGATCGATTTCAAAGCCCGCGATCGATCCGTCCGCGGCTCGGAAATTGAACGGCGGATACGCAGCCTCCGTGGCGAACGTTATGTCCGCGGCCGCTGCCACGATTGGGGTGAGAGCGATTCCGACAGCAGCGATGAGCCCGAGCAGTTTGTTTTTCATATCTTGTTCCCCTTAGGTTTAGGACCATTGCAGCAAGTCGGCGGTAGCGATTTTCTGCGCCGTCCCTTGAGTCCACCCGACGATTATCAGGCCGAATGCGTGCCTCCCTCTGCCTCGAAGGCTACTGGGCCGCTTCGGTCCCTATGCGGCTCCGAAGTTAGCCCAGCCCGCGTCGCGTGCGTTGACTAAATCCTGAAGCCAGGTTTCCAAACTGGGCAACTAACTGGCTAGGCCTTGTGCTAGGGCCGTGCGGGCCGACCGAATTGCGGTCTTGCCCGGGGAGACGAAGTTGACAAAGGTCGTGCCGCTTGAGCAGATTCTGGAAGCGCTGCCACACATCGATGTCGTGGCCGAAATCGAGCGTGGGTTTGTCGCCTTTACTGAGGGAAAGGTCGAAGTACCTCCTGTCGGCGAACTTCTCTTCCCGGATGAAAACGGCGAACTTCATATCAAATACGGCGCCGTGCGCGGTGACGACATTTTTGTCGTGAAGCTTGCAACGGGATTTTTCAACAATCCGCAACTGGGACTGCCGCCCTTCTCCGGCTGTATGCTGGTGCTCTCCGCAAAGACCGGGCAAGTCGTCTGTGTCCTGCTCGAAGAAGGCGAGCTGACCAATCATCGGACCGCGGCCGCGGGCGCCGTCGTAGCACGTCATCTTGCCCCGCCTGATCTGCAGACCATCGGCATTTGCGGCTCAGGCGTCCAGGCGCGCCTGCAGGCCGATTACCTACGCCGGGTGACGGATTGCCGAAACCTCGTTCTGTGGGGGCGCGACGACGCGAGAGCGGCAGAAGCAGTGCGCGACATCGGGCGAATGGGCTACACAGCGCGCGCCGTAGCAAGTCCGGCAGAAGTTGCCTCCTGCGCGCAGCTGATCGTCACGACAACCGCGTCCCGTCAGCCTTACCTGCTCGCCAGCTTCGTGAAGCCGGGCACCCATATCACCGCGATGGGTTCGGATACACCGGAAAAGAGCGAGCTCGATCCGATGCTTCTGAGAAATGCCAGCATGGTGGTTGCTGACAGCATACAGCAGTGTCTGCTCCGCGGAGAGATCCATACAGCGATAGCAGCCGGCGCCATAGACGGCGACCGCGTCGTCGAGCTCGGGAATGTCATTTCCGGAAAGGCTGGCCGGCGCTCGCGCGCGGACATCACGGTCGCCGATCTGACGGGTGTGGCGGTCCAGGACATCATGATCGCCAAAGCGGTTGTCGCCCGTACAGTCTAAATGGCCCGTATGAGAAGTCCGACTTTCGCCCCCCGAAAGAAGCAGACACGTTGCGAAAACGGCGTCGCTGTATTGATAGCGGGGGTTGGACCAATGGAAACGACGCACGTGCTAGCGGCATTCAGGGTTCATCGACAGCGAGGGAGAACGACATGGTAGAACTGATTCACATCGACCCTGAGCACATCGAACGATTGATCCTCGACCTAGGCAGGTTCGGTGCGCATGGCGGAACCGGTGTCTGGCGCACGGTTTATTCGCCAGAGTGGATCGAGGCCGCCAATCATTTCTCCGGCTGGTGCCGGGAATCAGGTCTTGCCGTGCATCAGGACGCCGTTGGCAATGTCTGGGGAAGGCTGGAGGGCAAGGAAGCCGGGCCTTCCATTGTATCGGGATCGCACATCGACAGCCAGACGCCCGGCGGGCGCTACGACGGCGCCCTGGGTGCGATTGCGGCGCTGGTCGCGATCGATGCGCTGAACAAGCAATTCGGCAAGCCTCGTCGCACTCTGGAGGTGCTTGCGCTTTGCGAGGAGGAGGGAAGCCGCTTCGCCGCCGCCAGCCTGTGGGGTTCGCGCGCTATAACCGGCTGCATCAAGCCGCGCGAGCTCGACGAACTGGTCGATGACGACGACGTCTCGATCGGCCAGGCCATGAAGGATGCCGGCCTGGATCCGAATGCCTTGGCGACCGCCGAGCGTAATGACATCGGCGCCTTCATCGAGCTGCATATCGAGCAGGGCCCCGTGCTCGAAGCCGAAGGCCTTGCGGTCGGTCTCGTCACAGCGATCAACGGCCTTCGCCACTACCGAATAGAATTGACCGGAGAAGCCAATCACGCAGGCGCCTTTCCGATGGATTCGCGCCGCGACCCGATGGCGGGGTTCGCCGAAATAGCAAGCGGCGTCATTTCAACTGCGGAGCGCTGGGGACGACCTGCCGTGACAACCGTGGGGCAAATCCGGGCGGAGCCGAACCTACCGGCCATCATCCCAGCGAAGATAACCTTCATGATTGACGCCCGGCATCCTGATCCTGAAGCCTTGAAGAGGCTTTATGCCTTGCACGAAACCCTGATCCATGAAGTCGCCAACCGCCGCGGCCTGGATGTCAAGATTTCGGTGGTTGAAGACCAGGTGCCCCTCGTCTGCCATCCTGAAATCGTCACGGCGATCAAGGCCGCCGCCGAGGATCAAGGCGTCCAGCTGGGCGCGCTGTCAAGCGGCGGCAGCCACGACACACAGCAGATGTCGAAGCTCGCTCGCGCTGGGATGATTTTCGTTCGTAGCAAAGACGGTAGAAGCCACACCCCGGAGGAATTTTCCTCGATTCCCGACATCGTCGCCAGCATCAAGGTTCTGGCAGGAACGCTCTACAGGCTTGCATATTTATAGAGCGGTTCGAATGAGAATTCCTTCGACATCTGAGGCGTTTTTCCGGCCACGAGCTATTCCGGCTTTTCGAGTGTTGCTTGCTCACCCCTCATTCTAGGTGACTGGGTCTCCTGCCGGTAATTGCATCGTCAGGACCAGACTTGAGCGCGTTGCCCCGCTACCTGCGTTCTGCGACCAATGAAAAGGATGGAGCGAGGGATCGGGCTTCAACGCGAAGTCTCGGTATCAAGCTTGCCGAACGATAGAACCGATGACATTGGTGACAATGCGCGCGGCCATGATGGCCGAAATCCCGTCAACATCGGCCGGGGGGTAGAATTCAACGAGATTGAACCCGGCGATTTTCGTTCGGCGCCTAAGGCCTGCGATCAGGTCGATAATCTGAATGTAAGTGAGGCCGCCGGGCGTGCGCGCCACGACGCCCGGCATGTCACCGGGGTCGATGCTGTCGCAATCAAGCGTGACAACGACGTGCGCTCCATCCGGAATGCATTGCAGAGCGGTTTCGACGCCGCTCGCGTGAACGTCACGAGACGTCACAAACCGGCTTCCGTATTGAAGCGCGTCTTCGACGTCGGCGGTGCGCGCGCTACCGACGCTCCGCAATCCAACCTGCACCATGCCGGCGACATGTGGCATCTCACTCGCCCGGCGCATGGGACTTGAAGACCCGTAGCGTTCCCCGTCAATCTCGTCGCGCCAGTCTATGTGGGCGTCGATTTGCAATACCCAGATCGGCCCGTGGTCTTTAAAGCCGGCAAGGAAGGGGATCGTTACCGAACAGTCGCCGCCGATCACAACCGGTACGGCCTGCTGCGCCAGTACAGCTCTCGTCTTCGCCTCGATCCCGAACCGGTTTGCTGCATTGTCATGCATGGTGGTCTGGACGTCGCCAGCGTCGATGCAGCATCCGGGCTCACCGTTGAAGAGAGGCCCTCCAAGATCGAAATCCCAGTTCTCGACATCCCGGGCGCCATCCTTGCTTGCGGCGCGAATGGCGCCGGCCGCCAACGCGTACCCTATGGTATCCGTCCCTCTATACGAGCTGCCGTTACCGACACCGAACAGGATGATTCGAGGCGAATGTTGGTTTGCAAGTCGTGCGGGCAAACCAAGAAACGAGGGTGATGCACTCATCAAACCAATCCCCGTGAGGCACGCATTTTCGCAGTCCTTATCTTTCAGCGATTCAAAAATCAAAGCTGCGCCGGCTGCCCGATAACGAAGAGCCAGTCGCTTGGTGATGATTTGGCTCGCGCCCGACTTGCCATTACAATGCCGTCGCAACGCGCACGGACAAAAGTGGCCGGTTGTGCTGGTCTGTCAGGCCGATGCATCCGCGCGACAGGGGAACCGGATCTGACGTATTCCCCAAGCCTAACCAAGGGTTCGAACAGCCCTTCGCGCTCAGCGACCACATAACATTCGTCGGCGCGAACATCCACCAACTTCGGAAGGACTACCGTTGGTGGAGTTTCAGGCTTCGTTATCCCGACATGAGAAAGCAGTCTGTGCAAACCCTGCCGGCAAAGTTCAAGCGTCGCAATGCTCAGTTCGGCCGACCCGCCATACTCCCCGCTGATTCCCACGACGTTCTGCCGCAGCATCGCCGCATCTATTCCCACTTCCACGCCCATCGTCTTGAACCCAAACAGCATGCAGTGGTGAGCTCCGAATGCTGCGGCGAGATCCATCCTCCTCTGATCACCGGCGGCGTCACCGGTGACGACAAAAAGCGTGGAAGGCAGAAAATGGACCCCACCACAATGAAAATCGGCGGCATAGTCAGCGCGTGCTAATAGTTCGGCTTCATAAAATGGGCCAGTCGACTTGTGAAAGTTCCGTTGGTGGTACCAGGGAAGGCACGGTTTAAATTCATGCCATCCAGTGGTGTATTGCGCTGCCCCGCGAAGCAGGCGGGACCATTCACGGTTGGCATGATAATGACTTGGCCGCTTACACGGTTTATATCAAGCGAGCGGCCAAGCTCCGCTAGCGCGACCTGCCCCTCATATTCGTCCCCGTGGACTCCGGCGGTCAGCACCAATGTTGGCCCGACGCCAGGGCGCACCGAAATGATGGGCATCGCTATATTCTGAGGCTCGCATCCGTCAGCCGGGTCCAGAGATACGGAAACTGTACCGATTTGCCGCCCTGGCGCGTCGAGATCGATGTCAAGCCGAATGCACATCCTGCCTGCACCACAGCTTGCGAGCCGGGCCTCTCCTTCTTTAGGTGAAACGATGTCGGCCGTTAGAACAGCATCGATGGTGCCAAGATGTTCCATCAAATCCTGAAACTCCAATCTGCAATCATCAGGAATGATGTGGCCGAGATAGGTGGCGATGCCATTTGGCTTCCCAGAAAGCAAAGCCACGGCTGATAATGAAGACCAACGACATGTAGAGGGCTGCGGCAATAAAAAAGCCGTCAAAGGCGAGATAATATTTATTGTTGAACTGCTTAGCCGCGCCGAGAATATCGATGATCGTAACCGTACTTGCGATCACGGTCGCGTGGACCGAAAAAATGACCTCATTCGCATAAGCCGGAAGAGCATTTCTCAGTGCGCTTGGCAGCGTGATACGACGAAAAACCGTGAAGCCCGACATGCCGCAAGCCTTGGCGGCCTCGATCTCTCCCCGGGGTACGGCTTCGATGGCTCCCCGAAAAACTTCGGTGATGTAAGCGCCGCTACACAAGGTGATGGAAATGAAGGCGCACCACCAAGCCTCACGCAGGATAACCCACAGATATGAGTCTCGAACGAAGGAGAACTGCGCCGCACCGTAGTATAGCAGATAGACTTGGACCAGCAGTGGCGTACCCCGAAACAGATAGGTGTAGGCAAACACCAATGTGCTCAAGACCGGCGTGCGCATCGCCCTGGCGACCGCAAGCGGAATAGCCAGAAGGCTCGCGAGACACAGGGAGCCGACCAGCAGTATGATCGTGTTCCGCAGGCCCAGCAGGAAGAGGTCGACATGCTTTGCTGCCAACATGAAATCGACGGGCGACCATGTCTCGCTTATTCTGGTAAGTTCTGCGGTGATATCGGCGACGGTCATGATGCTTACGCCTGGTGCAGGTGAGAGCTATAGCGCCGATCGAGCCAACGAAGCCCCATGTCCGAGATCGACGTCAGGATCAGGTAGGTTACCAGCACAACGAACATGAAGGTGAAGGGTTGATGTGCGGTCTTGCCGGCGGCATAGCCGTTGTAGACGAGATCTTCGAGTCCCATCACCGACACGAGGGCAGTCGTCTTCATGAGACTGAGCCAGATGTTGGTGAAGCTTGGCAAGGCGTACCGGACCAATTGCGGCCATATTATACGACGAAAGAGCGTCAACCGGCCCATTCCAACCGCGATACCTGCTTCGATCTGACCACGCGGTATTGCCAATAGGGCTCCTCGAAAAGTTTCCGTCATGTAGGATCCGAAAATGAACCCGATGGCCAGGAAGCCAGCGGTGAAGGCATCGAGTTCGACATAGCCCCACAAGCCTGTGGCGGCGCCGATCCGGTTCAATGCCATTTGCCCACCGAAGTAGAGCAACAACATGAGAACGAGATCAGGCACGCCGCGCACGAGCGTCGTATAGAGTTCTGCGATCCGCCGAGCTCTCCTTGAACCTGAAAGCTTCGCCCAGGCGCCAAGGAGGCCCAGGGCAACGGCCACCATGACCGACAGAATGCTCAAGGCGATTGTCACCCTGAGGCCGGCCAACAGGAACGGGGAGAACTGCAGAACTGCTTCCACGACTATATGGTCCGATCAGTTGCCGTAGATGTCGTAGCCGAAGTACTTCTTCGCGATCTTGTCGTAGGTTCCATCCTGACGGACCTCGGTGATCGCCTTGTTGAGTTCCTCGCGCAGTTGGGCGTCCTCCTTCCGGAGTCCAATGCCGGCTCCCTCTCCGAAGCAGCCGCGATCGGTTACGATCTTGGACGCGAACGCCATGTTCTTGCCGGCGTCGGTCTTGAGCAGACCGAAATCCGAAGCGACAGCGTCGGCAAAGATGGCGTCGAGACGGCCGGACGTCAGGTCGAGATAGAGGGCGTCGGCGTTGGGGTACGTGACGACTTTCGCCGTTGGATAGGTCTTTTCGAGATAGCAGAGATAGGTGCTCCCGGAGAGTGTCCCCACCGTCTTGGCCTTGAGCTGCTTGTCCGCAACATCGATGGTCACGCCAACCGGGGCCACGAAAACACCGCCGGACTCATAGTATTTGTTGGAAAAGTCGATCTTTTTCTTTCTCTCCTCGGTGATCGCCATGGACGCGAAAATGCCGTCATACTTGTGAGCGAGCAGGCCAGGGATCATACCGTCCCACTCTTGAGCGATGAATTCGCAGTGACGGCCCATCCTCGCGCACATGGCCATGCCGAGATCGATCTCGAAGCCCGCAAGGGATCCGTCCGGAGCCCGTTCATTGAATGGGGGGAAAGCTCCTTCGGTGGCGAAATGAATAGTCTGATCAGCCTCGGCTTCGCCCACCATGAGAAGAATGGCGGCCGCCGTCAGAAGAGCACCTGCAAATCGAGGTATCATAGTAGTCCTCCCTTGGTTTATCACCGATGCGTTCGCGCGAGGAAGCGCTGGAAGTGGGGTGACGATGGGCGCGTCATGATCGTCCGAGGGTCACCCTCCTCTTCGATCTGACCATCCCGCAAAAAGATGACGCGACTGGAGGCGTCGCGCGCGAAAGCCATTTCATGCGTAACGATGATCATTGTTCGGCCTTCCTCTGCCAGAGCGCGAATGATGGACAGAACTTCGCCCACAAGCTCCGGGTCCAGGGCTGAAGTCGGTTCGTCGAACAGCAGAACTTCGGGATCCATCGCGAGCGCCCGCGCAATCGCGGCGCGCTGCTGCTGGCCGCCAGAGAGAAAGGCTGGGTAGTAGTTCTTGCGATCGGTTAGCCCTACCTTGTCGAGCAAGCTTTCGGCGGTTGCGATCGCCCGAGCTCGCTCGATGCCCAGCACCTGGATAGGCCCCTCAATGACGTTCTCGAGCACCGTCATGTGAGACCACAGGTTGAAGCTTTGAAAAACCATGGCCAGTTTTGCTCGGAAGCGCTGCAACTGCTTTGGGTCCGCGGGATGTTGATTACCGTTCGGGCCGACCTTGGTCCTAATCGGCTCATTGTTAAGTGTGATCGTTCCGCTAGTCGGGGACTCTAGGAAGTTTATGCAGCGCAAGAATGTGCTTTTCCCCGAGCCGCTTGCGCCCAAGATCGAGATGACATCGTGCTCGTTCGCGTCAAGCGAGACGCCTTTTAAAACCTCCAAATTTCCGAAAAGTTTGCGGAGGTCGCGGACCTGAAGCTTGAGCCCGCCCTTGCGCATGGTGTCGGCGAGTTGGATCGGCGGTCTCTGATCGTCCACGATTAAAAACCTTCCCCACCCAAGTTTGCATGACCATCTTACAAATGAGCGCCAAGGTCGTTTTTGAAACTGGCAAACGAAGTTTCCAAATATTGAGACTTGCCCCTGGCGGAACTGCGCAAACTTACGTCCGCTCATGGCGAGTCATGCGCGCCGGCACGGTAGTAGCAATGACCCGTTCTCGATCTGGAACGATACCAATTGTAGGAGCAACCGCGGTTTGGCGGCGGCGCCTCTATGACACATTCGAATTTCTGAATGACTTCCGGAAGAGCTCAACCCAACAACAACTTTGTCGGTCCTTACTTGGTTATGCGAAGAGGTTTGGCGCGACCAATCTTCTGGCAGGACCAATTCCGCCGCCTCATGCCTTGAGACATGAACAGGTCTCCCATGTTTTGCTCGACGCTTGGCCAGAACAATGGTCCGCGCGCTACTTCTCCAAGGGCTATCTTTTTCGCGACCCGACCATTCAACTTGTAAATCGCGGCAACGCGCCATTCCTCTGGAGCGAGATCGATAAAGTGTCCAGGGTGGGCCCCTTCGGTCGTCGGGTCATGGAGGAGGCGACCGAATTCAAGCTATGCGAAGGTCTGACGATACCGTTCGCGACGTTGGAGGGGCAGCCGGTCGGATTCTCCATTGCAGGCGAAAAGCTGGATCCAGATCCTCACGACCGCCTCGCTTTTCAGTTCGTTGCCGCTTGTGCTTTCGGCTGCGCGGCTAATCTCGCCGATAGAAAATGGGACTCGAAACCGGTACGTCTGTCTCCGCGACAAAGGGACGTTCTCAGCTGGGCCTCCGAGGGTTTCACCGTGGACGAAATCGCTGATCGCCTTGGCATCAGTCGCAATACGGCAGACACTCACCTGCGATCGGCGCGGGAGAGACTCGGGGTGGCAAACACCGTACATGCTGTCGCGGAAGCGTTTCGCCACGGTCTGATCGCCTAACTCACGCAATTGCGTGATGCCGCCATCCTCCGGAAGCGACCATTGGTTGACCTCGAAACCGGAGGACAACCAAGATGCTTCTTATCGTTACAGCGCAGAACGCGGTAAACCATCAGAGAGAAATGGACCAGGCTTTCCATCTTCGACACAAAGTGTTCGTCGAAGAAAAGGGCTGGACGGATCTACGGCGCGAAGATGGTCGCGAAATTGATCGCTTCGACGATGAGCATGCAGTCCATATGCTCTTTACTGTCGAGGAGCGCGTCGTCGGCTACCAACGGATGCTCCCTTCGACGCGACCCCACTTGCTGTCGGAGGTGTTGCCGGACCTGTGCGATGGCGCCAGGCCGAGCGGAGACAACATCTGGGAATGGACGCGATACTGTGTCGAGCCACAGTATCGCGAACGCGGAAGAATGCTCAGTCCTGTCGCGAATGCGCTTTTGTCCGGTATTGTCGAGTGGGGCTTGGGCGACGGCGTCGACACGATCATCATCGAAATGAACCCGCTTTGGCTGCTGCGCCTGGTTCAGTTGCATTTCAGGGTGACGCCGCTGGGGCTGCCGAAGATCATAGGCGGTGAAGAGACAGTGGCGGTGACAGCGAGCTTCGATGAACGCACGCTCCAAAGGCTTCGCGAGACGCGAAGTGCAAGCAAAACCACAAAATCCATTTCGTGATTGCGGCCATATTGTCACCTCACAACGGTACAGCAATGCGGCGACGCGTCCAGCTCATTACGCTTGATTACGCACTTGTCATTGCTGATGAAGGCAGCTTCCTCGGCGCCTCTCGACGCATGGGGATCCACCATTCTGCTCTGAGCCGGCGCGTCCGTGACCTTGAGCACTCACTTGGAGCGGTTCTGTTCGAACGTCACACAGGCGGTGTCCGACCAACCCTGGCCGGCGCCGAATTCCTGCGCAACCTTCGTCGCGTTCTGACTGACCTCGACGGTACACTCGCCATGGTCAAGACGGCCCGAGAAGGACAAGCCGGCAGGGTGTCGATCGGCTTCGACGCGTCCTTACACGCAACGGAGTTTCTGGATGCAGTTGCCGACTTCATTCGGGGCAGGCCGGATATCGCCCTGCGCTTCGTGCAAGAGAAACGTGCCGCGACCCGTTTACCCTGACTTAGAGTCGCGCCGGGCTCGGCCGAACGCCCGATCGGTCGTCATGAATCGTGCCAGCATCGGCGCGATCAGCTTTGCCGGGTCGGCAACTTTCTGGTCCGTCTCGCGTCCGAGCACTTCGGCGTAGGCGACAAGATCGCGGTGAACGGCGGCGGGCAGCTCGACCGTGATCTTAATGGGCCGGTCGTCGGGAATGGCGGAGAGCTTTAGCTTGGTCATGACGGATCCTTCGGCGCGACATATGGCGAAAGAACAATGTCGCGGTTGACGATCACGCGGACCGGGAAACCCGGCCGGATTGTCAGCGTTGGCTGGACATCGAGTTGGCGACCCACGATCTGCTGACCGACATTACTCACCGAATTCTGCGTGCTTTCGCGGATCGCTTTAGCGATGGCGCTCTCGTTGTTGTTGGAACCGAGGCTGCCGCCGACGCCCAACAACGTCGAGAGCGCAGCAGCCCGAAGCAGCTGTCCCCAATGATGGTCGATCTCGTCCTCCAACCCGGAAAACCCTTCTGCGTCGGTGCCTTGCTGGCGCTCCAGCACGATCGAGGCGCCGTCTGGCGTGATGAGACGGTTCCAAACCAGCAGCACGCGCGACTGGCCGAAGGCGACCTGGCTGTCGTACTGGCCGATCAGTTTTGCGCCCTGCGGAATCAGCAGGTGCGCTCCTGATGGGCTGTCGTAAACATTCTCGGTTACCTGAGCAGTGATCTGACCGGGAAGATCGGAACGGATGCCGGTAATGAGTGCAGCCGGAATGACCGTGCCGGCCTGCACGACATAGGGCGAGGCCTTCTCCGCGAGACGGTCAGAACTGACGGTGCGGCGATCCGGTTCGGCGTTGACGAAGGCGGCTTTGCGGTCCTGCATGTTTTGCGCAGCGCCAGGATCGAGCGGCGGCTGTTCGGTCGGTGGTGTCAAGCCGGACATGGCGTTCGCCACGGCATTTCCTGCACCAGTATCCTGCCGCCCCAGATTCGCTCGCGCGTTGGTGTCGGTAAAGAGCTTTGCGACACGCGCGGCCTCGATCTCCGCCATGCGGCGCTGCTCGTCCGGATCGGCGCGCGGCGTACTGATGTTGGGCGCCTCGATTGACTGGCTGCGCTCCTGTGCACGCAGGATTGGCCGGCCGAGATCGCCGGGCAAAGGCGGCCCGAGTTTTGGAATGCCGGCATAATCCTTCGGCAGGGTTTGTAGCCCGTCGGCGGTAGATCGATTTTCAGTGGTGAAGAGTTCGGACGGCTCATCGTTGCCGCGCCGCCTAGTGTCGAGCGCCCAGATCAGTGTGCCAAGGATCGCAGCGCTGGCCGCTCCACCTAGACCGATCAGCACCTTGCGCGAAAGGCGCGTGACCCTGGCG
Organism: Mesorhizobium sp. M8A.F.Ca.ET.165.01.1.1; assembly: GCF_004792065.1. Taxonomy (NCBI): domain Bacteria; kingdom Pseudomonadati; phylum Pseudomonadota; class Alphaproteobacteria; order Hyphomicrobiales; family Phyllobacteriaceae; genus Mesorhizobium; species Mesorhizobium sp. M8A.F.Ca.ET.165.01.1.1. The sequence goes on along the minus strand of NZ_SRTH01000001.1, from coordinate 673,655 downwards.
GGCTCGGGCCTCAGACGTAGTTCGGCCCTGATGTCCACGTTCGGGGGATTTGCAACGTCGCTCATCGGAACAGCCCCGCGCTGCGCTGCGGTTTTTTCCCGTCAGTGCGCACGATTCTAACACGCTTCTCGCTCGTCTTGTCGCCGAGCCTCAGTTCAGCCGCGGCGAAGAGACGGTCGACCACATAGTAGTTTTGCCGAGCGCGGTAGTTGACCAGTTCCGAGCCGCCCGATGGGCCGATGACGAAGAGCGGCGGCATCTCACCCTGAGCGATGCCGGACGGAAACTCGATGAGGACGCCGGCATAGAACCAGTCGGGCAGGATAAGCTCGATGCCAAGCGGGCGCCCGCTGGCGTCCATTCGCTCTTTCCACTCGTTGATCCAGGAGAAGCGATGCCGCCGACGTTCGGCAGGCTGTCGGATCGAAGTGGCAACCGTGGTCGACTGCAGGCGATCAAGTGCAGCCTTCAGCCTGTCGTAGCTACGGGCGGAATCGCCTCGGCCGATGAAGGCAAGTATCTCGTAGGGTGTGGTCGCCATAAGACGCGATGTGCGAAGGCCATTGTCTCGTGCGTCGACGATCTGGCTGGCAGCCCAGATCAGAATGTCGGCGTCCCAGATGGTCGCCATGCCATGTTCGACCGTCGCCTCGACGCGGATCGATACGTCGCCCATGCGAAAATCGATCGGTGTCACGCGGCGGGATTTGGCGAGCGAGAAGAACGGCCACGACATCAGATCCTGCGCGTCGCGCGGCGTGACTACACTGGCGCGAGCGTGAAACAGATCAAGCTGGCCTTCGGAGCGGTACTGCACTGACGCCGCCCCAGCGGTTAGGAAGCGCGATCGCGTCTGCCAGCATAGGCAGGTGCGCGGGCGGCATGTGGCTTGGCCGGCGGAACAAAGGTCGCGTCCGCATCACTGGTGGAGGTGCGCGCGCCGAGTTCAATCCAGGCATGAAGGTCATTGATGTCATAGAGCACGCGCCCACCGACTTTCCGGTACTTTGGTCCGGTGCCGTAAGTTCGGTGCTTTTCCAGCGTGCGGGCACAAAGGCCGACGATCGGTGCTGCCTCCTTGGTTCGCAGGTATTTTTGGGGCGCGTCCGCGGGACCCTTCGACATCGCTCGATCTCCATCCGGTTTTGCTGTCATCCTGGCCTGCCGGGACGCGCGAAACGGACGATGGTCGAATTGAGGAAAAGCGAGGGAGGGCAAACATAGGGGGATGTGTTTTTGCTCCCCTGCGAAGAAGGACTTCACCGATCGGATTTTCGGCGGCGGCTGTGCGGATAGAAAAGAAGGTCGCGGTAGCCGCCGGCGACCAGGCGATCCGCTCTTCGCAGGACGGCCCGTACCTTGTGCCTGAGGTGATGGTCGCGCCAATCCCGTGGCACGATTGGATCTCGTGACAGCAGCACCTCCGCGATCGTGCGATAGGAGGCCGCTGCGCGGCGGGCGTCGTGAGCGCGCAGATTGAGGATATGCCTGGTCTTCGTCTGCTGGGGCAGCGCGCCATAGACTGGGCCGCCGGGCAACCGACCGTTCAGCGCCCTCCAGAATTGGCGTGCGGCGTCCAGTCTTGTTTCGAAGGCTTCGTCGAGCGGGAGAATGATGGCATCGATGCCAAGTGAACCGTCGTAACTCTCGGCAATCAGGCGATGCGTTGCGGTAGATGCCGACCAAAGAGCCTCAAGGTCTTCGCCCTGCTCCCAAACGCTAGCGTTGCGGAGCTCGCGAGGAAGCACGCTCTTATGCGAAGAGTCGATCGAGGCAGGCATCCGCGTGGCCCGGAGAACGCGCGGCGAGGCCTGTTCCGTCCAGACGATGTTCTCGGCATATGGAAGTCCGTCACCGGTGACAGTGAAATCGCGCGCCCCACCGTGCGGCGAAGTCAGGTTGTCCCAGCAGGTCTCCGGTATTTGCGCCCTGCAACGCAAGCTGACTGCACTCGACGATGAAGGTGTCGTTCCGGATCAGGTATTCGGCAGCGAACTCCTGCGCTTCGTAGTCGCGCATGTGCGCATAGGCCGCTGGATTGGTCCAATCGCCTTGCAATTTGCCAGATCCTCTCCCGATGCCAGCACTAGGCTGCGAGCTTCGGCATCAGCATCGAGGTCGATGCGCGGGCTGGGTAGTTGGAGAGTCAGCAAACCGCTGTGCTGATTCAGCAAAGCGTGGAGGGTGGTAGTCTGCGCCTAGTGGGGCGCACCGCCCGCCAGAAGATACCGATAGCCACTCGTCGTCATCCACCGCGCGCGGGCAAGATGGGTCTCCCACGATTTGAACGCTCGCTCCGGCTCCTGCTCAGGATCGATGTGCAGGACGATCCTGGCGACCTCGCGCCAGTCCGCGTCTTCGGCCGCCGCGTCGAGCAGGCGGATGTAGGTGAGCAGCCGCTCCTCGTCGTATCCGGTCAAGATCGAGGAGTCTGGAGCAACGTCGGCAACATCGGGATCAAGCAGTGGTTTGAGCAAACGCGATTTCCATCCTTGAAGTCATTTTGTAGAGAATACTCCGTGGTTGAATACTCGACAAGACGCTGCACTCGCGGGCATGGAAATACGCGAGGTGTTTGCACGCAATCTGAGGCGGCATCGGCAGGCGGCTGGGCTTTCGCAAGAAGAGCTGGCTCACCGCGCGGAAGTCGATCGCACCTACATCAGCGCGTTGGAGCGCAGCGTCTACGGCGCGACGATCGACGTTGTCGACAAGTTGGCAAATGTTCTCGGGATTGAGGCCGCGGACCTTCTAAGGCGCCCTCCATCGCGCGTCACAAAATAGCGAGTCATTCGGCCGCATTTGTCTTGTTGGCCTCCATGACAGCAGTAGCATCGCGAGCCGGGCGGAGCCCGGCGAGCGGCCGCCGTGTTTCATAAAAGCGGCCGCACGCGCCGACCCCGATGATCTGGTCGCTAGATATTCTTATGATATGACAATCCGGTTGATGTGGCGGACCAGAAAGGCCGCGCGGCGAGACGTTCGCCGTGCGGCCTTTCGTTCGTTCACGCCGCCTTTTCCAACAGTGCCTTCGCCTTTCCTTCAAGCTCCAGCCGGCTATCCTGATGCGGCCTGGCGCGGGCATGCGCTGTCATGCCTTGAACAAAATCGAAGATGCTTTCGGGTGGGTGACCTTCTTCCTGCAACACAGTCTCGATGATCTTGCCCGTTTCGCCCTTGGAGAAACCGCGCTTGCGCAGGAAGCTTTCGCGGTCCTCGGCGGTGCGGGCTACGATCTTCTCACGCGCGGCCTTGATGCCAGCGATGAACGGCGCCGGGCTTGAGTTCGCAAACCTAGTTAAAGCCGGCGCTGCCTCATGGGCAAAACGCTGCGCGGCAAACTTCGAATGCCGGATCGTGACTTCCTCGAAACCTTCCACGCCCCAGAGATTGCGGTTCATGCAGACGGCGCGGAGATAGAAACTCGCAATGCCTAGAGTCTTCGAACCGACTTCCGAATTCCAGCAATAGAAGCCTCGGAAATACAAATCCGGCTCACCATTCGGCAGGCGCCCGGCTTCGATCGGATGCGTGTCATCCACCAGAAACAGGAACACGTCGCGGTCGCTGGCGTAAAGCGTGGTCGTGTCCTTTGTGATGTCCACGAAAGGATTGTGGGTCATGGTGGCCCAATCAAGAACGCCCGGCACCTTCCACATGGTGTCGCCGGTGCCATTGCCCGCGAAGTTCATCACGGCAGCGACAAGCTCATGGTCCCAGATGCGGCCATAGTCCGGCCCTGTCACGGCGCGAAGCTCAATGCGTCCGTCTTCCGTCTCGAGCGTCTTCATCAATTCCGCCCGATGGTTCAAAAGGCCATGCTGCAAATTGATGCCTGCCAGCGGTGCGGGTAGCTGGCGCATGTAGTTGGCCGGTGCACTGACAAGGCTGCAAAGCTGGCCGAAGCTCCAATGCGTTGGCGCTATCGGTTGCTCCTGTCCGGGAACAATGAGCGAAAGTCGCTCTGCATTGTCGCGGGTGGCTTCCACGCGCACGGCGCGGCTCTCAACGGTGCGGGCGGTCGCTCGGTCCGCGCGCTGCTTCACTGCATCATAAAGCTCGGTAAGGCTCAGATAGCGCTCGTCATCGGGACGCGAAAACCATTCGGAGGAAACTCGTCCGATCCTCTCGCCGCGAGAGATATCCACGCGAAAGCCGCTGGAAATCGCCTGCTGCTGGGTGTTGCTCTCGCCGTTGATGATGGTGGTGATGTTCATTTCGCTCACTCCTTTTCCTCAATGCCGAAGGCATGTCCCCCGGCATGCCTTCCGGGGGCGCGAGAGCGCGCGGGAGTGATGGGGGCCAGTGCCGGCGCGCGGAGCCGGGTTGCATGGTTGAGCGAAGCGGATGGAAAGCGATCGAGATTATTGCCGTGGTAGCCGCTTTGCGAGCCAGCGACCCTGCTCTGCACAGCCGGAACTGGCGGGGAAGCGAGGGGAAGCTCCTTGCTTCCCATGGGATCGGCAAGGGCATCCGCAGCCGATCAGGATGATAAAAGCGAAGCTTACTCTTATAATGTTGCGGAAAGACGTGGATTTTACAAAGAAACGTACTATTTGCCTCGTTGGTGGGGGGCGAAATCAAACGTCGCTCAATTCATCCGATAGAAAAAGGGAAATTATATGAGCACTGCTCTCGAACAAGGCAACCAACTGGACACCGTGTCGATAACGGCTGACATTGTCGCCGCCTATGTATCGAACAATCCAGTACCGGTTGGCGAGTTGCCGAAGTTGATCGGCGATATCCATGCCGCTCTGAACGGCATCGGGACGCCAGCGGTAGAACCGGTGGTCAAGCAGGAGCCGGCAGTATCGATCAAGAAGTCGGTGACGCCGGACTTCATCATCTGTCTGGAAGATGGAAAGAAATTCAAATCGCTAAAGCGGCATCTTCAGCACTTTGACCTGACCCCCGACCAATATCGGCAGAAATGGAACCTGCCGGCCGATTACCCGATGGTGGCGCCGAACTATGCGGCGACCCGATCGGCCCTGGCGAAATCAATTGGACTCGGGCGCAAAGCGCCGGCGCCCACATCTACCGCGGCAGAAAAGCGCAAACCGGTTGTGCGCGCGGCGGCAGCGCGAACAACTGTGGCAGCAGTCAAGTCGCCGGCGAAGAAGCCGCGCAAGGCGGCTGCAAAGGCTTAATCTGGCGCGTCTGACAAGAGGTCGCGCTCAGGCGGACCTGAACATGAGGAAGCCCCGCCTTGCGGCGGGGCTTCCTGCTTTGTCGGATCACTCCGCCGCGCGGCGGGACCAGATGAGCGAGAAGTCGCCCTCGGTGTCGGTCTCGACCAGGCTCGCATAGATCGGAGCGGGGAAGCTGGGATCGTCGAGCTTGACGGAGTGGTAGTCGCGGCCCTCGCGCGAGGTCTTCTTCCAGGCGGCCCCGAACTCGGTGGCGCCGGCAAAGATGCGGAAATCGGGTCCCTTTTCATTTTCGCCATCGGCCGGAGAGAAAGTCACCGTCTTGACGTTGAGGTTGAGGGTCTTGACCGAGCCGGAGAAGCCCTTCGCGGTGCGGGAGAAAGTGCCGATCGTAGCCATTGTGGTGGTTCCTTCTGTTTTTCTCGGGCCGCGCCCATCGCGGCCTCGATGGTGGTCGTGAGACCGGAGACGATCGGTCCGCACCCTGAAGGGGCTGGAACGAAGTGAAAGACGGCGGCGCGAGGCTTTCTTGGATCGCGAGGAATGGACGCGCAGCGGACAGGGGAAGAAAACGCAGCGCCGTCGTTGCGGGAAGACGATCGAGACTGAGTGAAGCGAAGGCGGTCTTCGGTCAGACCCAATCCATTCGAGGACGCCGTGGGCGCAGCTTAGAGTTGGCGGAAGGAACCACAACCAGGCTGCGATCTGTCACAGCTGGTGTCGTCCGTGCCGTGGCGCTTCTCCCCTGTCAAAGAACTGGCCAAAACGCCCGGAGAGTGCGGTCCGTCCTCCAACTGATGAAAAAGAACGACCGATTTCCTTCGTGTTGGGCTGACCCGCCATCGAGTTTCGGGCAGCTCCGAAGACGACCGACTGATCGCTCAACGCAACGGCTTCCAAGCCACCATCCCTCATGACGATTTTCGCGTTTCAGTCGACTGGATGCGAGCCCGGTTGAGATCGATGGCAGGAACATTTCATCACACCGGGTGCTCCGCCGCATCGCCGAATGACCCGACTATGCCGACTTCCGCGCACGGTGAGGCATTGCCGGGAATGGGACGCATCCGCATAGGCACCTCATGCAGAATATCGCGTCACATGGCTGGGCGATGGCACGCCGGGGAGACATTCGTGTCGGGGACGTTCTGGTTCCACCGCTTGCAAAACTTCGTGCTGTCGAGGTTTCCGGCCGCGCCAATGGCGCGGCCGAAAAATTCGTGAAAGGCATGCCGGAGCCGCGTGGCGGCTCCGGCCCGCTATGGGTCATTCGGCGGCGACGTTGAAGGCCTCGGCGTCCTCGATCGAGTCAGGCTGAAAGGGGTTCGTGTCCAGCCCGGAAACGTCCGCCGATCTGGCATCTGCTGCCTCGTCCCGCCGTTCAGCTGACATCGCAAGCTGCTCGGTGCGCAAGACCGCAGGTAGCCATCCGGTCCCGGCGAGCAACTGCTCGGCGGCTTCCGCCATTGGCTGCTTTTTCAGGTCCAAGAGCCTTTCCGCCGCCTCTTCGCTGGCAGCTTCTCGCACGGCGTCGAGGATATGTGCCTTCGTGATGCGACCGAGATACGTCTCGACGGTCGGCATCCAATGTGCCGTCATGTCGAGGTTGACCGCTGTCGCCAGCCTGTTCGCAGTCTCGTGGGCGCGAGGCTTGCGCTCCCAAGGCTGCTTTACGGCATTGACGGTGAGCGAGGCGCAATGGGCGAACAACGCCATGACGCTGGCATGGTCGAGCGAGGCGACAAAGCCCCACAGGTCAGCCACATCGCGCGGCATGTCAGCCGCCCATCCCGCATGCCTATCTGCCAGCGCCTTGCCCGCTGCCGTGTCCTCGATGCCGTCCGCGTGACCGGCGAGATAGACACTGCTGGGGCGGATTTCGAGGCAGTGGGCCTCAGCACCCTGATAGAACGTCTGCGCGGCAAGCGTATGGGTCACCGCGACAAGCGCGATGTCCGGCTGTTCGCCAAGCGCAAGGCGAAGCCCAAGCGTCCGATGAGCGGTCAAGTCGCGAATGAGAAGGTCCGACAACGGCTTGCCGTCATCCTCCGCTTCTTCGTCGCTGCCGCTGCCGTCTTCGATGATCTCGCCATCGTCGTTGACGGCGTAGTCCTCGCCGTCTGGCCGCGTTTCCGCTTCCGGCCCCGCCTGCTCATCCTCGGCGCGGATGAAGCCACGTTCGATGCGCGCCGCTCCGTCATGGGAAAGCACGACGAACACGCCACCACGCGAAACAATATCAGGATCGAAGGCGTGACGCAGAGCGTCGATGCGCTCGATTTCGGCTTCAAGCTTACCGAAACGCTGATCGACATCGGTGGGCAGTTCCTCGGCGCTATCCCATTCTACCGTGAGTCGGTTGAACTCGTCGGATGCCGTTGCGTAGGCGGCTTCGTCTTCCACCGACAATTCCACTGGTTCCGGGTAGGTGCGGCGCAACCCGTTTGCGTGGGGGTAGTCGATATGAACATCTGTCCATTTCCAGCCTTCGGCCTGCCTGACGGTTTCGGAGATGCCTTGCAGCTTCTCGATCACCAAGCGGTCAAGCAACGCGGCATCTTCGTAGAAGCCGCCACGATCCTCGGTGAAGAGGTCGCGCAGGATGGCGCCACCAGCTTCCATATAGGCTTCCGCGCCGATGAAGACGGCTCGCCGGTCGTTCGCTGCAACATGCGTCCGCGTCAGTTCGCGGCGGATGATGTAGGGCTCTCGATTGTAGGTGAGGCTTTCGAAAACCTGCTCCTGCCGGGCGTGATCGTCAGTGATGGCGAAGGCCATCAACTGGTCGAGGCTCAGCTCGCCGTCGCGATAGACCTGCATCAGCTTGGAGCTGACCGCGCCGAGACGCAGGCGCTGCCGCACGACATGCGCGGTAATGCCGAAGCGAGCGGCGATTTCCTCAGCACCCCATCCACGTTCCTCGTGAAGCTCGCGGAACGCCTCGAACTGATCTGCGGGGTGCATCGCCTCGCGGGTGATGTTTTCGTCCAGGCTGATCTCGCGCGCATCGTTGATGGTGTCGATGATGCAGCGGACCGGTTCGGTCTTCTTGATCTGCTTGCGCTTCACCCGCAGCAACTGCGCCAGCCTGCGGCCTTCGCCGATGCTGACGAAATAGAAGCCGGTTTCCGCGCCCTCGCCGTCAAGTTCCGGCTCAACCACAAGGTTTTGCAGGATGCCCTTGGCGGCGATGCTCGCCGCATAGGCCTCGATGATCGCCTCGCTGTGCGGGATTTTGCGCGCATTGCGGGGCGACTTTTTCAGCCTGTTCAGTGGGATGAAAACCTCTTTGCCTCTCTCGCCGGCAGTTGTGGTCTTCGCATTTGTCACGTTGATCGTCATGGTTCTGATCCTTTCCCGTTGGATGCCGAAGGCATGCCCCTCGGCATGCCTTCCGGGGGCGCGTGAGCGCGCGGCAGAGAGGGGGGCGAATGCCGGCGAGCGGAGCTGGGCTGCGCGTCGAGCGGGGCGGATCGGATCAGGCCATGCGGTGAGGATCATTCACCGCCTTGCGAGCGAGCGGCCCCCGCTCTGCGCAGGCGGCATTCGCGGGGGAGAGATGGTCAAGACCATCTCTCCCCTTTTGAAACGTGTCCATATTGTGGACTTCGGGCTACGGTGCCGGCTCCTTAGTCCCAGCGTTTTCAAGTTCCAGATTGGAACCATGCAAAATTTCAGCGCTCTATGTTCCGAAGCTTACTCTGATCGCCAACGGGTTTACGGGACGATATACTGTTCTCATAAGAGTCTTTGTGGCTATAGCTAAGAATTAATATGCGTTCCCAAGGTTGGATTCTTCCTGAGTCGAAGCGTGGCGGAGGGTCGAAGGCGTCTCCGTTTTTCTTTGCCCCTCACCTCTGTGTCCTCACCTCGATGGAATTTGGCTTCGGCAGTTATGGGTGGGTTCGAGACGCGATCGTCGCTGTTCAAAAACAGTCGATACTGTTGCTCTCCCGATGGTGCTAGCGTGAACTCATATAGGATTCGCGCGAAAGTCGCCTATTGTGCGCTGACGGCTACTCGGTGCGCCGATGTGCGCCCTGGCCTAGTTGGTAAAATGGCTTGCCGCCTTATTAAGCGTTGAGCAGGAAGCGCAAGCCGCGCTGCAGCGACCATGAGATTTTGGAGGTACTAAGTGTCTGAGGTGGGTCGCTACTGCTGCTTCAACTGTCCTGCACCGGACAACCGCCTGAAGCGGCTTTCCGATGTCTGTCCGGATTGCGGACTGGAGTATGGCTTTCCGTTGACGCGCGCGCCTTCGACCATTGCCAAATTTGCGGTAGAGCGTCCACTCGGACGCGGCTTCTACGGAGCAGCGTTCGTGGCTCGGCGCCAAGGGCCTGTCCGGGCTCTTCGCGTCCTGAAGGTCTCACCCAAGGCGATGTATGAGCGATTCGATAAGTCATTCGCGGAGGAGATTCGCCGGCATGCTGAGGTAGCAGAGGGCGCAGAATTTGTGGTCGGTGTTGAGGACATGTTCGATACGGATGTGTCATTCGGTGACGTGGTAATTCCCTGTCACGTTGCTGAACTGCAGTTTATCGAGGGAGAACCTCTCCAGGACTATGTTGAAGGCAAGCTGCCCCTGAGCGCTGCTGAGGCGGCACAAATTGTCTGCGATCTTTTTCGCATGCGAGAGGAATTCGAGCTTCGCCTTCGGCACCATAACGATTTGCACGCGGCAAATATTGTCGTGCAGCGGTTGCCAAAGCCCGCATGGCGGCGAGGCGACACTATTGAACCCGCGATACGGGCGGTAGCGATAGACCTCGGTTCAGCTGCGGGTGACCGGCGGTCAGGCGACGGGTACGTCGGGGATCTACATTGGATCGGAAGGCATGTTAAGGCGATAGCCGATCGCCTGCTCAAGGACGGAGACGGGGCAGCGGATCTTGAAAAGCGAATGGCGCTCAAGTTGCTGTCAATTGCGCAGTCTGTCGCTGGAACGACGGAGAACCAGCGAACGCCCTCCGCCGAGGACATGGTCCGGCAAATCAGGGATGAGTATCACCAAGTGGCGGAGCCATGGCGACCGTGGCGCAACAATCTGATCTTGCGGCGTTTTGAAGAGTCGTACAACGCCCAGACGATGGAAGCTTGGTACGTGCCGCGACTACTCGTCGACCCAGATGGCAACTGGGTCAAACGGGTGAGCGCCCCGGGACCTCTCGTGATGACCGGAATGCGGGGGTGCGGGAAGACTATGCTTCTCCAGTCCGTACAATTCCACGCTAGGGCTGCGACCCGCGCCCAGGAAAGTGACGGGGATGCCCTGAAACGCGTGAGTGCCGACGGCTATATCGGGTTGTTCGTCTCGGCACAGCGGTTGATCCCCGTCGGGACCGGAGATCGGCAGCCATCCGCTGATGAGCTCTACGCGCGCCTCTTGGTCGCATACGCTGCCGCGGCCGCGCGGGCGATGGCCCATCTCGCGGACTTGGACTCCACCGCAGTCGAGCCGGACGCGCCTACAAGAATAGCGCGTGCAGTAGCGGAGGTTGTAACGCCGGAGCCCAATATGCCGGAGCCAGCTACAATTGAGCAGCTGGAGCGGTACATGATCGAGCTACTCGTCCGGGTCAGCCGCACCGACAGTTGCCATACGCTGGCGACCACCCCCGCTACGGCCTTTCCGCACTTGGCGGAGGCCATACGCGGCGCGGCGCGGATTTGGCGTGGAGCGCAAATCCTCTTTCTGCTCGATGACGTCTCGACGCGCTACCTGGACAAAAACAGGATCGAGGAGTTGCTCTCGGCGCTCATTTTTCAACACCAAGTTTGCGCATTCAAACTAACATCCGAGGCCCAGACCATCTTCCTAACGCTTAAGTCGCCGGGTCAGGTGCATCCTGCATCTGCAGGCCGGGATTTTCAGACTTTTGACCTCGGGGCAGAGGTCTATGAGCAGCTGAAACGGCCGGGCGGCGGCAAAGCTTTCATAAATGAGATCCTTCGCGCGCGAGCGCGTTTTTATTCTGGGCACCCTAATGCTCTTCCGAAGGACGTGCTCGGGGATGTCGACCTCGAGACAATCGCGCGTGCAATCGTTTCTACGCAGCCGACCTCAACCGATAGGAAAAGGCTCTACCGCGGGCTGAGCGCACTTGCGGGTGTTTGCGTGGGCGATATTGGCAGCGTGATACAGATCTACCAGCAGATTCTTGCTCGGGGCGGGAGGACCTTGCCGGTACTGGCGCAGGTGCAAAACGACGCCTTTCAGGATTTCTGCGCCCGCTACCTGTACCATTTGGATAGGCGCGGCAGCGACCTCAAGTCGGTGGCGATGAGCTTTGCGGACGCGTCCTATCAATTGCTGATGCAATCGGGCAAGGATCCTCTTTCCAAAAGGCTGCGCCAGTACACGTCCATCTACATCCGGATCACCTCTGGGGACGTAGAGGGGCAGATGGAGCGGCTCAGAGAGCTGGTCGATGCCGGCGTGTTTGTATTTACAGGCGCGGCCCCACGCACGAAAACTCGCGATTCCAATCCCACGCAGCAGTTCCAGCTTACCTACAGAAAAATTTACGGGCTGGTGAACTTCATCGGTTTGTCCGAGCGTGATCGTTTTGAGCTTTCTGGAGAGGGTCTTCAGGATTGGCTCTCTAACCCGGCGGGAGGGAGAGAGATACTCCTCAGGAATCTAGCCAAGCCGGGCGCATGGCGCGATGAGGAGTTCGACGAGCTGCCTGTAGAGAAACCCCGCGAGTTTGATCGCGCGCTGCCCGTGCAACTGTTACTTCCCGAGAATGCCCCAGCCGTAGCGGCGCCATTGGTGCCGGGCGGGCATACTTCCGTCATCGCACTGCCGATGGTCTCACGGCTGGATGCAAATGTACTGCCCCAATCCATCCGCACCCTGGTAGTCGGCTTGGGGTTTGAGGACAGGACACCAGTCTCTTTGGAGAGACTCCTGGAGCGTATGCGTCCGTCGCGGATCGTGGCCGTACGCTACTCAGACCCAGGTCACACAGATCGAATGCTCCAGATGGCCTCGTCGCGTGGCATCCCGGTCGAGGACATTGCTTATGAGCAATTGCATGCGGGCGTCCTTCCAAATTTTGTCGGTGAAGTAGCAATCGACATTACCGGGCTTGCGAAGCCAGCGCTTTTTCGAATGGTCAAGAGCGCCGTGTCAAGCGACGCGGATGTGATCCTCGCCTACACGGGTGCCGAGCTTTACTCGCCGCGCGAAGCCGATCTGACAGCGGTTCTTGAGGCCCACGCCTCCTATAACAGGCACGACACGCTGGCGGCCCTCAAACATGTGTTGACTGGCGAACAGGGACCCTATGCGCCGGTCTCGCTGCTCACCACGGAAACGGACGGCACGCGGAATCGTGGACTTTGTGCCTTCGCCTCCGCGAAACACGAACGAATCCTGCATCTGATCGGGCAACGCGAGTACGACACCGTCGAGATTATGGTGGACAAGGCGGATACGGCCCGAGCGAAAGTCGCTGAGATGGCGGCCAGAGTAGCCCTGGAGGAGTGCCGGGCGGGCGACGTTGTCGCAGCGGACGCAACTGATCTCCAAGCAGTACTCGCGATCCTAGGAAAGCGTCACCAAGAGTGGTACGTCGAGGGCGGGCTGAACTTCGAACTCGGGCTGACGGGGAACAAAATCCAAGCCGCTGCGGCAGCCATCCTTAGTGCGGTCCTGCCTGTGAATGAAGTTTGGTACGTTGCTCCCTCAACCTTTGACGTGAGCCGATTTACTGTCGGTGTCGGATCGTCAACCTATTACCGAATCGCTGGTGCGTCGCAATTGAATACGACCTGGCCTCAGCCGACTGCCATCACCTCCGGGTCTTTAGGAGCTACAAATGACAACCCTAATTGACTCTGAAATCAATACTGAGATGGAGCTTGGCCGACTTATTAGGAATGGCGATGCGGGGCAGGCCAGCGGTGCATGCTATGAGTTGCGGCTCGGAAACGTGTACTACGACCTGACGGAGAGTGACCGGCCAATCCACGTTGCCGTGGGTCAGGACATCCTCATCAAGCCCGGACACCGTGTTGTCCTCATCACACACGAGGAACTCGAAGTCCCGAAAAACGTATTGACCCGGATAGTCAGTAAGGGATCGTTGTTCAGTGTAGGCCTGAGCCCCGTCGCCACCTATGCTGACCCCGGCTTTTCTGGAAACTTGGGCATAGTGACCCAGAACATCAGCGACAAATATATCGTGCTGCCGCAGCTTGTGCCAATAGCCAAAGCGGACTTCACACGACTGACGGGCAATGTGAATCATCCCTACAGTGGCCAGCATGGCTTCCGCACGCAGATCTGGCCGATCAAACACCAGCTTCAAAAGTCCCATGCGGAAGTGGCTGCTGATCCTCGAGTCGGAACTGAAAAGGAGGAGGGCTACCGCCTTCTTCCGGAAGCCACCGCGAACGTGCTCCGGAAACTGGAGCGCCGCCAGCTGTTGACTGATGCAGCCATCGTGCTCGCAGTAGTACTCAACGCCGCTGCCATCTTTTTAGTGGGAAATAATTTTCTCGACAACTTCCAAGGTCTCGTGGGAAATCTCGTCGCCAGTGTGTTGGTGGGTATTGTCGTAATCTACACGAACAGGAAGGGATGACATGGAGCTTGCGGCGCTTGTTGAGAGCCAGATCGCCGCAGACAGGCGTCGCGGTTTTCCAGTCGACTTCGACAGCGAGGCAGGGCGTCTCGCCCAGCTTGAAAAAGATCTTATCGGTCTTATGGGTGAAGTGGGAGAGTTCGCCAACGTCCTTAAGAAGGTGCGTCTCGCGGTTGCTCACAAGGACTATAGGGGACCATCCCTGGGAGAGGTTGCGCCAGATCTCCGCGAGGAACTCGCTGACGTGCTCATCTATCTTATCCGCCTTTCGGTCATCCTTGGAGGCAACCTGGAGAACGACCTTATCCGCAAGATGAGAATAAATGACGGTAGGTACGGTCCACTTGAGCAGTGAACGACTGAAGTTCTTTGTCGGCGTCAACACTGGATATGTGACCGATGGTAAGCTTGAGCAACGATTCGTCGATTTCTACCGTCGCCGAAGCTCGCCAGCGTTGCACTGCGCGATTGTTGGGAACGTTGTCATACCAGGTGGGCATGGAAGCAATTCCCGCACGCCCACGATCTCGTGCGCATCCGATTGGGCCAAACTAGCTGGCGAGATCGCCAGAAAGGGATCGCTGCCCGGCATCCAACTGTCGACGACATGGGAAGGCTACTCCGGATCGAGGAGCTTTCGCTCGCCTGCGGCGCGTGAGACGATCGGGCGGGCACGTGAGCTAGTCAGAGAGCTGGGTCCCGCAAGGATCGCAGCAGCACTTAGGGCTCTAGACAAAGCGTCTGACATCGCAGTAGAGGCTGGCTTCCGCCATCTGCAGGTGCACGCGGCTCATGGCTATCTCTTCAGTCTGCTGGTGGATGAGCGCCTTAATGAACACGCATCCAGGGTGCTGAAACGGCTGAGCGAGTGGGCGGAGCGGCATACCGCGGTCGGCATCGAAACTTCGATCCGCATCTCCCTCCGGACAGGCGATAGCGACTTTGACGCGCACGGCCGAAATCGCTTTCTTGCACAGATGGCGACCCTACCGTTTGACTTCGTCGACGTCTCCTCGGGTTTCTACGACATCGACAAGCGACTTATCTACCCCGGGCGACCGGACGTGCTCAAGACCCGCCGCACCGAGACGATTGAGTTCGCCCGTAACTTTCCCGAGCGCCGCTTCATCCTCTCAGGCAGGGCTTTGATGCAGCCTGATCACGATCTCCCACCGAACCTCCATCTCGGATTCTGCCGCGATCTTGTGGCTAATCCTGACTATCTGACGGATCAAAGCAGAGGCTGCGCCAACTCGGGCAAGTGTCATTACTTCTCTCGGGGCGGCGATCACATCACATGCTCGCAATGGGCAAATCAGGCCTGAGATGCGACATCCTGGCTATCCGCCTGCAGTCTCGCGTTGATATACCCATCTTCAAGCGTGAGCGCGGTACCGGTGCAACGGTATTATGGCCAACTCTCCACTCTGATGAACGAGCATGATCTGCCTGGACTTCTTGCGTCGTCCCGTGCTTCGATCGCGTTATGGACGGAGCCCCAACCGGAACAGATTGGATGCCGGGCGAGATCGACTTGATCGTTGCCGACTATTTCGCCATGCTCGGATTGGAGCTGCGGGGCGAGCCGTTCATAAAGGCGCAACGCAACGCCGCACTTCAGGGTTTGACCGGACGCTCGAAGGGGTCGATTGAGTTCAAGCACCAGAACATCAGCGCCGTGCTCCTCCGACTGGGCATACCGTGGATCGTCGGCTACAAGCCGATGGCGAATTTCCAGAAGGCCCTGGTCGACGGCGTCGAGCGCTTCCTAGACGCGCGACCTACGTTCATCGAAAGCGATCTGTTGACGATCGCCCCGCAATTTGCTGAGAGCGGGACGATCTTCCTTGAACCCGCGCCGCAACCATCAACTGGGCAGTCCGACTCGCCAGCGTTCGTTGAACGCCTCGTTCGAAAATTCGATCCGGCGGCTCGCGACGCCAGCAACCGAGCGCTTGGCAGACGCGGCGAAGAGCGAGCCTTCTTCTCCGAACAGGTGGTCCTTCGAGCCAACGGACGCGACGACCTCGCCCGGAAAGTGCGTTGGGTTTCGGTGGAAGACGGCGACGGTGCCGGCTACGACATACGCTCCTTCGACCCATCCGGTGCTGAACGTCTCATTGAGGTCAAGACGACCACGGGCCACAAGACCACACCCTTCTACCTCTCGGAGAACGAGCGTGCCCTCTCGGAAGAACAACCAGATGCATTTCGCCTGGTGCGGCTGTACGATTTTGCGCACGAGCTCCGTGGGTTCGAACTTTTGCCACCGCTGGCGGACAGCATCCTACTCAGGCCGTTGAACTGGACGGCATCGTTTGGTTGACTATGCGACCCGCCTGGTCCGCTCCAACGCGGCGACCGACATTTCGACGAGCGGCTGAATAAGAGCCTTGGCCATCTGCACCGGAACGGCGTTTCCCACTTGGACGCCGCCGGCCATAAGGCCGCCCTCGAAGACGAACCAGTCCGGAAAGCTCTGAAACCTGGCCGCCTGCCTCAATGTAATTCCATGATTCTCGGTTGGATGGACGAACCGTCCCTTAGACGGATTAATACATGCGGTAGTCATCGTTGGGCCGGGACGACTCGGGTCTATGCGGCCATAGACATCAAAATGGCCGCGATGGTTTTGATGACACGCCAATTGGCGTCCTGAGTCGGTTCGCGAGCCGCCGTTATGCGGCGTCTTGGCAAATGCCGCAGTCAAAGCGGCGCCGTGATTCATGTGAATGTCATTAGGATCATCCGGAGCCGCAAGTCTCGCAAATATCTCCGAAGCTGACCGCCAAGCCGGACGTCCATCGTCCAACGCGACTGCAGGATCTACATGAGTCTGCTCGGGAGGCCATGCCGGGATGTCGACCCGCTTCTTATCATAGCCCAATAGGAACACGCGACGGCGATTTTGAGGAACCCCATAGTCACGGGCATTCAGAACAACGGGCTCGAGCATACCATAACCCGCAGCGGCAGCCATCGAGTAGAACCCTTCCAGAAACGCACTGTGCCGGGGCCAGAGGAGGCCTGGTACGTTCTCGACCAAGAAAAAAGACGGCCGCAGCGCGCGGACGTACTCGAAATAGCGCAAAAGGAGTCGGTTGCGCGGATCCCCGACACCGGCGTTCCGCAGTCGATGCGCGGAGAAACCCTGGCATGGCGGGCCTCCAAGCATGAGATCACAGTCGCCTGGCATTAATCCAGCCTGCGTCATGAACGTTTGATGATCCAGCTTGAGAATATCGTCCTCAAAGAGCAGGCCTTTCGTCTGCCCGCGGTCTACGAGGTTTCGTCGATAGGATTGCGCTGCATAGCGGTTATTCTCAATGGCGGCGGCAATGTCTGCGCCCGCCAGGGTCGCACCCAGCGAAAAACCGCCGGCACCGGCGAACAAATCCACAGCTACGGGGCGCCGAACCGATGGCCATGGTCCTGCGACTTGGGAATCAGTTGTCTGCATATATTGGATCGCCCCCTCAAAGCCTACCACGCTTCAGAAATGCCGTCGTTAGATTAAGAAATCTGAAAAGTAGCCGAGATCCGGCTCGTCGGGTGTGCCAACTGCAAGAGCCCGATCCAACAGCAGGTTTCCTTCTTCGCAGCTGGTTTCGGGCAGTAGGCTGCAGGCGTGACAAGCCGCAAGGTTGAGGCTGAAGAGACCTTGTCCTTCACTTTCAATGCAGAGCGGATCAGATGAGCAAATCACCGCGTTACGCATGCCCGATTGGACTGTGCCCTGAAGCCGGTCAGGCTCGCCCTGTCGGACCAATCCTCCAAGCGTACCTTCTGAGTCGCCGCTAGCGGTGTAGAGTAACAGTCCCGCCATCTTGGTCTCAGAACCGTCGAAAACGTAAAGGCGCTCTCGGATACTGGAGGTATCATAGCCGCATTCAAATGCCAGCTGACGGATCAGCAGGTGGGAGAAAGTGTGAATCAACAACGTTGCTGGAGACAGAGGCTTCGTTGGAAGGCCACGGTCGCGCTGCACCGCGTTGGAGCGTGACGCGATCGCTTGAAACCGCCTCTGCACGCTGTCCTTTTTTGCCCAGGCGTCGATACCGCTTCGCCGAAACTGCAGGAAGATCCCCTCACCGCGAACCGAGAATCCTGGCAGCCAAGCTTTCGGATTTATGGATAGCTTCGCGGGTGCACCCTTCAACGCCTCGGGTGGAATGACTCGAGAGAAGCCGGTCAGCACCCGTGTTTCCCTAAGTTTGGGAACGAGCACTACCCGCTCAAACAAGCGCCCAAAGATGGCTCCGTATACATCGCTGTCATGACTGACGGTATCAAAGTCATGCCGTTCCTGGTGTGGGGGACGCGGGCCCAGATAGGCCTTATATTCATCGAAACGATATTTGATTTCGCCGCCCGCTTCGGATCCCGCCGTAGCAACTTTGGCGCCGAGCCGCTCGTGGACAGCCTTGATGAAGCTCTCGGCATCCACACCCAAATTCTTGGCTCTGGCGCGGAGGAACTGTTCGGAGACGGCTCCATCCACAGTCGTCGAGATGATTTCTTCCCAAGTGTCCGGGCGGTCCAAGAGTTGACGGATCTTTGCGGAGTAAGGTGGGATTAAGATCGAGCTTACGACCTTGGCGAAGTAGGCATTTGAGGCACCTCTCTGAATGGTCTGTGGAATGTTCGCACAATCTTCTGCAGCTTGAGGACCAAGCCAGGGACGGTGGCCTGGGCACCGTTGTCCAAATACCTCCATCAGCACGTCTTCACGAAAAGCACCGGCCATAGAATTACTGACGTTGCACTTCACGCACATCACCCGAACTCCTGCCAACCCCGCTGCGGGAGTAGAGTAGAGGTACAAGTTTCCGGGATCTGCCGGGCAAGATTGACCAGCGTCCTTGTGAGCCCATCGGCTCCAGGGAAAGTCCATAATGTGGCCGTTCTCACAGGCGGCGACGAACCTCACCGGGGCAAGCGTGGGACGGCGCTTCTGGTGAAGTTTTCCACAAGGCTCGCCTTTTCCCTCAACCCGACGACCCATATTTGAACATCTCAATATATCGCCGTTGGATTGAGCGTTCCACGGGATCTCCTTGAGTATCCGACACCTGGGGCAAAAGTACCAATTGGGGAAGCGGACGAACGGCATTGGCGCGCGGTCGAGTCGCGTTGAGGCTCCAACGGCCGCTCTCTCCTGTGCTTCCGCCGGTGACATGAAGTATCGGATAGGATGCCCAAGCTCTGCAGTCAGACGATCCGCCAGTCGCCCATCGACGACCTGACAAGCCTCAATCAATGCTGCCCGCTGTTCGCCACTGGTCAGTTCCATGGGCCAAACATCAAGACCGGCTGACATCAACGATTCTTCTTTAAAGTCGATCACAGCTCCGACGCCGAACGGCACAACGCCTTGAGATCTACGCAGTTCGGATCGTGCGGACACTCAGGCCTCCTCGAGATTATCTTGGTCGGCTTCGTAAACGTTCAGCACCTTCGCTTCAGAGGTGCCGTCCACATTTCGCATGGATGTTGGAATTGGCCATGCGTCGCGCTGAAAGTTTTCATCGCGATATCCGCCGAATGGGTACGCGAGTGTAGTGTCGCTAACCTTTCCACCCATGCGACCATACTCTACCGGCAAGTACTTCCTCCAAAAATTCAGCCATTCGGCGATCTCTTCAGAAGCCGCATCGACCTCTTTCGGATCTATTTTATGGATGCGCTCTAGGATCGCTTCCACCTCTACCTCTACAGCCTCATCGTGGTCGTTGACATCACTTGGCGCAGCGACGCCTGCAAGATGTCTGACCAGTGCGATAAGGACGCCCCGAAGTCCCCTTTCGCGAGCCTGGGGGGAAAAAGGCGTGACGCTGGTCGGCTCTACGTGTCGGTAAAGGCTTTGGTGATAGGCGACGAAACGCTCATAATGAGAACGATCTCGACTCTTGGTTTGAGTGTAAACGGTGACGACCAGACCTGGGAAACTGCGGCCTACACGGCTGGTGGCTTGAATGTACTCCGAGGTGCTCTTTGGCTGGCCCGACATCACGAACAATCCGAGCCGCGGAACATCCACACCCACTGCGATCATGTTGGTCGCCAAGAGAATGTCAACCGGGGGTTGCCCCTGCGGATTCCGCCGCCAAGGTATCTTCAGCTGTTTCAATATCTCTGGTATCTCATCCGCTTCACATCTGCTGGTAAGCTCAACGATCTCGCGAATGTAGCGGCTATCCTGGTAGCCAATATTGAGGCGGTGGCGCAACCCCTTCAAGAATTCTGGGATGTCGCCGACAGATAGCGTAGCCGCGTGCCCAAGCTCACGCAGCGAGTTGAAGTACCAAACCAAAGTACCATAGGGGTCCACGATCCGCCGTTTATCTTCTTCAGCGTCGGCAACCGGGATATTGGCACTCTGAAGGAGTGGCGCACAGACACGCACCAACGCTGTCTGATGTGACTTTACCGCGCTGCCGAGAAAACCGACATACAGCCGACCCGGCGCGTCGTTGTCCTCGTAAGCAAAATACGACTCGCCGGCTCTTACCGCCTGAGGTGGAAACTCAAAGGCCCCGCGGGCGTAGAGATCATGGCATTGCTGAGCCGCTCGTCTAATCGTTGCGGTCGATGCGACCACCTTGTGGATATGGCCATCTCGAGTGCAGAGTCTGTCAATCGCGGTCTCGTAGAGCCCGACGATGGTACCCAGCGGACCAGATATGAGGTGCAATTCGTCCTGAATAACAAGCGATGGCGGCGGTGCGTCGCAGTTGAGTCCGAATAGCCGCCCGACGCTATCGCTCCAAGCGATCTGAGCAAATTTATCCACGGTGCCGATCAATAGTGTCGGAGGCGACACGTAGATTTCCTCGTCAACTACGAGGATCGGCATGCCCTCGCCGGCCGAGAACGCACAGCCCTCGTCGGGGCATTTGAAGCGTACCGTCCGCTCTGATGAGTCTTTCGCGCGAACGGCCACGTAACCGAGTTTGTCAGGATTATCGAGCTCGACAGCGCACCAAGGACACTGCAGTACTTGGAAAGGATTCGTGGCGTATCTGTCGCGCTGTTTCAGCTTGTCCAGAGCGCGCTTGGCGTCGGATCTATGGTTAGGAGACAAGCTTTCGCCGACCCAAAGACCAATTGAAATCTCCTCAAGACCGAGGTTTGCTCCGAGGTAGCGGCTTCGCCGAATATCCTCCAGTGCAAGGATGAGGGAAGAGGCCCGCTGGAACTGCTGTGCTGTCAGCAGTCGCAGCGTGTAGCGCATCAGCACCATCACACCGGCAGAAGCGCCTCGCATCCGTTCGAGGCAAATTGTAAAGGCGGACAGCCCCAGATATGCCTCCGTCTTGCCACCGCCGGTCGGGAACCAGATTAGATCAACCAACTTCCGCTCCGGATGATCCGGCTTGGCCATGCCCGCGATGTTCATCAGAACAAACGCGAGCTGAAAGGGCCGCCAGTTGCCTTTGCCTTTCGATAGGCCGCGATATCCTGGGGGCGGATCTACTCGTGGGGAGCCCAACCTGCGGTCATCCAACGAGGAATGAAACTGCTGAACGAGCATAGCCCTATTCATCAGGCGGAAGGCCAACATATTCCTGGGATCTTCCTCGAGAACCCCGATACCCTCTAGCATCCGCTCGTGGCAACGGCGGCAATTGGCTAGGTTCGTGTTAGCCGCCGCCAAAAGGGTGGCAGAAAGATCATGGCTTAAGCTTCGTTGCGTGTTGTCGATCCACAGTAGGTAGTCTGCAGCCATAGCGCGCAACGCGTCGATAATGGCTTGATTCGCTTCCTCGCCCTGATTGTCGCCCGACAGGAACGACATAGACAGCCGAAGCGGCTCGTCACCATAGCCCCCTTCTCGGGCTTTGATCGGTTGAAGTTCATAGGTCGGCAGCGCAGCAGTGCTGACACAATCCGTGTGCCCAGCTTCCGACAATGACTCTTTGCGGTTCCAATTGCCAGCGACGCCGTGACCGAGCGCAAACGCTCGCCGGTGCCGATAAAGTAACTCGAGCGAAGCCATCTCGCCGTCTTCGTGCTCGCCCATGTCTCGGTCAATCGGCAAAAATGCGGGTTCGCCTTCGGCACCGCGCACCTCCAGGCCTACCTGGAAGTAGCAGTCATCGTTAGCAGGCGCTCCCTTCCCGAGCGATCGATGGTTCACAATCATTGCCGAGACGACCAAGCTGTTTTGGGCCCCTCGCCGGATTGTGACATGCAGCTTCAACTCCGGATCAGCCGGGTCGATCGTGAGCGGCGCCGTTTTGCCTAATTGCGCACCCACACTGATTGCTACCGTGTGACTGTGATGTGTGCGGCGATAAGCTGGAATTTCTCGAGTGGCCGGGATCGGACGGCCGTCCAACCCGGTCTCGCCCGCCCGCTCGCGGGGTTCAACACGCTTGGTCGCCGAATAAGTCCCGAATGTTACCACCGCGCTTAGCGAAATTGGGGCGGCTACTCGAAAAGAGATCCCGCACGCCGAAGGACTAAATTCGTTGGCCAGATTCAGGGGCTCCCTTTCGGATGAACCTGCACCTGCGTCCGATGTGCGGCCCTTGGAGCGCTTACCTTCACGTAGTTGCGCTTCGTTCAAAGCACCTCCGGCGTCTTCTGCAGCCTCGCCGACTTCTGCCTCCTGATCATCTTCCAGAAGAGCTTGAACCGTTCGCTGGGGGAACAGCACTCCGGTGGCGTACAACTGAAGCGGAGAGACGAACATCAACTCGGTCATGTCGTCAGGGCTATCCGCCTTGCTCGGCCCGAACAGTTGACGCCTCAGATCATCGACCATGGCATCCCGGAATGCCCGGTGATCCTTGAAACGCGCCTCGCATAGGAGGTCGGGCGCAACAGAAGGGACAGCGTCAGCAGCGTGTTCGAGCATCGATGTATGCCTTGTCAACGAGCATGTAGAGTTTAGCGCGAGCGCGGGTCATGCCGACGTAAAGTGCTGACCGGGTCCAGTCGGACATCGGCTCCAGCGACGGGACATCGGTCAAGATGATGACGTCGTTCTCCAAGCCTTTGAATGCAGATATGCTGGCAGCGGATATCGAATCTGAGGGGCAACGCCCTGCCTCGTCCTCTACAAAGCAGATCGGCTTGCCAACATCGGGAGGATGTCGACTGACACATGCATCCGGTCGCGCTTTGGCGGATAAGATCGAGATTGATCCTGGGGCGACCCCATCGTGTAGGAGTTCTACAAGTAGAGCCCTGAGCTTGCGGCCCTCTTCGCGGGTGTCATTGAAAGGTCGGTAGTCAACATTCGAAGGCAGCATGCGGCGGCAGATTGGACGTTCAGTTCCTGTGACCTGGCACATTTCAGTCACAACTGCCTTGGGATTTCGATAGTTATCACGAAGAATAAACTCGGCAGGCTTTCGGTCACGAAGATATGCGAGGACCTCAGCGCTCATGCGGCCATAGACTTTTGATTGCAGGCCGCTATCAAGGAACAGAAGCCATTGCCCATTCTTGAACCCATTTAGCAATACAAGGTCGATGCAGTTCATGATCGACGCATTTAGAACGTCTTGCGCCTCATCGAGGATTATCACATCGTAGAGTGGTAGCTCGTTCTCCTCAATCAGGGCATAGGCGGCTTTCTCAAACAGGTCCGGCATCACCTCGGCGAAGTATGTCGCGTCCGACGAATGGGCGCCCCGCAGCTGCGGTTCGAATCCTCCCTTCCTGATGAGATCAGACATCAACTTATGGACGGTCGTGATCGTAATTGCTTCTCCCACCTCCGAAGCATCCATCGCGAGGAAACGGCGGAGCTGAGCGTTGAAACAAAGGAGCAGGACCTTCTTTCCCTCGTGCGCAAGCCGGCGGGCCGCCTCCATAGCGATGAGAGTTTTCCCGGTGCCGGCTGCGCCATCGCAGATGATTTGAGGGTTGCGGTCGTTAAGCGCGAAATCCAATATGGCGAACTGTGCTGCACTTAGCGAGGCTAGCTCTCGCTTGCTGTCGACCAGCAGCCCTCGAACGGTGGGGACCAACTCAAAGTCCCCGCGCAGAGCCGACGCGATTTGTTTCACTCGGGCAGGACTTAGCCTTGGCGGTACAGGTCTACCGAGCTTTTGTCGGCGAACGGAAAAGTGTTTGGCCAGGCGCTTGATATATTCTACGAATGATTTTGCTTTGTCGCGCTCGTCGTAGACAACGTCCAGGTCCCATTCAGTGCTGCGCATTCCGAACGCGATGTGCGGAAATGCGACGCCCCACCCCAGCAGAAAGTCATCTCGCTTTAGACCAAGTTCTCGATCAAGGTACACGCGAAGTGGGTGAGTCGTGCTCTCGGATTGAGCGAACGGCCCTTCGTCTGAAGTGTATGTTTGTCCCTTTGGTCCGACAGTCCAGACGCCGTTGGCGCGCGTCACGTCCCCGCCCTTTGCTTCAACACAGAATACGCCGAATGGCCCTACTATGACGAAATCCGCCTCGGCATATTCCTTCCGATTATGTCCGGTGATGCCAAGAGAGTGCAGGCATACATAGTCGTCGGATCCTTCCGCCTGCTGGATTAGCAAAAACATGTCGGTTTCGCCGCGCGGGATGCCTGCAGGCACGCGGCCCGGATACATCAACGTCATGGAAGTAAAGGTTCCGCCGCATTCGGCCGGCTCGAATCGTTGAAGGTCATCGTGATGCCGAGGGTGCGGGCGCGACCGATTACCTCGTAAGGAACATCACGGAGGCCCTCGATACTGCGCACCCGGTGCAGGGCGAAGCGCACAATCGAGCCATTGAGGTCAAACGCGAGTTCTTCGGCATCCAGGTCGATTTCGCCGGCAAACAGTTCCCGGACGATGGCATCGGCGGCCCGGGCCCTGGCTCGATAAATCAGATCGATCGCTTGAACCACCTTTGGGA
Organism: Mesorhizobium sp. M8A.F.Ca.ET.165.01.1.1; assembly: GCF_004792065.1. NCBI lineage: Bacteria > Pseudomonadati > Pseudomonadota > Alphaproteobacteria > Hyphomicrobiales > Phyllobacteriaceae > Mesorhizobium > Mesorhizobium sp. M8A.F.Ca.ET.165.01.1.1. The sequence goes on along the minus strand of NZ_SRTH01000001.1, from coordinate 649,051 downwards.
GAGCATCATTGAGCTCCGGATCGTTGGTGAGTTTTGCGATCACCGGGATGACATCGCGATAGCCGCGAGGCGCTATGGTTGAGCTGCTGAGGACCCACGATCGAACCGTTGCAGCGTCCCTCGTCACGCCCGCTTCGGCCAGACGTCGGACGATGACTGACGTCTCAATGCCGGTAATTTCAACGAGTCGTCGGAGCGCCATTTTCCAAAGTGCCGATATTTGGCGGATCTGCGGCGCTTCGTCCATGAACTGATCTGCCCTAGCATCAATCAAGTCTCGGTCGGTACCCGTCGGAAGGGCCAGCAAACACCCCGGCTCAAGAGATGCCACGCTCCGGAAGAGCAACTTCTCTGCGTCGCTGGTTCCGGCTGCAGAGTGCGCCACTGGTCCATCGGGTCCCGCCAACACAATCACCTTGCCTCCGGGCGCGAGGAAGGCAAAAGCACCGGGCTCATCGAACATCACCAATTGAGCCTTCGCGGTAGGATGGTGGTCGCGACCCTGCATAATAGATCGATGCACAGCATCGATGGACCGAGCTTCAAGCTTCTCGAACTCCGGTGCATCAACCTCATCGACAATCTCAGGAGCAGCGCCGGCCGATCGGCTTGTACTAAGCCTGGCCTTAGTCTGCTCACCCCAAAGCTTTGAGGCCCGGCCAGCCGCCATCAGCCGATCCGCCACATCCCCTAACGCCTTCAGGCTCTTTTCCTCAATACGTCGCTCCCAGGTGGCGTTCGCGACCATTGTTCGTTCGAACCACCGTTGCTCGAAGGGATAGAGGAGGAGGTCCAATCGGGACCCGTAACCGTTGTTGGCAAGTTCCCTCATACTCAGGCGATCGAGCCAGCCGGGAACGATGATGCGGTCAAACGGAGCCTCGCGTCTGACGCCTTCCAAGTTGGTCCAGAGGAGATTGGCGAGCTTGGAGTCTTGTCGCGAAGCCTCCGCACAAGCCGATGCTATCTGGGCGGAACGGCACACGACAGCAACCGCTTCTCCGGCCGTGAACTCTTCTACAATCGACGCCAACTCGCTCCGGCGTTCGAACTTCGGCGTCCGCCCATTTAGCATCGGGGCGAACAGGTCATGGAGGCTGCCTGCTAAGGGGCTGTAAACTCGGTAGGTCGCGGCCTGCATTGCGATAGTATGAGCAAGATTGTGCAAGAGCTTGTCAGACTGGGGCGTCACCATTGGGCGCGCCAAGGCCGTTCGCATGAAAGCCGAAACGAGTAGTTCAAGGTTACGAACGCCCTCATCACGGCCCTTATCCGCTTCAGCGCTGCGCATCCAGCCGTCGACTGCTTCGAGAAAATCTTGGGGGGACGAGTGCACCTGCTGGACCGCTACCCAGTGATTGCCTTGTCGAGCCAGCGTCCGAGACAGGATGTCATCTCCCGGCTGCTTCCTGCGCATCGATAGCGGCGGTAGTTCGACATCCTGGTCCTCAAGATACCAGATGGCGAATCCTTGCTGCGCGAGGTCAGATACCGCTTCGCGGTCATGCAGTTCAGTGACTACGCACAGTGGTGGGACGAGACTCTGGCCGTCCGTCATCAGAGCTGCATGCAATGCGCGCATTTGGCGAGCGCCGTCCACAATGACGCGCCAGCTCCGAACATGCTGGGGAGGGTTTCGGATCAGATCGTACGCAGTGTCGGCGTCACTGCAAGTGTAGATGTACGGGGTGTCGGTGGCCGATGAACACAGATCCTCAATCCGGCCGTCCGTCTTGACGTAGCGCATGCCCAGAAGTGCGCCAAGGCTGGACCCGAGCGGGCGGACGTATGAAGCGAAGTCATCCAATTTGTGTCTTGGGCCAAGTAAAAGCACGCACTCCTGATCCGCTGCGCGTTTACGGCCAGCACCGGTGAGGTTCACCAGTGGATCAGCATGCCTGGCCTTTAACCAAGCTCCGAATTCGTTCCCTCGCGTGAGCTGCTTGTGGGGAGTAGACGAAGCAGCGATATAAGGCGCAAGATCAAGCGGCGCCGTCAGCGTCGCTCGGTCGCGTACGCCAAGCTTGAAACGGCGTCCTGAGCCAACCTCTACTTCGCCATAGAAGATCGTTTTGAAGGCGACTGAACCGTCTGTGATGAACACATGTTGTCCAGGAGGCCATTCAGTCAAGCGTTCGCGTTCCACCGTCGCCTGACGCCTTGCAGCCTCGACGGCCGCGAAAAACGCGCTAAGGACACAGAAGGGGCCCGTCTCGCGAAGCACGAGGAGTGTTGCCTGTTCAGCTCCGTACAGCGAATCCAACACGGCACAGGACACATATTGACTGTACAAGTCGAGCGGTCGGAGCGGCGTCCCGGTGAGTGCGAGATCCGCTACATATGGATAGCTCTCCAAAAGTCCCTGCAGCATCGGGAGACAGCGCGTCTGCTGCTCGACAGTCGCGTATGCCCAATCGATGACATATACGTCGTCGAGCAAGCCCAAGAACCCCGCGGAGTCGCAAACAGCGTCATCTTCTTCAGCTAGGTAGAGCAGCGCGGCGCGCGCAGCTGCCCCGTCTTTGCCATCGCGCTTAGAAGCCGCGAACAGAGCGTCGACTTTGTCCGTCAAGTTGGTCAAATGACCGGCAGCGGAAACCGCCTGCAGCTCTAACAGCTGACGTTGAACCCGCTGACGCACCGAGTGTTCGTCAAACAACGATGAGGCTTGGTGAACAGTAAGCCGCTCTTCGATCCTAACCAGTTCATCGGCGCTGAGGCAGGAACGTATAGCGCTCGCATCCAGCAAGTCACATAGCTTTTGGACTGTGCTTTCCAGCACCCAGTTCAGATCTTGTATATCATCTTCCGTCAGCTTTCGATTGATACGCTTGCCGAGGAACGCAAGCGCTGCACCCGCTAGGCCGGCAGTCCGTCCACCCGTTTGAGCGTGAAGTCTATACTGTGATCCAAGCCAGACCCATTGATGCAACTGACGGGTTGGAAATCCTTCAGCGCGAGCGGCCTGGGTCAACATACCGGACACAGCTGGAGTAGTCTCCGTGACATCATCTGCCGGCCGGAGAGCAAATTGCTCAAGCGTCTTCAACTCAGACTCGAGTTCGTCCACCCGCGTTTGCGCTGGATACCAATACCCCAAAAAACCGCCTCCCAAGCATTGTGATAGTCGTAACTCTTCATCACGACGGTAGGCAAGTTTTTGTTTTTAATCTGGTTAAACGCGATCAGCCGAGTTTTTTTCAACGCAGCAGTCACGAGGTGAACTTATAGAGAAAAAACAGCGCCTCCTTTGTTGAAATGCGTCGTTGTTGGAAGAGCCTCCGGCCAGCACTGCTTCGGAAAGACGTTTGCTTCCGCAGATTTCATATAAGGGCGAATCCTGGTTTCAAAGTTCCCTTGAAATTGTTACCTACTGAAGCGACTTTCATACGATATCATCCTCGGCTGCCCCTGAGCAGAAGCACCCAAATCGCGAAGTAGGCGTCGGCGGTGGATGCAGGTGAAAGAAGGCATGGATCACCTAGATACGGCCAAGCGCAGCGCCAACATGGCCAGGATCGGCGGCAAGGACACCGCTCCCGAACTTCGAGTGCGGGGCGTCGCACATCGTTTGGGGCTCAGATTTCGGCTACATCGGAGAGACCTACCTGGTTGCCCCGATTTAGTTTTTCCAAAACATCGTCTCGTTGTGTTCGTGCACGGCTGCTTTTGGCATCGGCATGAAGGATGCAAGCGGGCAACGACGCCGCAGGTTCGGGGCGACTTTTGGGAAGCCAAGTTTGCCGCCACCGTCGAACGAGATGCTCGCCAGAGAGACGCGCTGCACACACTTGGTTGGCGCGTGCTCATCGTCTGGGAATGCGAGCTCAAGGATGATACCGCGCTGAAAGCGCTGCTGGCGCTGGCTTGCGGCCGTTAGCGCGGGGTGTTGCCATACTGGCTTGAAACCGCCGGACCTTACGCGCTGGATACCGCGATCCCTGCAAATCCGAGAAGGTGCCGTAGTCGGCCTGGGGGCGGGGCCGGCCCTTCAGCCGTCGCAATTTCCGAGTATCGCCAACGTCGAAAAATATACGCTATCCAATGCTTCCGCCGTGCTTCCGCGCCAAGGGCGCGGTGGTTTTGCCGGCATGGCGTGGCACCATTGCGAAAGAAATGCTGCCTGAACCTCGCGCCGAACGCACTGGTGTAGAAGCTCGGCGACAGCCAGATGCGGCATGCCATCGATTTTCGCGCTGGCGACCATCTGCGCTCTGGTGAAGAACGGCGTATAAACCGCAGTCCTGTGCGCGTCCGCAACAGCGGACAATTGTCGCGCGTGGGACGGAGGAAATTCGCCCCCGCCGCGGGCGGTGAACGGGACAGCCGTAGGAGCGTCAGCATAGCGCCGGCCGCAGGACGGGACGCGGGACCGACTGTCCCCGTCCGCAGCGGTCCGTATGTTTTTGCGTCAGGACGGAAGCTGACCGGCCGAAATCGCGCGCAGTTCCCCTTCTCGACAGTCCGGCCGCCGATCGGCGACGATGTGATAGGGTTGGCCAGTACAGCGCCGAATTCGCCTGAAAGAAATCGATCAGGTGTTGCGCCTTTTTGGTCTCCCCTCAATTGCGCGGCAGCTTGTGAATTTCCAGCCTAACCGGCCCGCCCCTGTCACAACTCGTGCAAAAAAGTGCTCGCTCGACCGAACTGAACAGAGCGCCTTTGCCATAGCGTTTAATGAGGCCGCCTGGCTTCACCGTTGCATGATGCGAACAGGATCTGCACCAAGCCCGCAACACATGCCACTCGCGTAGATCGCCGAGCGCCACATCGAGGCCGGCGTGAACGCTGCCGTCAATGATGGTCTGCGGTGGGATCTTCGCCTCGCCTGGTGTCAAGATCTTCTCCATCACATGCCGACTGTTGTAGTGGATTAGCAACATGCCTGGGCGGCGCCGGATTGCAGCTTGCCAGGCTGCCTGGCTCACCGTTGAATCGGGGGAACGCGAAATGGTTTCTGCCAAAACCTGCTCCTCGCGATCCCAGACCTCGATCCGAAAATTGTCTTCCGCTGTTTTCGCCATAGCTTCGCCGGCCAGCGCGATTGACGCCGAGCCATGGTCCTTTGCTGCTCAAGATCACGCTGAAATAAGGAACATATTCCTCTCTCGTCAAGGGGCATACTTGACTCGTCGTTCTCTTTTTGTTCTCTTTGGCAGAGATAGGCCATAGGAGGCGAACCATGGAACTTCGCTTGAACATCGAGAACGCAACACCCGAAGAGCTCGCACGCGGCATCGCCGCAGCCGAAGCCGTGTTTGCACGCGCCGGCATTACGGCTTTGGAGGGCGCGGAAGGACTGTTTGCGTTGGAAGGGTGGGATATCAAAGGCTTTCCAGAAGACGACAAGCCTACCGAAGACGAGGACCAGGCCGCCACAGTCTGGCTGGAGGCCGACGAGGCTGCGACGACTGCTTGTTGTGCGGGCTGGCCGGAGGACAAAATTCCGCGCCATCAGGTCATGGAACTGATCAACGTTCCCCGCACGAAGTTGCAGGCCGAGGCTCTTCCGGACACGTGGCCGGCGCGCAAACAGCTCTATCCTGACGTCGTGAAACGGCTGGAGATTACAGCTGGCCCAGACCGCCAGATCGATTTCGACATTGCCTTCGTTCTGGGTTGGGTGCCCGAGCGGCCGACGCTAGATCGGGTTGAGCCGCTTTCCGAAGAGGGAGACCGTATCCCCTTCTTCACCAGCGACCTTGCCCAGGTCGAAGAGATGGCCCGCAAGGCGCTCAAGGACTGGACAATCGAGATCGACCGGGATCCCTGCGATGCCCACGTTTTCGACCCGGCGGCCAGTGATGACGATGATGAATTGCGCATGGCGGCATGGCGTGATTTCGACGGCTCCCTGCATATGGAGAAGCCACCGGCAAATCCTGCAATCGCGCTGACGCTGGCCATGATGCGTGGCCAGTCGATGCATTTCGAATAGTGATCAAACGCAGTCGGGGTTCACCAACGCCATCGGTCATCGACCGCGACTGGCCTCACCAGGTTGCGCTGCCAGATGACCTTTGCACCGACCGGAACTTCACCTTGATCGCGAAGTTCTGCCAGGAACGAGGGCTTAAGCACCAGACGCGGCATGTGCAGGCGATATGGCCGAACGGCAAATATGAAACCTATCGGCTCCATTGCTTCAGCGATGCCGCATCTGCAGAGGCCTTTCTGGATCACTTCGACGGGCTGAGATTCGATCCGAGGCAGGATCGGGAGAATGGAAAGGTGCGAGGCGTCTGGCGCCGCACGGGCGAATACAGGCCGGTTCTCGATCTCGGGCCGCTCAGCGTACCAGAGATCCTGCGCAGCTAAGTTATGAGCTTTCAGGACGAACTGTCTCGACCGAGAGCGATCCGGCTGGAAGCGGCCGCAAGAGCTCGGCCTCAGGCTTTGTCAAATTGATCCAGGCCGCTCAATTCTCGGGCTGAAGGACCACAACCTGCCGATTGTGATACGGCGCGACATCCGGTCCGGGGTCAGTCGTCAGCATTGTGAAGGTCGGAGGTTTGTTACCGACGGCTTCTCGCCAAAGCCCCGCGACGACCATGAAGGGAGAGCCGTTGAGTGTGAAACGATGTTTGGCCTTCGGATATTTCGTGCCTGTGAATTCGAAGAACGCGGATGCAGGAACGAGGCAGCGGTTGCTGTTTCCGAATTGCCGGCCCTCGGAGCGGAAGTTGAACACAGGCCCACCTTTTGGTCCGGTCGGCGGAAATCCGAACGTCATCGATGCCAGTTCGATCGTGTCACAGCGGCACGCACTATTGGCGCCGGATCACTGATGCGGACGTCATCTGCCTGGGGCAAGTCAAGTTCGGTTTGGTGGCTGGGGATTTTGAGCGCCAGTGACGCCATCATCCGGCAATATTCAGCCCAGAGTACATGCTGTTCGTAATCGTTGCACATGGGAGGCTCCGGACCTGGGCGACCTGTTTACAGTAAGGCTATCGAGGGCACGATGAAAAGCGGATCGGCGCTCAACTGGACGATCCCTTTGAGAGTCAGTATTTAGAAATCGCCGCCCTTAACCAGTAGTGCCGCTGTCATCTTCTCCAGTCGGCTCTTTCGACCGTCGACCAGATCCTTGAGCATCTCCTCGAGGATTTCGAAGCAGTCGATCAGGGTATCGAACTTTGCCTTTCCTTGGTGGCTGCCATAGTTTCCGACGTTGCGCATCGCGTCGAATGCATCCTTATGACCCGGTTTCTGACCTTCGAGAAACTCGATGCGCTGGGCCAGGTTCATGTCGTAGTCGTCGCCCTTTTTGTTGACGCCGACACAAGGAACCCCAAACTGGTCCAGCAGGCGCTCGACAAAAATGCGGATGCGGTTGGCGCACGAAGCTGGGTCCACCCACAGCAACTCAAATGCTTTTCGCAAATGGGCGGCGCAGTCCTTGTTCAACTTCTTCGAAACTGCGAACACTGGCGGCGCCGGGTGGATTAGAGATGGCGAATAATAGGTGTTGTCGAAGCTGACCTCCCCACCAAGAGCCTCCTCGTATTGCTCATGATGCTGGCGGTGAACACTCCCGCAGACAGTGACAATTTCGCCGCAAAACTTATTTCCACACTCCAAGAAGCCGATGAATCGTTCGGTTAACCAATGCAATTCCCATTCCGGGTCGTTCTGCTCCTTCTTGGAATACCCGGTCTCCCAGATTTGAAGGGTGTCCTTCATCAGGCTAGACGGCCCGTCGCGCATCGTGCGCAGGGCAGCTTTGGAAAGGCGCTGTATGAAGTCCGCCAAAGATTTCGTTCCACGGGTCACCAAAAGCTGTTTGACCACTTTGCATAGAGCAGTTGGCATTCGGCAGCTAGCTTCACGCCATCGACGGCTCAAGACAGGCTATAGTCACGGCAAATTTAGATGACAGGCTTCACTGGCAGGGGCATTTTTCGACTCTTGATCATTGCTGGCATTGGGAGGCACAGACATGATTGACCCCATGAACATTGACCCCGCCCTGTATCCGTCCGACCTGGAAGCCCTGAAACGGATTTTCATCCAAGTGTGCCTGGACGGTTCAGCACGTTGTGCCCGATCGACAGCCTCACATCCGACAGAAAGTGCCGGAGGTCATCGCCATCGCGGGCACCGCGGCTCCACAGTCGGCTGCCCTCCGAGTCGCCCTCCTCCGTCCCCAAAATTGGAAAATTTCGACTAGGTCGCGTGCCGGCGTAACCCACATCAACCATACCAAACCTGAGAGCCGAAGCGTCTGATCCGTCCCGAAAAGGCCGGCCATCGGTCACCGCGTCATCTTCGAGCGAACTACAATGGACCCTTTTGCACGCTGCAATGTCCTAATTGCCGAACCAGCGATCGGTTGCCATTCCCACGTTGCTCTCGGTGCGTACATTGCCCGCGCAAGCACCTAGAAAGGGAACAACGCACGTGACCCACAACGGAATTAAGCCACGCGTCCATCCAAAGACATCAAGGGTTGAAGTCTTATGATCGTAGCGCACCTGCTCGACATGGACGGGGTTTTGGTCCGCGGCGGCCAGCCGATTGCAGGCTCGATCGACTATGTCGCCAGGCTGGTCTGCAACCGCAAACCTTTTCAGATCTTCACCAATAACTCCCGCTTCACGCCGGAGGATCATGCCGAACGTTTGAGGGCGGTTGGCTTCCTCGTTCAGCCTGAGCACATCTACACACCGGCGCTCGCCACTGCGCGATTCGTGGAGCTGCAAAAGCCCGGATCATCCGCGTATGTCATCGGCGACAATGGACTGGTCGAGGCCCTGCGGCACGCAGGCTGTAGGATCACGCAGTTTGCCCCAGATTTCGTCGTCCTCGGCGACACCACTTCGTACCACTACGAGCAGATCGCCATTGGCGCTGGGCTTGTGTCAAAGGGCGCGTGGTTTCTTGCCACCAATCCGGATGCTACAGGTCCGACAGAGCGTGGCTTCCATCCGGCCTGCGGCTCGGTCGCAGCCCTGATCGAAAAGGCTACCGGCCGTCAGCCCTATTTCGTCGGCAAACCGAACCCATTCATGATGCGAAGCGCGCTCGACCGCCTAGGAGTTAGTGCAGCCGACACGATCATGGTCGGAGACAGAATGGATACCGACGTTGTCGCCGGATTGGAATCGGGTCTGAAGACAGCCCTTGTTCTTACTGGGGTGAGCACGCGGGCTGACATGGAGAGGTTTCCATTCAGACCGGACCACGTGATCGAGCGCCTCGCCGATCTTGGCGAGATCGTCATGAAGGAATGAACATGTGGAAACTACGAGCATTGGTGCCCAGTGGGTCGGCCGCAATCTCTTTGTGGGCTTCCGTTGTCCCGAACCCGTCGAGCGCACCCGACAGGATTCGCACCTGTAAACTCTGCCTTCGGACGGCATCGGCTAACCTCTGTACCCAAATTGGAAAGTTTTTGGACTAAGCCGCGTGCCTCCGATAGCAGAAGAACGCCTCTTTTATAGTGGGTGTTGCGATGTAGCGGTCTCCCGCTACCACTTCAAACCCACTATCGCACGCAATGTTTGTATTGCGGCGGCCGATTGATGCGGCCCTCTTTTCGGCATGCGGGGTCGCTGGGTGGAGAGCCACGGTCGAGGGCGGCCCAAGATCGCAGGCGCCGCCCCCATCCCGGCATGTTTTCGGCAGAGCGCAAAATGGCCGGTACAACCGGCCCATCCTCGATCAATCCTCCTCAACGGGTGCCGGGACCTCATCCGGTAGGATTTGCGGTCCAACCCGGTCGGCAACGAGCATCGAAAGCATCATCTCGACAAGGCCGTTGGCGGCCCCCTTCTCGCCACCGGTAGCGCCGATCTGGATCTGCGGCACGAGCGGTAGCCTGCCATTTTCGATCGCCTCGGCGAAGCGCATGAGAACCTGCGAGTTGAGCTGATAGTCCGGGCCGCCGAAGGCCGCGACCTTCTTCTCGGTGGCTTCGGCCTCCGCCAGACCGATGGCGCGAACCCTCTCGGCATCCGCAAAACCGGTCGCCTTGATGCGTTCGGCATCGGCAAGCGCGATAGCCTTGATCATGTCGGCCTCGCCCTGGCCGCCGAGGCGCACCTTCTCGGCCTCTGCCTTGGCCGTGACCTGAATGGTTTCCGCCTGCTGGCGGGTGCGGGCGAGTTGTGCCTTGCCCTCGTTCTCGCTGATCTCGATGGTAAGCGCCGAAGTCGTGATCTTGGCTTGCTGTTCGGCGAGCGCCTCCTTCTCACGCAACGTGCGTTCCTGGATGGCCGCCTTCTCCTGCAATTTATAAGTCTCGACCTTTTCGACCGCAATCTGGCGCTCGCGCAGCTGGATAAGGATCTGCTCTATGCTGTTCTGGCCATTGCCGGCACGTGGCGTACCAATCAACACTTCCTGCAGCTCGAGGCTGTAGGAATTGAATTTCTCGCGCATCTCCTCGCCCGATTTACGCTGGATATCGCTACGCTCCTGCAAAAGCTGGATCAGCGTCTTGGTCTGGGCGATATTCTTGAAATAAGCAGAAACCATCGGATCGAGCGTTTGTTCGACAAGCCGCTTGATGTCGCCGAAACGCTGCACCACGAGTGGCGCCTTCATATAGTCGATGTGCACGACGACGGACAGCGGCAGCACAGGCTCGAACGCATCCTTGGTGATCAACGACACTTCAGACAGGTTCTCGTCCAGCCTGTGTTCGCCAAACTGCTCCTTCGTCCATTTGAGCACGAAGTTGGTGGTCGGCACGGTGATGATATTGCCGGCATAGGTATTGAACGCATACTTGCCTGGCAGCAGCGGCGTCGACCAGACACCGCGTGCGCCGATTTCGACCAGCTCGCCGTGACGGTATGCCTGCCCGGAAATATCCGTGCCGTGGCGGCCGTTATAGGAGACGACGACACCCACCGTGCCGACGTCAATGATCGTCTTCTCGACCAGTTCGACAGTCGCGAAAATGCGATTGAGGAAGTAGCTGCCGTCGGCCAGCACCTGCAACTGGCGGCCACGGTAACCACCGGCATCGAGAAACTTCTCCGGGTCCTGGAAATTGTTGTGGAAGTTCGGGTCGTTCGGATCGTTGGCGACGGTCGGTGCGATGATCTCGCCGTCCGGCAGGGCCGGACCGTCATGGATGGTGACGATACCGATCATGTCCTCGGCATTGTGGATGACGACTGGCTCAAAGCCGCCCCGCTCCGAGATCATGCTGGACATATTGGCAAAAAGGTTTTGTTCCGACGAGCTCAGATTAACGGAATGGATCGACTGGGCGGTGAGCACGATGAACTGTGCGAGATTGATGGCATAGGTGCCTTCACGCAAGATCTTGCGTTGCGGCCCTTTCTGTCCGCCTTTTTCGAGAAAGCCGCGCACATCCTGGAAATCATCGGCGTCGGTGTTGGAAGCAAGTGTCTGCGTCGGAGGCAGCGGCTTGCCATCTCGGGCAAAGACATAGCCGATCTGGCCCTGCGGGATGGTGACAAGATTGGCGCGATGCATCGAATACTGGAACGGCATGAAGAAATGCAGGCCGCCGCGCACGACTTCCGGCTGATAGCCTGCCTCACGGTTGAGCGCGATGAAGCCATTGCTGACCGAGCCGCGAAAACTCCATAGTTTTTCCAAGATGCCGAGCCTGTCGTTCGGGATGTAGCGGACCACGCCGCTCCACCAGAACAGGATCGCCAGCACGATGACGAGCACGGCCACCTCGACAGCCATCCATTCCATCGGGCCGAGATATTGCAGGGCTTCCATCTTTTCTCTCCTATGGGCGCGCGGGTTCGTTCACCCGACGGTCACCCGGTTGGTGTTGATTTATGAAGCGGGGAGATTGCGCACCGACGCGCTCGACGCACTAAGGGCGTGTCGAACGTTTGGGCTGCTCATTGTATGGGAAAATGACCGCGCATCCCGAGTCCCCAGTGAGGGCAGGCGTGGCCGTGAGCGATGTTACATCGGTGTTGCCTTGATAGACATAACAGAGAATGACGTAGGGATCGCGCCTACAGGTTTAAAGATATTCCGCGCGAAAATCGTATAAATCGCTGAAACAGCATCTCGCTTACACTACTACGGACTCACTCTAGATGAATATCGCTAGAAGTGGGGTTTGAAGCCGGATTACGCGATGGTTGCGCCGAACTGCGCGGCTCAAATGTCCACGCTCGCGAAGGGCGGCGGTACTCGAACGCAAACCGCGGTTGCCCCCCGCCAAAAAAGCTTCTCCCAAGCGGCCGTTGGTATCTTGTCGCTTGGAGTGTGCCTCCTTTGCTGGTGACATGATATTTCTCGCGCGCTGAGGGGCTACTGCCGGGCGTTTCAGCAATGGCTAAAGGAACCGAACGGCGATCGCCGAATTTTGCTTCAAGCGGATCTCGAAGGATCCGCGTTTCTGGAGCACCTGCATGAGCAACACGAGCGTCGACGTCTCGGAGAAACAGAGCAACATTCGGGCAAAAGGGCCAGTCCAGCGATTCCTGCGCACAATCGGACCTGGTTTCATCACAGGCGCTTCGGACGACGACCCTTCGGGCATCGGCACGTACAGCCAAGCGGGCGCCCAGCTGGGGTTCAATGTCGGTTGGACCATGGTATTCACTTTTCCGCTCATGGTCGCGATCCAGGAGATAGCCGCGCGGATAGGGCGGACGACAGGTCGAGGTATTTCCGGCAATCTCTCCCGATACTACCCGCCTGCCTTGATGTATTTTGTAGCCTTGCTTTTGTTCGCCGCCAACGTGATCAACATCGGGGCGGACCTGAGCGCGATGGCTGATGCGCTGCGACTGCTGGTGGGCGGCCCAAGCTCGCTTTACGTCCTTGCGTTCGGCATGGCATGCGTTCTGGCGATCGTCTTTCTCGACTACAGCCGATACGTCACGGTCCTGAAATGGACAACGCTGAGCCTCTTTGCCTATGTGGTGGCTGCGTTTCTGGCTGATATCCCATGGGGGGAGGCCCTCAAGGGGGTCGTTCTCCCGCACATGGAATGGAACCGAGCGTTTTTCACGACGCTTCTGGCCATACTCGGCACCACGATTTCTCCCTACCTGTTCTTCTGGCAGGCGTCGCAAGAGGTCGAAGAGGAGAAGATCGACCCGAAGGCCAAGCCGCTGAGATGGGCACCGTGGCAGGCGTCGGGCGCCTTCCAGCGCATTCGCGCCGACACCTTGGTGGGCATGGCTTTTTCGAACCTGATAGCCATTGCAATCATCGTCACGACCGCCGCCACCTTGCACAAGGCCGGAGTGACCGACATTAATTCCTCCACCGATGCGGCCAAGGCGCTGGAGCCGGTCGCAGGCAAATTCGCATTTGCGATCTTTGCAATGGGGATAATCGGCACCGGCCTTCTCGCGGTTCCGGTTCTGGCGGGCTCGGCCGCCTTCGCCGTGGGTGAGGCGCGCCGTTGGCCAGTGGGACTGGAGCGCAAGCCGAAGGAAGCCATGGCATTTTATGCGACCTTGGCGGCCGCCGTGGCGCTGGGCATGGGGATCATGTTCACGCCGATCGATCCCATAAAGGCGCTTTACTGGAGCGCCGTCATCAACGGCATATGCGCCGTCCCCGTAATGGTCGTCATGATGCTGATGACCGGGCGTTCCGACATCATGGGCGAATTCCCCGTCGAGGGTTGGCTGCGCTTTCTCGGATGGCTTGCGACAGTCACAATGGGACTGTCCGTGGTCGGCCTTGCGCTGCAGTGGGTCTTTTGAATGCCGCGAGTCCCAACCGGGTTGGGGAAGCCTACCGCAACACCGTCATCAGCAGGGGCGTGTGGGGCCGTTCGGCCGATCTAGCCCCACTTAGCCTGCGAACGAGTACGGAAAGCCCCGCTTTCGTCGAGTCGATCCACATAGCCTCAGGCGGGTCCCTGCCGCCCGCAACCTGCCGGCCGTGGCTGTCGATGTGTCGATGGCCTCTAATGCCGGATCATGCCCGCATCGACGTTGAGCGTCTGGCCGGTGATCCAGCGCGCGTCATCGGATGCGAGAAATGCCACGACATCGGCGATGTGTTCGGGCTGGCCCTTGCCCTTCATCGCCTGCAGCATCTCGACGAAGCCGAACGCCTCGTTGTGCGGGCTGGCCTTGACGCCATCGCTCTCGATCAGACCGGGCGTCACCGCATTGGCGGTGATGTTGTACTTGCCAAGCTCGGTGGCCAGCGCCCGGGTGAAACCGATGACGCCGCCCTTGGCCGCGACATAGGCGGCCATGTTCGGCGTGCCGGCGAAGAAGGTGTTGGAGGCGATGCTGATCACGCGTCCGGCCTTGCCCGCCGCCCGCATCTGGTCCGTCGCCGCCCGGGTGACGATGAACGTCCCTGTCAGGTTGACGTCGATGATCTTGCGCCAATGGTCGAGGTCGACATCGTCCCAGGCGACGAACGGCACGATGCTGGCATTGTTGACCAGGATCTCGACGCCGCCGGTCAGCGCCTGGATCTCGCCGAACAGCGCCTTGACCGAGGCCGGATCGGAAATATCGGCGGCGACAGCCTTCGCCTTGCCGCCGATCGCGGTGGCCGCGGCCTTCGCACCCTCGGCATTGATGTCGCTGACGATGACGGTCGCGCCGTCGGCCGCCAGCCGCGCCGCGATCGCCTTGCCGATGCCCTGTGCGGCGCCCGTCACCAGCGCCGCCTTTCCCGCAAGCCGTTCAGTCATGAAATTTCTCCTCAATGCGCAATCTGGTGATGTCTGTTCAGGCGTCGGCGTCGATCACGGCCAGCGCCGCGTCGATGCCCTTGCCGACCGCAAGCTTGCGGCCTGCCGCATTCATGGCGCCGCCAAGCGCCGCCAGTGCCGCGATCGCGTAGATCGGCTGCGCCGTCGGGCCCATATGGCCGATGCGGGTCAGCTTGCCCAAGGTTTCGCCGCGGCCCGACGAAAACACCACGCCGTAGCGGGCGCGCGCTGCCTGGCGAAGTGCTTTCTCATCGACACCATCCGGCGTGCGGACAGCGGTCGTCGTCGGCGAGGCGATCTTGTCGCAGGCGGCCCAGATCGACAGGCCCATCGCGGTGGCGCCCGCACGCATGGCCTTGGCGGTCAGGGCATGGCGCGCCCACACCGCTTCCGGCCCCTCGTTGAGATAGAGGTCGAGCGCGACATCGAGCCCGTTGATTTCCGAGACCGATGGCGTGAACGGAAACGGCTTTTCCCTCGACCAGGCATTTTCCCAATCGACGATGCTCAGCATCGATGCGCGCGGCGCCAGCGGATTGGCCTTCATCTTGGCCCAGGCCCGCTCGCTGACGCCCATCATGGTCAGGCCGGGAGGTGCGCCGAGGCACTTGTTCGGCCCGGTGACATAGATGTCGGCCTTGCAGTCCTCCGGATGCGTCTTCATGCCCCCGAACGACGACACGGCATCGACGATCAGGTAGCCGCCATGCGCCGATACCAGCGCGCCGATAGCATCGATCGGATTGATCGTGCCCGACGGGGTGTCGTGATGGCAGACGGAGACGACCGTGATTTCCGGATGCGCCTTCAGCATGTCGGCAACCGCCTGCGGGTCGATCGCCTCATTGTAGGGCACCTCGATCTCGAGCAGATGCGGCGAATAGCGTTTCGCCCAGTAGCCGAACCCCTTGCCGTAGACACCCGAGGCAAGGTTGAGCACCACGTCGTCGGGCGTGATCAGCGACGCTGCCGCCGCTTCCAGGCCCAGCACCGGCTCGCCATGCAGGATGACCGGCTTGTTGGAAAGCCGCATCGCCTTCTGCGCCTTGTCGACGACCTTCTCGTAGAAGAGCTGGAAGGCCGGGTCGTAATCGTAAAGCACGGTGCGGCCGAGGCCCCGCAGCACCTCGGCATAAGCGTTCACCGGTCCAGCGGTCAGGGTGATGACCGGATCGGCGTGTTCGAGATAGCGCATGGTCTTGGTCTCCGGATTGGCGGCGGTCAGCCGTAGAACTGCGTGCCGGTTTTGTAGGTTTTGAAGTTGTCCATGTCGTGCGAGTACATCAGCTCGGCGCCGTGATCCTCGGCAAGTTTCTTCACCTTGCGCATCGAATTGACGCCCGCGACCGGGTCGATATGGAAGGCTGCCTGGCAAAGCGTTTCAAGGCTCTTCTGCGTATAGGCGGCGTCGATCGTGAACATGATCGGCTTGCGCTTGGGAAACTCGACCAGGAGGCTGTAATGACCGATCGAGTGCCCGGGGGTCGAGATCAGCTTGACGCCCTTGGCGAGGTCGACGTCACCGTCAATGCCCTCGAAGGTCGAGTTGGCGCGCGTCGTGCCCTCCAGCAACTGGGCGGTCGCGCCACGCGCTTCGGCCGCCTCGGCCGAGAAGCTCAAGTCGGAATAGCCGAGATGTTCGAAGGGCTGCGGATTGCAGGCCTGCGGGACCTCCGTGCGATGGCAGATCTTCTTGGCGTGCGGAAAATACTTGTTGCCGCCGCAATGGTCGAAATGGAAATGCGAGTTGACGACGACGTCGATATCCCTGGGCTCCAGCCCGAGCAGCGCCAGCGCGCCGGGAATGGTCTGGTGCTTTTCCTGGATCGGCTTCTCGAAGGGCAGCACCTTCATGACGTGGTCATAGTCGTAGCCGGTGTCGATGAGGAAGCGGCCCTCGGCATGCTCGATCAGGATCGAGTAGACGGGGAAGCGCACTTCGCCGCCCGGGCCGCGATTCCAGAAGACATGATAGCCGTCGAGGACGAGCGAGCCGCCGTCGAGCAGGTAGACCTTGGTATCCGACATTGTTGCCTCCGTTTCCGGCGCGGGTCCCATCCGCGCATCTGGTTTCTGTCAGCGCGCGCCGCGCTCGTATGGGATGCCGAGCGCCGCCGGCAGGCTGGCCCGCCGCCCGAACAGCACCAGCATGATCATCACCGCCAGGAAAGGCAGCATCTGGATGACGTCGGTCGGGATGTTGATGCCCGCCACCTGCATGGCCGTGGTCAGCGACAGGCAGACGCCGAACAAAAGCGCCCCGAAGAGCACCCAGACCGGACGCCCGCGCGCCAGCATGGCCAGCACGATGCCGAGAAAGCCGGCGCCATTGGTGATGAACGGAATGAACAGGCCCGCCCCGACATTGGCGAGATAGGCGCCGCCGAGCCCGGCCAGCGCGCCGGTCGTCAGCACGGCGATGGTTCGGGTCCTGATGACGTCGATGCCGGCAACGTCGAGCGCGGCCGGCTTGTCGCCGGCGGCCTGCAGATTGAGGCCGAGCTGCGTGCGCCGGTAGAGGTAGCCCATGCCGAACACAAGGGCGACCGCCAGATAGACGATCAGATGATGCTTGAAGAAGGCCGGGCCGATGATCGGAATGTCCGACAGCAGCGGAATGACGGTTGCGTCCGCCGCCGGCAGGCGGGGATAACTGCGCGAGAACTGGAAATGGTGAAGCAGCGCCGTCAGGCCTTCGAGACCAAGCGTCAGCGCGATGCCGATGACGATCTGGTTCAGCCCGATGCGCACGCAAAGCAGCGCCATGATCAGCGCCACCGCAATGCCGCCGGCCGCACCCGTGAGGAAGCCCAGCCACAGCGATCCCGAATAGAAGGCGCCGACGAAGCCGAGATAGGCGCCGGCCAGCATCATGCCTTCGATGCCGATGTTGAGCACGCCGGCCTTTTCCGACATCTGTTCGCCGAGGCCGGCAAGCAACAACGGGATGGCCGCCGTGACGGCGCCAAACAGCAACGCGCTGAGAAAGACTTCGCTGAACAGCCCGGTCATGTCAGGCCTTTCTCGACTGGTGATAGCGGTGGTCGACATACTCGGCGAGAGCGAGCACGATCAGCACGATGGAGACCAGCACCAGCGTGAAATGATTGGGCACGCCAAGTCGCCGCGCCGCGCTCTCGCCGCCGATCGACAGCACCGAAAGCAGGAACACGAAGCCTATCGCGGCAAAGCCGTTCATGCGGGCGAGAAACACGGCCGGAATGACCGCCAGCCCATAGGCGGGGTTCCAGTCGGCGCGGACATTGCCCTGCACGCCGATGATGTCGACAGCGCCGGCAAGACCCGCGAGTCCGGCCGAAATGGCAAAGACCGCAATGGTCAGCCCGGGCACGCCCAGCCCCGCATGAACCGCGGCGCGCGGATTGGCGCCGACGATGCGCAATTTCAACCCGAAAGCCGTGCGCGTCATCACCAGATGCACGATGATGATTGCCGCCAGGCCGAGCAGCAGGCCACTGGTGATCGTGGTTTCAAACAGGCGCGGCAGCCGGTCTTCCACCGGCAGCGTGCGGGTCTGTGGCACGGTCGTGCCTGGATCGCGAAACACCAGCTTGACCAGCACATTGGCGAGCGACGTGCCGAGGAACGTCATCATCAGCGTGGTGATGATCTCGTTGACGCCCTGATAGGCGCGCAGCAGCGCCGGCACCAGCGACCAGATCATGGCCACCAGCATGGCGATCAGGAACGAACAGAAGAGCGCCAGCCAGGCGGGCAATATCTGCACCAGCACCGGAGCGCTCGCGGCCGCGGTGACCGCGCCGAGCAGGAACTGGCCGTCGCCGCCCAGATTCCACATGCCGGCGCGAAAGGCCACGATCAGGCCGGCGGCGAGAAACAGCAGCGGCGCCATGCGCGTCAGCGTCTGCTGGATGCCGAGCGGCGAGAACAGGCCCTTTTCCAGCACATAGCCATAGTAGGCGAGCGGGTCGACGCCCACGGCAAGCAGGATGCAGCCGGCGATGACGAGAGCGGCAAGGATCGGACCAATCGTCATCAGCAGCCGATGCAGAATGTCACGGCGCGTGGCCGCCCCGCTCGTGGCATCGAGTGCGGTGGCGCTGGCGGCGGGTGCGGTGTCGATGCTCATGCGGCAAGTCCGATCATCAGGCGGCCGACCCTGGTGCGGGCGTCGTCGGCATTGGCGACGGTGCCGACCAGCGCGCCATTGGCGATCACCGCGATGCGGTCGCACATGCTGAGCAGTTCCTCGAGGTCGGTGGAGATCAGGAGTACGGCGAGGCCGCGTGCCGCCGTGTCGCGGATGCGCTGGCGCGAGGCCAGCGTGTTGGCGAGATCGAGCCCGTAGGTCGGCTTGTTGAAGATCACCACCTTCGCGCCCTCGGCCAGTTCGCGCGCCAGTAGCACCTTCTGGATGTTGCCCCCCGAAAGCCGCGCGACCGGCGTCTTCAGGCTTGGCGTGCGCACATCGTATTCGCGCACGAGCTCGGCGGCGCGCTTGTCGATCTCGGCGCGCTGCTCGACGCCGCCGCGCCAGAAGGGCGCCGCGCCGACCTGCTTGAGGAAGAAATTGATGGAGACCGGGAACGTGCCGACAGTGCCCTCGCCCAGCCGGTCGTCGGTCAGGTAGCGAAGACCGCGCTGGCGGCGTTCGCCGACACTCAGGGTCTCGATGGAGACGCCCTCCAGCCGGACCGAACCACCGGTCGCCACACGCTGGCCGGCCAAGGCCTCCGCCAGCTGCTTCTGGCCGTTGCCGTCGATGCCGGCGATGCCGAGTATCTCGCCCGGACGGATGTCGAAGGAGATCGACGACAGGCCGGGCGCGTTGTCGGTCGGCGCGACCGTGAGATCCGCGACCTGAAGCAGCGGCGCGGCTTGCGCATCGACCGCGCGGGCCGGGCGTTCGATCGCTTCGGGATCATCCTTCTGCTTGCCGAACATCAACTCCACGATCTCGGAAATGATCTCCTGTTCGCCGAGCGCGCGAAACCGCTCGGGCGGAATCTCGCCGACCTTGCGGCCGAGCTTCAGCACCGAGATGCGGTCGCCGAAGGCGGCCGCCTCCTTGAGCTTGTGTGTGATGAAGACGATCGCCAATCCTTGCTCGACGAGGCGGCGCATCAGTGCGCCAAGTTCCTCGATGCCCTTCGGTGTCAGCATCGAGGTGGATTCGTCGAGGATCAGCAGGCGGCTGTTGCGCACCATGGCGCGCAGGATCTCGACCTGCTGCTGCTCGCCGAGCGAGAGTTCCGAAACCCTGGCATGCAATTTCACCGTGATGCCGAGGCTGCGGGTGATCTCGGCCACGCGGGCCTCGAGCTCCTCGGTCCTGGGACGCTGCCACCACGGCCCGCCAAGAAGCAGGTTCTCGGCGACCGTCAGGGTGGGTACCAGCATCATGTGCTGGAACACCGTGCCAATGCCGAGCGCCAGCGCATGGCGCGGCGATGTGATCGGCGTCGGCTTGCCGTCGACAAGGATGCGCCCCTCGTCCGGCTGCTGCAGGCCCGACAGCATGCCGATCAAGGTGGATTTTCCCGCGCCGTTCTCGCCGAGCAGCACATGCACCTCGCCAGGGCGGATCGACAGGTCGATGCCGTCATTGGCGACAATGCCGGGAAAGCGTTTGGTCACGCCTTCAAGCGCGACGATGTCGCTGATATCGACGGGCGATGAAGAAAGACTGCTCATGAAAGCCCAGCACCAGAAAATGGGAACGGTCCGGAGGAGCGAACCGATCGCCCCTCCGGCAGCCGACTTTGATCGCCTTACTGGGCGACGCTTGTCATCAGCGCCCTGACGGCGGCCGCGTCATAGACCGGCTCGACCTTGATCTTGCCGGAAATGACGTCCTCGCGCAGCGCCTGGATTTCGCCCCAGACCTTGTCCGGGATGGCGGCGGTCTTCAGCAACTGCACGGAATCGTCCTTGAGGCCGATCGAATAGTGCTTGGTACCGAACGTGTCGGCCTTCAGGTCGGCGATCATCGCCGCGTAGACCGGTTCGATGTTCCACACCACCGACGACAGCAGGAAGCCCTTGTCGATCGGCGACTTGTCGCCGATGACGTCGATGAAATAGACCTTGCCGCCATCGGCGGCCTTGGTCGTCTCGACCGCCTGCAGCATGCCGAAGCTGGAGCCGTTGCCCTGGCCGAAGATGATGTCGGCGCCCGAGGCGATAACGCTTTCGGTGACGCGCTTGCCGCCTGCGGCGTCACTGTAGGCGGCCGGCCCGATCACCGCATAGGTGATCTTGACGTCCGGGTTCTCCGCCTTCACGCCCTGCGCGAACGCCGCCGACTGCGAGTTCCACGATGGCGGTTCGCCGGAGACGACGATGCCGACCGACTTCGAGCGCGACATCTTGGCGGCGAGACGGCCGGCCAGATAAGCGCCCTGGTGACCGCTCAGCGTGTAATCGGCGACGAGGCCCTTCTCCAGGCCGTTCGGCGTGTCGACGATCGCCACCGGAACCTTCAGTTCCTTGGCGATCTCGGGCGCCGAGGTGTTGTAGCCGCTGGCATGCGCGATCAGCAGGCTGGCGCCGTCGGACGCGAGCTCGCGCAGCGTCGGACGGACATCGCCATAGCCGAGGCCCTGGGCCACCACCACCTCGACACCGGCGGCCTTGCCAGCTGCCTTGGCGGCATCAATGCCCTGCTGGTTCCAGCCATAATCCGTGCCCTCTTCGGGCGTCAGGATGGCGATCGACTTGACTTCGCCGGCAAGCGCGCCGCCCATCAAGACACCGCACAATATAAATGCACTTACACTGCTCTTAAGAATCTTAAACATATTACCCTCTCTGTTTGATTTTCCAATCAATATTCTTGTTGTTATTGCGCCGAAGCGAGATAGACTGCCTGAGAAAACTACCCCATGGAGCTCAGGCAAAGTGAAAATCCGTTATGCCCTTCCCGTGATTTTGGCGTTCACATCGCTCGCCAACGCGGTTGAGTTGCACCATGTGATTGTCCGCAAGGGCACCGACGGGCTCGACATGGTGCCGTTGACGATTTCGAATGCGGGCACGGAAGGCGTGTCCTGCAACGCCGACTTTGCCCACTGGTATTCGGAAGGGATCGCCACGATCGAGCCGGGCAAGAGCGCTCGCATCGAACTCTGGTTCGACCCCAAGACCGGCACCTTCACCATTCTCAACGACAAGCGCGAGAACCTGCCGGTCGAGCGGCTGTGGTGCGGCCTGGCTGGCCGCGCATACGCCACCCGCGCGCAGATCGCGCTCGACCGGACCGACGCCGCCAAGGGCGCGCGCGCGGTGTCCTGCAGCATGCTGCAGGACGGCCTGGCGTGCCGGTAGGCGCTCATTGATGCGTCCGCCCGGGACATCGTGTCCTATTCCTTCGACAGGAACTTGTCGGTGAAGACGTCGTCGGCCGACAGGGCCGTCTTGAGCACGCCCTGGTCGGTGAGCGTCTTCAGGGTTTCCTCCCACTGCGTCTTCGTCATCCAGCCGAGGCCATGGTCCTTGGTGTCGGGGCTGGTGAAGGTCGAGGCGATGTCGGCCTTGATCTGCGCCAGCAGCACATCCTTCTTGTCCGCATAGCCCGGAGCAGCCTTCGCCGTGATCTCGGCGGCTTCTTCCGGATGGGCGACGACATAGTCGAAGGCTTCCCTGTATGCTTTGACGAAGCGGGCGGCGACGTCGGGCTTGTCCTTGATCATCGCCTCCGAGGTGAACAGGCCAGAGCCATAAGCCTTCCAGCCATGGTCGGCGCCCATCATGATGCTGAGCGAACCCGGACCGCCCGCCTTGGCCTCCAGTTCGGGCACCTCGGCGTCGACATAGCCGACCACCGTCTGCACCCGGCCCAGAAGCAGATAGCTCTCATAGGGCGGCGAGACGCTGTTCAGCGTCATGTCCTTTTCGGTCAGGCCATTGGCCGCCAGGAAGCCCTTGAAGAAGATGTATGTCGAGCCCGCCGGATGGATGCCGATGGTCAGGCCCTTGAGATCAGCCGGCTTGGCGAGCTTCACCGTCTTTGCGAGCGACATGATCGCCAGCGGCGAGTGCTGGTTGACGGCGGCCACCGCCACCACCGGAACGTTCTGCGAGCGCGCGACGGCAAGCGTGGGAAGATCGCCGAAACCGAAATCCGCGTTCCCGTTGCCCACCAGCCGCATGGCATCCGGCGAACCCGAACCCTTGCGGATTTCGGCGACGTCGATGTCGTTCTTGGCGAAGAAGCCTTTTTCCTTGCCGACGAAGAACATGGCGTGGTTGCCACGAACGACCCAGTCGAGCTGGACAGTGACCTTGTCCGCCGCCAGCGCCGCGTTCGAGAAGCCAAGCGCCCCGGCAAATGCCGCAAGCGTGGCTACCTTGATAAGTGAGCGTCTCAGCATTTTTGTTCCCTTTTATTGTCGGTGGTTGATCGAGAGGCCTAGGCCTGGCTGAATTTGGGTGCCCAGGGCACCACGATGCGTTCGAGGATTTCGGCCGCGTAGTAGAAGGCGATGCCGAGCACGGAGACGAGCAGCAGCGCCGCGAAGACCAGCGCGGTGTCGAGCTGGGTCGAGGCGAACTGGATGACGTAGCCCAACCCGTCCGAGGCGCCGGCGAATTCGCCGACGATGGCGCCGATCACGCTTAGCGTGGCCGCGATCTTGGTTCCCGCCATCAGGCTCGGCAGCGAATGCGGGACGCGGATCCTGAACAGGATCTGCGTCGGGCTGGCGCCGACCGAATTCATCAGCGACAGCAGCGAGCGGTCGACTGCCTGCATGCCGGCCAGCATCGACAATGTCACGGGGAAGAAGGCGATGACAAGGATCAGCCCGATCTTGGGCGCGAGCCCATAGCCGAACCAGAGGATGAAGATCGGCGCCAGCGCCACCTTGGGCACGTTCTGGAACAGCACCACCAGCGGATAGAGCGCTCGCCCCAGCCAGTCGAAGCGCACGATGACCAGCGCAATGGCGACGCCGACCACGACGGAGACAAGGAAACCAAACAGGATCTCGCCCGCCGTCACCAGGGTCGCCTGCATCAGCGTTGCCCATTGCGCGACCAGCGACTGCGCGATCTCGGACGGGGCGGGAATGATGTAGGCGGAGATGGCGAAGATCCGCACCACGGCTTCCCATACGACGATCGTCGCCAGCAGAAGTATGACCGCCGGGAGCCAGCTGCCCGTAGCCGCACTCCAGCTGGAAGCAGGCCGCGTCTCGGAGAGGTTGGTGATGGGTTGATCGCTCATGACGCGCCTCCCGGTTGATGGCTGGCGCGCAGCATGGTGCGCAGTTGAACCACCAGCCTGACGAACTCCGGATCTTCCGTCACCGACAGATCGCGTGGATAGGGCAGGCCAATGTCGAGGCTCTCGGTGATCCGGCCGGGCTTGATCCCAAGTACATGGACATGGCGGGACAAATGAATGGCCTCGTCGATCGAATGCGTGACGAGAACGATGGTCTTGCCGGTGCGTTGCCAGATCTCCAGCAGCGACTGGCCCATCGAATCGCGGGTAATGGCGTCGAGCGCGCCGAACGGCTCGTCCATCAGCAGCACCGCCGGATCGAGCGCCAGGGCCCGCGCGATGGCGACGCGCTGGCGCATGCCACCCGACAATTCGTTTGGACGCTTGTGGGCGGAATCGCCCAGGCCCACCAGCTCGAGCATCTCCTGTCCGCGTGCCCGCAGCTCCGCGCGCGACAGCGACTTGTCGGCGATGCCGAGCAGCATGGATGCGTTGTCGACGGCATTCTTCCACGGCAGCAGGTTGGCGTCCTGGAAGACGAGACCAATCATGCGCTTGCGCGCCGCCTCGACTGGCGAAAGCCCGGCGATCGAAACGCTGCCGCTTGTCGGATTTACCAGCCCGGCCAGAACCTTGAGCAAGGTGCTCTTGCCGCAACCGGAAGGACCAATGAGAGAAACAAACGATCCCTTCGGCACCGAAAGATCGATGTTCTGCAGAACCAGTTGCCTCGCCATGACCACCGAAACGCCCTTGGCGGAGATCAGGTCGTCGTGACGGATATGGGCCGGCCGGCCGCCGGCTGCACGAATGGTCTCAACGCGCATGGTTTGGTCCTCCATGCGGCGCCCCAATCCAACCGGCCTTGTGAGCACGATGTGTCATTGGCTACTCCCGGCCTTCCAGGATGCGCCGCACGGCGACGAGTTTGCCCGCCCGCTCGCCTTGCAGCGCCTTGATCTGCTCGGGCGTATAGGAGAACATGCCCTCCCCCGACTTGATGCCGAGCTTCGACGCATTCGTCTTTTCCAGCACCATCGGCGCGACGTCGTCGCGATTGGAAAGATCGGCGTTGAGGAAGGACGAGACGGATTTGTAGATATCGAGGCCCGCCATATCGAGCAGTGCCATCGGCCCGATCACGGCGATCTTGTAACCGATGCCCCAGGACACGCAGGTGTCGAGATCTTCCGGCTCGATGACACCGCGCTCGACGAGGTCGACCGCCTCGCGGAGCAGCGCATAGAGCACGCGGTTCTCGACGAAGCCCGGAACGTCCTTCTTGACCACCACCGGCAAGAGGCCGATCGAGCGGATCAGGTCGCGGATAACGGCCACGGTCCGCGGCGCCGTCTTCTCGCCGGCGATCACCTCGATCATCGGGATGATGTGCGGCGGGTTCGACCAGTGCATGCCCACCATCCGCTCGGGATGCGAGATATGCGCCTGCAGCTTGGTGATCGGGATGCCCGACGTGTCGGACGCGACGATCGTGTCCGATGCGATCAGGCTGTCGATCGTGCGATAGACATCGGCCTTGATCGAGATGTTTTCAGGAACGTTCTCGATGACGAGGTCGGCGCCCGATACCGCGTCCGCGATATCATCCGTGAAGCGGACCGTTCCGGCGCCGGCCGGAGGCACCGCGATACCCAGGGAATCCAGAACGGTCTCGGCGACGCCCAGCATGGCCCCCGCGCGCTCGATCGCCGCCGGGGCAACATCGTAGGCGACGACCTGCAGGCCGCCCCTGGCAAGCCGGGCGGCCATGCCTGGCCCCATCGTACCCAGACCGATGATGGCGATACGTTGGATCATCACGCTGCCCTGCTTTCCGTTGCTGCTTTTGATGCCGCGATGAGGTCGGCGGCTTTCTCGGCAATCATGATCACCGCCGCATTGATGTTTCCGCAGACCAGGTCGGGCATGACGGACGCGTCCACCACCCTAAGGCCGTCGACGCCGCGAAGGCGCAATTGCGGGTCGACGACCGAGGCCGTATCGGCCCCCATCCGGCATGTCCCGGCCGGATGATGCACGGTGATGGAGGTCTTGCGGATATGCTCGTCGATCTCCTCGTCGCTCTGGCATTTGGGACCGGGAAAGAACTCCGCATCGATGAAGGGCTGCATGGAGGGCTGCGCCGCGAGATCCCTCGCCACCCGGAAACCGGCCCGAAGGGATTCCCAGTCTTTCGGCGAAGCGAGGAAATTCTGATGGATCAGCGGCGCCGCGAGAGGATCGGCCGAGGCCAGTTTCACCGCCCCCCGGCTTTCAGGCTGCGTCGCCACGATCCGCGTGGCGAAACCGTCCGGAAATGGCGCCTTGAACGGCTTGAGGTATGGCCACGCGGCAAGCGGAGCCGCCGTGAACAGCAGTTGCACATCGGGTAACGGCCGTTCCGGACCGCTTTTCAGGAAGGCGACAACGCCGCCGGGAACATCGCCCGAGAAACCCCGACCCGTGAAGTAGGTCTTGGCGAAATCGAACCCGATCCGATCGGCACGCATGTTGCGAAGGAAAGGGCCGCCCGGAGCCCGGCGTCGGTACATGAGGATGACCGAGACGTGATCCTGCAGGTTCTTGCCCACCGCCGGCAGATCGACCCGCGTCTGGATACCGTGCGCCGCGAGTTCCTCTGGCGCCCCGATACCGGACAGCATCAGGAGTTGCGGCGTGTTGATGACGCCGCCCGAGAGCAGGACTTCCTTGCGGGCGACGACCGTCCGTTCGCCGCCACCATGGTTTATCACCACCCCGGTGGCGCGCGTGCCCTCCAAGGTGATCTTCGTCGCCGTCGCTCCGGTCAGGACGGTCAGATTGGGCCGCTTCAGGGCCGGCCGCAGATAGGCGGACGCGGTCGAGCTGCGCCGGCCTTTCGAAATCGTCATCTGGAGGCGGCCGAACCCTTCCTGCCGCTCGCCATTATAGTCGTCCGTCTGCGGATAACCGGCCTCCACGCTGGCCTGAGCAAAGGCGTCGATCAGCGGGTCCTTGTAGCGGCAGAACTGGGTGCTGACCGGACCATTGCCACCACGAAAACGGTTGCCGCCCCCTTCCCAGCTTTCCTGCTTCTGGAAATACGGCAGGACCTTCTCGTACGACCAGTCACCGAGCCCGCTCGCCGCCCAACGGTCGTAGTCGCCGCGATTGCCCCGCACATAGGCCATGGCGTTGGTCGATGACGACCCGCCGATCACCTTGCCGCGCGCGCACTCGACCCTGCGGCCTCCGACATTGTCTTCCGGCTCGCAGAAATACATCCAGTCATGGCGGCGCTCCGTCAGGATCTTACCCCAGCCAAGCGGTATGTGGATCATGGGGTCGCGATCCCAGCCGCCGGCCTCCAGCAACAGCACCGAACATCCGGGGTCGGCGCTCAGCCGGTTGGCGAGCACGCAACCGGCCGATCCGGCCCCAACGATGATGTAGTCGTAACTTTCCGCATGCGGCATGGTTTTGTTGCTTTCGCCTGACGCTCGGGCGCCAGAGAATTATCGAGATCGAGGCCGGAGAGCTTGGTTCGGACCATGCTCTTCCAGGCCATGTTCAAGGATCAGGCAAGGCCCACTTGCCTGAGACGCTGCGACCAGTGATTCCATCCTCGGTCGATCTGGGCGCCGACGAGTTTTCCTGCCGTCTTTATCTCGCCCGGCGACAGATATTTGACATTGCCGATCCGCAGGCCGGCCGTCAGCGCTGCCGCTTCCTGCTCGAGATAAAAGGCGCGGAAGACGACCTCCCGCACGGAGTTGCCGACATTGACGACGCCGTGCCGCGCCATGAGGACCACGGTCTGGTTGCCGAGACTTTCGGCGATATCCGCGCAGACCCCGGGGCTGCCGCCGAAGAGATCGGTCTCGTCGCCATTCTTGTCGCGAATCTCGTAGACCGGGACCGACTCGCCGATGAATGCTCCCATGTGGGTGACCGGCCGAAGCGGCGTATCGACGAAGCAGTACGGCAGGACAGCCGGAGAATGGGTGTGGAGCACACACTGAACGTCGGGCCGCGCCTTATAGATCTCGCTGTGGATGTAGCGCTCAAGATAGGAGGGTCTGTTATCCGACGTCTCGCCGTCGAGATTGAAACGCTGGATGTCGTCGACGGTAATCAGGCTCGGAGCAAGCTTCTGGGCCAGGAAGAAGCTTTCGGGATCCTCCGGGTCACGGGCGCTGATGTGCCCGAACGTATCCATAATGCCTTCGTTCAGAAGGATCTTCGTCGCTGTGACCAGCTCTTCGAAGACCTTCTGGTGCACGGGGCCGTTGTCTCTCATTTCCAATTCTCCCATTGCGGTGACAGCGACCATTCTTGTTGTTGTTATCGGTCGCCGGCGCCGCGGATTTCACTTGTTTTCGTAGATGCCGACGATCCGATTCTGCTCGATGATGTTGCCGGCATATTTCTGGAGGAACTCCTCCCTGGTGGGTGTCCCTTCGACGTGGGTGTCCAAGGCATAGACCCAGAAGTAGTAGTGATGTTCGCCATGGCCAGCGGGCGGCTGAGGCCCGTAATACTGCTTGCCGCCGGCGCCGTTGGGGCCGACGCGGAATTTTTCCTGCGCGTCCGAAAGATCGGTGGTCGACGGATCGATGCCGTAGACGACCCAGTGCGTGAAGCCGTTGGGCAACGGCGCGTCGGGATCATGGCAGATGACCGCGAGTTCCTTCGCGCCTGCCGGCACGCCGCTGACCGTAAGCCTGGGCAACACATTGCCTTTGTCGCCGGCATGCTCGTCGCGCAATTTCCCGAGCGGCTTGAAATCAGCCGATGTAATCTTGAGGTCCTTGATGTTCAGGGGCATGGAATTCGTCCTTCGCCAATTTCGATCGAACTAGACACCGACCTTGAGGTCGGCGACGGTTTTGCCTCCGACGCGCTGATGCACGCGCGGACCCGATGCGACGGCGACGCAGATCAAAAGCTCATCGGGGCGCGGGCCATCCGGCACGGAAAAGGTGACCGCATCATAGTGGGAACGGATGTAGAGCTCGTCCTTGTGGGCAAGCGGGATATCGATGGATGTGCCGGCGGCGGCGACCTTGCTGACCGACGAAATCCAGGCCTTGCCGCCCCCGACCTGCTGCCGCAGCGGATCTCCGAACACCGTGGTGATGCAGGCGACGACATGCTCCTGTTCGCCTGATGTGCCCGCGATACCGCCCTTGCCATAGCTTTCGACCGGCCTGTTGCCGAGCAGCGCCACGGCCCGCTCACCGAGCGCATGACCGATGGCTGAGCTCGGATTCGTCAGCTCGGACAGTTCGGCGACGAACTTTCCGGCATACGGATTGCGTATGACGACGCCAGTCGCGACTTTGACGAGGGTCTCGCCAGGCTGGCCGCCGTCATGCCGGCTTTCCTGGACCGAGGCGTACCAACCCCTGACGTCATAGTCCCGTTCGACTTCACTGGAATAGTTCATCTTTATCTCCTGAAGGGTGCGCACGGTTTCCGCACGCGCCGATTAATTCGTTGACCGCTGGTCCGAGCTTACTGCGGCCATGAGAAGACGCCGCGCAGCGGGTCGTAGCGGGCCGCTTCCAAAGCTGCCGGCGTGAACATGTTTCCCTTCGAGAGCGAGCGGTTCGCCGCGTAGTCGCCGGACAGCGCCTGGCAGCGATCGGTGATCGGGCGAATGCGCTTTTCCCACGCGACGAGCGCGTCCTCGACCGAAGAGCCCGCCTCCAGGTCCTGCGAGAGGCTGAAGGCATTGACCATCGCGCAACCGGCGCCCTGGGCAAGAGCCGGGCACATCGCATGAGCGGCATCGCCCACGAGGGCGACCTTGCCTCTTGTCCAGCTGTCCAGCTTGGTCGTTTCGTACTTGTCGTACCTGGCGGTTTTCAGCTTCGCCGCCTCGATCAGGCAGGGCTCCAGGAAAGGAAACATCTCGACCCAGACTTCAAGGTCGATCGGAACCTGCGATCCGCGCGGGTCGGCGGCCGGTGCCATGAGGCCGAGATAGAGCTCATTCTCGTTGCAGGGCGAATAGAGGATGCGCTGAACCCGTGGCCAGAAGTTCCACATGTCGATGGTGTTGTCCCACTCGCCGTGGCCGAGTTCCTTCTTCTTGCGAGGAACGATCAGCCGGATGAGGCCATCTTTGGAAACCCATCGGTCCTGTTTGAAGCCGATGGAATCCCTGACCTTCGAGCCGACGCCGTCGGCGCCGACGATCAGGTCGGCTTCGAGCACCTCGCCGGTTTGAAGTGTCAGGCGGCCTTCCGGATCGGCGGCGACCGCCTCCGAATTGACCGATATGTCGACGCCCAGCGCACGGGCGCGGTTGACCAGGGCATCATGCAGATGGCTGCGGGTCATGATGCGCCAGGGCAGACCGTTGAACGTCTCCTTGGAAACCGACTTGTTGTGCATCCAGGTCTCGTAGGTGGGAGGCGTGTGCGAACCTTGGAGAACATCATCCAGGGCGCCCAGTCCCTCCAGCACGCGAAGGCCATTGTGCCAGAGATAGATACCCGCGCCGAATGCCCGGAGCTCCGAGCTCTTTTCGTGCAGCCTGACGTCCCAGCCGTTTTGCCTGAGAGCGATGGCGGCTGTCAGGCCGGCAAAGCCGCCGCCAGCGACCTCGGCACGGCGCGCCTTACCCTGGGTTCTGTTTACATTGGCCATTTTCTATCCTGATGCTGCGTACAAGAAGACGGCGTGCTGGGCCGTCAGGCGTCGATGAAATTCGTGATGGCTTTCAACGTGATCTCGGGAGAAACCTCGTTGACGTAATGGTCGGCGCCCGGAACGACGACCACGGGCAGATCCGGCCGCAACCGGCTTGTTTTTGCAAGCGCCGCCGCCGAAACCAATTTGCTCGCCTCGCCCCGAACGATGAGGACGGGCTTCGTCACGTCCCGATAGGCGGGCGCCAGGTCTGATCGCAGGCCCTTGGCTGTCCGGGCCATGGCCTCGGGCGACGCCAATGGCCGCAGCCCGCCGTCGACCCGATGATAGCCGCTCTCGGCTCGGATCTTGATGGCAGCGGCGGGAATGTTGGTATAGCGGCCGGCAAGATAGGCTTCGACGGCATCGATATCCTGGAAAAGCTGGCTTCCCGCATTCACGCGGGCTTCCAGCGCATCAAGCGCCTCGGTCTCGATATATGGCGTGAAATCGATTGCGACGACCGAGCGCACCAGATCCGGATATCTCACGGCGGCGGTGACGGAGTTCCTCGCGCCAAGCGAATGTCCGACGAGGATGGCAGGACCCCGGTCGAGCGTGCGGATCAGGCCGGCAATGTCGTCAGCATAGTCATTCGCCTCGTAGCCGCTTTCCGGCTTGTCGCTGAGGCCATGCCCCCTCTGGTCGACAGCTACGGTCGTGAAACGATCCGAGAGCCGAGCCATCAACGGCGTGAAGACCGCCGAGTTGGAGGTTATGCCGTGGAAAAACAGCATCAACGGGCCGTTGCCCGTCTCGCGCACGTTCAAGGCGATGCTGCCGGTGTCGATGCGTCGCGAGCCAAATGGGTCGCAAGCTATCTCTGCCGCCATGTTCATGATCCTCACCATCACTGCCCGTCTCCTTCAAAAGGATCATACAGCCGGGAGCACGTCAAGAAGATTGTCTGACATTCTTGCAATCTTCAGATTTGACAATCTGGCTATTTTCCACCGCGTCGCGTATGGTGCCGCGGAGATTGCGACTCAAACCTATGAGACGTTGCCCATGCCTCCAGATTTGAATTTGCGGATTTCGCCACGGACGGTGCAGCGGGAGACCGTCGACAAGTTACGGCTCGCTATCTTCTCCGGAGTGTTCCAGCCGGGAAGCCGCCTCATCGAAAGTCAGCTGTGCACACAGCTCGGCATCAGTCGCCCGTCGCTGAGGGAAGCTTTGCGCAGTCTCGAGGCCGAGCGCCTGATCGAGATTGTACCCAACCGCGGGCCATCAATACCGTCACTTTCGTGGGAGGTGGCAACCGCCATCTACGAGGTTCGAGAGCTGCTGGAAGTCGAGGCGGCGGGACGATGCGCGTCGAGAATTTCCCCGGAGCAGTTGCTTGAACTCGAGAAGTCTCTTTCCGCGTTCGAAGAGGCGGCATCCAGCAATGACAGCCTGGCGCAGGTCACGACCGCCGCGGACTTCTATTCGATCATACTCTCGAATTGCGGGAATCCCATTCTTGAGGAAGTCCATCGCGGCCTGGTGGCCAGGATCAGCTTCTTTCGAGGACGATCGATGTCATTGGAAGGCCGGGCACAAAGCAGCCTGGCGGAGATGAAGGAGATATTCGAATCCATCGCCGCCGGCGATGAGAAGGCCGCGCGCAAAGCCTCGAAGAATCACCTGTTGAAGGCGAAAGCGGCAGCGAAGATGTCCATGGACAGCGCGATTTGAGTTTTTCGGAAGGCGGTTGCTCCGTCTGAAAACTCGAAATCCTTCATGACGTTGCGGATCGAGGGTCCGCCGAACGCGAATCAGGCGGGGCTCACCCCGTCGGGGTTAGACATGCCGGCCGTCGAAGCCGGCAGATGGAGTGATGATGACCAGTGCCAATGTCGAGCGCAGAGCGGATGCCGATATCGTCATCGTCGGCGGCGGGTCGGCTGGCGCGTTGCTTGCAGCACGACTGAGTGAAGAGCCGGACAGTCGCGTTCTGCTGATCGAGGCGGGCGAAGAGGCGGCGGACCCCGACATCTGGAACCCCGCCGCCTGGCCGGCGCTTCAGGGGCGCAGCTACGATTGGGACTATCGCACGGAGCCGCAAACCGGGACTGCGGGCCGGGTGCATCACTGGGCGCGCGGGCGGTTGGTGGGCGGCTCGAGTTGCCTGCATGCGATGGGCTACATGCGCGGCCATCCCCTCGACTTCCAGGCATGGGTCGACGCGACCGGCGATGACAGGTGGAGCTGGGATGGATTGCTGCCCGCGTTTCAGGCTATCGAGGATCACCCGCTCGGTGGCAACGGCCTTTACGGCAAGGGCGGGCCGATGCCCGTCCATTTGCCAACGGACGAGGTAAGTCCGGTCGCACGCGCGTTCATCGAAGCCGGCGCTTCGCTCGGCCTGCCGCGTCTCGAAGGTCACAACAGCGGGCAGATGATCGGCGTCACCCCGAACTCCTTGAACATTCGAGACGGTCAGCGGGTCACGGTGGCCGACGCCTGGCTCACGCCGGCGGTTCGAAGCCGCAAGAACCTGACCATTCTTACGGGATCGCGGGTGCGGCGGCTCAAGTTGGAGGGCAATCAGGTCCGCGGCCTCGAGGTCGTGGGGCGGCAGGGTCGGGTCGAAATCCTTGCGGATCAAATCGTGCTTTGCGCCGGCGCGCTGGAAAGTCCGGCCTTGCTGATGCGCTCGGGCATCGGCCCGCACGATATACTCGACGCCGCGGGCGTCAGCTGCGTGATCGATATGCCGGAGATCGGCCGAAACCTTCAGGACCACCTGCTTGGTGCCGGCAACCTCTATGCGGCCCGCAAACCTGTTCCTCCCTCGCGCCTCCAGCACTCGGAGTCGATGGCCTATATGAGGGCCGAGGGGTTTACCGGTACGGGCCGGCCCGAAATTGTCGTTGGTTGCGGCGTCGCGCCGATCGTGTCCGAACGCTTTCTGGCGCCGGCCGCTGGCACGGCATATTCGCTGCTGTTCGGGATCACCCATCCGACGAGCCGCGGCAGCCTGCGCATAAGCGGGCCGGAACTCGACGATCGATTGATCATCGACCCCGCATACCTGCAAAGCGATCGGGACCGCGCGCTGTTTCGCCAGGCGCTCGAGGCAGCCCGGGCAATCGGACATCGAGATGAACTCGCCGGCTGGCGAGAGCGCGAGCTCCTGCCAGGCACCCTGAACAGTACGGCTGAAATGGACGACTTCATCGCGCGGTCGGTCATTACACACCACCATCCCTGTGGCACTTGCAGGATGGGCAAGGACCCGGACGCCGTCGTCGATGCGGATCTGCGGCTCAAGGCGCTCGACAATCTTTTTGTCGTTGACGCGTCGGTCATGCCCAGTCTCACCGCGGGACCGATACACGCCGCGGCTCTCGCGATCGCCGAGACCTTCGCTCGCCGGAAAATCCTGCCGTCTTGATCCGAGGGCTGCGCGTTCGTTCCTTCGCTACAAGGCTCGGGCCGCTGTCGCCATGCTCCTCAACGCGCGCTGAGCGCAACCATGCGGTCGAGGGCGGCGCCAAGGCCTTTCAGCGACACCGGAAAACTCAGCGTGGTCTCGGCCGCGGTGGTGACGTCGAGCTTGAGCTCGCTGCCTGCCTTGAGCTTCTGCATCAGCGCCCGGTCGATCGGAAACAGCGCCACGCAGCCATTCGGCAGGCAGGTCCTGAACTTCAACGGCCCGACGGGCGGCTGGTCGTCGATCTGGGCCGCCACGCCGGGATCGAACAGGATGCCGAAGGGCAGCAGCAAGGTTCCGATCAATCCGCCCTTCTGCGCCGCGCGCAACTCCACGGCCAGAAGCCTCTGGCCGTTTTTCTGCGTCTGGTCCTGCGTGACCGTGCAGACTCGGGCATTGTCCTGTATGACGCAGGCCAGCTGCCAGTCCTGATAGGTTTCCTGGAGCGACGACGCGCCATTCGGAAGCGACCCAGCCTGCTGCTGTTGGGCGAAAGCAGCCGGTAGCGAAGCGGAGAAGGTCGCCGCGCAGATGGCGGCTGCCTTCAGCGAAAAATGTCTACGAACCAATGAATGCGGCCTTCTCTTCGGTGCCGGGCAAATGCCCAAAGTGTCGGCTTCGAGACGCCGTTATTCTCACGTACAGACCCATTCGCGGATCTTGCATTGGATCCCCCCTGCCTCGCAGGCCTGCAGCGCGAGGTCCTCCGCCTCCCGGCGGGTCTCGGCCGAGTTCACGCCCCAGGGAGTGAACCGGTGCTCCACCTTGTCGGCCACGGCGAGCGCGCCGCAATGCTTGTAGGGAAATCCGGTCTCGTCGTCGTCCGTCCAATGGCGGTGATTGCGGAACACGGCAACGACATTGCAGGCTTTTCCACCGGCATTCTCGCAATATTTCTGCGCAATGTCCTTCGCTTCCTGCCGCTTGTCGGCGCCCCAGAAGAAGCCGTACTTGGTATCGGTCTGGGAGTAGGCGATTGCCGCCCAGATGCCTTTCTCCTCCTGTGGCGGCTCGGACGGCTCCACCAGATCGGCCGAGACCACCTGCCCGCTCCACAGCAAGGCCATGCACAAGACTGTCAAACGTCGCGACTTCATGGTCCGCAATCCTTTCCAGGGCGTCTCGCCCATTCGCCTGACATCCTCACTTGGCCGCCGATGCGATGGAAATCACCACGCATGTGTTGCCCGTCGGCAGCAGAAGCGCTTCGCCCGTGTTGCCGCCAAGCTCGTACACTTCGACCTGTCCGAGATGATCCGTGATCTTGCTGCCTTGCGGAAGAATGGACGGAATGTCGGCGCACGGACTTGCGAACGGCGCCACCCGCACCATGGCGCCCTCGCAACCCGAAGCGGTGGGTGACGCGAAGACCACGCCGGCGGCCGGCCCGCTGTAACGGTCGGTGGCATAGTCCATGCCGACAAAGGCCTGGACGGCGTGCTTGTCGGCGGCCTGGTCGTTCCACAGGGATTTGACGCTGTACTTCGCGCCGGTCGTCAAAAGCTGTCCGAGCACCGGAAAGATGGTCGAGCAGGCCTGCACGCCGGCCTGCTTGACGTGCTGGAGGAAGGGCGAGTCCGGCAGTGCGGGAGCGGCGGCCGCCTCGGCCTGAGCGGCCGTCGGGCTGCCGACCAGACCGGCGATCGCGGCATAGTTCGCGCCGGCGAAGCCAATGCCCATCATGGCCAGCCCCAGCAGCGAAAATCCAATTACGCGCGGCCACCGCCGCGGCGGCTCGACGGTTCTCTTGCGGTCCGGCTCGACGACCCGTCGCCGATCCGGCTCGACGGTCGGATTGCTGCGCGTCGCGGAGATGAACGGGTCTTGCTGGCTCACGGTGCTGCCTCGGCTATTTGATTGGCGCAAGGGCCTCGGACAGCCCCTTGAGCGTTGCGGTGACGGTAATGGTCTGGCCATCGACGGTCGGATAGGAAATCGCCGGCGTCGCCTTCTGCGCTATCTCCTGGCGCATCAGGGGTCCCACCGGCAGCATGCCGACGCAGACCATTTCGTTGCAGCCGTTCAGATGCACGTCGATCGGCTCGGCGCGCCCATCGAACTTCAGCGACACAAGCCCATCGCTCCTGGCGTTCGGCGCGGTGCGCAGGATCATGTAGGGCTTGCCGTCCTGGGTGGCGGCGAGCGACCAGCTGAACGCCATCTTGCCGGCGCCGTCCTCGATCACCTGCGAGACATTGCAGACTTTCTTGCGCGCCTTGAGGTTCTCGTCGCAGATCAGCGTCCAGTTCTCGAAGGGACGGATGGTGCGCTGGTATTGTCCGAGCTTCACGTCGGGAGGCACGACCACCTCGGAGGGCTTGATCCTGTAGGGCGAAGCCACCTGCCCGGCAGCCGGCGCCAGCCCGCCGGCAAGCGCCAGGCAGGTCAGGCATGCCATGGCAAATCCGGGAAAGCCAAACGGCTTTCCCGAGTCTGCGTCTAGCCTGTCATGGCCGGTTCGCCTTTTCATTGCCGCCCTGTTGTCCGCCTCAGTTCAAGGTGAAGCTCAGGCCGGCGCCTACACCGACATTTCCACCCGCCGCCGTGCCCGACAAATTGCCGCGGATGCGGCCATCCTCGCTGGTGTAGCCGGCGCCGAAGGCAAAGGCGCTCGAATCCCTCCAGAAGCCGCCGCCGGCCGCCACGCTCAGCTTGCCGGGACGGTCGTCGTAGCGCAGCGAGGCTGCCGCCAGTCCGATTGCCGCCGCCTGCCGTGCTTCGTCCCTGATGCCGCTGATGTCGGAATTCAGCTGGCTGAGCTTCTGGTCGGTATAATTGTTGGCCTGCTGCAACGTCGTGACCGCTACCTGGTCGGTATAGGTCTTGCTCTGAGCCAGGTTCAGGTTCAGCTGGTTGACGTTGACCGCGTCGGTGCCGGTAACGCCGGGGCCGACATTGGAGATGACGACAGGTGCATTTGGGTCGCCGCCCTGCAGCGTTATCTTGTTGGTCTTGGTCGTCGATCCGTCCGGATTGTTCACGGTGTCGTATTGCACGGTGTTCTGGACGGTGCCGCCGATGCCGCCGATCGTCTTGGTCAGGTCCTCGATCGCCGTGTTGGTGGCGTAGAGCTGCGACCCGTTGATCGCATCGGTGCTGCCGGAGGAAACGCGCCCGGCGGCGACATTGGTGATCGTCCGCTCGGTTCCGGCATCGCCGACGCTGACGGTCCCGGTCGGGGTCGTGCCGGCGAAGGCGTAGGTCTTGCCGTTGATAACCGTGCTGGACGTGCCGACGGCGGTCTGCGACACCGAACCCGAACCGAGCGCCACATCGCTGGCGTTGTTGGCCTTGGCGCCTTGGCCGAGCGCGACGGCGCCCTGCCCCGTGGCTGTCGAGCCATTGCCGGCGGCAAGGCTGTTGGTGCCGCTGGCCACGCTGGCCGGCCCGATCGCAACGCTGTCGGTGCCGCTGGCGGTGGAGTCGGCCAGCGTCGAATTGGCGTGGAAATACTTGATGCCACCGCCATTGTTGATGTTGGTCAGCGCATTGTCGACGGCAGTGAAACCATCAAAGACGGTCGAATAATTGTTGCCCTGGATGGTGTAGGTCGGGCCGGTGATCGAGCCGTCGGGATTGACCGTGGTGCCGCCGCCGAACAGGTTGGAAACGTTTTGCGAGACGCCGCGCAACTGCGAGACGTTGACGGCATCGGTCTCGGCCGAGCCCGCCGCGACATTGGTGAGCTTGCGCTCGGCGCCCGCGGCGCCGATCGACACTTCGCCGGCCGAAGTCTGCGGAGCGGTCAGGCCAAAGGCGGCGTAGCCGGCCTGCGCGCCAACCGTGGTGGTTGACGACGCACCCAATGCGACGCTGTTGGCGAAGGTGCTCTGGGCGCCGGCGCCGAGCGCCACCGACTGGATGCCCGATGCGGTCGAGTCGGTGCCGAGCGCGATGCCGTCGGCCAGCATCACATGAGCGTTCTGGCCGATGGCCGTGCCGCCTGGCGCCGTCTGGTCGACGATGGCGCCATTGCCGATGCCGACGCCATTGTCTCCGTTGACGACCGTGGTCGGACCGACCGCGACCGATTCCGCTCCGACCGCCAGCGAATCGCCAGCGGTCGAATTGGCATGGAAATACTTCGTCGAGGTAGCAGAGACAGCCGCGATGGCCCCCGCCAGCTGGCGCACGGTCACGGCGTCCTGGTCCTGCGTGCCGTCGGCGACGTTGGTGATCTGCCGGTAGGAGGTGGCGGTACCGACCGAAACGGCGCCGAGCAGCACTTTGTCGGTGGTGTTGTACTGGATGAAGTTCGACGGACCGGCGGCGATCTGACCGGAAGCGGGAGCGATCGCGCGATCGGACACCGAGCCCGAACCGAGTGCCACGCTGCCGTCGATACTGGCCGCGCTGTCGCGGCCGAGCGCCAGCCCGCTGACGCCGGTCGCGGTCGCCTGGTAGCCGACGGCCGTGGAGCCGACGCCCTGTGCGAAGGAGTCCGTTTGCGCCAGCCCGGCCTCGTTGGTGCGGGCGTAGCGGATACCGATGCCGTTGGCATCGGTATAGGCGGTCGAGGTATCGCCGGCGATGTTGTTGATCGTGTTGCCGAGATTGGTCACGCCGCTGCCGATATTGGCAATGTCGGTCGTGTTCTGCGTCACCTGCTGGTTCGTGGCGAAGAGCTGCGAACCATTGACGGCGTCGGTCGAACCGCCGTTCAACTGACCGGCCGCGACATTCTGGATCTGGCGCTCGGCGCCGGCCGAACCGACAGAGAAGGCGCCGGCCGGCGCGCCACCGGCGAAGGTGTAGTTGACGCCGCCGATCGTGGTGCCGCCGACATTGGTTGTCGCGCCGGACGTCGAATTCAGGCCGATCGCGACGTCGCCGGCGTTGTTGGCCACCGCATTGGGGCCGACGGCGACAGAATCCGTTCCAAGGGCCTGGGAATCCGCCAAGGTCGAGTTGGCATGGAAATATTTGACGCCGCCGCCGACGTTGATGTTGTTGAGCGTGGTGCCGATAGCGTCGACCGCCTGGTTGGTGGCGAAGAGCTGCGAGCCGTTGACCGCGTCGGTCGAGGTCAAACTGATGCGCCCCGCCGCCAGATTGGTGAGCGTTCGCTCCGCGCCGACCGCGCCTATGCTGACCGTCGAGGTCGGATTGATGCCCTGGAATGCATAGGTCGTGCCGTTGATCACGGCGCTGGCCGTGCCGACTGCGGCCACGGTCACCGAACCCGAGCCGAGCGCCACGTCGCCGGAGCTTGCCGCCGCCGCCGCACCGTTGCCGAGCGCGACATTGCCGGCGAGGCCGGCGGCACCCGCAGTGGAGCCGTTGCCCAGCGCGACGGAGCCTTGCCCGATCGCCTTGTTGCTGTTGCCGATGGCGACAGCACCGTTGGCCGTATTGGCCGCGGTGGCGGTTGCCGTGCCGTCGCTGTTGGCGATGTTGTTGGCGCCGCCGGTAAAGGCGCCGGTGCCGCTGGCGAAGCTAGGATCGCCGATGGCCACCGCGCCGTCGCCGTAAGCAACGTTGTCTGCGCCGATTGCGACAGCCTTCCCCCCGGTCGCGATCGCCCTGGTGCCGATGGCGACGGAGTCGGCGGTATCAGCGGAAGACTGGAGACCGACCGCGATGGCGTTGGTTGCAGTCGCCGCGCTTTCACGCCCCATCGCAAGGGCGTCGTCCCCGGATGACGTCACGTCCGTGCCGACGGCGATGGCGCTCTGTCCGCTGGCGCTCGTCGCAAAACTGGTCTGGCCGATATAGACGGAGTTTATCCCGGACGCGCTCGTCCCAGCGCCGACAGCGACGGCATTCACGGCGGTGGTTCGGGCACCACTGCCGAGAGCGGTACTGCCGGCTCCGCTGGCACCGGCGTTGACGCCGGCGGCGAGGGTATTATTTGCCGTCGCGCTGGCCAGGACGCCGAATGAGGAGGCGTTTGCGCCGCTGGCAACGGCCCCATTGCCGACTGCCGTGCTAAAGTCGGCAGTGGCCTGAGTGGCCTGGCCGAGCGCGACGCCGAAGCCGCCGGAAGCAAGCGAATTGGTGCCGATCGCGATGCTGTTGGGCAGGGCCGTGTTGGCCTGAACGCCTGCCTGCGCGTTCACGCCGAATGCGATGGACTGGTTGCCCCAGGCCTTGGCTGCATCACCCATCGCCGTGGCGCTTGTGCCGATCGCGGCGGCCTGACGTCCTACGGCAGTGGAATTGGCACCGCTGGCGACAGATCCCCAGCCTCCGGCGAACGAATTGGCGCCGCTGGCGGTGGAACTGGTGCCGACCGCCGTGGAGTTACCTCCCGAAGCGACTGAGAAGGTACCCAAAGCATTGGCGCCGGCCAAGGTGGCACTGGCCTGAACGCCGATCGCAACCGAATTGGTGCCACTCGAGATCGTGCCCTGGCCCAGCGCCATCGCGCCGCCGGCGCCGGTGGCTTTTGCGCTCAGGCCGAGAGCCACCGAATATTGAGCCGACGCAACGGATGAACGTCCGACCGCGATGGCGTCGACCTGGGATGCTGTAACATCCGTGCCGATGCCGATGGCGCTCTGTGCCAGCGCTCCTGTTCCAGCAACGGTGCGCGAACCGAGATAGACCGAATTTAGCTGCGTGGCTTGTGCCTGGAAGCCGAGAGCCACTGCGTTCTGGGCGCCAGCGGCGGCGAAGCTGCCTTGGGCGAGAGAATCCAATCCGGACGCAACGGTGTTTGTGCCGAAAGCGCTCGCGCGCAGCCCGCTCGCAGCAGCGAAGTTGCCTACGGCAGTCGAATTCTGCGCGGTCGCCGCGGATCCTTGACCCATGGCGACAGCCCCGCCGCCTTGGGTTTGCGCATCGACTCCGATCGCAACTGAATTATTCCCGTTGGAAATCGCTCGGCAGCCGATGGCCATGCCTCCCGTCGGCGCTCCGACGGTGGCCGTATATCCTGTGCAACCGATCGCGATGCCGTTGGCACCACTCGCCGTTCCGGCGCCCGCTGTATAGTTACCGCCTGGAATAACTTGGCCAAATGCCTGAGGCGCAATAACCAGCCCCAAGACGCCGAAAACAGCCCCAATCGCACCGATACCCCGATCTTTACGACGCATGCCTAGAACGCGGGACGCCATGCGCAGTACAGCCATCAGGCGGCGCCGGGCCGAGCGGGAGCGAGGATCGGCATTCGCGATCCAGTGACTGGCGAAAAGCGCGGCGCGATGCTGGACAAACGAGTGACGTGAGATGCAATTGTCGGTCATGGTCCCTCTCAGCGCGCCAGTCGGCATGAAAATGTCAGACAATTCCCCCAAGCGGCAGAAAGACATGATTCTTGTGCGCGGTATTTCACGATCTTGCTGTGTCGTAAGAAAAAATCGCGGAACAACTCGGCAGAGGTTAACGGCTTATTACTTTAGCCGGAACTTTAATAGGTATCACCTATATTTCCAAGATATGCCGCAGCCTATCCGTCACCTGGTCTTCGAGATAAGCTTGTTCGAGCGCGACCGCAGTGGCGTTACATGCCGGTATTTCTTCATCATGGTGGTGAAATGGCTCTGGCTCGAGAAACCGCTGAGATGGGCAATGTCGGCGATCGCCAGGCTGCTCTCGGCAAGCAGTCTCTCCGCAAAATCCAGCCGCAGATCGAGAATATACTGATGCGGCGGCATCCCGAACGTCCGCGAGAAGGCCCGCACGAAGTGATAGGATGAAAGCCCGCAGACCGCGGCCATCTCGGAAATCGCCAGCTTGCGCGAGAAGTTCTCATCCAGGAAGCCCCGCACCTTGCCCGCACTGCTGGCGGAAAGCCCGCCTTTTACATTCGCCAGCGGCTGTCTCACCACATCCGCAATCCATCTTGGGGGGGCATCATCGCGCCGCACCGTTTCGGCCTCCTGAGGGGTCCCTGCGCAAGCCAAACCTTGGCGGCGTCCACGCGGTTCCCGGAAAAATAAATCGTGATGGACCAGTCTGGACCGCCATTACCGGGGGAATTGTCCGGGCCGGTGGAATTGTTCGAACAAGCCGGACGGACGGTGGTGAGGGCGAGCCGGCAAGAGATATCCCACTCCCCTCGACATCCATGCCGGTGGCAATCCTCGAAGCATCCGGGCGCATCGATCAATTTCTCGCCTCGACCATGGGCGCATTCGCGATGGACGTATTTTGCAGAACACCGATTTCCTTGCAGGAAATCCCGGTCTCCGAGCCCCGGGCACCTGATGGGGCGGCTTTGCCATACCGCGCGGCGCGGCTCTCCCGGCGAAGCCGTCCGGTTTTCTCTTGGACTCCTGGCCGTAATCGTTTCCGGTTGCAGGCGCAGAAGCGCCTCAGTTTCTGGCGGAAGCATAACCGGTTGGTGTCCTTCCCCTGTGTTTCTTCATGGCGGCGGCTAAATGACTTTGATCCGAAAACCCGGCGAGGATCGCCGATGTCGAACTCATGAGCAGCCAAAGCCGACAGCGCTTCGGGAGAGATGGAGACCAGGGCATTTTCCCTGGTCGCGGACTAGGCAAGATTGCTGTCCACGCCGGCGGGATTGATGACGAGACACCCGACCGGCGCATCGTATTGCTGGAGCTTGTCGCTGCCGAGCGAGGCCCTCAACTTGCGTATGGGCGCAAGCACGAATGCCTACGGAGTGTTCCTTGGCCGGGAATGCCTGCGAGCCTGGCCCGCGAACGGAATAGATCACGCTTCCTTGCGCGGTGGCCCTTCGCGGACCGGCACTTTCAGGAATGATGTCCAGGACGTATCGAGCTGTCCGCTCCCGATCGATGCCTCGGGAAACGCCGCTTTCCCGAGCCTCGTCCGCATTGTTCATTCGCGCTGCCTCAGCCGTATCGACGCTACTTCGAATACCCTTTTCCCGACCCGAACGCAGCGTAACGCACACACCTTGGCTTGGGAAGAACTCCCACGCGCAAAGAAAAATCTTTATTCGAGGAAAGAAAGAAAAAATGGCCAGCGAATAGGAGTTGACGAGCGTTCATTTTCGCCTGGTGCGACGCCTCGTCATCCGGAGTTTCGCCGATCGGTCCCGACACGATCGGTCATGCGATCCTGTATTCTCGTCAACGACTGATTGAGGCCGTTGGCGCAGCCTGCGCGGATCATAACCTGTCCGCGAGATCGACGCCTGCGGTGTGGATCCGGTTATCGGCGGCCGCTGCTACAGATCACCGCGCCGTTTCTCGTACAGATCCCAGGCGAGTTCCACGAAAGCCAGAAGAACGTCGTCCCGATTCCAGCCGGCGGCCACCGCCGCCTGGACGATCTCATTGATGAGAGGCAGCAACTGGTCCTGGCATTCGGCCGACATATCGCCGTCGCCCGCGGGTGGCCCCCGGAAGTTGAAAGTCATCATTCGGCGCCCCCCTCGCCTTCAATCGAAGTGTTACATCGGTAATTTCATTCCCTCTGATATACAATAGATGTGGTACCAAAGAACAGGAAGCCCCAGCGAACCAAGGCAGCACAGGACGATGCCGGATCACCCCGGATCTATGCTTTCCCACGGGTCAGGGTGGGCTTTCCAAAGGGAACTCTGTCGACGCTTGATCGACCAATTGCTGAACGCTCGAATGACCGCCCGCTGTAACGGGAGAGCAATGCTTCGCGGCGGAGACTCTCGCGATCAACGACGCGCTTGCTGCCGCGCGTCGCCTCGTGACGGTCGACGACGCCCAAGGCCGGTGATGGCGAATAGGCTGCCGCGCAGGACGCCGTCCCGGGAAAGCGCGGCAGCGGGCCGCGTCAGAAGGCGACCTGGTCGCCGCCCTTCAATGACAGGATTTCGCGCGCCTCGTCCGGTGTCGCCACTTCCATGCCAAGCCCTTCGATGATCTTGCGCGCCAGCACGACCTGCTCGGCATTCGATTTGGCGAGTTTGCCCTTGCCGGCCCACAGGCTGTCCTCCAGCCCGACGCGGATGTTGCCGCCAAGCGCCGCCGACTGCGCGGC
Organism: Mesorhizobium sp. M8A.F.Ca.ET.165.01.1.1; assembly: GCF_004792065.1. Lineage (NCBI taxonomy): Bacteria > Pseudomonadati > Pseudomonadota > Alphaproteobacteria > Hyphomicrobiales > Phyllobacteriaceae > Mesorhizobium > Mesorhizobium sp. M8A.F.Ca.ET.165.01.1.1. The sequence goes on along the minus strand of NZ_SRTH01000001.1, from coordinate 605,203 downwards.
GATGCGCAACTGGCTGGCGCCGGCGCCGAGCACCGACCAGCGAAACTGGTCGCCAAACAAGCGGTCGGCGGTGCGCTTCATATGGGCGACATCCTCCGGATGCGTGCCGATGCCCCCAAGCAGGCCGAACACCGACTGCACGAAGAAGGGCGGCTTCACCAGCCCGCGATCGGCGAAATGGGAAAGGTTGTAGAGATGCGCGATGTCGTAGCACTCGAACTCGAAGCGCGTGCCGTTGTCGTAGCAAGTCGCCAGAATGTATTCGATGTCCTTGAACGAATTGCGGAAGACGAGATCGCGCGTCGCTTCCAGATGCGGCTTTTCCCAGTCGAATTTGAAGGTCTCGTATTTGTCGGCGAGATGGTAGAGCCCGAAATTGATCGAACCCATGTTGAGCGAGGCCACTTCCGGTTTGAACTGAGCGGCCGGCTTCACCCGCTCCTCGACCTTCATGTAGGGACTGCCGCCGGTGGTGATGTTGATGGCGGCATTGGTGCCTTGCTTGACGCGCGGCAGGAAGCGGGCAAACGCCTCCGGCGTCTGGTCGGGCCTGCCGGTCTCGGGATCGCGGGCATGCAGGTGCAGGATTGCCGCTCCCGCCTCGGCCGCCGCGATCGCTTCCGACGCGATCTGGTCCGGCGTGATCGGCAGATAGGGCGACATGGTCGGCGTGTGGATCGCTCCGGTCACCGCGCAGGTGATGATGACCTTGCCCCTGGCCACCGTGGCGCCGGGCTTGCGGCTGGTTTCTTTCATTGTCCGAACTCCTGATCCGATTTCTTCTTGTGCGCCGCCAGCGCCATCAGCCGGCGATCGCGCCACACTTGCCGCTCGCCTAGTTTTTCCCTCGGCAGGCGTTTGCCGCGCTCGGCCTCGACCGTCTCCATCACCTCGCCCGCCCAATCGACCCGGCGCAACATCTGCGGGAAGATGTTGGAATAGATGCCCTGGTAACGCTCGACATAGTCGCGCACGCCGCCGGGCGCGTTGAGGTCGATGGTCTCGAACGGTCCCATGAAGGACCAGCGCAGCGCCAGCCCGTCGCGGATGCCGATATCGACGTCCTCGACGCTGGCATATCCGTCGGCGACGAGCCGGAACGCTTCCTCCAGCAACGCGCCCTGCAGGCGGTTCATGATGAACCCGTCGAGTTCGCGCTTCATCACCAGCGGCGCATGGCCGGCCTCGATGAGGAAGGCGCGTGTTCTTTCGAGCGTCTCGGCCGATGTCCACGGCGCTGGCACGACCTCGGCGGCGGGAATGAGGTAGGGCGGATTGATCGGATGCATGACAAGGCAGCGATGCCGCCCTTGCAAATGGTCGGTGAATTTCGACGGCAACAGCGCCGAGCTGGAACTGGCGATCACCGCTCGCGGATCGGCAGCAGAGTCGATCAGCGAAAACACCTCACGCTTGACCTCGAGATTTTCCGGCGTGTTCTCCTGGACATGGACCGCGCCGGCCAGCGCCTCGCCGAGTTCGGCGGCAACAGTGATGCGATCGAGCACGGTGGCGGCGGACTGTCCCCGCAGCAGGTCGTTGGCAGCGAGATCGCCGAGCACACCGGCTATGTAGTCGCGCGCGCCGCCGGTCGCGGCGCGGGACTGGTCCCACATGCGGACGTCATGACCGGCGCGCGCGAAACTGATCGCCCAGGCCCGCCCGATGAATCCGCTGCCGACGATCGCAACCTGTGCCATGGATCTTGCCCTCAAAGTGTTTCGACATTGCCGTCGACGCCGAGCGACTGGCCGGAAATGTTTATCCCCGCATCCGAAAGCAGGAAGGCGACCATCGAGGCGACATCATAAGGGCTGGTCATGCGGCGCAGCGAGATGTTCTGCAGATAGCGCCCGGTCATTTCTTCGTGGCTGATGCCGATCTGCCTGGCGCGCGCCGAGATGACGCCCTCGATGCGGGGACCCTCGATGATGCCGGGCAGGATGGCATTGACCCTGATGCCGTGCGGCCCGAGTTCCTTGGCAAGGCTCTGTGTGAAGCCGATCACGCCGAACTTGGCGGCCGAGTAGGGCGTGCGGAAAGCATAGCCGTGGCGGCCGGCTGCCGACGACATCGAGACGATCGAGCCGCCTCCCGCCGCCTTGATCATCGGCACGGCGCGCCGCGCGCACAGGAACTGGCCGGTCAGGCAGACATCGAGACAGCGCCGCCAGTCGTCCGGCTCGATCTCGTCGACGCCGCCGGTCGGGCCGGCAATGCCGGCATTGTTGATCAGGGCATCGAGCCCGCCGAGCTTTTCGGCGACCGTCTCGAACAGCCGGTCGACGTCGTCTTCGCGTGAGACGTCGGCCTTGACCGCGGCCACCAGATCGATCTTGCCGGGAGCGGCAGCCAGCGCCTCGTCGGACACGTCGCAGACGACGATGCGCGCCCCGAGCCGCGACAGCGTGTCGGCGATGGCGAGACCAATGCCGCCGGCGCCTGCTGTCACCAGCACGCGCTGTCCATTGAGGCCGGCCAGAAATTCCGCCGCCGTTTCAGGTGCCTTTGTGCTCATCGTCCGTCCTTCCCATCGAGAACCTGTGGCTGCAGATCAGCCCCTATTTCAACATGCTGCACGATTCGGGAAACTATTCGACCGCCAACGAACATCATCAGGAGATGTTCGCGGCCCTGTGTGATCGCGACGGCGACGCCGTCAAGGCCGCGGTGCGCGCCGATATCGACGCCGCTTTCAATGTCCTGGTTGGCTTGCTCAAATAACCGTGCGCCGGCCGTTCTCTCACCGGCGGAGCCCAATGGGTGAGTGTGGAAATCGCCGGCTGCATTGCCTTCCGCGGGCGCTCGCTGGATAGTCCTGGCAATGTTCGAGACCCTGGCGATTCACTGGCCCCAAATACTGGCGATCATCTCGGTGGTGATGGCGACCATCGGCATTGCCCATGCCGTCATGACCAAGGAGGACGTCCGCGCCGCCACCGGCTGGGTCGGCATCATGGTGCTGTCGCCGATTCTCGGCGTGCTGATCTATGCCGTGGCCGGCATCAACCGCATCCGCCGCGCCACGATCAGCGCGCAGCGCCCGCTTGCCGAGGGCCTGGTGTCGGCCAAGCATGAGCGCGACGTCGCCGCCGAAGAGGCGCTGATCATCGAGCGCTATGGACAGCGGTTCACCGGCCTCAGAACGCTGGGCGACAGGGTGGCGCGGCGCGCGCTCAACCCGGGAAATGCAATCGACGTGCTGGAAAGCGGCGACGAGGCCTACCCCGCCATGTGCGCGGCGATCGACGGGGCCGAGCGCAGCGTCCTGCTCGAGACCTATATTTTCGACAATGACGCGGTCGGCCTGCTTTTCGTCGAAGCGCTGGCCGGCGCTGTCCAGCGCGGCGTCACCGTGCGTGTGCTGATCGATGCCGTCGGCGCCCGCTACTCCGTCCCCAGCATCCTGGGGCATCTGCGCCGCGCCAACATCACGGCGGATGTTTTCAACGGCAACATCGTCATGGGCCTGCGCTTGCCCTATGCCAATCTGCGGACCCACCGCAAGATCCTGGTGGTCGACGGCACGGTTGCCTTTACCGGCGGCATGAACATCCGCAAGGGTTTTTCAGCGGAGTTCGCCGGGTCGAACAGCGCCAAGGACACGCATTTCCAGGTCACCGGACCCGTTGTCGCCGATCTCTTCTCGGTCGCCGCGGAAGACTGGCGCTTCGCCACCAAGGAGGCGCTGAAGGGCGATGCCTGGCGGATCACACCGGTTTCACCGCCCGCTGGCCAGCCGATGCTGGTGCGTGCGGTTGCATCCGGGCCGGACGCCAGCAACGAAACCAACCACAAACTGCTGATCGGCGCCTTCTCGGTCGCGCGCAAGTCGATACGCCTGATGTCGCCCTATTTCCTGCCGGACCGGGAACTGATCAGCGCCCTGGTTACCGCGGCCAGGCGCGGCGTCGAGATCGATGTCGTGGTGCCGGCGGTGAACAACCTCTTCCTCGTCGACCGCGCCATGACCGCCCAATTCGACCAGATCCTGAAGAATTATTGCCGCATATGGCGCACGGAAGGCCCCTTCGATCATTCCAAGCTGCTTTCGATCGACGGCGTATGGGCTTATGTCGGGTCCTCCAACCTCGATGCACGTTCGCTGCGGCTCAACTTCGAGATCGATCTGGAGGTCCTCGACGCGGGTTTTGCCACCGAGATCGAGACCCGGATCGGATCGACGATCGAAACGGCCGTTCCAGTGACGCTGGCCTCCTTGCGCGCGCGGCCCTTCATCATCCGCCTGTTTGACCGCATCCTCTGGCTGGGATCGCCCTATCTCTGAGAAATCCTGTCTTTAACAAAATGACGTGTTTGCCCGATAACGTGTCGCCAACCATGGAACATCGGCCGAATGACTCTATTTCTAGGTGCATGATGAGAACGGCAGGGATGATGGGCACGCTATGCGAATGAATGGGCGCAGCCTGCCGGCCAGCATGCTCCTGTCCATTCGCGACAGGCGGATGCGCAAGGCCAACGCCTTGTCGCCGAAGAAGGACGGCGTCACCGGGACGCTGGTTGCTTCCTACAACGTCCACAAATGCATCGGCGTCGACCGCAAGTTCGATCCCGACCGCACCAGCCGCGTCATCCGCGAGATCGCCCCCGACGTCATCGCCCTACAGGAGGCCGACAATCGCTTCGGCGACCGCGACGGGCTCCTCGACCTGCACCGTCTCGAACTGGAAACCGGCCTCGTGCCGGTGCCCATTTCCGCCACGGGCAAAGGCCATGGCTGGCACGGCAATGTCCTGCTGTTCAAAAGGGGCGTCGTTCGCGACGTGCATCAGATCAGGCTTCCAGGTATCGAACCCCGCGGTGCCGTGGTGGCCGAGATCGATCTCGACGGGAACCAGTCGTTGCGCATCATCGCGGCCCATCTCGGGTTGCTGCGCCGCTCCCGCTCGCAGCAGGCCCAGGTCGTGCTTGATATCATGAACAGCCCCGACGAGAAGCCGACGCTCCTGCTCGGCGATCTGAACGAATGGCGGCTCGGAAACCGCTCCGCGCTGAACACGCTGCACGCAACCTTCGGCCCGCAGCCGCCAGCAGTCCCCACCTTCCCGTCCAACCTGCCGCTGCTGGCACTCGACCGGATCATGGCCAACCGGCACGGCATGATCGCGACCGTCGAAGCGCATGACACGCCGCTGTCGCGCGTGGCCTCCGACCATCTGCCGCTGACCGCCTTCGTTCGCCTGTAGCATGTGGCCGATAACACCTTGATGTCGCCGGCGTCGCAAAGCGTGTGGATTCGAGCGGAACACCCGGTTCTTCAGCGAGTTTATGTGTTGAATATACAGGAGGATGGAATGAAAAAGTTGATTTTGGCCTCGGTGCTGGCATTCGCCGCGACAGCGGCAGCGATGGCGCCAACCCAAGCCGCCAGCCTGACTATCCAGTCCGACGACGGCGGCCAATATTCCTCGGATGACGATTCCGGAATCGTCGTTCGCCGTCATCATATGCGCCACTATGACAACGAGTATGACGGCGACCAGAACGCTCAGTACGATGACTACGACAATGGCGGCTACCGCTGGCGCCACCACCATCACCGCTGCCACACGGAAACGATTGTGCATTGGCGCCACCACCACAGAGTGTTCGAGGACGTTCGCGTCTGCGGCTGAGGTCGCTCCGTCTCCTGATCCAACCGTCTCCTGATCCAACCCTTGGCGGGTTGCCGCCAAGGATAGCCGTTGACAGCCGTCGCCTCCCGCCGACGCCATTGCCGCATTGCACAAATTTCCGAGCATGCCCACAATGCGGGCATGATCCGAACTTCACTCGCCGTCCTGGTGATCGACGAAAACCGCATCCGTGCTTCGATAATCGAGGCTGGCTTGCGCGAGGCGGGCCATCAGCGGGTCACCGTCATCCATGACGTCAGTGGCATTGCGCGCCGCATCGCCGAGATCGAACCCGACGTCATCGTCATCGACCTGGAAAACCCCAACCGCGACATGCTGGAAAACATGTTCCAGCTGTCACGTGCGGTAAAGCGGCCGATCGCCATGTTCGTCGACCGCTCCGACCAGGCCTCGATCGAGGCCGCGGTCGATGCCGGCGTTTCGGCCTATGTCGTCGACGGGTTGAGGCAGGAGCGCGTCAAGCCGATCCTCGACATGGCGGTGAGCCGCTTCAACGCTTTCTCGCGCATGGCGCGCGAACTGGACGAGGCGCGCAGCGAGCTCGAGAGCCGCAAGGTGATCGACCGCGCCAAGGGCATCCTGATGAAATCGCGCGGCCTGAGCGAAGAGGCCGCCTATACGCTGCTGCGCAAGACGGCGATGAACCAGAACCGCAAGATCAGCGATATCGCCCAGAGCCTGGTGACTGCCGCCGGGCTTCTCGGACCGGAGGACGAATAGACATGGGCGCCGAGCACCAGATCACCGCCGGCTTCATGCCGCTTTTCGATAGCGCCGTCCTGGCGGCAGCCGGCGAACTGGGCTTTGCCGCGCGCGAAGGCATCGATCTGGCGCTGCACCGCGAGACGTCCTGGGCCAACATCCGCGACCGCATCGCCATCGGCCATTTCGACCTTGCGCACATGCTGGGACCGATGCCGCTTGCCTGCAATCTTGGCCTCACCCCCCTCGCCTCCGAGACCATCGTGCCCTTTTCGCTGGGGCTCGGTGGCAACTGCGTCACCATCTCCAACGCCGTCTGGGCCGGCATGGCGGCGCACGGCGCCGTACCCGATCTCGATCCGGCTCGCGCCGGCGCGGCCCTCGGTGCGTTCATCCGCGAGCGGGCGGCCGCCGGCCGCGAGGCGCTGCGCTTTGCCGTCGTGCACCCGCATTCCGGGCACAATTACGAACTGCGCTACTGGCTTGCCGCCTGCGGCATCGATCCAGAGCGGCAGATCGAGATCGTGATTGTGCCGCCGCCCTTCATGGCCGACGCGCTGGCCACTGGGCGCATCGACGGCTATTGCGTCGGCGAACCCTGGAACAGCGCCGCGGTGGCGGCCGGCACCGGCCATATCGTCACCGTGAAGGCGCTGCTCTGGCGCAACAGCCCGGAAAAGGTCATCGGCGCGCGCAAGGCCTGGGCCGAGCAAAATCCCGAGGCCCTGGCTGCACTGCTGCGCGCATTGCATCACTCGGCGCGCTGGTGCCAGGACCCGGCAAATCGTGGTGAACTGGCGGCGCTGATGGCGCAGCCCGGCTTCCTTGGCCAGGAGGCGGCCGTTCAGATGCCGATCCTGACCGGGCATCTGCAGCTCGGCGGCGGCGCACAGCGGGCCGTCGAGGACTTCTTCGTGCCTTTCGACAAGGCCGCCAATTTCCCCTGGAAGAGCCATGCGCTGTGGTTCTACACCCAGATGGTGCGCTGGGGTCATGTCGCGCACACGCCGGAGAATCTCGCCATCGCCCGCGACTGCTACCGGCCCGACCTTTACCGGTCGGCGCTGAAGCCGCTCGGCGTCGCGCTGCCGGGCGCCAATGCCAAGGTCGAGGGTGCGCTGAAGGTGGCGACCCCGGTGGGCTCGGCGGGCGCCAGCCTGGTGCTCGGCCCGGACGGCTTCTTCAACGGCCAGATCTTCGATCCGGACGAGATCGACGCCTATGTCGACAGCCAAAAAACGACCCTCGGAGAAGCCTGATCATTTCTGCGCCATCCTTTTGCATTGCACAAAAATTATGCGCCCCTGTAGGCAAGGTGATCAATGTTTGACCCCAATCGCGGTGGATCGAGTTGCCGCGTGATGCTCCGATCCCACTGAATTCATTTGATGTTTTCTTCCAGAGGGAAACTGGCACGGTTCCTGCTTTGAAATGAACGAGCCCTTCTCGGGCAACGGAACAGGCGTCCAATGGCGGGCGCCACAGGCAAAGCTGCCGCTCAGGTCACTGCGCAATCCCCAGGGATGCGCGAAGGCCTGGACGGCGGCTTTTTTGTTTTTGGCCGAACACGCAATCGACGGCGCTTCCAAGGCGCTCAACCGGAGACGACGATGACGAAACGGATTGGAACTGGCACGTCCCTCAAGGATTTCACCCGCCGTGATTTTCTGGCCAGCAGCGCGCTGACGGCGGGACTGTTTATTGCCGCAAGGACATTGTTTCCCGCTGGCGCCCATGCCGAAGGCAAAGGTCCCGAAGTGACCGGCGCCAAGCTCGGCTTCATCGCGCTGACCGATGCCGCGCCTCTGATCATCGCCAAGGAGAAAGGCCTGTTCGCGAAATTCGGCATGCCTGATGTCGAGGTGCTCAAGCAGGCCTCCTGGGGTGCGACGCGAGACAATCTGATGCTCGGAGGCGAAGCCAACGGCATCGACGGCGCCCACATCCTGACGCCGATGCCTTATCTCATGCACACCGGCAAGGTGACGCAGAACAACCAGCCGCTGCCGATGGCAATCGTCGCTCGCCTCAACTACGATTGCCAGGGCATTTCAGTAGCCCAGGAGTATGCCGCCACCGGCGTCGGCCTCGATGCCTCCAAGCTGAAGGACGCCTTCGCCGCCAAGAAGGCGGCAGGCAAGGAGGTCAAGGCCGCCATGACCTTCCCGGGCGGCACACATGATCTGTGGCTGCGCTACTGGCTGGCCGCCGGCGGCATCAACCCCGACAAGGACGTCTCGACCATCGTCGTGCCGCCGCCGCAGATGGTGGCCAACATGAAGGTCGGCAACATGGACGTGTTCTGCGTCGGCGAACCGTGGAACGAACAGCTCGTCCACCAGGGCGTCGGCTTCACCGCCGCCACGACCGGCGAGATCTGGAAGGGTCATCCGGAAAAGGCGCTCGGCCTGCGCGCCGCCTTCATCGAGAAATATCCGAACGCCACCAAGGCGATCGTCATGGCGGTGATGGCGGCACAGCAATGGTGCGACGCCAAGGAGAACAAGGACGAGATGGCCGCCATCATCGGCAAGCGGCAATGGATGAACGTGCCTGTCGCCGACATCGTCGGCCGCCTCAAGGGCGACATCAACTACGGCAACGGCCGGGTCGCCACCGCCACCGACCTCTACATGAAATTCTGGAAGGGCGGCGTCTCCTATCCATTCAAGAGCCACGACAGCTGGTTCCTCGCCGAGAACATCCGCTGGGGCAAGTTCGCGCCGACCACAGACATCAAGGCGCTGGTCGACCAGGTCAACCGCGAGGATATCTGGCGCGAGGCAGCCAAGGAACTCGGTGTCGCGGCAAGCGACATCCCGGCCTCGTCTTCGCGCGGCGTCGAGACTTTCTTCGACGGCAAGACTTTCGATCCGGCCAACCCCTCGGCTTATCTCGACAGCCTGACGATCAAGGCATCGGCCTAGTCAGGCCAAACGGCATTTCGCCGTCTCTCGTTCAGTTCGACCAGACGCCACGGAGTTTTCCCAGGACATGTCCATCCAAGTCATCGAGGACACCAAGGTAAAAGCATTCCCGGCCAAGCCGGCCGAGGTGGTCGCCTTCACCGCCAAGACGCGGCGGCGCATTGATCTGGTATCGATCGCAGGCAAGGTCGCCAGCGCCCTCGTCCCGCCCGCCATCGTCATCGCCCTTCTGCTCGTCGTCTGGCAGGTCGCCTGCTCGTCGCCGACGGCAAGCCTGCCGCCGCCGAGCCAGGTATGGAACGAAGCCTATGACCTGATCGCGCATCCGTTCTTCGACAACGGCCCCCAGGACATCGGTCTTGCCTGGCGGGTGCTGATCTCGCTGCAGCGCGTCGCCATCGGCTTCGGCATGGCGGCGGTGGTCGGCGTCGCGCTCGGCGCGCTGGTCGGTCAGTCGGTCTGGGCGATGCGCGGCCTCGATCCGGTGTTCCAGATCCTGCGCACCGTGCCGCCGCTCGCCTGGCTGCCACTGTCGCTCGCCGCCTTCCGCGACTCCAATCCATCGGCGCTGTTCGTGATCTTCATCACCTCGATCTGGCCGGTCATCATCAACACCGCCGTCGGCGTGCGCAACATCCCGCAGGACTACCGCAACGTCGCCCGCATCCTGCGGCTGAACCAGCTCGAATTCTTCGTCAAGATCATGGTGCCGGCCGCGGCGCCTTACATCTTCACCGGCTTGAGGATCGGCATCGGCCTATCCTGGCTTGCCATCGTCGCAGCCGAAATGCTGACCGGCGGCGTCGGCATCGGCTTCTTCATCTGGGACGCGTGGAACTCGTCACGGCTGCCCGACATCATCGTCGCGCTCGCCTATATCGGCGTCACCGGCTTCTGCCTCGACCGCCTGGTCGCGGCGGTCGGCGCCTTTGTCACCCGCGGCACGACGGCAAAGTGAGGACAGCGCCATGACCGCCTATCTCAAACTCGACCACATCGACAAATCCTTCGCGCGTGGCGGCCAGGTCAGCGAGGTGCTGAGGGACATCAGGCTGACCATCCACAAGGGTGAATTCGTCTCCATCATAGGTCATTCGGGTTGCGGCAAGTCGACCTTGCTCAACCTGATCGCCGGCTTGACCAAGATTTCCGCCGGCGCCGTGCTTTTGGAAGACAAGGAAGTCGACAGCCCCGGCCCCGAACGTGCCGTGGTGTTCCAGAACCATTCGCTGTTGCCGTGGCTGACCGTCTACGAAAACATCAACCTGGCGGTGTCGAAAGTCTTCGGCCGTTCGAAGAGCAAGGCCGAGCGGCATGACTGGATCATGCGCAATCTCGACCTCGTGCAGATGGCGCATGCAAGCGACAAGCGCCCGGCCGAAATCTCCGGCGGCATGAAGCAGCGCGTCGGCATCGCACGGGCGTTGGCCATGGAGCCCAAGATCCTGCTGCTCGACGAGCCGTTCGGAGCTCTCGACGCGCTGACGCGCGCCCATCTGCAGGACGCCGTGATGGATATCCATTCCAGGCTCGGCTCGACGACGATCATGATCACCCATGACGTCGACGAGGCGGTGCTGCTGTCCGACCGCATCGTCATGATGACCAACGGTCCGGCCGCGACCATCGGCGAAGTGCTTCCCGTGCCGCTGGCGCGGCCACGCCGGCGCATCGAACTTGCTTCCGACCGCACCTTCCTGCGCTGCCGCGAGGCGGTGCTGAAATTCCTCTACGAACGCCACCGCTTCGTCGAAGCCGCGGAGTAACGCCATGACCGAAAAACTCGTCATCATCGGCAACGGCATGGCCCCCGGGCGCATGCTGGAGCATCTGCTGGAGCAGGCGCCGGGCCGCTACGCCGTCACCATCTTCAACGCCGAGCCGCGCGTGAACTACGACCGCATCATGCTGTCACCGGTTCTCTCCGGCGAGAAGGCCTATGAGGAAATCATCATCCATGGCGACGGATGGTACATCAAGCACGGCATCACCCTCTACAAAGGCCACAAGATCGTGGCCATCGACCGGACGGCGAAGACGATCACCTCCGATCATGGCGTCACCGAGCCCTACGACAAGCTCGTCATCGCCACCGGCTCGGTGCCGTTCATCATCCCGGTGCCGGGCCACAATCTGCCGGGCGTACTGACCTATCGCGACCTGGACGACGTCCAGGCAATGATGCTCGCCGCCCAGTCGCGGGCCAAGGCCGTGGTCATCGGCGGCGGCCTGCTCGGATTGGAGGCGGCGGCCGGCCTCAACGCGCAAGGCATGGACGTCACCGTGCTGCATGTCATGCCGACGCTGATGGAGCGCCAACTCGATCCGGCCGCCGGCTATCTCCTGCAGCGCGCGGTGGAGGAGCGCGGCATCAAGGTCATCACCAAGGCCAACACCCAGGCGATTACGGGCAATGGCAAGGTCGAGCAGGTGGAACTCGCCGACGGCACCATCATCCCGGCGACGCTGGTGGTGATGGCGGTCGGCATCAGGCCAAACGCCGCGCTGGCCAAGGATGCAGGCGTCGCCGTCAACAGAGGCATCGTCGTCGATGCCGGCATGCGCAGCAACGACCCCGACATCTTCGCGCTCGGCGAATGCGCCGAGGTGGGCGGTATGGTTTATGGGCTGGTGGCGCCGCTCTACGAGATGGCGCGTGTTGCCGCTCATCAGCTTGCCGGCGACGAGACCGCCGCCTTCGTCCACATGGACACGCCGACCAAGCTCAAGGTCACCGGCATCGACCTCTTTTCGCTCGGCGACTTCGCCGACGGCGACGACCGCCAGGAGATCGTGCTGCGCGATGCTTCCGCCGGCGTCTACAAACGCCTGGTGCTCAAGGACGACCGCATCATCGGCACGGTGCTTTATGGCGAGACATCGGACGGCGCCTGGTTCAACGACCTGAAGAAGAAACAGACCGACATATCGCAAATGCGCGATACGTTGATCTTCGGCCAGTCCTACCAGGGGGGTGCCCCGCTGGACCCTATGGCGGCCGTTGCAGCCTTGCCGGATGATGCGGAAATCTGCGGCTGCAACGGCGTTTGCAAGGGCAAGATCACGGGCGCGATCACGGGCAAGGGCCTGACTTCGCTCGACGACGTGCGCGCCCACACCAAGGCGTCGGCCTCCTGCGGCTCCTGCACCGGGCTGGTCGAAAAGCTGATGGTGTTGACCCTCGGCGACACCTACAACCCGGCCGCCGTACAGCCCATGTGCTCCTGCACCACGTTCGGCCATGACGAGGTGCGCCGGCTGATCAAGGCCAAGGCGCTGAAGACCATTCCGGCGGTCATGCAGGAACTGGAATGGAAGACCTCCTGCGGCTGCGCCAAATGCCGGCCGGCGCTCAACTACTACCTCGTCTGCGACTGGCCTGACGACTACGCCGACGACTACCAGTCGCGCTTCATCAACGAGCGCGTCCACGCCAACATCCAGAAGGACGGCACCTATTCGGTGGTGCCGCGCATGTGGGGCGGCGTGACCAACGCCGCCGAACTGCGCGCCATCGCCGACGTCGTCGACAAGTTCGAGATCCCGATGGTCAAGGTCACTGGCGGCCAGCGCATCGACATGCTCGGCATCCGCAAGGAGGATTTGCCGGCGGTGTGGGCCGATCTCGGCCAGGCCGGCTTCGTTTCCGGCCATGCTTACGCCAAGGGGCTGCGCACGGTGAAGACCTGCGTCGGCTCGGACTGGTGCCGCTTCGGGACGCAGGATTCGACCGGTCTCGGCATTCGCATCGAGAAATTCATGTGGGGCTCGTGGACCCCCGCCAAGGTCAAGATGGCGGTGTCGGGTTGTCCGCGCAACTGCGCCGAGGCGACGTGCAAGGATGTCGGCGTGATCTGCGTCGACAGCGGCTACGAGATCCACTTCGCCGGTGCCGCCGGTCTCGATATCAAGGGCACGGAAGTGCTCGGCCTGGTCAGGACCGAGGACGAGGCGCTGGAGCACATCGTGGCGCTGACGCAGATGTATCGCGAGCAAGGCCGATACCTCGAGCGCATCTACAAATGGGCCAAGCGCATCGGCATAGCCGAGGTCAAGCGCCAGATCATGGACGATGGCGAGAAGCGTCGAGCCTATTACGAGCGCTTCGTCTTTTCGCAGAAGTTTGCCCAGGTCGATCCGTGGTCCGAGCGCGTCTCCGGCAAGGACAAGCACGAGTTCCGGCCGATGGCTTCGGTCGGGTTTGCGCAGGCGGCGGAGTGATGGAGATGTCAGCGCGAGCCACCCCCCTCTGGCCTGCCGGCCATCTCCCCCTCAAGGGGGGAGATCGATCACCATGGCGGCCTTCGCCAATTGTCGACGTTGCAGAATGGGCGGTGAGCCTGAAGCTGCCAATCTCCCCCCTTGAGGGGGAGATGTCCGGCAGGACAGAGGGGGGCGCCTGGGCGCGATCCTATCAAGCAAAGGCAGTGCTATGAACTGGATCGCCATCGGCACCCTCTCCGACATTCCCCGGCGGGGCGCGCGTTGCGTCGCCACACCACAAGGCAAGATCGCCGTCTTCCGCACAGCGGACGACGCGGTCTTCGCCATCGAGGACCACTGCCCTCACAAGGGCGGACCGCTGAGCCAGGGCATCATCCATGGCGCGGCCGTGACGTGCCCTCTGCACAATTGGGTCATCTCGCTGGAGACGGGCAAGGCGCTTGGCGCCGACGAAGGCGCCGTGCGCACCATTCCCGTGAAGCGGGAAGGCGAGCGCCTGTTCATCGCGCTGGAAGCGCTGGCCAGCCGCGCCGCCTGACATGGAGATCGTTGAAGCGCGAGAGGTGAGGACCACCTGCCCCTATTGCGGGGTGGGCTGCGGCGTGCTGGCAAAGGTCGCCACGGACGGGCAGGTGTCCGTCCGTGGCGACCCCGATCATCCGGCGAATTTCGGCCGGCTATGCTCGAAGGGCTCCGCGCTCGCCGAGACCATCGGCCTCGACGGCCGGTTGCTCGGTCCGCAAATCCACGGCCGGGGCTCCTCTTGGGACGAGGCGCTCGACCTCGTCGCCTCGACCTTCTCGCAAGTCGTTACCGACCATGGTCCCGACGCGGTCGCCTTCTACGTCTCCGGCCAGTTGCTGACCGAGGATTACTACCTCGCCAACAAGCTGATGAAGGGCTTTGTCGGCTCGGCCAACATCGACACCAATTCGCGGCTCTGCATGGCTTCGTCCGTCGCCGGCCACCGCCGCGCCTTCGGCTCCGACACGGTGCCGGGAAGCTACGAGGATCTGGAACTGGCTGATCTGGTCGTGCTGGTCGGATCCAACCTCGCCTGGTGCCATCCGGTGCTTTATCAGCGCATCGCGGCTGCCCGCGAAAAACGGCCCGAGATGAAGGTGGTGCTGGTCGACCCGCGCCGCACCATGACATCTGATATCGCCGACATGCACCTGGCGATCGCGCCGGATGGCGACGTCGCCCTGTTCACCGGCCTGCTGGCATGGCTCGGTCAGCACAATGCGCTCGACCGTGCCTATATCACGGCGCATACGTCCGGCTTTGGACAGGCACTGTTCGCCGCCTCGGCGCTCGACCTTGCCGGCGTCGCTGCCGCCACGGGGCTCAGCGAAGACGAGATCGGCCGTTTCTACAGCCTGTTTGCCAGGACCGAAAAGACCGTCACCGTCTACAGCCAGGGCGTCAACCAGTCGTCCCAGGGCACCGACAAGGTCAACGCCATCATCAACTGCCATCTTGCCACTGGCCGTATCGGAAAGCCCGGCGCCGGACCGTTCTCGGTCACCGGCCAGCCCAATGCCATGGGCGGCCGCGAGGTCGGCGGCATGGCCAACATGCTCGCCGCCCATATGGAGATCGAAAATCTCGAGCATCGCGAACGCGTGCGTCGCTTCTGGAAGACACCGGAGATTGCAGGCAAGCCCGGCCTCAAGGCGGTCGAGATGTTCAAGGCGGTTGCCGACGGGCGCGTGAAAGCACTGTGGATCATGGCCACCAACCCGGTCGATTCGATGCCGGATGCAGGCGCCGTCGAAGCGGCGATCAAGGCCTGCCCCTTCGTGGTGGTGTCGGACGTGCTGGCCGAGACCGACACGGTCCGCCATGCCCATGTCCGGCTGCCGGCGACGGCCTGGGGCGAGAAGGACGGCACCGTCACCAATTCCGAGCGCTGCATCTCGCGCCAGCGCGCGTTCTTGCCGGCCCCCGGCGAGGCGCGGCCCGACTGGTGGATCATTGCCGAGGTGGCGCGGCGCATGGGCTTTGACGACGCGTTTGCGCATGAAACGCCAGCGGAGATTTTTGCTGAGCACGCCGCGTTGTCAGGATTCGAGAATGACGGCGCGCGGGATTTTGACATCGGGGCCTATGCTGATGTTGACGCCGATGGGTATGAAGCGCTTGCGCCGTTTCAGTGGCCAGCACTTCAGCCAGGCGGAAGTACTCAAGCTGAACCTCCGCCCGACGCGGTCAACTCGACCGGGCACCAGCCCACTCGCTTCTTCGCCAACGGCAACTTCTACACGCCCGACCGCAAGGCGCGCTTCATCGCCATCCGCCCGACCGTCGAAACCCGCACCACCCCCGACTTCCCGCTCATCCTCAACACTGGCCGCATCCGCGACCACTGGCATACCATGACCCGCACCGGCAAAAGCCCGCGCCTGTCCCAGCACATCGCCGAGCCCTTCGTCGAAATCCACCCGGTGGATGCGCAACGCCACGGCGTTGGCGATGCTGACATCGCACGCGTCTCGACTCCGCGCGGCGAAGTGCTGGTCCGCGCGCTGGTGACCACGCGCCAGCGTCAGGGCAGCCTGTTCGCGCCGATGCACTGGACCGATCAATTCGCCGCCAGGGGTCGGCTCGACACGCTCACCACATCGCTTACCGATCCGGTGTCGGGCCAGCCGGCGCTGAAGCATGTCGCGGCCCGCATCGAGAAATTCACCGCTCGGGCATTCGGCTTTGCCGTGACACGCAAAAGGCCCGTGGCGATGGCCGACTATTGGGCGGTAGCCAGATGCCGGGGCGGCTGGCGGGTCGAGCTCGCCTTTGCCCACGACGATGTCGACTGGACGGCCTTCGCCGGTTCGCTCTTCGATGCTGCGGATGGCGAAATGCTTGCCTATCACGACCGCGAGGCCGGCCAGCACCGCATCGCCGCCTTCGACGGCGAGCATCTGGCGGGTGCCTTGTTCATCGCGCCCGGTCCGGTCGCGGTGTCGCGCGGCTGGGCGGCCGAGCAACTCGATGAGGTCCACGCCAGCCAGCGGCAGCGTTTCAGGATCGTCGCCGGCCGCGCCGGTGCCGAGCGGCCAGATGCCGGCGCGACCGTCTGCTCCTGTTTCAACGTTGGGGTCAACCAGATCACGGCTGCCGTGGCGGCTGGCTGCACCAGCGTCGACGCCATCGGCGCCACGCTGAAGGCGGGCACCAATTGCGGCTCCTGCCGGTCCGAGATCCGGGCGATCATCGCGGCCAATCGGGTCCAGGCCGCCGAGTGAAGGCGACATGCCCCCCGCCGGGCCGGCCTGAACTCCGGTCGGAAGGTGGGATCGAACCTGTCCAACAGTTAATTCGACTTCGCCGGGGGTGATGGGGGTGAAAGATGCCTCCATGGACCAGCAAAAGGAAATGCCCCTGCGGACAACCGTCGCACCACGCCGCTCGCTTGGCTGGATTCCACCGTTCGGCTGACCATAGTTGGGAGGCGTTTTCCAAGCCATGGCAAGCGGTTGGCGGAATGCGCATGTAACCGTGCCGTGGATCTGTGGCTCGGCTGGCCCTGTCCTTCGCAATTGGTACGTCTGGACACGCGTGGTGAAGACTGGAAAATGGGGAACGCAACCTCGCCATCCGAGGTGATTCAAAGCATCGGGAGATCAGCGCTGAATCTGGAAGACATAGCCGGCCATCCGGCCTTGCACCGCTACGTTCAGGAACAGTCGCAGTCCCTGATCCGTATCTACGAGGAAAGCCCGCGGCTGGCTTCCATCTTTGCCACCCAGCAGCGTTGGCTGTTGGGTCATGTCGGCCTTGCCATGCACTTCAGGCGCGACCCGAATGACCGCCGCAAGGAACTGACCGTATCGCGTTTCATCGAGGTCGTGCACAAGAACGCGGTGGCCAGCCGCAATACCGCGGACGCCTTCATCAAGGAGATGCTGCACTACAACATCGCCGAGTATGTGGCGGGCGGGGACGGTCGCACGCATCCCCTGCAGCCGACAGCGGCGACCATCGAGCGATTCACCGGCTGGGTAACAGCCCATCTGCGCACGCTTGACCATATCGACGGCGGCGACCGGCTGGCCAGATATTTGGAGCGTCCCGAGATGCTTGCCACACTGCAGCCCCTGGTGGCTGACGGACTGCTTGCGTCCAAGCCGGTGCGCGAACCCAACCAGACCTTTTCCCTGTTCATCTGGCTCAACAATGGCGGCATCGTCATGGACTGGCTGATGTCGGGCATCGACCCCGCCCACGCCGGCCTGGAGCGGATTCCGACCAGCGTGGTTTCGATCGGTGACTTCGCCAAATGGCTCAAGCTGTCGCGGACCCATCTCGGCCGCAAACTGCGCACGGCAGAGGAGCTCGGCAGCATTGGCTGGCTTGGTCAGCGCGGCCATTCGGTGATGTGGGTGTCGCACCGATTTTACGAGGAATACATGACCGTCCAGGCGGCCAAGCTGGCCGTCGTCGACACGGCCTTCAAGGCCTGCTTCCCGCCATCGCAAGGCGACGGCTGAGCAGCGGCACACGAGAGCCATTTCAGCCGTGATACGTTTCCGTCCGGAATTGTGCCAGAACAGGTGGATTGACCGGTTCCGCGTTTGCGTGGCTGCGCGACGCCGACGACCTCGGCAGCGTCGGCAGGCTCTGCCAGCGCCCAGTTACGAAAAAGCCGACGCTGGACAAGTGTCGGAAGCTGTCCAGCGTTACAGCCGCGTGTACACCCTCCACCTGTGTCGATTGATGCTCGCGCAGCTGATCGACCTGACGGGGGCACCCCTGGCATTCTCAATCGATGTCGAACGAGACGCCTTGGGCGAGCGGCAGCGCCTTGGAATAGTTCACCGTGTTGGTGGCGCGGCGCATATAGGCCTTCCACGCATCGGAGCCGCTCTCGCGGCCGCCCCCAGTTTCCTTTTCACCACCGAACGCGCCGCCGATTTCGGCCCCGGAGGTGCCGATGTTGACGTTGGCGATGCCGCAATCCGAGCCGTCCACACCGAGGAAACGCTCGGATTCCTGCAGGTCACGGGTGAAGATCGACGACGACAGGCCGGCGCCGACAGCATTGTGCTCGTCGAGGACGGCATCGAAGTCGGAATACTTCATCACATAGAGGATCGGCGCGAAGGTCTCTTCCGTCACCGGTGCAACCTGTTTCGGCATTTCGACCAGCGCCGGATGGACATAATAGGCATCGGGATGGCCGTTCTCGACACGCGTCCCGCCGGTCACCTTGCCGCCATGGGCGGTCGCTTCGCTCAGGGCCTTCTGCATGGCATCGAACGCGGCCTTGTCGATCAACGGCCCGACCAGCGAGGAGGTCTCCAGCGGATTGCCGACCGAAACGCTCTGATAGGCTTTCTTCAGGCGCGGCACCAAGGCATCGTAGACGCTGTCATGGACGAACAGGCGGCGCAGCGTCGTGCAGCGCTGGCCGGCCGTGCCCATGGCGCCGAAGGCGATGGCGCGCAGCGCCATGTCGAGATCGGCCGTCGGGCAGACGATGCCGGCATTGTTGCCGCCCAGTTCCAGCACTGCGCGTGCAAAACGCTTGGCCAGGCGAGGACCGACATCCCGGCCCATGCGGGTCGAGCCGGTGGCCGAAACCAGCGGCACCTTGGGATGATCGACCAGGATCTCGCCGACCGCGCGGTCGCCGATCAGCACCGGCGCCAGGCCTTGCGGTGCGTCGGGGCCGAAACGCTTGACGGCACGCTTGAAGATCGCTTCGCAGGCAAGCGCCGTCAGCGGCGTCTTCTCGGAGGGTTTCCATACCACGGCATCGCCGCAGACCAGGGCAAGCGCCGCGTTCCACGACCACACCGCGACCGGGAAGTTGAAAGCCGAGATGACACCGACGACGCCCAGCGGATGCCAGGTTTCCATCATACGGTGGCCGGGACGCTCGGTGGCGATGGTCAGCCCGTACAATTGACGGGACAGACCGACGGCGAAATCGCAGATGTCGATCATTTCCTGCACTTCGCCGAGCCCTTCGGAGGGGATCTTGCCGACCTCGATCGACACCAGCCGGCCAAGCTCAGCCTTGTGCGCGCGCAGTTCCTCGCCCAGCAGCCGCACCAGTTCGCCGCGCTTGGGACCTGGCACCAGCCGCCAGGACTGGAATGCCTTGTGCGCTCCGTCGATGGTCTTTGCCGCATCGGCCGGCGAGATCGTCTTCAGCGCCGCGATCTGCTCACCCGTCACCGGGCTGCGCACGATCAGGTCGCCGCCGTCAAGCGCCTCCTTGGCCACGCCCAGTTTCGCCAGAAGCTCGGCCGTTTCCTTCGCTATCGTCATTTTTGTTCCTTTCAGATCCCGCCGCTCATATGGCTGGGGTCAACGCCTTGCGCCATGCCTTCCCGGCGCCGTCGCGGCTGGAAGGGGCTGTCATGGCGTGCCATTACCTGTTTCAGGGGAAAATCGCCACCCCGGCATGGTCCAAGCCCAAGCCGCACGATTGAGCCAGACGATGCCTGGGCTGAACGGGCAGAGGGGGCTCAGTTTGCCTTTGTCGCCGGCGCGCGCACGGCGCCGTCCTTGATCAGGCGGTCGATATGCATGCGGATATGGGCCGCTTCCGCCGCCGTGTTGGCCAGCGCGATGGCGCGGTCGAAGGCAATGCGTGCCTCCTCGCCCCGGTCGAGCTGCATCAGAAGCCCGCCCTTGAGGCCGAAGAAATGGAAATAGCCGGAAAGCCTCGGCTCGAGCGGCTCGATCATCGCCAGTGCCGCTTCCGGTCCACGCACCTTGGCGACCGCGACCGCACGGTTGAGGGTGATGACCGGCGACGGCTGCATCTGTTCGAGCAGGCCGTAAAGCAGGTCGATCTCCACCCAGTCCGTGTCCTCGGCTTTCGCCGCCCGCGCATGGAGTGCGGCGATCGCCGCTTGCACCTGATAAGGACCGGGCTTGCGGTGGCGCAGGGCCTTGTCGACCAGCGCCAGCCCTTCCTCGATCATCTTGCGGCTCCACAGGCGCCGATCCTGGTCCTCGAGCAGCACGATCTCGCCGTCGCCGTCGAAACGGGCCGGTGCGCGCGCATGCTGCAGCAGAAGCAATGCCGTCAGCCCCATGATCTCCGGCTCGGTCTGGAACAGCCTCAGCAGCAGCCGGGCCAGCCGGATCGCCTCCTCGCACAGCGGCGAGCGGGCCGGCGCTTCGCCGCTGTTGGTCGAGTATCCCTCGTTGAAGATCAGGTAGACCATCGCGGCGACCGCAGCGAGCCGTTCGGAGCGCTCGACCGCGCCTGGCGTCTCGAACGGTACGCCGGCATCGGCAATGCGCGCCTTGGCGCGGGTGATGCGCTGTTCCATGGCGCTCTCGCCGACCAGGAAGGCGCGCGCGATCTGCTTGACGGTGAGGCCGGAGACGATGCGCAGCGCGACCGCGATCTGCTGCGTCGCGGGCAAATCAGGGTGACAGCAGATGAACAGCAGCCGCAATATGTCGTCGCGGTAATGCGCGCCATCGAGTCGCTCGGCGATATCGCTCTCGGCGTCTTCCAGGTCGGAAATCTGGTCTTCCTCCGGCATCGGCGCCTGCTTGGCGCGCTTGCGCACCGCGTCGATGCCGCTGTTGCGGCCCACAAAGATCAGCCAGGCCGCTGGATCGCGTGGCGGTCCATTCTGCGGCCAGTTCTTGAGCGCCCTGAGGCAGGCATCCTGGAAAGCTTCTTCCGCGGTGTCGAGGTCGCGGAAATAGCGCAGCAGCGCGCCCATCGCCTGCGGACGGGCGGCACTGATGGCCGAGCTTATCCAGGCAAGTTCGGTCATACGGCAACCCCGGTGGGATTGAAGACGGACACCGGCCGGATCTCATACGAGCCGCCGCTGGGGTTGACCTCGGAGAGTTCGCGGGCGAATTCCACGGCCTCGTCGAGATCGGCGCATTCGAGCGTGTAGAAGCCAAGGAATTGTTCCTTGGTCTCGGCGAACGGCCCGTCGATGACAACGGATTCGCCCTTGACCTTCCGCAGTGTCGTCGCCGCTGTCGTCGGCAAAAGCCGCGCCACCGGGCCGAGCCGGCCGGCCTTGGCATATTTGTCCTGGACGTTGAGGAGATTGGCCATCACTTCGTCGTCCTGCGCCTTGCTCCAGGAGCTGACGACGTCTTCGGAAGCATAGCACAGGATGGCGTAGAGCATGATCGGTCCTTTCTGTATCAAAGGACGAAACAGTAGGACCGATCCCGACACGGCGTCGATAAAAAAATCCGGCAGCTGCGGATTCGGTGTTCGTCAGTCGCGCCGGGTTAGCTTTCGTGTGTTTCCAGCCATCTCAGCACAAGCGCCTCCTCCTCATCGAGACCGTCTATGGTCCGCTTGCGCTTGTTGGCTTCCGCCATTTCGGCAAGCAGCCGTCCCTGCGACCAGGCCTCGAAAACCTGCGGATGGATATAGCATTTGCGGCAGACCGCACGCGTGTTGCCCAGCCGCTCGGCCACCTTGTCGATGACGCTGTTCATCACCCGCTTTTGCTGCGCCTGGCTTTCGGGCAGTTCCGTCTGCGCAAACAGCGAGGCGGCGTGGATGGTGCCGCCCCACGTGCGGAAATGCTTCGAACTGAACGCGTCGCCGACCGCTTCGCGTATATAGTGGTTGACGTCGTCGGAGCGCACAGGGCGCCTGTTGCCGTCCTCGTCGAGATATTGGAACAGCTTCTGCCCCGGCAGGTCCTGCGCGCCCCGAACGATCCCGGCGATGCGGCGGTCGACCAGCTTCAATCTCCATTCCTTGCCGGACTTGCCCTTGAAGGCAAAGCGCAGGCTTGATCCCTTGATGTCGACATGCCGGTCCCGCAATGTCGTCAGGCCGAAGCTCTTGTTGTCGCGTGCATAGGCGGCATTGCCGACACGGATCATCGTGTTGTCGAGCAGCCAGACCACCGCGGCGACGACCCGTTCGAGCGGCAGGCTGCGACGGCGCAGGTCGCTGTCGATCCTGCGCCGAAGGTCCGGCAGGCTTTGGGCGAAAGCGACGAGGCTCGAATATTTGGCGCCGTCGCGCTCCTCGGCCCATTGCGGATGATAGCGATACTGCTTGCGCCCCCGCTGATCCCTCCCGGTCGCCTGGATATGCCCGTTCGGATCGGGCGAAATCCAGACATCGGTCCAGGCCGGCGGAATGACGATCGCCGCGATGCGCGCCCTGGCGGCATCGGACACCGCTTTCCCCTTCGGTCCTCTGTAAGTAAATCCCTTGCCAGCCTTCAGCCGGCGGATACCGGGCTCGGCATCGCTGACATAGGTCAGCGCGGCATGCTCGGCTGAGCTTTGCGCCCCGTTCCGCGGCGATGCATCTGTCTCCGCCGACGGGCTGAGCGACAGTCCTGATCTCTGCAGCATGTAAGCTCCACGCAAATACGCGTAGATAAGCTGCTGGTTGACTGCTGGTTCCACACGCCGTCTGCAAAGCAGGCGATCCTGCTGGCGTCGGCGCCTGGCGCGGCGCGAGGCCTACAACGCGCCCTGCATCTGGGTCAGCGGAAAGGACAGCCGGCGCCGCACCTTGAGCTTGAGCGTGTAGCGCAGGCAGCGCCAGGCTTCCGAACGCCGCTTCGGTGCGGCCGCGGCCACCGCCAGGAAGCGCGACGCGGTCTCCAGGTCGCCCCGCGCATAGTGGACGCGGGCGATCTTGAGCGCGACAAGGCCCTCCCTGGCTTTCAGTGCCGAAATCGGGATGCCGCAATCGGTGAGCTTCCGCAACTCCCGGCGCCAATCCAGGAAGCGGCGCGCCGGGTTGACCGTGAAGCGATCATCGGAGCGCTCCGCTGAAACTTCGTAAATCATGACGGGACGCTGAACCATGGCCAGCGACGCCTTGCTCATCAGCCGCGCCCAGAACAGCGTGTCCTCATCGAAGGCGAGCCCGACCGGGAACCGGGTCTCGCCGATGAGACGCCGGGAAGCCAGCACGCTGCCCACCGCCACCGAGCGTATATCCCCCTTCACATAGGCGGAGGCATTGGTGAGGCAGGCCGCGGTATATCCGTTTGGCACCTTGATCTGCCGGTCCTCGCCGTTCACCCTGCGCCGGAAGGCGCCGACGATCATGTCGGCCTTGGGCTGGCTTTCCGCTTGCGACAGCAAGGAGCGCAAGCCACCCTGAAGATGCAGGTCGTCGGCATCGATCAGGTAGACCCATGGATGGATCGCCTCATCGAGCGCCAGGTTGCGGGCGCCGCCGGCGTCGCGGCAATTGGCCGGCAGTACACGGAGCGGCAGGGAGGATCGCGCGGCCGCCTGCCGCGCAGCATCGGCCGTGCCATCGGTCGATTGATCGTCGACCAGCAGAATCTCGCCGATAAACCCGGCCTCTCCGCCAAGCGACGCCAGCGTTTTGGCAATCGTTGCCGCCGCATTGTGCGCGGGTATGACGACGCTGACAGTTTTCAATGACAAACCCGCACCTGTACGCAGCCGCTTAAGACTATTCTCCCTCGGAACGAATACAGACTAAAGCAATTCCAGGTAAAGTGCGAAACGGTTTTTCCGTTCGGAATTGCGCCAAATCAAGGGGTTAGAGCGGCTCGCCGTTTCCGTGAAACGGTGAACTGCTCCAATGGCCTCATCGATGTTTGAGAAGTCTACTCCATCTATCGCGGGCACTCGCGGCGCCGGGCAAGTCGGCGCGCCCGTTTTCACGCCTTTTCGAGCACCACCGGGATGACGTCCACGGCCTGCTCCCCGACCTGGCCGCCGGTCGTCTTCAGCACACCGACGATGGGCGCCACATCCGAATAGTCGCGCCCGTAACCGACAGTGATATGGTCGTTGGAAGCCCGCATGCCGTTGGTCGGGTCGAACTCCTGCCAGCCGGCATCACGCCCGCACCAGACCTTGACCCAGGCATGCATGGCATCCGCACCTTCCAGCCGGGGCTTGCCCTTGGGCGGAATGGTGCGCAGGAAGCCGCTGACATAGCCGGCCGGAATGCCGAGACCGCGCAGCCCGGCGATCATGATGTGGGAGAAATCCTGGCAGACCCCGCGCTTCAGCCGGAAGGCATCGCTGGCCCGGGTCCGCACCGTGGTCGCTTCGCCATCATAGGTGAAATCGCGATGGATGCGGTTACACAGGTCCGTCGCCGTCCCAGCGGCCGAGTTTCCGACGCTGTCTTGCGCGAATGCGGTGATCGCCGCATCGATACCCGCATGGCTGCTGGCGGCCAGGAAATGGTGCGGCGAGGCGGGCGCCAGCGACCGCACGGCGGCCAGTTCCCGCCTGAGCCGGCCGATATCGGGCGACACGTCGAGCCCGGGCTCGGGCCGCGACACCGCCACGCGCGCGCTCATCCTTATGTCGAGCGCTTCATGCGCGTCGCGAAACGCGATCGAAGTGACGTTGTTGCCGAAAAAATCGGTGAAGTCGGATCGTTCATTGGGCGCCGGCTCGAAGGAGAGCGAAGCGGCGATGACCCGTTGCACGCCGCTGATGGTCGGCGGCAGCACCCGCACCTGATGCCGGCCGCCGCCGGCAGCGGCGGCGTAGTCGTAATGAAGCAGAAGCCGGATGTCGTACAGCATGGCCATTGCTTTCTAGCCGAAATAGGCTCTGGCGAGGCTGTTGTAGAGGCCGCCGATTTCGCTGGCGAGTTCGTTCAGCGCCTTCGTCGTCATGTCAGCCGGTTCCTTGATGGCGATGGCCGTGTTGAGCTGCAGGATCTCCTTGGCCGCTGCCGACATATGCCCCTCGCCGCCTGTCGTCGGCAACAGCCCGATCTCGGCCTTCAGCCTTTCCAACTGGAACAGGATGGAGCGTGGATTGAGCGGATCGAGCGCCAGGAGATCGATCACCGTGCGCCGGCCGGCCTGCACCGGATATTGCCGGCGATGGGTCATGACGCTGTCGCCGATCTCCAGCATCATATCCAGCGCGCCATCCGGCGCCTTGCTGCCGGTCAGTCGGGCCAGCGTGCCGGCGATCTGGATGCCGCGCTCCAGCCGCCGGCCGATCTCGAGGAAGCGCCAGCCCGCGAACCGGTACATGTTCTCATGCAAAAGGCCTGAGAATCCGGCAAGCTTGCGCAGGATGACGGTCATGGCCCGCGTCGCGTCGTCGCCGGGCGCCACGGTGGTAGCGAACTGATGGATGGTCTTCGACAAATCCTTGAGCGCCAGCCAGCCATCCGGCGAGAAACGATCGCGGATCTGGCCGGCGCTGTAGACGGCGCTGTCGAGCGTACCGATCAATCCTGACGGGATCGCCGTCTCGACATCGATGCCGAACGGTTCGAGATAGTCCCTGATGTCGGCCAACAGCGGCATATCGGGATCGGATGTTTCGGCGAGCCGCACATGATAGGCGCGCAGGATGCGCACGGTGTCTTCCGAACGTTCGATGTAGCGGCCGAGCCAGGTCAGGTTTTCCGCCGCGCGGCTGGGCAGGCTGCCCGGCTTGGTGCGGTTGAAGCTGTCACCCTCTTGCGGCAGCAGCGTCTCGCGCTCGACCGGTTTGTCACTGACCACCCAGACATCGGCCGCCTGGCCGCCGCGCTGCATGGCGATCGCCGTCGGGTCGAGCGACAGGCCGACACGGGCGAAACCGCCCGGCATAACCGTCCAGCCCTCGGGCGTGCGCGCCAGATAGACGCGCAGGCTCGCCGGCCGGGGCTCCAGCCAGCCGCCGACATAGACGGGCGTCGTCGAAAGCGTCACCGCTTCCTGGCCAACGAAGGCCTCGCCATCGCGTTCGATGCGCGCCACCAGCTCCGCCCGTTCCCCGACCGACAGCGCCGAGCCGAGCTTTGTCTGTCCGTCATCCTCAAAGGCAAGTCTTGTCGACAGCGCCGGGCCGACCACCATGCGATCGATATTGGCGAGCACATGGGCGCGCTCCGTCTCCTGCCCGCACCACCATGTCGCCACACTGGGCAAAAGCAGCTCCTCGCCCCACAATTCGCGCGCGATCTTGGGCAGGAAGGCAAGCAGCGCACGCGTCTCCATCAGGCCAGAGCCAAGCGCATTGACGGTGGACACCGTGCCTTGCCGGATCGCTTCGACCAGGCCCGGCGTGCCGATCTGCGAATCCGGGCGCAGTTCGAGCGGATCGGCGAAGGCGGCGTCGAGCCGCCGCCACAGCACGCTGATCGGCATCAGGCCGGACACGGTGCGCACCATCAGCCTGCCGCCGGAAACGGTCAGATCCTCGCCTTCGAGCAGCATGATGCCGAGGTAGCGGGCGATATAGGCGTGTTCGTAGTAGGTTTCGTTGAGGGGGCCCGGCGTCAGGATGGCGACGCGGCCGTCGCTCTCCTTTGCCATGCCGATCAGCGCATCGCGGAAGCGACGGAAGAAGCCGGCGAGCCGGTGCACATGCATCTCGCCATAGATGTCGGACAAGGCGCGCGTGGTGGCGACGCGGTTCTCCAGCGCGAAACCGGCGCCTGAAGGCGCCTGGGTGCGGTCGCCCAGCACCCACCAGCGGCCGTCAGGGCCCCGGCCGAGTTCGAAGGCGCAGAAGTGCAGGAAATGCCCCCCCGCCGGCGTGGTGCCAACCACGGGTCGCAAATATTCGGGGCTCGCCGCGATCAGCCCTGCCGGCAGGATGCCTTTGTCGACCAGCCGGTTCTGTCCATGGATATCGGCGACAATTTCCTCGAACAGGTCGGCGCGCTGCACCAGGCCGGCGCTGATCGCCTGCCACTCGCTGTCCTCGATGAGCAGGGGAATATGCGCCAGCGGCCATTCGCGCTCGTTGGCACCCGCCTTGTCATAGACGCGGTAGTAGACACCGGCATCACGCAGATACTGGTCGGCGCGGGCGAAGCGCTGGCCGAGCTTTTCGGCTCCGAGTTCGTCCAGCGCCTCGACAAAATGCTTCCAGACCGGACGGGGATTGCCCGAAGCGTCGACCATCTCGTCGACGACGCCGTCGATCGGCTGGTAGTGCTCCAGCAGGCTGTGGGCCTGCGGCTTGCCGCGTACCCTTTTGTGATTCCCCTTTGCCATGTCAGATCACAGTCTTGGTGGACGCCTGAGGTCAAGGGTCATCGGGAAATCTTCCGCCGGCTGTTCCTCGCGCAACACATAGCCGGACGGCGTATGACCGCGTGGTTCGAAGCGGGCGAGTCGCCGTGCCTCCGCCTCGTTGCCGTTGACCGGGAACGTGTCGTAGTTGCGCCCACCGGGATGCGCGACATGGTAGACGCAGCCGCCAACCGCCCTGCCGGACCAGCGATCATAGATGTCGAACACCAGCGGTGTGTTGACCGGCAGCGCGGGATGCAGCCCCGAGGCCGGCTGCCAGGCCTTGAAGCGCACGCCCGCCACCGCGACCTCCCTGTCGTCGGTAACCCTCATCGGCACGATGCGGCCGTTGCAGACGATCGCATGGCGCTCCGGATTGAGACCTTCGGTCTTGACCTGCAGCCGTTCGACCGAGGAATCGACGAAGCGCACCGTGCCGCCGATCGCGCCCTGCTCGCCCATCACATGCCACGGCTCCAGCGCTTGCCTGAGCTCCAGTTTGATGCCGGCATGCTGGACTTCGCCGCAGAAGGGAAAGCGGAATTCGAGCTGGGCGTCGAACCATTCGGGCCGAAACTCGAAGCCGTTGAGCTTGAGGTCGTCGAGCACGTCGAGAAAATCCGCCCAGACATAGTGCGGCAGCATGAAACGGTCATGCAGCGAAGTGCCCCAGCGCACGAAGCGCCCGTCGAGCGGGTTCTTCCAGGCGCGCGCGATGATCGCCCTGACCAGCAATTGCTGCGCCAGAGACATGCGCGCATTGGGGGGCATCTCGAATCCACGGAATTCGACAAGGCCAAGCCGGCCGGTCGGTCCATCCGGAGAGAACAGCTTGTCGATGCAGATTTCCGAGCGGTGCGTGTTGCCGGTGACATCGGTCAACAGATTGCGGAACAGGCGGTCGACCAGCCATGGCAAGGGTGCGGCCCCCTGGTCGGGATGCGGCACCTGCGCCATCGCGATTTCGAGTTCATAGAGCGAATCGTGCCGCGCCTCGTCGAAGCGCGGCGCCTGGCTGGTCGGGCCGATGAACAGGCCGGAGAACAGATAGGACAGCGAGGGACGCCGCTGCCATTGCAGCACCAGGCTTTTCAGCAGATCGGGCCGGCGCAGGAACGGGCTGTCATTGGGCGTGGCGCCACCGACCACGACATGGTTGCCGCCGCCGGTACCGGTGTGGCGGCCGTCGATCATGAACTTGTCGGCGCCAAGCCGCGTCTGCCGCGCCTCCTCGTAGATCGCCGTCGTGGTCGCCACGCAATCCTGCCAATTCGAGGCGGGATGGATGTTGACCTCGATGACGCCGGGATCGGGTGCCACGCGGATGACATTGAGGCGCGGATCGTGCGGCGGGCCGTAGCCCTCGATATGCACGGGCAGACCAATCGCCTTTGCCGCGTTCTCGGCAGCGGCCACGAGTTCGAGATAGTCTTCCAGCGCCTCGACCGGCGGCATGAAAACGCACAGCCTTCCGTCACGCGGTTCGACCGAAAGTGCCGTGCGCACCGCGCCACCGATCTCGGTGATCTCCTGCTCGACGCGGTCCTGCTGACCACTGACAGCGGTGAAGGATACCGCCTGCTGGCGGCGGGCCATTTCGTCGGCGCCTTCCAGTTCGGCCGGAGCGGCCATCGGCAAGATCGCTTCCCGCACGGGCAGCGGGCCACGCGGCAACGACGGATCGACAGGCACGATATAGGGGAATTGCGCCGGCGGCACATAGGGCAACGTTCCCAACGGCAGGCGATAGCCGACCGGGGAATCGCCGGGCACCAGGAACAACCGGCCGCGCCGCGTCGTCCATTTTTCCGACCGCCAGCGCTGGCCGGACGCCTGGCTGTTCCAGCGCTGAACCGGCAGCACGTAACCCGAAGGCTTGGTCAGCCCGCGCTCGAACACCTTCGCCATGCGGCTGCGCTCTTCCGGGTCTTCCAGCTTGGAGTTGGACGGGTCGACATTCTCGGGCAGCTTGCCTTCCTTGAGCAGCCATTCGGCTGGGTCCTCATAGGCTTCGCTGACCATGGAGGTATCGATGCCGAGCTCGCCGGCGATCGCCGTCAGCAGGCTTTCGGCCTGTTTCGGCCCGATATCGGCCGAGCTTTTCTCCCGCGCGATCAGCGACGGGTCGCTCCATACCGGCTCGCCGTCGGCGCGCCAGTGGAGCGAAAAAGTCCAGCGCGGCAGGCTTTCGCCGGGATACCATTTGCCCTGGCCGTAGTGCAGAAAACCGCCCGGCGCGAAGCGCTCGCGCAGCCGGCGGATCAGCGCATCGGCCTTTTCACGCTTGGTCGGCCCGACGGCAGCCGTGTTCCACTCGGCGGATTCGAAATCGTCGATCGAGACGAAGGTCGGTTCGCCGCCCATCGTCAGCCGCACATCCCCGGCCGCGAGCGCGGCATCGACCTTGTTGCCGAGCGCGTCGAGCGCCTGCCAGCTTTCATCCGAGAACGGCTTGGTGATACGCGGATGTTCGGCGATGCGATCGACCCGCATGTCGAAGCCGAACTCGACATTGGCAAAGCTCGCCATGCCGGAAATTGGTGCCGCATTGCGGAAATGCGGCGTGGCGGCCAGCGGCACATGGCTTTCGCCGGTGAGCAGGCCGGAGGTCGGGTCGAAGCCGATCCACCCGGCGCCGGGAAGATAGACCTCGCACCAGGCATGCAGATCGGTGAAATCGACCGATGTGCCGGCCGGCCCATCCAGCGCGACAAGGTCGGGCTTGAGCTGGATCAGGTAGCCCGAGACGAAGCGCGCGGCGATGCCGAGATTGCGCAGGATCTGCACCAGCAGCCAGCTCGAATCGCGGCACGAGCCCTTGCCCGCGGCCAGCGTTTCCTCCGGCGAGAACACGCCGGTCTCCATGCGCACGATATAGGCAATCTCGCGCTGCAGCCTTGCATTGAGGTCGACGAGGAAATTGACCGTGTTGGGCGCACTGCGGTCGACGGATTCCAGGAAAGCCTGGAGAAGCGGCCCCGCCGGCTCCGGCGTCCGGTAGATGGCGAGATCATCCCTGATTTCCTCGGGATAATCGAACGGGAACGCCTCCGCCGACGGTTCGACGAAGAAGTCGAACGGATTGTAGACCGTCATGTCGGCGACGAGGTCGACCTCGATCTTCAGCTCCGTCACCGGCTCGGGAAAGACGAACCGGGCGAGGAAATTGCCGTAGGGGTCCTGCTGCAGATTGACGAAATGGTTCGCCGGCTCGACCTTCAGCGAATGGCTCAACACCTTGGTGCGGGAATGCGGTGCAGGCTGAAGCCTGATGATTTGAGGGCCGAGCACCACCGGCCGGTCATATTTGTAGTGGGTCAGGTGGTAGACGGCTGCCAGAATTGCCATGGGGCCCCGGGATCGGCGTTTAGCTTGCAGAACCCTGACACATCTGGCCGCCATTCTCCAAGCGGATGTTGCGGCGCACCTAAATTAAAGAACCCGTTGCCGGCTTAAAGTCGCTCAAAAGAACGCCTGTATCCCCGTCTGCGCCCGTCCAAGGATCAGCGCGTGCACGTCATGCGTGCCCTCATAGGTGTTGACGGTCTCGAGGTTCTGCGCGTGGCGCATGACGTGGTAGCCGATCTGGATGCCGTTGCCGCCATGCATGTCGCGGGCCTGGCGGGCGATGTCGAGCGCCTTGCCGCAATTGTTGCGCTTGACGATCGAGATCATCTCCGGTGCCATCTTGCCCTCGTCGAGCAGGCGCCCGACGCGCAAGGATGCCTGCAGCCCAAGCGCGATCTCGGTCTGCATGTCGGCGAGCTTCTTCTGGTAAAGCTGGGTGCCGGCCAGAGGCTTGCCGAACTGCTTGCGGTCGAGGCCATACTGGCGAGCGCGATGCCAGCAATCTTCCGCCGCCCCCATCGAGCCCCAGGAAATGCCGAAGCGGGCCCGGTTGAGGCAACCGAACGGTCCGCCGAGGCCCTTGGCGTTGGGCAGCAGTGCATCCTCGCCGACCTCGACGCCTTCCATCACCACTTCGCCGGTAATCGAAGCCCGCAGTGACAGCTTGCCGCCGATCTTCGGCGCCGAAAGCCCCTTCATGCCCTTTTCCAGCACGAAACCGCGGATCTCGTCCTTGCCGTTCTCGCCCTTCACCTTCGCCCAGACGACGAACACGTCGGCGACCGGCGCATTTGAAATCCACATCTTGGAGCCGGTCAGCTTGTAGCCGCTGGCGGTCTTTTCGGCGCGGGTCTTCATGCCGCCGGGGTCGGAGCCGGCATCCGGCTCGGTCAGGCCGAAACAGCCGATCCATTCGCCGCTGGCGAGCTTCGGCAGGTATTTCTTGCGCTGTTCATCCGAGCCATAGGCATAGATCGGATACATCACCAGCGACGACTGCACCGACATCATCGAGCGGTAGCCGGAATCGACGCGTTCGACTTCCCGCGCCACCAGCCCATAGGTGACATAGTTTGCGCCGAGGCCGCCGAACTCCTCCGGGATGTTGATGCCGAGCAGGCCGGCCTCGCCCATCTCGCGGAAGATCGCCGTGTCGAAAGTCTCGTTGAGATACGCTTCCTCGATGCGCGGCGCGAGCTTGTCGGCGGCAAAGGCGGCAGCGCCGTCGCGCACCATGCGCTCGTCTTCCGAAAGCTGGTCCTCGATCAGGAAGGGGTCTTCCCAGACGAATGCATTCTTGTCGGCGGCCATGGCTTTTCGATCCTTCGAAGGGTGAAGCCCGGCTTATCGGCCCGTAGCTTGAGAAAATCAAACGAAATTGCTTCACCGATCAATGAGCGTTAGGAATGGATCATGAGTGTCCAGCGCCGCCTTTTGCCCAACATCAGTGCCCTCGCCGCCTTCGAGGCGGTGGCCCGGCTCGGCTCCTTCACCGCCGCTGCCCAGGAGCTGGATTTGACCCAGGGTGCGGTTAGCCGGCAGATAAGGCTGTTGGAGGATCAGTTCGGCCGCCGATTGTTCGAGCGCGACAGCCGCAACGTCCGCCTGTCGACGGCAGGCGAAATCTATGCCGAGACGGTGCGTTCCGCGCTTGGCCAATTGCGCGACGCGGCGCTCGGATTGATGAGCAATCAGCATAGCGGCATCCTGAACCTGGCCATATTGCCGACCTTCGGCACGCGCTGGCTGATGCCGATGATCCCCGATTTCGTCGAAAGCAATCCCGACATAACCATCAATTTCGCCACCCGTGTCGGCCGCTTCGACTTCGCCAGGGAGAGGCTGGATGCGGCCATCCACTACGGCCTGCCGGACTGGCCGGAAGCCGACTCGACGCTTCTGGTGCGCGAAACGGTGGCGCCGGTGGTGTCGCCCGAATTCCTCGCCGGCCGCGCCATCGCCACGCCGGCCGACATCGGCCGTTTGCCGCTCCTGCACATGACGACACGCCCCGGCGCCTGGACGGAATGGTTCGAGCATCAGGGCCTGAGCGCCCCGACCGGACCCGGAATGCAATTCGAACAGTTCGGCACCGCCGCCCAGGCCTGCATGGCGGGGCTCGGCGTGGCGCTGTTGCCGCTGCTCCTTATCGAGGGTGAATTACAGCGCGGCCAGCTTGTGCCAGCGCCCGGCCAGCCGATGCAGAGCCGCAGCGCCTATTACCTCGTCGTTCCCCACGAGAAGCGCGGCTATCCACCGGTTGCCAGTTTTCGAGACTGGCTGCTGGGCCGGCTCGAGAAGGAGCCGGCTGTTCTGGCGTGGTAGCTACTTCCGCTTCAGCGCGTCCGCCAGCGCCGCGCCAAACGCACCTTGCTGTGCCGGCCGCTCCGGCTGGCGCTGCGGCGCCGGCGAACGTGGCGCCGGCCTGCCGCCGCCGTTGTCGCGCGGTCCGCCCTTCGATGCGCCGCCCTCACCGCCATCCCGGCGCATGGAGAGCGCGATGCGCTTGCGCTTGATGTCGACATCGACGACGCGCACCTTGACCACGTCGCCGGCCTTGACCACCTCATGCGCGTCCTTGATGAAACGGTCGGCAAGCTGCGAGACATGCACCAGCCCGTCCTGGTGGACGCCTATATCGACGAAGGCGCCAAACGCCGCGACGTTGGTCACCGTCCCTTCCAGGAGCATGCCGGGCTTCAGATCCTTGATGTCGTCGATGCCGTCGGCGAAAGTCGCGGTCTTGAAGCCGGGGCGCGGGTCGCGGCCGGGCTTTTCCAGTTCCGTCAGGATATCGCGCACCGTCGGCAGGCCGAAACGCTCGTCGACGAAGACGCGCGGGTCGAGGGCCTTGAGCGCCGCGCTGTCGCCCATCAGCGAACGCACGTCGCGGCTGCAGGCGGCGACGATCTTCTTGGCCACGCCATAGGCTTCCGGATGCACCGACGAGGCATCGAGCGGCTCGCTGCCATTGGCAATGCGCAGGAAGCCGGCAGACTGTTCGAACGCGCGCGGTCCAAGCCGCGCCACCTTGAGCAGTTCCTTGCGGCTGGCGAATGGTCCGGTCGCGTCGCGATGCGCGACAATGGCTTCAGCGAGAGACGCGCCGAGACCCGAGACGCGCGCCAGCAACGGCGCCGAGGCGGTGTTGAGATCGACGCCGACCGCGTTGACGGCGTCCTCCACGACCGCTTCCAGCGAGCGGCCGAGCCGGTACTGGTCGACATCGTGCTGATACTGGCCGACACCGATGGATTTCGGCTCGATCTTGACCAGCTCGGCCAGCGGGTCCTGCAAGCGCCGAGCGATCGACACCGCGCCGCGCAGCGACACGTCGAGGCCGGGAAACTCGGCCGCCGCCGCCGCCGAGGCCGAATAGACCGAGGCACCCGCCTCGCTGACGATCACCTTGAGCGGCTTCGGACCTGCCCCCGCGGGCATGTCGGACAGCATGTCGGCCACCAGCTTTTCCGTTTCTCTGCTGCCGGTGCCGTTGCCGATCGAGATCAGTTCCACCTTGTGCTGGCGGATCAGCGCGGCAAGCTCGGCCTGCGTGCCACGCACATCGTTCCTCGGCGGGAACGGATAGACCGTTGTCGTCGCCACCAGCTTGCCGGTGCCATCCACCACCGCCACCTTGACGCCGGTGCGGATGCCGGGATCGAGCCCCATCGTCGGCCGCGAGCCGGCGGGTGCCGCCAGCAGCAGATCCTTCAGGTTGCGGGCAAAGACGTGGATCGCCTCTTCCTCGGCCCGTTCGCGCAGGTCGCGCATCAGATCGAGCGTCAGGTGCAGCGACAGTTTTATCCGCCAGGTCCAGCCGGCGACCTCCATCAGCCAGCGGTCGCCCGGCAGGCTGCCGCCGATGGCATAGGCGTTGGCGATCATCCGCTCGACCGGCTTCACCGGCGAGGTGTCATCCGCGTCGACCTCGATGTCCAGCGACAGCACTTCCTCGTTGCGGCCGCGCAGCATGGCCAGCGCGCGGTGGCTTGGCGCCGTGGACCATCGCTCGACGTGGTCGAAATAGTCCGAGAATTTCGCGCCGGCTTCCTGCTTGCCATCGACCACCCTGGCGCGCAGGAAGGCGCGCTCCTTCATGTAGGTCCGCAGCTTGCCGACCAGATCGGCATTTTCCGCGAACTGCTCCGACAGGATGTCGCGCGCGCCCTCGAGCGCCGCCTTGGCGTCGGCCACCTCCTCGGTCACATACGCCAGCGCCACCTCAGCGGGCACCAGCGAGCGGTCTGCGAGGATTGCCTCCGCCAAAGGCCCCAGGCCTCGCTCGCGGGCGATCTCGGCCTTGGTGCGGCGCTTCGGCTTGTAGGGGAGATAGATGTCTTCCAGCTCCGCCTTGGTGACCGCCGCCGCGATCTTGGTTTCAAGCTCTTCGGTCAGCTTGCCCTGTTCGCGGATCGAGCCAAGGATGGTGTCGCGGCGCGCATCGAGCTCGCGCAGATAGGCGAGCCGCTCGGCAAGGTCGCGCAGCTGCGTGTCGTCCAGCCCGCCGGTCACTTCCTTGCGGTAGCGCGCCACGAACGGCACCGTCGCACCCTCATCGAGCAGTCCGATCGCTGCGGCCGCCTGTTCGGGCCGCGCCTTGATTTCGGCTGCGATGATGGCTGCGATGCGCTTGATGTCGGATGCCATGTTATTCCCACTCTTTTCGAAAAGAGCGGCGACCATAGGCGCCGACGTTCACATCGCCAACTGCTGAGCGCTTCGCCGGTGCGCGAGGTCCACAGGAAAGCATGTCTGCTATCGAACGTCAGCGTTGCCCCTCACCTGCCTGCCGGCATCCTCTCCCCGTATAGTGACGGGGAGAGGGGGCTGTCTCACTGGCTTCGCCAATCACCAACGTCGCAAGAAGTGAGCCGACATTGCCGCCAGCTCCTTCTCCCCGTCCCTATACGGGGAGAAGTGCCCGGCAGGGCGATGAGGGGCGGCGCTACCGTTTGATAAACCGGCTCACCACCCCCAACTCAAATCATCCGGCTCAGCGCCTCGAAGAACGCGACGATCTCGACATCCAGCGGATCGTCGACCGGCTCCGGCTGCGACGACATCTTGGCGATCACCACTTCGGTCCTGGGATCGACATAAAGCCACTGGCCATGGATGCCGATGCCGCAATAAGCGCCATTTTCGAAGCCGGTCTGATACCATTTGTTGCGGTAGCGGCCCTTCGGGAACAACGGCAGCATCGCACCGCGCTGCCAGGCTTCCGAGCTGCCGCCGGTGACCGTGGTGTCGCGCACCCAGGCCTCGGGCACGATGCGGCGGCCATTGGCCGTGCCGCCTTGCCGCATCATCTCGCCGATGCGCGCCAGGTCACGCGGCGTCACCGAAATGCCGCCTGCGGTGCGTGCCGTGCCTTCCATGTCGACGCCGATCGAGGCTTCGCTGACGGCGCCGAGCGGCAGCCACAGTTTCTCGCGCATCAGATCGGGGAAGCGCTGTCCCGACGCCCGCTCCAACAGCAGGCCGAGCAGGTCGGAATTGGGCGAGCGGTAGCGGAAGGTCTGGCCATGCGGCTCGGCGAGCCGCTGCAGGGTCAGGATGAATTCGCGCAGGCTTTCGGTGCCGCCGCCGGGATTCCACAGCGTGGCGCGACGATAGCGGGCAAAGGCGCTTTCCGGATCGAGATAGGCCTCCTCGAAATCGAGGCTGACGCTCATGTCGAGCACATGCCGCGCGCTGGCATCACCATAGGCTGAACCGACGGCTTCGGGGACGTATTGCGTCACCGGCGCCTTGGGGTCGAACACCCCCTCGCCTTCCAGTATGCCGGCGATGATGGCGGTCACCGATTTGCTGATCGAGAAGATGATGTGGCGAGCGCCGAAATCCATATGCGGGGCGAACCAGTCGCCTACGACCTTGCCGCCTTTCATCACCGTCAGCGCGTCGGTGCTGGAGCGCAAGAGGAATGCGGCCACCGTCTCTGGCGCACCGGCAATCGAAACCTTTTCGCCGAGCAAGCCGGCCAAGTCGCGCACCGGAGCTTCGACGACGCCCGGTGACGCGGATACGCGAGCCGTCGGCACCAGTTCGCCGAGATTCTGGAATGACCAGCGGTTGAACGGGTTCTCGCGCCAGTTGCCGAGCAG
Organism: Mesorhizobium sp. M8A.F.Ca.ET.165.01.1.1; assembly: GCF_004792065.1. Taxonomy (NCBI): domain Bacteria; kingdom Pseudomonadati; phylum Pseudomonadota; class Alphaproteobacteria; order Hyphomicrobiales; family Phyllobacteriaceae; genus Mesorhizobium; species Mesorhizobium sp. M8A.F.Ca.ET.165.01.1.1. The sequence continues at coordinate 568,286 of NZ_SRTH01000001.1, read as the reverse complement.
CACCTCGTTGCGGCGGAAGCCGTAGCGGGTCTCGAACGCGGTCTTGCCGGTCATGGCGTTTCCTCCCAGTCTTTTCTTTCTTGAGGTTCAGGCGAGCGCCGCGGCGATGGCGTGCACGGCCTTCAGCGTTGCCACGGAATAGGCCATGTTGCTGAAATCCGGGTAGGTCGACAGCTTCACCACCACCATTCCGGTGTTCCAGTCGATGTGGATCAACTGCCCGAACACACCCCGGCACATCAGTGCCCGCGACCTGGAATTCTCGATCCAGAACTGGTTGCGGTAGCTGCCATCGGGCAGGCTGGCGGAGAAATCCGGACCATACTTGCCAGTGCGCGTCGCCTCGATCCAGTCGGCAGGCACGATGCCGCCGCCATTGTCGAGGATCAACTGGCCAAAGCGGGCGTAGTCGCGCAGCGTCGCGTTGAAGCCGCCATCGGCCAGCGCATAGCCGGCGCTGTCGACGGTGAAGCAGGCGCTTTCGTCGGCGCCGAGCTTTTGCCAGAGTTCCTCGGAAACCAGTTGCGCCAGCCGCTTGCCGGTCACCCGTTCCATGATGAAGGCGAGCACATCCGTCTCGATCGAGCGGTATTCGAACTGAGCGCCGTGCGGGCGCACCGTCTCTTTCAAGCCCAGGATCAGCTCGAACATGTGTGAGGGCCAGCGGAAATCCGGATCGCTGCCCGGTGGCACCGGCTTCCAGCCGGTGGCGACATCGACCTGGCCGATGTCGGAATAGCGGTCGGTATATTCCTCGGAGAACCGCACGCCGGTGGTCATGTCCAGCACATGCTGGACGCTGGCGCCGGCCCAGCCGGTGGCGCCAAGCTCCGGCAAATAATCGGTGACCGGCCTGGCCGGATCGATCAGGCCGCGTCCGGCCAGTATGCCGAACACCGAGCCGGTGACCGATTTGGCCATCGACTGCGACAGATGCAGCGTACGCTCGTCCATGCCATTGAAATAGCGCTCATAGGCAATCCTGCCGTGCTTGAGCACCAGGAAGCCGTCCGTATAGGTCTCGTCTAGCAAGCCGGCGAGCGTCGAAGGCCTGCCCCCGCTGTCCTCGACCGCCAACCTGTCGAGATCGACCTCGGCGCGTTCGAGACGGTGACGGTGACCAGTGCCGCGCCAGACTTCAACGGTCGGCAGAATCTCCCTGATGTGCTGGAAGGCCCAGCGGTTCCATGGCGGCCTGTCCCAATCGAGCTTCGGCGGCACCATTGCGGGCGGCGAGCCCTGCATGATCGGCGGCCGCGGATCGCTGTTGCGATAGGAGTGCATGAAAGGCCATTCCCGGAAAGAAAAAGCCCGGCGGCATCCGCCGCCGGGTTCGTCATGCAGCGATTACTTCTGCAGTTCGGTCCAGATCTTGGTGTAGAGCTCCTGCGTCTCTGGCGCGCACATCTGCTGCAGTTCACCAAGCGGCTTGGCGTCTGCCGGGATGACGACTTCCGGAGCGTCCTTCATGTCGGCCGGCATATACTTGTCCGAACCGGTGATGGCATTGGCGTAACGGTGGAAGGCCGACAGGCCCGCCGCGTTTTCCGGATCCATGATGAAGTTCTGGAACAGCTTGGCGTTCTCGACGTTCTTGGCTTCCTTCAGGACGACGACGTTGTCGCTCCACAGGCCGTAGCCTTCCTTCGGATAGTTGAAGTGGATGGCCGGATTGGCCAGGCGCTGGCGCAGCGCCGAGCCGTTCCAGTCGCTGGTTGCCTTGAAGTCGCCGGCGCCCATCTTCTCGATGGTGTTGTATTCCATGGCGATCCAGTTCGGCTTGGCCGCCACCAGGAGATCACGCACCTTCTTCAGCACCGCCTTGTCGTTGGTGCACTGCTGGCCGCCGACATACTTGATCGCGGCGAACATCACGTCGCCCATCTCCGGCACGACGTTGGTCTTGCCCTTCAGTTCGTCAGGCGTGTTGAAGATGATGCCCCAGGTGTTGGCCGGGCCCTTGTAGGCATCGGTATTGACGACGACGCCGATCGTGCCCCAGGCCCACGGAACAGTGTATTTACGGCCGGGGTCGAAGTCGGGATTGGCCCATTCGGGCGCGATGTTCTTGGCGTTCTCCATCTGGCCCGGGTCGGTCTCCTGGACGAGGCCCTCCTTGATCCAGATCGGCACGTAGGTCTGCGATGGCACGGCAATGTCGAAGCCGGTGCCGCCCTGGCGGACCTTGGCCAGCGCCGTATCGTTGGAATCGTAGTCGGTGATCGTGACCTTGACGTTGTATTTAGCTTCGAACTTCTTGATCACGTCGGGACTGGTGTAGTTGCCCCAATTGTAGATGTTGAGCACGCCATCGGCGCGGGCAAGGCCCGTCGAAGCGAGCAGCGCCAACCCCATGGCGCTCGCCGTTGTCTTCCAGTTCATCGTTCTAACTCCCATTTCAGGTTCAGTCTCGTTTCCTGCTGACGAAGAAAAACAACGTGACGATCGCGACCGAAAGCAGCAGGAAAGCGGTCGATATCGCGTTGATCTCGGGTGTTATGCCGCGGCGGATCTGGCCGAGCATGTAGGTGGGTAGCGTGTCCTGGCCGCCCGATTTGACGAATTCGGTGATGACGACGTCGTCGAGCGAGATGACGAAGGCCAGCATCAGCCCGGCCAGGATGCCGGGCCACAAAAGCGGCAGCGTGATGCGGCGGAAGGTCTTCCATGGCGTGGCGTAGAGATCTGCCGCGGCGCGTTCCAGCGTCAGGTCCATGTTCTCCAGCCGCGCCCGGATCGGCAGATAGGCAAAGGGAATGCAGAACGCCGTATGCGCGGCGACCAGATAGCCGATGCCGGAATAGCCGGTGAAGATCTTGATGCGCGAGAAGAAGATCAGCAGCGCCACGCCGGTGACGATCTCGGGCACCATCAGCGGCTGGTTGATCGCCGCGTATTTGAAGGTAAGGCCGGGATAGGACGCCGTGCGCGTGGTGGCGAGCGCGGCCATGGTGGCGAAGATGGTCGACAGCACCGCCGCGATGGCGCCGATCTGGAACGAGCGCAGCGTCGCATCGATGACTTGCGTGTTCTGGTATGCCGACTGGAACCATTTCAGCGAAAAGCCGCCCCACTCCGAGGTCGAGCTTGCCGCATTGAAGGCATAGACCACCAGCACGAAAATCGGCAGGTAGAGCACGATGAAGCATGTCGCCGCGATCGCGGTGAAGCCCGGCTGGTGCTTGATGGAGAAGTTGCTAGCCATGCCGCACCCCTGACTTGCCGGCATTGCGCACATAGGCAAGCAGCGCCGCCATGACGATGATCATCACCGTGATCGACAGGGCCGAGCCGAGCGGCCAGTTGCGGCCCTGTCCGAACTGCAATTCGATCAGGTTGGACAGCATCATGTTCTTGCCGCCGCCGAGGACGCTCGGCGTCACATAGGCGCCGAGCGCCGGAATGAAGACCAGGATCGAGCCGGCGATGACGCCGGGTTTGACCAGCGGAAAAATGATCTTGCGCAGCACCTTGAAGCGCGTCGCGTAGAGATCGTAACCCGCCTCGACCAGCCGGAAGTCGAGCTTCTCCATGCTGGCGTAGATCGGCAGCACCATCAGCGGCAGATAGACATAGGCCATGCCGATCAGGATCGCCGTGTCGGTATAGAGGATCTGGATCGGCGCCGAGACGATGCCGAGCTTCAGAAGGATGGTGTTGACGATGCCTTCGTTGCGGATGATCTGCAGCACGGCGAAGGTCCGGATCAACAGGTTCGTCCAGAACGGGATGGTGATCAGGAACAGCCAGAGGTCGCGTGTTTTCTCACTACGCGTGGCCATGAAATAGGCGGTCGGGAAACCGAGCGCCAAGGTGGCGAGCGTCGTCACCACCGCCAGCTTGATCGAGCGCCAGAAGATGGTGACATGCGCCGCCGCGAGCGATAGCGTATCGTCGAAAATATCGCGTTCCAGGAATACCGACGTCCAGGCATCGCCCGAGAACAGCCATTTCACGTCGCCATAGGCGCCGGGCGTCAGGAACGAATAGACCAGCACGATCAGCAACGGGCCGGTGGCGGCAAACAGGATGACCAGCAGCGCCGGCGCTGACAAAAGCCAGCGGTCACGGACATCGCGCCGTTCCGCTGCCTTGGCGACTTCTTCCGCGGTCGCCATCAGTCCCTCAGCACTTGCGCGGCGTCGTTGCCGACGATGATGCCGACCTTGTCGCCGCGCTCGAAACCGCAGCCGGCGCTGCGCGTGTTCTGCTGGCGCACGGTGAAGGCCTCGCCGCTGTCGAGATGGACATGAATATGCGTGTCGGTGCCGAAATAGACGATGTTCTCGACCGTGCCCGACAGGTCGCCCTTGTCCTTGGTCAGCTTGGCATGCTCGGGCCTCACCACCACGGTGGCGTTGTCCTTCGGCTGAAAGCCTTCGGCAACGGTTGCCTCGATGGTGGTACCGGATTTGAGCGTCGCGCGCGCCTTGCCACTGCCGACGCCCGAGATGGCGGCGGTGAGGAAATTGGTTTCGCCGATGAAGTCGGCCACGAAGCGTTCCGCCGGCTTGTCGTAGATGTCCCAAGGCGAGCCGACCTGCAGGATCTTGCCCGACGACATCACCGCGATGCGGTCCGACATGGTCAACGCTTCTTCCTGGTCGTGGGTGACGAAGATGAAGGTGATGCCGGTCTCGTGCTGCAGCCGCTTCAGCTCGATCTGCATCTCCTTGCGCAGCTTGTAGTCGAGCGCCGAGAGTGGTTCGTCGAGCAACAGCACCTTCGGCTGCGGCGCCAGCGCCCGGGCCAGCGCCACGCGCTGCTGCTGGCCGCCGGAAATCTGGCCGGTGCGACGACCGGCCAGCGCTTCCATCTTGACCAGCTTCAACATCTCGGCGACGCGCGCCTTGATCTCGGCCCTCGGCTTGCCCAGCATTTCAAGGCCAAAGCCGATATTGTCGGCGACCGTCATGTGCGGGAACAGCGCGTAGGACTGGAAGACGGTGTTGACCGGCCGCTTGAAGGGCGGCAATGGCGCGATGTCCTGGCCGTAGAGCAGGATCTCGCCGGCGGTTGGAAAGTCGAAGCCGGCAATCAGCCGCAGCAAGGTGGTCTTGCCGCAGCCGGACGGTCCCAGCAGCGTGAAGAACTCGTTTTCGCGGATGGACACCGAGACCTTGTCGAGGGCAGCGACCTGCCCTTCACCCGATCCGAAAATTTTGCTGACGTTTACTACTTCAATCGCATTCCGATCCGGTTTGTCCGGCACGATTACGCCTCACTGTTGACCCCGCTCTTGCTGGCGGAGTTTGTCCCCTGTTGGATGTGACCACATGGCCGGAAGGATGGCAAGCCCGGCATTGAATCACAGTTCAGTCAGTCCTTAGACAGCAAGCCTCATGCCATTGTCAGGCCTGATAGGTGATCTTGCCGCCGCAGATCGTCGTCACCGGCCGCAGCTTGTGCAGATCGGCTGGCGCCGTCTTCTCGATATCGGCCGACAACACCACCAGATCCGCCATGTAGCCTGATTTCAGCATGCCCTTGCGATGCTCGGCGAATTCCGCGTAGGCGCCCTCGACCGTGTAGGCGGCGATCGATTCATGCAGCGAGAAGCTCTGGTCGGGATCGTTTTCTGCCCACGGTTTGCGCAGCACTGCCGCCTTGATGCCCAGGATCGGATCGATCGGCGATACCGGCCAGTCCGACGCGAACACGACATGGGCGCCGGCATCCTTCAACGTCCGCCAGGCATAGCTGAGCGGCCAGCGGGCCGGCCCGATGCGCGATACGGTCGGCTCCAGCGGGAAATCCATGGCGCCGGGCGGATGCGGCGGCTGCATGGAAGCGATGACGCCGAGTTCGGCAAAACGTGGTACGTCCGCGGTGGTGGCAACCTCGATATGTTCGACGCGATGCCGGCTGTCACGCTTGCCATTGGCCTTCTGCGCCGCCTCGTAGCCGTCGAGCACGGCGCGCACCGCGCCGTCACCGATCGAGTGCACCGCGATCTGCAGCCCGCGCCTGTCGATGGCGACTGCCAGATCGATGAACTGCTGCGGCGTGAACAATGGCTCGCCGACCCAGTCGGGCCGATCGGCATAAGGCTCGATCATGACCGCCGTCCAGGAATCGAGCACTCCGTCGTAGAACACCTTGACCATGCCCGATGACAGCCACTCGCTGTCGTAGCGTTCGGCCATGACGGAGGCCTTGCCGAGCATGTCGAGCGTCATGAAATTCTTGTAGTGGAAAGGCATCCGCACGCGGCATGGCAGGCCTTCCTCGGCCTCGATCTCGGCCAGCAGTTCGAGCTGGTAGAGGTTGCCGTCCATGTTCTGGATCGAGGTGATGCCGTGGCGCGCGCACCAGGCAAGCCCGCGCCGCATGATGTCGCGGTCGAAAGCCCGTTCTTCCGCCGACGGCATCGGGTCGGGCTCGCCGCCGGTCGCCAGGCCCAGCCGCACGCGGCCTTCGCCGGCGAGGTCGAGAACCGGGCCGAAGGCCTCGCCTTCGCGCAATTCGCCCGCTGCCAGGCCATCGTCGCCCATGACGATTTCATTGCCCGGCCCAAGCGTGCGCCCATTGAGGATGCCGGCCAGTTCAAGCGCCTTGGTGTTGGCCCACATCGTATGGTGGTCGGGGGCGGCCATGACGAAAGGCCGGTCCGGCAGGATCGCGTCGAGATGGTGGCGCGTCACCCGCTCGTCGTCGAGCACGGTGTAGTCGACGCTCTGCCCAACCAGCATCCGCGCGTCGGGATGCGTCGCTGCATAGTCGCGGATCGCCTTCTGCAGCGCCTCGAACCCATGCACGCCAGCCAGTTGCAGATGGGCGAGCTCGGCGGCGCCGGAAAACAGATGCATGTGGGCTTCGATGAAGCCGGGCAGGACTGATCCGCCATGCGCATCGATGACCTTGGTAGCCGGTCCCTTGAACTCTTCGATGGAGGTGCTGCTGCCGATGGCGATGATGGCGCCGTCCTTGACGGCAACGGCTTCGGCGGCGGGATTGTCATTGTCCATGGTCAGCACACGACCGTTGAGGACAATCAGATCCGCACTATGACCCGCACCCGTGACCGACATCGCGACTCCGCGCTTTTGACGACTGACTGAGACCGGCAAAGCTCGTGCCCAACGACCCGCCACACCACGGAGCGTGGGCTATCGGACAACGAATGATGCCGGCGCGCTGTCTTCGAGATTCCCCTTGTTATCCCGAGAGACAGTGTGGATAAAAGAATGCGACTGATTATTCGCGTTTGTCAACATGCCGGATTTAGAATGTATTGTGGACAGCACGCTCCGCCTGTGTTGGGACCAGGCTGGGAACGAGGGCATCAAGCAGTGAAGCGCAGTCTCGACCGCAAAACCAGGATAGCGCTTGAACCGCGCAAGCAGCCGCGGCAACAACGGTCCAGCAAGGTGGTCGACAGGATTCTCGACGCCGCGCTGATCCTGACGCGGGAGCAAGGAACCAAGACGCCGACGACGCTCGCCATCGCGCAGCGCGCCGGCCTGTCGGTCGGTTCGGTCTACCAGTACTTTCCCAACAAGGAAGCCATTCTTCTGGACCTCGCCAGGCGCTGGCTGTCATCCTTTCCCGAAGTGATCGCGCGGCGCATCAAGGTCGCCCCGCCGACCAACCGGGAAGAGTTTCGGCGTGAAGTGCGCAAGCTCTTCATCGACACCTCGAAGCTCTACCTCGAAAACGCCACCCTGATGCCGGTGATCGAGGCCATTTCGGGCAATGCCGACCTGCGGCCGATCCAGAACGAATATGACGACCAGATCATCGCCCTCTATGCCGCATGGCTCCAGCATGTGAATCCGGCGCTCGAAGGCAAGATCGCCAGCCGGCTCGGCGTTGTGATGATGGAGGTCGGGCATGCCTGCCGGCTCGTGGGGCTGAAGAAGGACCGCAGGACATTCGACCTCATCGAGGACGATGTCGAAACCATGTGGCTCGCTCTGCTGAGCCCCTATCTCAATCTTGGCTGATTTTGTACTTCGAGAGGAATTTCATGAAGACTGTCTATTCGCCGCTTCACGCCGGCCATGCCGGCCAGATGGAACTGGTTACTTCAGCCATCGTGCCCGGCTTCGAGAAGCCCTCGCGGGCGGAGTTCATCAAGGCGCGGGTCGAAAGCGAGAAGCTCGGCGCGATCATCGCACCGGTCGAGCACGACCTTTCCGCGGCCAAGCGCGTCCACAGGTCAGACTATATCGACTTCCTGCCGACCGTCTGGCCGCAATGGATCGCCGAGGGCCACACGGGTACGGCGATGCCCTTCACCTGGCCGACGCGCGGCCTGCGTGGCGACGTGCCGCCCAAGCGCATCGACGCCCTGCTCGGCTATTATTCCTTCGACGGCGGCGCCACCTTCGTCGAGGGCACCTGGGCCGCGATCAAATCATCCTATGACGTGGCGCGGACCGCCGCCGGCCTGGTCAAGGACGGCGAGAGAGCGGCCTTTGCGCTCTGCCGACCGCCCGGCCACCATGCCGGGGCCGGCTTCATGGGCGGCTACTGCTACATCAACAACGCGGCGGTCGCCGCGCAATGGTTCCGCGACCAGGGCGCCAAACGCGTCTCGATCCTCGACGTCGACTATCACCACGGCAACGGGACGCAGGAGATCTTCTATGACCGCGCCGACGTGCAGGTGATCAACCTGCACGGCGATCCGATGGTCGAGTACCCGTTCTTCCTCGGCCATGCCGACGAGCGTGGCGCCGGCGCCGGCGAAGGCTTCAATATCAACTATCCCATGCCGTTCGGCACCGGCTGGGACGCCTGGAACGTCTCACTGGAAGACGCCTGCGCCAGGCTCGCCGCCTACGCGCCCGACATCGTCGTCGTCTCGCTCGGCGTCGACACTTTCGAGAAGGACCCGATCAGCCAGTTCAAGCTGAAGACATCAGACTATCCCAAGATCGGCCGGCGCATCGCCAAGCTCGGCCTGCCGACGCTGTTCGTCCAGGAAGGCGGCTATGCCGTCGAGGAGATCGGCATCAATGCCGTCGGCGTGCTGACCGGCTTCGAGGACCGGTAGATCGTCGTCCAGGGAACGCAGCCGGCTGCGCGGAAGACGGACAAAGGAAGGGTGGCGTCAGCCGCCCTTTTTTGCATCCACCGGCACCCCATGAGGCCATCGCAAACGCCATGGCCGGCCCGTGCGGCTCGACGTTCCCGCCATGGAAAGGCACGGAAACCGGCCGCTGAGTCGCAGGCAGAGTCCCCCAGATTCGATTTTGTCAAATCGCGTTTGATGTCAGATTCATCTGCGGGTAGATTAGACCCGAATCAGCCGGTCCTCGGGGGGCGCGGCGACCACCCAAAGTCTCACGTTCCGGATTTTTCCGGCGCCAGACGCGGACGTCTTCGCGTTCCCTGAATGGATTCCGTCTGGTTGGGCGCGGCCCCGCGCCTCGTGTGTGTCTCGTAAAAGTAACGCGTTTTCGAGTTCGGCGGCTGGCTCTCCAGCAACCGGACATCAGAACCGATTCCGGCCAAAAGCAGCAGATGAGCAGTCCCGCCGCGCCTCTTCAATCCGACACATTAGGCTCGCGCCTGACGTCGCGCGGTGATCTCACCAGCTTCTTCATGGAGCTGACCGCCGAGATCGGCGCCGACAGCTACATGCTGGTCGCCATCGTCCATGACCAGGACCGCAACGATGCGCGTATCGTCTCCTCGAACTGGATCTTCGACGTCATCGAGCTGATCGGCAAGCGGCTGATCGCCGGCCTTGCCCAGGGACCGCTCACCACGACACCCGGTATCCGTCCGACACCGCTGGTGGCGGCCCAGGCGCCGGAGGCCGACGGGCTGGTCTCGGGCGAAGAAGCCCGGCTCCTCGACGTGCTCGGCCATGCCGAGATCTATTCACTGCGGCTGAATGTCGGCCGTCAGCGCCTGTTCGCCTTGTTCTCGGCGGCGGCCGCCGGCCGGATCGACCAGCCGGCGCTGATGAGGGCGCAGCTGAAATGCTGCTACGCGCTCTCGCATATTCCGCAGTTGATCGCCGCCGCCGCCATGCAGGATCCGCTGTCGGACCGCGAGCGCGAATGCCTGTTCTGGGTTTCGGAAGGCAAGACCACCGACGAGGTGGCGGTCATCCTTGGCGTCTCCTCCAACACTGTCAACAGCTACATCACCCACGCCATCCAGAAATTCGCGGCCTCGAACCGTGCGATGGCCATCGCCACGGCGATCAGGAGTGGCATCATTTGAAACACGCCGACATCAAGGACGCCGCGGAAGCCCTTTTCAACGAGCAGCGCAGCCCTTTCGGCGCCTTCTCGCTTGGCTCCGAAACGCATCACGCCGTCACCATTCCCGATGCGGTGCGCCGCTGCCGCTGGATATCAGTCGACATCAACGCCTCGGCCTTCGGCCTGTTCTTCGTCAGCCCGTCGCCCGAGCGCGCCCGGCTGGTCCCGTGCTTTGATTCCGATTATCCCGGCACCGCGGTGGCGACGAAGTTCATTTCGGGCGCCAATGGCGAGGAGATCGTGCGCCATAGCCGGATTTCGACCGAGCCGCGCTGGTGGACGGATGATGGCGTGGCGGCCATGGCCGGCATGTTCGGCAGTCTCGCCTGGACCGGACAGATGGCGCCGCTGACACCCGGATCGAGCGGCATTGCCTTTCCCGTCCATGCCGATCGCGGCCAATGCGGGCTCGTCGTCTTCCTGGGATCGGAGATCGCGCTGCCGCAGGATGCGCTCTACGAAATCCACGCTCGCTGCTTCTCGCTGTTCGCCGCCGTCGCGCGCATGCGTCCGGGCGATGCCGGAAGAATGCGCTCGATCTCCAAGCGCGAGCTCGAATGCCTGAAGCTGACCGCCAACGGCAACACCAGCGAGGAGATCGCGCGGCTGCTGAAACTATCGGTGCATACCGCCAACCAATACCTCACCCAGTCGACCCAGAAGCTCAATGCCGTCAACCGCAACCAGGCGGTCGCCAAGGCGCTGCGGCTGGGGCTTATCGAGTAAGAGCTTCGACCTTGCGGATGCGGGCCTGTTCAATCACAGCCTCCAGCAGCGCCGTATTATGCTGGGGGTCTTCGCCCGGTTTTTCAAACGACACGTAGTTGACCACGACCGTGTTGCCGGTCTCGCTCAGCGTCAGCTGGAAATAGACGGTCACGCCGGGTGGCCTGAGCTCCAGGTCGAGCACGATGCGCGGGCTGCCGCTCCAGTCGACATGCGCTTCGCCGCCATGGCCGAGCCTCAGCGTACCCGGCATGAAGAACAGCTCCGCCGCTGAATCGACCAGATCCGACAGGCAGGCGAAATGCTCCAGCCGGATGAAGGCGATATAGTCGGCGACGTCGATCAGTCTGAGTTCCACCACCACCTGTTCGATGGCGCTGGCGACGATGATCTCGCGGGATTTTGCGTGCGGTTGGCGGTTCATGAAATCTGTCTGCGCTCAGCCTTTTTCGAGTAGACGATCCGCACCAGTTCGGCGACGGCCTGGTAGAATTGCGACGGGATCACATTATCGACCGAAACTTGCTTGTACATGGAGCGGGCGAGCGCCACGTCCTCGAAGATCGGGATGTTATGTTCCTTGGCGATTTCGCGAATTTTGAGCGCCACGAGATCCTGCCCCTTCGCCACCACCAGCGGCGCCGAATCCTCGTCGCGCACATATTTCAGCGCGATCGAGAAGTGGGTCGGGTTGGCGATGACAAGCGTCGCGCGCGGCACTGCCGTCATCATCCGCTTGCGCGCCCGGTCGCGGGCCAATGAACGCAGCCGCGACTTGACGATCGGGTCGCCCTCTGACTGCTTGAACTCGTCCTTGACCTCCTGCTTGCTCATGCGCAGGTCCTGCCTCCAGTGGAAGCGCGACCAGACGATGTCGACCGCCGCGATCAGTCCCATGACGAAGACGATCGCCACCAGTATGTCGACGGCGATGCCGCGGATGACGAGGCCGAAAGCGACCGGATTGGTGATCATCCCGGCAAGCAGCTTGCGGTGATCCTCCGACAGCGTGAAGGCGAGCACGGCGATGGCAAAACCGACTTTTGCAAGGGACTTCAGGAATTCGACCCAGCCCTGGGCGCCGAACATCCGGTTCCAGCCCTTGACGATCGAGATGCGTGACATCTGCGGCCTGATCCGCTCACCGACGAATTGCGGGATGTTCTGCAGCACCGAGGCGCCGATGCCGGCAACGGTCAGCAGCACCAGCAGGCTGAGCACGGCGCGGCCGACTTCCAGCATCACGATCTTGTAGAGGTCGATGACATCGGTCTCGGTGTCCATCGGCCAGGCCTCGGGCTTCTCGAGAAACATCGACAGGAACATGCCGAGCTCGACGATGGCGTCCTTGGCATAGAAGACGGTAAACACCAGTATGGCGACAAAGGAGGCCAGGATCGCGGTTTCCCTCGAATGGGGCAACTTGCCCTGTTCGATGGTGTCGCGGATCTTCTTTTCCGTCGCCTCTTCGGTTTTCGAATCCTTGTCGACGGCGTCGGACATGCCTTAGGCGGCGTTCTGCGTCGAGGGAAGTTCGAATGCGCCTTCGCGCGACAGCCGGATGGTGGTGGTCACGATCGTCTTGCGTGCCGCCATGATGTCGGCGGCGGGGACACCCTCCGACCCTTGCCCGAGTTCGGCCTCGATCATGCGCCGGGAGCGGGCGCCGATCGCCGACAGCACCGCTTCGGCCAGTGCCGCCGACGTGCCGCGCAGCGCCAGCGTGACAAGCTCGGTCGACAGCCCGTCGAACAAAAGCACGCGCGCCTTCTGGGTGAGCAGCGGCAGGTCGTCGAAAGCGAACAGCCGGGCCCGAACACCGTCGAGGTCGGGCGTGCCGGCGGCTTCGAGATCCTGCATGACCTCGTCGAGCAGGGGCTTTTCCAACTCGTTGAGCACGCTGGCGACGCGCGCCTGCCCGGCCGACGTGTCCTTGGTCGAGGTGTCCGACAGCACGCTGGCGCGCAGCCTGTTCTCGACGATCCTGGTGGCGGCGGCCGGAACGTTGGCCATCGTCACCATGCGCTTGATGATTTCGCCGCGCATTGGCTTCGTCAGCGTCAAAAGCACGCTTGCCGCCGCCTGCGGCGCCAGTTTCGACAGCACCATGGCCGCCGTCTGCGGATGTTCGCCCGCGAGGAAGGCGCCGAGCCGCGCGGGTTCGAGCTTTTCGAGATCGGGCCAGATCGGCGGCGGCCCTTCGGGCGCAGCCTCCGGCTTCTTGTTGCCCATGATGGCGCTCATCTCTTCGGGCGAGAGCGACTCGTTGAGGATGGTGTCCATCCTGTCGGCGGAATCGAGCAGGCCCGCGCCTTCGGTGAACTCGGCCTCGAATTCGGCGACGATACGCTCGAGATCGCTCTGCGGAATGGTCCTGAGCAGCCGGGCGCCCTCGATCAGCGCCTTCAGCTCTTCCTGCTTGAAGAATTTCAGCAGGCGGCTGGCGGACGGTTTGCCCATCGCCACCAGTATGGCGGCCGCCTTCTGTGCGCGTGTCAGGGTCGTCAGCGGCGTTGTCATGCCTTTCGCCTCCGCTGCCATCGGCAAGCCCTGCCAGCCATGTCTAGGCGCCCTTCGTGCCGGCGATGATTTCGGTCAGCCTGATGCCGAAGCGCGAAGGGTCGCTTTCGAGCACGGTGATCTCGCCGCGCGCTATCTTGCGGCCATTCACCACGACATCGACCGGTTCGCCGATGCGGCGGTTGAGCGCGACCGTCGAACCCTTCTGCAGCGCCATCAGATCGGCAACCGCCATCTCGGTGCTGCCGAGGATGATCTGGACATCGACGGGGATATTCATGATGACGCTGGAATTGGCCGATGCCGCGGCCCTGGCTGCCATCTCGGGGCGCTGCTCTTCCTCATGCAGGACCCCGCGCAATTCCTCGATGGCGCGATCGAGTTGCTCGTCCGGCTGGTCGAGCTCTGGTTCTACCTTGGTCTTGGCCATGCGTCGTCTCCAAAAGCTCAGGCGCGCCCGGCACCGGCCGGCATGAGCCCATCGATGAAGTCCTGCCCGGCATCGAAAGGATGCCTGATTCGGACGGTGTAATTCTGCCCCAGTTTGCCGAACTCGCATACGAACAGCGTCTGGCCGCGCGCGCCGAGGCGAGCCCGTGATTGCGCCGTCTCATCGAAATCGATGACCTGGCCCACTTCGAGATTGGCGAGGTCCCCAAGCGTCAGCCGCGTCAGCGGCATGGTGGCTTCGAGCGCCACGGTCGAGCGCATCACCTCTTCCGAAAAGCGAGCCCGCCAGCTGGTGCCGTGATCGTCTTCGCTGACGCCGGCCGTACCGTCGCGGCCGGCCAGCACGATACGCTGCGGCATCATCACCGTGATCGAGCCGCTGTCGACCGGCGTCGAGATGCCGAGGACGATGCGGATCGCGGCGCCGTCGCGCAACACGTGCCGCCTGGCCTCGAGGCCCGACATTGCGCGCGGCGCGGGCAGCCGCAGTTCGAGCGAGCGCTGCCCCGATCCGTTCAGCGCCTGCGCAACCTCCTGGAACACCATGGACGAGACATCGGCTTCGATCTGCGACAGGTCGCGCTCGATCGGCGACACCGGCATGTCCGGGTCGCCGCCGAACAGCGTCGAGACGATGATCGCGATCGCGGCAGCGTCGATGACGAGGGTCATCGCATCGGAGGATGCCGGTGAGCCGACAACGGTCATGGCGAACGTCTCGCCGGCGCGCGAACGCGCCTCGGGGACACGGCTGATTTCCACGGTCCTGAGGTCGACGCTCACGGGAGTTCCAAGCTCGCTCGAGAGCGCCTTCTGCAGCAGCGGTACGGCCCGTTCGGCCATGGCGCGGCCGGCGTCGATGACCTGGTCGGCCTCGCCGCTGTCGCCGACCAGGCGCTCGATGATCAGCGAACGCGCTTGCGAGGGACTGCCCGGACTCGTCATGACAGTTTTGGCACCGGTCTGTCGCGCATCGCTCAGGCGGCCTTCTTCTCGGCGCTGCCGGTGTTCATCGTGCTCTGCTCGACGGCGTCGATGGTCGGCCGCTCATAGGAGGAGATGGTCTTGCGGCCGAACTCGATCGCCACCTGCGGCAGCGCGCCGTTCATGTAGGCGAGCAGCGTCTGCTTGACGATGATGTAGAGGCGGTTCTTCTTCTCGCGCACCGTCTTGATCTTGGTGGCGACAGGCCCGACCACCGCATAGGACAGGAAGATGCCGAGGAAGGTGCCGACCAGCGCGGCGCCGATCAGGCCGCCGAGGATTTCCGGCGACTGGTCGAGCGCTCCCATCGCCTTGACCACGCCGAGCACGGCGGCGACGATGCCGAGTGCCGGCAGGCCGTCGCCGACCGCGACCAGCGCGTGATAGGCCTTCATCTTGTCGGACTTGATGGTCTGGATTTCCTCGTCCATCAGCGCCTCGATCTCGTGCGAGCGGGCATTGCCGATGATGATGATGCGGCAGTAGTCGCAGATGAAATTCATCAGGTCGTGATTCTTGAGCACGGTCGGAAAGGCCTGGAAGATCGCCGACTCCTCCGGATTGTCGATATGCGCCTCGACCTCGCTGCGCGACTTGGAGCGCAGCTCGCGCATCAGGCTGTGCAGCACGCCAAGCGTTTCCAGATAGTCCTGCTCCTTCGGCACAGCCTGCTTGAAAGCTTCGAGAATGCCCTTGCCGGTATCCTTGACCGTCTTCATCGGATTGGCGACCAGGAAGGTGCCGAGCGCGGCGCCGCAGATGACCACGGCTTCCCATGGCTGCACCAGCACGTGCAGATGCCCGCCCATGGCCATGAAGCCGCCAAGGACGCAGCCGAGCGTCACCACAAGTCCAATCAGAATGCCCACGACCGGTCCTTCCGCATTTCACGTCGGACAAGGGATAGCCCCCGTGCCTTGTGTGAGGCTTGAATCGGAGCCGCCATGGGCCGAATGTTGGCGATTCAGTTTCGCGCAAGGAAGTGCGCTTATTGTGCTGGCATAGCTTCGGCCGGAGGCGCGTCCTTGCTCAGTACCTATACCAGCTACCAGTTGATCACCAAAGACATCAACAAGTCGATCGACCGTATCGAGCAACAGCCGACGGTCGATCGCGATACCAAATATTATCTCGCCAACATCACCAAGGTGAAATCGATCGACGATTTCGTCAACAACGACCGCTTGTTCAAATATGCCATGAAGGCCTACGGGCTGGGGGACATGGACTACGCCAAGGCGTTCATGGTCAAGGCGCTCAAGGAAGGCGTTTCCAACCCCAACAGTTTCGCCAACAAGCTCACCGACAAGCGCTACGCCGCGTTCGTCACCGCCTTCAACTTCGCCGCCAACGGTGCCGATGCGACCATCTACAACAAGGCGCAGCAGCTGGTGGCGAAGAACTACGCCACGCAGGCGCAAATCGCCGGCCTCGATCCGAATTCCGCCTATGTGAAGGGCGAGACGACCTACTATCTTGCCAACATCACCAAGGTGAAGTCGGTCGACGATCTGATGTCGAACAGCCGGCTCTACACCTACGCGCTGGCGGCGTACGGCCTCGATTCGGCGACGGAGAACAAGGACCTTATCAAGCAGGTCCTGCAGGGTGGCGTGCGCGACCCCAACAGTGTCGCCAACAAGCAGACGAACCCGGCTTACGCGGGACTGGCCACGGCCCTCAACTTCGAACAATACGGCGAAAATGCCACCACCATCAATCCGGCGCAGCAGCCGACCGTCGACAAATACATGCGCCAGACGCTGGAAGAGGATGCCGGCCAAACCAATGAGGGCGTGCGGCTGGCGCTCTATTTCAACCGTAAGGCGCCCGACATCACCAGTTGGTACGACGTGTTGGCCGACACCGCGCTGGCCAGCGTGGTGCGCACCGCGCTGGGGCTGCCTGATTCCTTCGCCACCGCCGACATCGACAAGCAGGCGCAACTGTTCGAGCAGAAGCTCGACATCTCGGATTTCACGGATCCCGTGAAACTGAACAAGTTCCTGACCCGCTTCACCAGCATGTACGAGATCAACAACCCGACCTCGACGGCCGTGACATCGATCAGCGTGCTCTTCGCCAAACCGGTCACATCGGGCATCTCCACCGACCTGATGATGGCCATGCAGAAACTGAAGTTCTGATCATGCGAGACAGTCTTTACGTCGCCCTCTCCGCGCAGATGGCCCTCGAGCGGCGGCTCGATACGATCGCCGACAATGTCGCCAACGCCAGCACCGTCGGCTTTCGCGCCACCGGCGTGAAATTCGAGGATGTGGTGTCGGGTGCAGGGCAGAAGTCGGTATCGTTCGCTTCCTCCGGCAAGACCTATCTGTCGGGGGCTCACGGCGCCATGACAGAAACCGGCAACCCATTCGATTTCGCCATCCAGGGCGACGCCTGGTTCGCCATCGACACGCCGGCCGGCACCGTCATGACTCGCGACGGCCGCTTCTCCATGAACGAGAATGGCGAGCTGATGTCGGTCGAGGGCCACCCGGTGCTCGACGCCGGCGGCGCGCCGATCCAGCTCGATCCCCGCAACGGCCCGCCCAAGGCGGGCGCCGACGGCTCGCTGCGCCAGAACGAACAGCTCGTCGGCTCGATCGGCCTCTACAATTTCGACCCGGGCCAGAATTTCGTGCGCTACGGCAATTCCGGCATTGTGCCCGCACGCACGCCCGAACCGGTCACCGACCGTTCCGATGTCGGCATAGCGCAAGGTTTCGTCGAGGAATCCAACGTCAATCCGGTGCTGGAAATGACTCGGCTGATCATGGTCCAGCGCGCCTTCGAGAACACCGCCGCGCTGATGCGGCAGACCGATTCCTCCACCGATGAGGCGATAAAGACGCTCGGCTCGAAGTCGTAGCATGTCGTCAGAGCAGCCATCCATCCGCGCACCCGAAAGACAGCTCCAGCCGGCGCCGAAAGATCGGCTTGCCGCTTTGGAGCGGGTCATCAGACGCTTCGGCGATGGTGACGGGCTGGTCAAGCGCGGCGGCCTCGTCACCGAAGTCACGCCCACGCACTACAAGGCGCGCGGCCTTTCCGATTTCACCCGGCTGGGCGACATTGTCGAGCAGCGCGGCCAGGCCGGCGCGCGTCGCGGCGAGATCGTCAAGATCAGCCGTGACGAGGTTGTGATCGCCCCCTTCGAACGCAGTGCCGACGCCGGCATCGGCGATGCCGTGTTCCGCAGGGGTCCGCTCGCGGTGGCGCCGCATGCCTCGTGGCGCGGCCGCGCCATCGACGCGCTCACTCGGGCGATCGATGGTGGTCCGCCCTTGATGAGGGGCGACGACATGGCGGCGATAGCCGCGACGCCCGGCGCCATGGCGCGGCAGCGTGTCGGCACAGCCTTCATGACCGGCGTCAAGGTCATCGACATTTTCACGCCGCTCTGCTTTGGCCAGCGCATGGGCGTTTTCGCCGGCTCCGGCGTCGGCAAGTCGACGCTGTTAGCCATGCTCGCCGGCGCCGACGCGTTCGACACCGTCGTCGTGGCGCTGATCGGGGAACGTGGCCGCGAGGTCCGCGAATTCCTCGAGGACACGATCGGCGACAGCATGGCCAAGACCGTCGCCGTCGTCGCCACCAGCGACGAGAGCGCCATGATGCGCCGGCGCGCGCCCGACACCGCCATGCGTGTGGCCGAGCATTTTCGCGACCAGGGCCACCGTGTGCTTCTGGTGCTGGATTCGATCACCCGCTTCGCTCACGCGCTGCGCGAGGTGGCGACGGGAACCGGCGAGCCGCCGGTCGCGCGCGGCTATCCCGCCTCGGTCTTCACCGAACTGCCCAAGCTGCTCGAGCGCGCCGGCCCCGGGGCCGAAGGTAAAGGCTCTATAACCGCCATCATTTCCGTGCTGGTCGACGGCGACGACCACAATGATCCGGTCGCCGATTCCGTGCGCGGCATTCTCGACGGCCATGTCGTGCTCGACCGCGCGATCGCCGAACAGGGCCGCTATCCGCCCGTCAATCCGCTGTCGTCCATATCGCGGCTGGCAGGCAAGGCCTGGAGCATCGAGCAGCGAGCCTTGGTGACGCGGCTGAAGTCGATGATCTCCCGCTTCGAGGACACCCGCGACATCCGCCTGCTCGGCGCCTATCAGGGCGGCGTCGACGCCGAACTCGACATGGCGGTGCGCCAGGTGCCCCTGATCTATGAGGCGCTGACGCAATCACCCAGGGACCGTCCGTCCGCCGATCCGTTCTCCGACCTTGCCCGCCATCTCAAGGGAAAGCAGAATGTCGAACCAGGAGACTGAACGCCAGTACACGGAGCGCCTCCTGAACGAGATGATCGCCGAGGCGAACGCCGCGGAGCAGGCTCGAGCGGAGGAGGCCAGGGTCGCCAAAGCAAACGCCGCCGGCGCCATTGCTGCCAGGACCGCGGCTGTTCTGGCCAGGGCCGTCAAACCGGCTCTCCCCAGATCCGAACCTGTTCTGGGCCGGACCGCCCTTTCATCAACGCATGTGGCTCCCGGCGTCGATGCTCCGGAGATGATGCAGGCCAGCCGCGAATTGCTGATCGAAGACCTTTTTCCGGTCGCCGAATGGCCGCAACCGCCAAAGGCGCAATTTCCAAAATTGCGAAAGAAGGCGGACCGTCGCAGCGACGTCGTCATCGCCGCGCTCGGCATCACGCTCGGCCTGATCTGCGCTCTGTTTCCCTGGTACATTTTCTTCAACCAGGACCAGTTCGGCGTTCAGGCGATCAAGTTCGGCGGCACCGGCACCAATTCAGGACGCGTGGGCGGCGGCGTGGTCGCGGCACGCAGCGCGCCGCTGACCGCCAAGGACGTTCCCAACGCAGGTGTCGACCTGCTCGCCACCGGCGCGGTGCAGGACGATGCCAAAACGGAGCCGCCCGGCGACCAGCCCTTCCCCGCCGATATCGCGAAGTTCCGCATGGTCCATGTCGCCAACGGCCGCGCCATGATCGAGGACGACACCGGCCTGTGGATGGTCCAACGCGGTTCAACGCTGCCGGATTCCAGCAAGGTCTCGGCGATCGAACAGCGCAACGGCAAATGGGTCATGCTCACCAGCGCCAACCAGGTGATCGAGCTTTCCAGGTAAGGCCGTCTCGGCCTTGCCCAGAGCCGGATCCAAGATAGAGCAGAATATCGTCCGAAAACCGCTTCACACTTTTCGGCATCCTGCTCTAGCGACCGTCCGCAAGGTCCACGCAAGACTGGCGGCCTAGTCTTTTGGGCACATGCCCGGAGATTCCCATGGAGCCTGTTTCCCTTTTCGATCTCGCCGCCAAGCAAGCGCAGTGGCTGTCCGTGCGTCAGTCGGCCGTGGCCGGCAACATCGCCAATGCCAACACGCCGGGCTACACGGCAAACGATGTCGAGCCTTTCGAGAAGGTGCTCGACCGTACCGCGGTGTCGCTTGAGATCACCGAGCCCGGCCATCTTGGCAGCGCTGCCACCAATGCTGGCTTCGCCATCAAGCCGCAGGACGACGACGGCGTGCTCTTGCCGTCCAAGAACACGGTCGTGCTTGAAGACCAGCTTCTCAAGGCCGGCGAGGTGCGCCGCTCCTTCGAGCTCAACACGGCCATCGTCAAGGCATTTCATTCAATGATGATGATGGCGGTGAAGAGCTGACCATGGACGCGCTGACCGCAGCCCTCAAAGTCGCAGCATCAGGCCTCGGCGCCCAGTCCGAGCGCTTGCGCGTGGTTTCGGAAAACCTCGCCAACGCCCAGTCGACGGGAACCACGCCGGGCGCCGACCCTTATCGCCGCAAGACCATCAGCTTCGTCTCCGAACTCGACCGGGCCTCCGGCAGCTCGACCGTTGAGGTGAACTCGATCGACCGCGACCCGAGCGACTTTCCCGTCGAATTCCAGCCCGGCAACGAGGCCGCCGACGACAAGGGCTATGTCAAGATGCCCAATGTGAACGTGCTGATCGAAATGGCCGACATGACCGAGGCCAACCGCTCCTACGAGGCCAACCTGCAAGTCGTGAAGCAGGCGCGCGACCTCATTTCAATGACCATCGACCTGATGAGGAACCAATGATCGTCAACGGCATCGGCGCGCTTAACCTGAAGCCTGGGCTGGGCGACACGGCCACCGACCTGCTGCAGGGTGGCGTTGCGCCGGCGGCATCGGGAAACCTCGGCACCTCCTTTGCCGAGGCGGTGAGCCAGGCAGCCTCCAAGACCGTCAGCACCATGCAGAATGCCGAGCAGGTGTCGCTGCAGGCGCTCAAGGGCGACGCCGACACCCGCCAGGTGGTCGATGCCGTGATGAGCGCCCAGCAGGCGCTGCAGACCGCCGTTGCTATCCGCGACAAGGTCGTTTCGGCATATCTCGAAGTCAGTCGTATGGGCATCTGAGGAGCAGGCCATGAAAGCACTCGCCATCGCCGCCACCGGCATGAATGCCCAGCAGACCAATCTGGAAGTCATCGCCAACAACATCGCCAACATCAACACCACCGGCTACAAGCGCGCGCGCGCCGAATTCTCCGACCTGCTCTACCAGGTCGATCGCACGCAAGGTGTGCCGAACCGTTCCAACGCATCGCTGGTGCCGGAAGGCGTTTCGATCGGTCTCGGCGTCAAGACGACCGCGGTGCGCAACGTCCACACACAGGGCGAGCTGACCAGCACCGGCAACAGTTTCGACATGGCGCTCACCGGCAGGGGCTGGTTCCAGATCGAAGGTGCGGATGGCGGCACGCTCTATACGCGCGCCGGCGCCTTCAACACCAACGCCACCGGCCAGCTGGTGACGGTCGACGGCGCCAACGTCATTCCGGCCATCACCGTGCCGGTCGACGCGGTCGAGGTCATCGTCAACAAGACCGGCCAGGTCTTTGCCCGCATCGACGGTCAGACCGACCTGCAGAATCTCGGCCAGCTCCAGATCGTCAACTTCGCCAACGAGGCAGGCCTGGCACCGCTCGGCGACAATCTGTTCCAGGAAACGACAGCCTCCGGTCCCGCCAATGTCGGCGTGCCCGGCGATCCAGGCTTCGCCACCATCCAGCAAGGCTATCTCGAGGCTTCCAACGTCGATCCGGTCAAGGAAATCACCGAACTGATCTCGGCGCAGCGCGCCTATGAGATGAATTCCAAGGTCATCCAGGCCGCCGACGACATGGCCTCCGTTGTGTCCAAGAACATCAGGTAACGGATGATGGCCATGCCGATCTCCCGCTCCGCATTCCGCCGCGCCGCGCTGACCCTTGCGCTGGTGGCCGGCGGCATGCCGGCTTTCGCCCAGGAATCGACGAGTCAATCGGCAAGCCAATCGACGGGCCAGTCGGCCAACCAGCTTGCCACCAATCAGCCCGCCGGCGAGGTCGTGCTGATTCCCAACCGCGTCATCTATCCCGGTGAGACCATCGAACTCGCCGCGCTGAAACAGATCACCCTCATCACGGGCAAGCACAAGCCCGATGCGGTGGCGACCCGTTCCGAGGAACTCCAGGGCAAGATCGCCAAGCGCACGCTGCTGCCGGGCCGCTACATTCCTTCCGCCGCCATCCGCGAGGCCTGGCTGGTCGAACAGGGTGCGGCCGTGCAGGTCTTCTTCATCGCCGGCGGGCTGACGATCACGGCCACCGCCGTGACCTTGCAACCGGGCTCGGCCGGCGACTTCATCAAGGTTCGCAACAGCGACAGCGGCAAGATCCTCTCCGGCACGGTGATGGCCGACGGCACCATCCAGGTCGGCGCTTCATGATGCGGCCGTTTGCCCTTCTGCTCGCGGCGGCACTTGGCCTGCAGCCGGCGCTGGCCGATGGCTTGACGCCCAAGGCCAAGCGCGAGCTCGCCGCCAAGAATGGCGGTGTCTACGACGATCCGGAATATGATCCGGCCACCACCACGCGCATGTTCCGCGTTTCGCCCGGGCCGAGTTCGCTGCCGCCAGGCCAGGTCGCCTCGCGCATCAAGGACATCGCGCAGCTGCAGAGCTCGCGCGACAACCAGCTCGTCGGCTACGGCCTCGTCATCGGGCTCGCCGGATCCGGCGACAGCCTGCGCAACTCGCCGTTCACCGAACAGTCGATCCGCGCCATGCTCGAAAATCTCGGCATCGCCACCGAAGGCGGCAGCGCGCGCGCCAAGAACGTCGCCGCCGTCATCGTCACCGCCAACATGCCACCCTATGTGCAGTCGGGCGCACGCATCGACATCGACGTCTCCTCGATGGGCGACGCCACCTCGCTTGCCGGCGGCACGCTGATCATGACGCCGCTCAAGGCGGCGGACGGCGAGATTTACGCCGTCGGCCAGGGCGCGGTCATCGTTTCCGGTTTCACTGCGCAGGGCCAGGCCGAGCAGTTGACGCAAGGCGTGCCGACCGCCGGCCGCGTGCCGAACGGCGCCATCGTCGAGCGGCAGGTGAAGGCCGAATTCGACGACCAGTCGACGCTGACGCTGCAATTGCGCAATCCAGATTTTTCGACCGCCATCCGCATCGCCGATGCGATCAACGACTACACCGCCCAGCGCTTCGGCATGCGCGTGGCGGCCGAGCGCGATTCCCGCACCGTGCAGATCAGGCGGCCGAAGAGCGTGTCGGCGGCCCGCTTCTATGCCGAGATCGAGAATCTGGTGGTCGAGTCCGACACGCCGGCTCGCGTCGTCATCGACGAGCGCACCGGCACCATCGTCATCGGCAACGACGTCAAGATCTCGCGTGTCGCCATCAGCCACGGCACGCTGACGGTGCGCATCACGGAAGCGCCGCGCGTCGTGCAGCCGGAACCCTTCTCCAAGGGTGAAACCGCCGTCGAGCCGTTCACCGCCATCGATGCCAGCCGGCCCGACGCCCGCGTTGCCGTGCTCGATGGACCCGACCTGCAAACCCTCGTTTCCGGCCTCAATCGTCTCGGCGTCAAGCCGGACGGCATCATTGCCATCCTGCAAGGCATCAAGTCGGCCGGCGCCCTGCAAGCCGATCTGGTTCTCCAATAGCGATGCCGATGATCTCCTCCCTCTCGTCCCGTGAAAGACGCCGCTCCCGCATCTTCCTGTTGGCGGCCGCGATGGCGGCCATGCCTGTCCTTGGCGGCGCACACGCGGACGATGCCGTGCGGCAGGTTCTGCCCGGTGGGCAGCCCACGGTCGCGCCGCAGCAATTGACGCGGGAGAAAGCGCCGGACCAAAGCGAGATAGAGCGCTTCTGCTCCAACATCGCCGACGCCGCCCGCGACCGCCGCTATGCCTTGCAGGCGGAGGAGTTGAAGCAGCTGCAGGCCGGCATTGACGAGCGCATGAAGGCGCTGGACGCAAAGAAAGCCGAATACGAGACCTGGCTGAAGCGGCGCGAAGTGTTCCTGGCCAGGGCCGAGGACGGCGTCGTCAAGATCTATGCCGGCATGAAGCCCGATGCGGCTGCCGAACGCCTGGCAATCGTCAATGCGGAGCTCGCCGCGGCCATCCTGATGAAGCTCGATTCACGCAAGGCCGGCGTCATCCTCAACGAAATGGACCAGAAGGCGGCGGCGACGCTCACCGGCATCATGGCCAGCGCAGCCCGAAGGGTAGATCCGTCATGATCCGCAAAATGCTCATCCTGTGCGCGGCCGCAGCGCTGTCGGGCTGCGGAACCAACTTCAAGGAGATCGGCAGGGAACCGACCATGTCGCCGGTCGGGTCGGGCATCGGCAGCGACGGGGCAGCGCCCTACAGCTATCCTCAGCCGCCCGCCACGCCGGTCAAGAAGTTCTCTCTGTGGGACGATCGTCAGAGCCGGCTGTTCACCGATCCCAGGGCGCTGCGCGAAGGCGACATCCTGACCGTCAGGATCAAGCTCAACGACAAGGCCAACTTCAAGAACCAGAACGACAGGAGCCGGACTGCCGCGCGCAAGCTGGGCTATGACGTCACGCTGGGATGGGAAGGCAACAGCACGAGCGGCAAGGGCGACGCCGGCTTGAGCTCCAGCACCGAGACCAACGCCGACGGCGAAATCAAGCGCTCGGAGAACCTTGAGCTCAACGTCGCCGCCGTCGTCACCGAGGTCCTGCCCAACGGCAATTTGATGATCAGGGGTTCGCAGGAAGTGCGCGTCAACTACGAACTCAGGGTGCTCACCATCGCCGGCATGGTGCGTCCGTCGGACATCGGCGCGGAGAACACCATCTCCTATGAACGCATCGCCGAGGCGCGGATCTCCTACGGCGGGCGCGGTCGCGTCAGTGAGGTCCAGCAGCCGGCCTACGGCCAGCAGGTCCTCGACCAGGTTCTTCCGTTCTAGTTCTTGGCCTTCTGGGGATTGGAGAGCAACGCACCGTGGCCAATGTCGAACAGGTTCAGCCTCGCAAGGGTCCTTCCCTTGCCATCCAGGGCGCCATGCTGCTCGTGGTGACGGCCGCCGCCATCGGCATGGGCTGGATGTCGGGTGGCTATCTCAAAGGCGTCGGCGCACCATCATCGGTGCCGGTTGCGCCTGAAAATGAAGGCAAGGTCGCGCAGCCCGCCGCCACCCAACAGCCGGGCACGGGCCCGACCCTTGTCGCGCTGGCGCCGATCACCACCAATATCGCCTCGCCTGCCGATACATGGATCAGGATGGAAGTATCCGTGGTCTATGACGCGCCGCAGCCGCCGGCCATGGCGGAGGATATTCAACAGGATCTTCTGGCTTTCGTGCGCACCCTGAAAATGCACCAGATCGAAGGCGCCAGTGGCTACCAGCACCTGAAGGCCGATCTCGACGAACGCGCCTCGATCCGCAGTCAGGGGCACGTCAAACAGGTTCTTGTCAGGACATTGCTGCTCGAATGAGAAAATTCCTTCTTGCCGCGGTACTGATCGGTGCCGCCACCTCCGTCGCGGCGGCCCAGCAACTCGACCTTGGCGGCATCGGCAAGGCCGACGGCACCACCGTCGGCTACATCATTCAGATGTTCGGCCTGCTTACCGTCTTGTCGGTGGCGCCGGGGCTGCTGATCATGGTGACGAGCTTCACCCGCTTCGTCATCGCCTTCTCGATCCTGCGTGCCGGCATCGGCCTGCAATCGACGCCGGCGAACCTCATCCTCATTTCGCTGTCGCTGTTCATGACCTTCTATGTCATGGCGCCGACCTTCGATCAGGCGTGGAACACCGGCGTCAAGCCGTTGATGGACAATCAGATCAGCCAGACCGAGGCCTTCGAGAAGATTTCCGATCCCTTCCGCACCTTCATGCTGCACAATGTGCGCGACAAGGACTTCGACCTTTTCGCCGACCTCGCCCGCGAGCGCGGCCAGGTCGTTGCCAAGGAGACGGTCGACCTGCGCATCCTGGTGCCTGCCTTCATGATCTCCGAGATTCGCCGCGGCTTCGAGATCGGCTTCCTGATCGTGCTGCCATTCCTGGTCATCGACCTGATCGTGGCCACCATCACCATGGCGATGGGCATGATGATGCTGCCGCCAACAGTGGTGTCGCTGCCGTTCAAGATCCTGTTCTTCGTCCTGATCGACGGCTGGAACCTGCTCGTCGGCAGCCTGGTGCGCTCTTTCACCTGATCGTCCGCGCTCGACATCAGGCATCGCGCGCCCGAGGAACCGGGCGGCGCGAGCATCATCGAATTTTCTCCGAATTATTTTCGATTAACCGTCCGATTTAGTCCTTTGGTAGGGACTCGCCGCCATAGTCGCTCGCAGATGGCGGGTGACCCAAACGCAACGGTCATTGGCATGATGCCGCTCCGTCATACCGGACAAACCGGTATGCAAAAAACACCTGTAAAAACAAGGTACGAGTAGCCATGGCCAGTATCATGACCAACGCCGCAGCGTTGACCGCGCTGCAGAGCTTGAACGCCACCCAGAAGAGCCTCGACACCACCCAGTCCCGCATCTCGACGGGCTATCGCGTCTCCCAGGCTTCGGACAATGCCGCCTACTGGTCGATCGCCACCACGATGCGCTCCGACAACCAGGCCATGTCCACCGTTTCGGACTCGCTCGGCCTCGGCGCTTCGAAGGTCGACACCGCCTACACTGGCATGAACAGCGCGATCACCACCATCAACTCGATCCAGCAGAAGCTGACCGCGTCCTACGGTCAGACCGACGCCGCCAAGGAAAAGACCCAGGTCGAAATCGCCGCCCTTCAGGCACAGCTCAAGGGTTACGCCGACTCCGCCACCTTCTCCGGCACCAACATGCTGTCGGTGTCCACCGCCTCGGGCACGGCAGCCGACGTCAAGGTCGTTTCGGCTTTCAACCGCACCTCCGCCGGCGCGGTTTCGATCTCGACGATCGACGTCAAAGTCGAAAGCATCAAGCTCTATGACTCCGGCGCCGCGCCGACCGCCAAGGGTATCCTCGACACAGCCCGCCTTGGCACCACTGGCGCTGCAACCACCACAGCACAGGCCCCGACCCTTGGTGGCCCTATCGTTGCCGGCGATACCTATTCGGTCGCCAGCCTGGCCATCTTCTCAGGCACCACGGCCGCCAGCGACGCTCAGATCTCGCAGATGATGACCGTCGTCGACGCCGCGCTCAAGGACATGACGACCGCCGCTACCAAGCTCGGCGCCGCCAAGAGCTCCATCGACCTGCAGAAGACCTTCACGCAGAGCCTGATGGACTCCATCGATCGCGGCGTGGGCCAGCTCGTTGATGCCGACATGAACAAGGAATCGACCCGCCTCCAGGCTCTGCAGGTTCAGCAGCAGCTCGGCGTCCAGGCGCTGTCGATCGCCAACGGCTCCTCGCAGTCGATCCTGTCGCTCTTCCGCGGCTGATCCCTCTCGACCGACCAAACCAGGCAAACGGGCCGCGCCAAAAGCGCGGCCCGTTTTGCGTTTGCTCCAGCCCCGCGCAACCCTCGTTCCTTAACCCTCTGAAGCTGGCTTTTAACAGGCCATTAACCATAACGAGCTAGTCATGGTTAACCAATGACTACAACGGATTGCCGAATCGGCCCGATCGGGGTGGCGGCAATCCAGGGGCGGGTCGAGCGGCTCGCGAGGGCAACGCCGGTCTTTGAGAAAGACCGGTCTGAAAAAAGGAGCGAGTTTCTTGGCGAGCATCATGACAAACGCCGCGGCGTTGACCGCACTTCAAAGCCTTAACGCCACCAACAAGTCGCTCGAGCAGACCCAGGCCAGGATCTCGACCGGTTACAGGGTCTCCGAAGCATCCGACAACGCCGCCTACTGGTCGATCGCCACGACGATGCGCTCCGACAACCAGGCGCTGTCGACAGTGCAGGACGCGCTCGGCCTCGGCGCCTCGAAAGTGGACATTGCCTATACCGGCATGAACAATGCGCTGGATACGATCGGCAAGATCAAGACCAAGTTGCTTTCGACCATTGGCCAGACGGCAGCCGCCAAGGCAAAGACGCAGACCGAGATCACGACGCTTCAGGCGCAGATGAAGTCCTTCGCCGACGCCGCCACCTTTTCGGGTTCGAATTATCTTTCGGTGACGTCCAACGCCGCCAATGGTGGCGTCCAATCTGACGCCAAGATCGTCTCGTCCTTCAATCGCTCCTCCTCGGGCGCCATCTCGCTCGGAACGATCGACATCAATTTGGAGAGCACCAAGCTGTTCGATTCCGGCCTTCCTGCCGTCGTCAAGAACCAGGGCACGCTCGACCGCCAGACCTCGGTCTACTCCACCGCCGCCGCCCAGGCCTTGTATGACGCCGCCTATGCGACAGCACTCGCTGGCGGCGGCACGGACGCCGCCGCCAACACCGCTGGCCAGACCGCGGCCGCGGCGAGCACGGCCACGAAGATCGACAACGTCTCCGCGTTCAATCTCGACATCACCGCGGCCGGCGTGACCGACGACATCATCACCCAGATGATCGGCAAGATCGACAACGTCATGGCTCAGTTGACCGACCAGGCCACCATCCTCGGTTCGGCCAAGAGCAGCATCGATCTGCAGAAGACCTTCACGCAGAGCCTGATGGACTCCATCGACCGCGGCGTCGGCCAGCTCGTCGATGCCGACATGAACAAGGAATCGACCCGCCTCCAGGCGCTGCAGGTGCAGCAGCAGCTCGGCATCCAGTCGCTGTCTATCGCCAACAGCTCCTCGCAGTCGATCCTGTCGCTGTTCAAGAACGGCTAGTTCAGCCTTAGCCGACGGATACTTCGACTTCCAACTCACGGGCCGCGCCGCAAGCGCGGCCCGATTTCATTTTCGCACAAGCTTCGAGGCTTAGTGTTCCGGCGGACAGTCATGCTGGGAGTCGCTCAACCGTGCCGCAACAGATCCAGAGCATCATCTCGAATCTCCGCGGCTTTGGCGTCAGGCGCCTCGCCATGCTGGCGGGCATCGCTGTCCTGGTGATGGGCGTCATCGGCATTGCCTCGGTCTACCTCAACCGCCCGGCCTATGACACGCTCTATGTCGGGCTCGACCGCTCCGACGTGAACCAGATCGGCCTCGTGCTGGGCGAGGCTGGCATCGGCTTCGACGTCGGCTCCGACGGAACCTCCGTGCTGGTGCCGGCCGGCACCACGGCGCAGGCCCGCATGCTGCTTGCCGAGAAGGGCCTGCCGACCAGCGCCAATGCCGGCTACGAGCTGTTCGACAATGTCGGCGCGATGGGCCTCACCTCCTTCATGCAGCAGATTACCCGCGTGCGTGCGCTCGAAGGCGAGATCGCCCGCACCATCCAGTCCATCGCCGGCATCAAGGCGGCACGCGTCCACATCGTCATGTCCGAGCGCGCCAATTTCCGCCGCGATGAACAGCAGCCATCCGCCTCGGTCGTCATTCGCTACTCCGGCATCGACGCGGAGAAGAGCGCCATGTCGATCCGCCACCTCGTCGCCGCCGCCGTCCCTGGCCTGTCGGCCGACAAGGTGACGGTGCTCGATTCCAACGGCAATCTGCTGGCCGCGGGCGATGATCCCTCCAACACCAGCGCCGCCCGCACCCTCGGCGTCGAGCAGACCGTGGAGGCGCAGATCGGCGACAACATCCGCCGCGCGCTGACGCCTTATCTCGGGCCTGACAATTTCCGCGCCAGCGTCAAGGCCGACGTCAACACCGACACCCGCCAGACCGAAGAGACGATCTTCGATCCGGAGTCCCGCGTCGAACGCTCGGTGCAGTCGGTGCGCGCCAACGAGAACAGCAATCAGAAACAGGCCTCCACCCCGGCCAGCGTCGAGCAGAACCTGCCCGAGACCCAGGCGACCAGCACCGAGGGTCCGCAGACCTCCTCGGCGAACGACCGCAAGGAGGAAATCACCAATTACGAGATCAACTCCAAGAAGATCGCCACCGTCTCCAATGGCTACAGCGTCACCAAGATGTCGATCGCAGTCGTCGTCAACCAGGACCGGCTGAAGGCGATCCTGGGCAAGGACGCGACGCCCGACCAGATCGCCAAGCGCGTCGCCGAAATCCAGAAGATGGTGAGTTCCGCCACCGGCTTCGACGACAAGCGTGGCGACGTCATCGACGTCTCGGCGGTCGAGTTCATCGACGGGCTGGACGGCGAGGCGATCCCGCAGGGGGGAATGCTCGATTCCATCGGCCAGCATGCCGGCACGTTGATCAATGCCGGCGCCTTCATTGTCGTGGTGTTCCTGGTCGCCTTCTTCGGCTTGCGGCCGATGGCGGCCGCGCTGACGGCCAAGGCGACGCCCGCCATAGCAGGCCCCAATTTCGATGAAGTCCAACGCTCTCTGCCGACCCCGGAGGCAGCCGCTTCGGCCGATGCGGGTGCCGCCGTCGGCGCCTTGCCCGGCACGCGTGCCGGCGCCACCCCGCTCGACGATTTGCGCCAGAAGATCAGGCCGGCCCCGCAGGAGCGGCTTGCCCGCATGGTCGACATCAACGAGGAACGCACCGCGCAGATCCTGCGCAAATGGGCGGCCCAGGAAGTCGCGGCGTAGACCATGCCCTCCGCAGCCCTCTTCGATCTTCTTCCGGACTTCGGCACGCGCGCGCAACGCGCCAGCCAGCCCCAGCCCGCCGCCGAGCACAAGCCCGAGGCGGCGGCACCGCCGGCCGATATCGGCACGCTGATCGCCGAGGCGGTTGCCCAGGCGGAGGCGGCGCTCGGCGAACGGCTTGCCGCGACCCATCAAGCAGCGCTGGAAGCGGAACGGCAGGCAAATGCCGAGGAAGCGAGGGCGTTTCTCGACAGGTTCGGTGGCGATGTCGCTAAGGCGGTTTCGTCGCGGCTCGACGCCATGGAGGCGCGCGTGACGGATCTTGTCGGCGCCACGGTCGCCCGCGTCATCGGCGGCGTTGTCAGCGACGATCTGCGCAAGCGCTCGCTTGAAGCGCTCGCCGGCGCGATCCGCGAAGCCGTTCGCGATGGCGAAGCCGTGCGCATCGCCGTCCGCGGGCCGCTCTCGCTGTTCGAAACGCTGAAGGCATCGCTTGGGCCGCGCGCCGAAAATCTCGACTTCATCGAGGCGCCCGGCTTCGACCTGACGGTCACCATCGACGAGGCCGTGTTCGAGACGCGCATGGCCGAATGGTCGGCAACCCTTTCCGAGGTCCTGTCATGAGCGTCGCCGATGCCGATCACGGCAGGCACGAGATCATCATCGTGCGGCGCGGGCATGACGACCACGACGAAGGTCATCATGGCGGCGTCTGGAAGATCGCCTTCGCCGACTTCATGACCGCGATGATGTGCTTCTTCCTGGTCATGTGGCTGATCAATGCCGCCAACGAACAAACCAAGGCGGCCGTCGCCAGCTACTTCAATCCCGTCAAGCTGGTCGACCGTGAGTCGAGCCGTAAGGGCCTCCAGGATCTCGGCAATGGGCCGCGCTCGGTCGGGCTGATGGCAGACAAACCGCAGGAAGCGACAACCAAGGCCGGGCAGGACGGCAGCGGCGCCGCGGGCTCATCCAACCGCAAGCAAGACAAGCAGGAACCGCAGCAGTCGCAACAGTCCGACGAGCATCTCTTCGCCGACCCCTATGCGGTGCTCTCGGAGATCGCCACGGAGACCGGCGTCATGCAGAATGTCAGCCAGAAAGGCGACGGCGGCGCGCAGAATTCTGGTCCGGCGACGGGCGCCTCGGGCGGCGCGTCCTACCGCGATCCCTTCGAGCCTGACTTCTGGTCGCAGCAGGTCGCCGCACCTGGCGCCGAGGCGAGTGCCCAGCGCCCCAGGGTCGAGGGCGATCCGCTCAAGCCCGGCGACAAGGCTGCCGAGACACAGATCGCCAAGGTCAAGGCCGTGCCGCCGGCACCACCGATCAAGGACGCACCGCTGGAGCCCTTGGCCGGGGATGGCAAGGATGCCGCCGCGGCAACGGCCAAGGCCGGTGATGTGAAAGCCGGGGATGCCAAGGCGGGCAACGCCAAGGCTGGAGACAGCAAGGCTGCGGATACGCCCAAGGCCGTCGCGCAGCAGGAGGCCGCAAAGCCCGAGGCGGCGGACAAGGCTCCGACCCCCGCCGTGGTGAAAGCGGCTGCCGACGTCAAGCAGCAGCTTGCCGATGCCTTCAAGCCCGGCGACAAGCTGCATGACGGTGTCTCGGTCGAAGCCACTGACAAGGGTGTCGTCATCTCCATCACCGATCAGCTCGACTTCGGCATGTTCGAGGTCGGATCGGCGGTGCCGAGCCGTGAACTGGTGCTGGCGATGGAAAAGATCGGTCGCATCGTCAACAGCCAGAAGGGCACCATCAGCATCAACGGCCACACCGATGCGCGCCCTTTCCGCAGCGACAGCTACGACAATTGGCGGCTGTCGACGGCGCGCGCGCATTCGGCCTACTACATGCTCGTGCGTGGTGGCGTCGATGAACGCCGTATCACCGAGGTTGCCGGCTTCGCGGATCGCCAGCCCAAGGATCCGGCAGACCCGATGTCGGCGGCCAACCGCCGCATCGAGATCCTGATGGCGACCGGCGGATGAAGAGGGGGGCGCTGACCAGCCGCCTGACAGGCCTGTTGCTGCTGGCCGCGGCGTGTCCGTCCACGGGCCTCGCCCAGGATACGCTGCAGCCCTATCAGCTGGTGCGCTCGTTGCAGCTCGTCCAGGACCGTATCGCGGCCGGCGATCATGCCGCGATGCCGATGCAGGCCAAATTGCTCGAGATGACCGATGCCCGGTTGCGCGCCGCGGATGCCGAGGATTTCAAGGATCCCAAGAATTTTCGCGCGCTGCTGGTCTACGGCATGAGCGGCGGCAATCCGGTGACCGTCGACGCGGCCGTATCGCGCGCCGCCTCCGATCCGCGGAACCTTGCCATCGCCAAAGGCGTGATCGGCTATCTGAACGGCCGGCCCGGCGAGGCGATCGAAGCCTTGAGGCCGATCGACCCGATGACCCAGCCAAGCGATCTCGGCGCGTTCCTCGCTTTGGTCAAAGGGTCACTGCTCGCCACGGACCAGCCGGCCGCCGCGCTGATGCTGCTCGATGAGGCCAAGCTGCTCAGCCCCGGCACTCTGGTCGAGGAAGCAGCCTTGCGGCGCTCGGTCGGCATTGCGGTGACGCAAGGCGACGCGGCACGGTTCGCGCTTGCCTCGACCCAATATGTCGAGCGCTATCTCTATTCGCCTTACGCCAGCCAGTTCGCCGACTCCTTCGTCTCCGGCGTCATCGCACTGCACATGTCGATCAGCCAGGACAAGCTTGCCGACATCACCTCGATGATGGATCCCGAGCGCGAGAAAGTGATCTATCTGCGCATCGCCCGCCGCGCCGCGATTGACGGCATGAGCGACTTGTCGGCCTTCGCCTCGGCACGGGCCGAACAGGGTCGCGACGGCAACACCAATCAGGGCGATCCGCGCGCGCTGCTCTATTCCAGCCTGTCCACGGTGACCTCCGATACCATCGAGGACGTGCGCGCCAAACTGGGCAAGATCGACCGCGGCAAATTGTCGGACAGCGACCGCGCCTTGCTCGACGCGGCCCAGGCCATCGCCGGCGAAGTGGTGGCGCCGCCTGCCTCACTTGCGGCCGCAAACCCGGCGCCCGCACCAGTGGTGCCGGCACCCGAACCGGAGGTTGCGGCGGTGCCGACCACTGATGCCGCCGGATTGCCCCCCGTCGAGGGCGCCGTCTCCGAACGGCCGGCCGTGGCGCCATCCCTGGCCGCCGCGCCTGCTGCGCCGAACGCATCCGCGCCGGCAACCGACGCGGCAACCGCCCTGCCGGCATCGGCGCCGGCGGCCTCGGCCAGCGCCGACACGACAGACCCGACCGACGCCGCCATGACAAAAACCCGTCGACAGCTCGACCTGATCGACCAGATGCTTGGAGCCGCCCCGAAATGACCCCCAGCCTCGGCCCGGCCCTGCCAGGATTTACCGCCGCGCGCACGGCCGAGCAGCCGGCCGCGCCTGGAAAGAAGGACGACACCGGTTTCGGCAAGATGGTGCACGGCGGCGCGAGCCCTGCCAATTCGGAAAAGCAGCCACCGGCCGAGGCCGGCTCTCGCGATCCGCGCTGGAGCAGGCTTGCGGCAGACCTTGCGGCGAAGACTGGCGAGGATGAGCCGATGCCCGCAGGCAAGGCAAGGACCACGCCGAGTGGATCATCTGCCGCGAAATCCATGAAGGACGGCAAGGACACCGGGACGGACAAGGATGCCGATGCCGACGCGTCGGCCATCGAACCGCGTGCAACCGCGCTCGACGAGCATCTGCCGCTGCTGATGGCGTTTCATGACCTGCGCCATTTCTCGACGTCAGCCAAGTCGACCGACTCGAGCGCGGGCGAAACAGGACAGGACGCCGCTGTCGTTGGACAGCTTCCCTCGAAGGGCTATCGGCAGAAATCCGCCGCCGCGAGTGACGGTCTCGACCCCATCTCCAAGCCTGAGCGGGTATCGCTCGCAGACGGGCCGTTGACCAAACTCGACGGTCAGCTCGTCCGCGATGCCGCCGGCGCGCCAAGACACGACGGCATGATCGAGGCCGGCCCCCTGCCCGAGACATCCGCGGAGGTGCCGGGCGTGGAGACGAAGCAGGCGGCGCCGCAGCTGAAATCCATCGCCGACCTTCAGTCTTCATTGCGGTCCGAACCAGGAAAACAGCAGTCGGCGGCGGCACGCATCGACGTCGTTTCCGAGCGCAGCTTCCCCGCGCCGCCGCAGGCCCCGATGAGCCAGGCGGCCCTCAACGTGATCGGCGCTATTTCAGCCGACGGCGGCCCGAACCAGGCGCTCGCCACGGCGTCCGCGACCGCTCAGCTGGCGGGCTCTGTTGCCGTTCCGACACATGTCTTGAAGATCGAACTTCACCCGGCCGAACTGGGCATGGTCACGGCCCATCTTCGGCTCTCCGGAGAACAACTGTCGATTGAGTTGAAGCCCGAAACACACGATGCCTATCGCCGGCTTTCCAGCGACAGCGAAGCGATCGTCAAGTCGCTGCGCGGGCTCGGTTTCGAGGTTGACAAGGTGACCATCCTGCAACC
Source organism: Mesorhizobium sp. M8A.F.Ca.ET.165.01.1.1 (assembly GCF_004792065.1). Taxonomy (NCBI): domain Bacteria; kingdom Pseudomonadati; phylum Pseudomonadota; class Alphaproteobacteria; order Hyphomicrobiales; family Phyllobacteriaceae; genus Mesorhizobium; species Mesorhizobium sp. M8A.F.Ca.ET.165.01.1.1. Next base: position 533,028 of record NZ_SRTH01000001.1, on the reverse strand, counting down.
ATCGATTGCAGTCACCTCCACAACCCGGACGGATACAACCGCCTCCGTGAGCGCGGCACCCGGCCGCGATCCATCATCCTTCCAGCCCGGAAACTCCGGCGGCGGCAATAATGGGGCCGGTGGCCAGCAGTCGGGTCAGCATTCCGCAAGGGGTAGCCATGATGATGCGCAAACACACGGCCGCGTCGCTTCGCCTTCTCGCGAGCGCGCTGGCGGCGATATATTTATCTAGCCTCGCGAGCAGCGCCGGCGCCGCCACCAATCCCTGCGAACCCGAGATCCTGCGTGCCGCCGACCGCTATGGCGTGCCCGCCGGCATCCTCTATGCCGTCGGGTTGACGGAAACCGGCAACAAGGGCAGTCTTCAGCCCAACGCATTGAATATAGAAGGAAAAGCAGTCTTTCCGAGAAGCCGAACCGAAGCGCTTGCCGCCTTCGCCAACGCCCAGCGCGAGGGCAAGACGCTGATCGATCTCGGCTGCATGCAGATCAACCATCACTACCACGCCTCGCATTTCCGCAGCGTCGAGGACATGCTCGACCCACGCCAGAACGTCGACTACGCGGCGCGCTTCCTGGCCAGCCTCCATGCCCGCCACGAGACCTGGTCGATGGCCGTCGCCCGCTATCATGCCGGTCCCGACAACGACCCGGCGCAGAAGGTCTATGTCTGCAGGGTGATCGCCAACATGGTTGCCACCGGCTTTGGCAAATGGACCACGAATGCGCGGACCTTCTGCAACCCGTAAGCGCATTTTCTGCTTCTAATACATCAATCCCCGACTGCGGAGCGGTTCGGCACGACTTGGTCAAGACTTGCACCCGCAAGCATATCTGGCTGCACGCTAATGCAACCGATCCGATTCCAGACTCCCAAGAAACTAGTTATAAGAAATGACGGTTGTTCAGGATTCCCGGCAGCGGATACGCCTTTCCCCACGGGGCAAATGTGCTGATTCGGAGGCGGGGCCGATGATCGTTATCGTTGACGAGCGAGAGCTCGTGACAGAGGGCTACAATTCACTTTTCGACCGCGAGGGGATCGCCTGCGCCGGTTTCGCACCGGGCGAATTCGGCGAGTGGGTCAACTCGGCCGCCGACACCGATCTGCGCTCGGTCCGGGCCTTCCTGATCGGCGATTGCCGTGACGGCGCGATCTCGCCGCGCCAGATCCGCGACCGCACCGGGGCTCCGGTCATTGCGCTCAGCGAGCAGCATTCGCTGGAAAACACGCTGCGGTTGTTCGAGAGCGGCGTCGACGACGTCATCCGCAAGCCGGTGCACATCCGCGAAATCCTGGCCCGCATCACCGCCATCCGCCGACGCGCCAGCGAGGACGTCGCCTATACCGAGATCGGCGCCATGCGCATCTTCATGGACGGCCGCGATCCCGAGATCGACGGCCAGCCTTTGCCCTTGCCGCGCCGCGAGCGCCGTATCCTGGAATATCTGGCGAGCAACCGCGGCCGCCGCGTCACCAAGACCCAGGTGTTCAACGCCATCTACGGCATCTTCGACGAAGAGGTCGAGGAGAACGTGGTGGAGAGCCACATCAGCAAGTTGCGCAAGAAACTGCGCGAGAAGCTGGGCACCGACCCTATCGATTCCAAGCGGTTCCTCGGCTACCGGCTCGTGTTCTGATGCGCCGCCGCGCCAGCCTCGCGCAAGACAGGACGCGTAGCCTCGAAGCCAGTGGCATGGATATTGCGGAGACATCTCGATGAGCCTCTACGGAATGATGCGGACCGGCGTTTCCGGCATGAACGCACAGGCAAACCGCTTGTCGACGACAGCCGACAACATCGCCAACTCCGACACCACCGGCTACAAGCGGTCCTCGGCTGAATTTTCGACGCTGATCATGCCGTCGACAGGCGGCGCCTATAATTCCGGCGGCGTCACCACGACGATCCGCCAGGCGGTCAGCGATCCGGGCGTGCTTCAATACACGACATCGGTTTCCGACCTTGCCGTCAGCGGCGATGGCTTCTTCGTCGTCCAGGATCCCAGCGGCACGCCTTTCCTGACCCGCGCCGGCGCCTTCGTGCCCGACGCACAGGGCCGGCTGGTCAATGCCGCCGGCTTTCAGCTGATGGCCTACAGCTACGCCAATGGCACGCCGGCGGCGACAGTGAACGGCTTCGAAGGTCTCGAGCCGGTCGTCATCTCCGACCAGGGACTGACCGCGACACCGAGCACCGAGGGTAATTTCAGTGGCAATCTGCCGGCGGGCGCGACACCGGTCGCTGCCGCCAACCTGCCCAGCGCCAACGCCGCCACCGCACAGTACACTCAGAAAACGTCGATGGTCGCCTATGACAATCTCGGCAACAAGAAGCTGCTCGACGTCTATTTCACCAACACCGGCACCGGCACCTGGGAGGTAGCAGTCTTCGATCAGTCGAAGGCAACGCCTGGAACCGGTTTTCCCTACGCCGCCGGCGGCGCGCTCGGCTCAGCCAACCTGACCTTCGATACCACGACGGGCAAGCTGACCGGCACACCCACAGGCATTTCATTCACCGTGCCGGGTGGCGCCAGCCTCAATCTCGACTTGTCGAAGCTGACCCAGCTCGGGACCGGATTCACCGTTTCCGATGCCCAGGTCAACGGCAATGCGCCGAGCACCATCGACAAGATCCAGATCAGCAAGGATGGCACCATCTACGCTCAGTACAAGGATGGCACCTCCAAGCCGCTCTACAAGATTCCGCTGGCCGACGTGCAGAGCCCCGACCAGCTCAAGGCGCTGCCTGGCAACGTCTACGCGCAAGGCACTGAGTCCGGCGCGGTCCGTGTCGGCTTTGCCAATGAAGGCAAGGCCGGCTCGATCATCTCCGGCGCGCTCGAGAATTCCAACGTCGATATCGCCGAGGAATTGACCGACATGATCGCGGCCCAGCGCAGCTACACCGCCAATTCGAAAGTCTTCCAGACCGGTTCCGATCTGATGGACGTCCTTGTCAACCTGAAGAGATAACCGGGCTCCGCCCGTGAAAGACCAGCATGTCGCTTTCCACCGCACTGAGCATCGCCCAATCGGCGCTTCTGGCCACCTCGCGGCAGACAAGCGTCGTCACGCGCAATGTGGCAGACGCCGACAATCCGAACTATTCGCGCCGCATCGCGCTCGTCACCAGCACGAGCCCCGGCGCACGTTCGGTTGATGTCCAGCGTGCAGCCAACGACCTGCTGTTTCGCCAGAACCTCGGCGCCCTGTCCGCCTACGCCGGCCAGAGCGCGCTTTACAGCGGCATGGATCAGCTCGACGTTTCAGTGAATGGCGTCGACAACGCCTCCTCACCATCGACTGCGATCGGCAACCTGCAGCAGGCGCTGCAACTATACGCGACCTCGCCGTCCAACCAGAATCTTGGCGCGAGCGTCATCGACGCGGCCAAACAGGTCGTGCGGTCCCTGAATGAAGGCTCCAAGGCCATTCAGGACTTTCGTACCCAAACCGACGGCCAGATCGATACCGCCGTCAAAGATCTCAACTCGCTGCTCAACCAGTTCCAGGATGCCAACACGGCGGTCATGTCCGGAACCCGTTCCGGCACCGACGTTTCCGATGCGCTAGACCAACGCGACGCATTGTTGAAGAAGATCGCCAATTACATTCCGGTATCGACCTTCACGCGTGGCGACAATGACATGGTCATCACCACGGGTGACGGCACGACATTGTTCGAGACGATCCCACGCACCGTCAGCTTCGCCCCATCTTCGGGCTATGCGGCGGGTGCGGCCGGCAACACCGTCTATATCGACAACGTACCGGTCTCGGCGGGCAGCGGCGGCAACACCACCGCCAGCGGCACGATTGCCGGCCTGCTGCAATTGCGTGACGGCGTCGCCTCGACAATGCAGGGCCAGCTCGACGAAACCGCGCGCGGCCTGATCACCGCCTTTGCCGAAACCGCACCGTCCATGCCCAACGCGGCCGGCCTGTTCACCTGGCCGGGCGCACCGGCGGTGCCAGCCGCAGGCACGCTCGTCGATGGCCTTGCTGGAACGATCAAGATCAATGCCGCGATGGACCCCAGCGCCGGCGGCAACCCGACATTGCTGCGCGATGGGGGCGCCAACGGCGCCGCCTACGTCGCCAACACCACTGGCGGGCCTTCATACTCCAATCTTCTGGTCGCCTATGGCGACCAGCTCGACAAGCCGATGACGTTCGATCCCTCGGCCGGGATTTCGGCAACCTCCAGCGTTGCCGACTACGCCGCCAATTCGATCGGCTGGTTGCAGGGCATTCGTCAGCAGGCTTCGACCGCCGCCGACGCCAAGGAAGCCCTGGCACAGCGCAGTGCCGATGCCTTGTCCAACGCAACCGGCGTCAATGTCGATCAGGAAATGTCGCTGATGCTCGATCTCGAGCACACCTATCAGGCATCCGCCCGGATGATGAAGACCGTCGACGAAATGATGACGGCGCTGTTGAACGCGGTGGGATAAGCCATGACCTTCGTCTCCTCTGCTGCCCTTACGAATGCCATGCGCTATCAGCAGATGCGCATGCAAGCCGATCTCGTCAAAGCCACGAAGGAGTCCTCGACCGGCAAGGTCGCCGATGTCGGTCTGGCACTTGGTGGACGTACCGCCCAGTCCGTTACCTTTTCGCGCGACCTCGACCGGCTCAACGTCATTGTCGATTCCAACGGACTGGTGGCCGCCCGGCTCTCGTCGACCCAGACTTCGCTCGGCCAGCTCTCCAACGTCGCGCAGACTTTCCTGTCCAGCCTGACCACCGCATCGTCGGGCGACAACTCAGACAGCCTGACCCAATCGACCGGCCAGACAACTATCCAGCAGCTTACGTCGATCCTCAACACGAGCGTCAACGGCGAATATCTGTTCGCTGGCACCAACACCGACGTCAAGCCGATCAACGATTTCACCGCCGCCGGCTCTCCCGCCAAGGCTGCCTTCGACGCCTCCTTCGTCGCCAAATTCGGCTTCACGCCCGCTGACCCGCTCGCGGCCAACATCACCGCGGCCCAGATGGACGATTTCATCACCAACTATGTCACGCCGCAGTTCCTCGGCCCGGGCTGGCAGACCAACATGTCGAATGCCACCGACCAGCAGATCGTCAGCCGCATCGCGCTCAACGAAACCACCGAGACCTCGACCGGCGCCAACAACGACGGCATCAGGAAGCTCGCCATGGCGGCGGCCATGGTCTCCAGCCTGATGTCCACCAATATCAGCCAGGCGGCAAAGGACAGCATCATCGACCACTCGCAGAAACTGGTCGGCGAGGCGCTGAGCGGCATCGCGCAGGTCCAATCCCAGACCGGTATCGTCCAGAAGCGCGTGTCCGACGCCAGCGACCGTATGAAAACGCAGATCGACCTGTTCGAACGGCACATTCTGGATCTCGAAGCAGTCGATCCGGCGGAAGCCGCGACCCGCGTCGCCGACCTGACGCAGCATATCGAGACGTCTTTCGCTCTGACGGCGCGCCTGCAGCAGCTCAGCCTGTTGAATTACCTGACCTGAAAGCACTCTGAACCGGAACGGTAGAGCCAACGATGTACCAATTCTCCTACGCCGACGTCCAAAGCACCTCCGTCACGGACGCCAAGGACCGCGAGCGCGAGCTGCTGACTCGCTCGATCGACATGCTGTCGGCTGCTGCGGCGGCCGGCCGGGATTCGATGGAGGCCGTGGAGGCACTGAATTTCACCAACCGTATCTGGACTGTCTTCGTCGAAGACCTCGGCTCCAGCGACAATGCGCTCCCCAAGGAATTGCGCGCCAACCTGATTTCCATCGGCCTGTGGCTGCTGCGCGAGGCGGAGGACATCCGCCAGGGCCGCACCGACAATTTCGAGGGGCTGATCGAAGTATCCCAGATCATCCGCGACGGCATTCAATGACCAACACGCTGAAGATATCACTGAAGCCCAACGAGAAGATCTACATCAACGGTGCGGTCATCCGCGTCGACCGCAAGGTCACCGTCGAGCTGATGAACGACGTGCAGTTCCTGCTCGAGAGCCACGTGATCCAGGCCGACGAGGCGTCGACGCCATTGCGGCAGCTCTACTTCATCGTGCAGGTCATGCTGATGAACCCCGCTGGTGCCGATGAAGCGCGCGAGATGTTCCGCCGCTCGCTGCCGCTGCTCATTGCAAGCTTCGAAGACGCCGAGATCGGCAACGCGCTGAAACAGGTCGACCGCATGGTCGGCGAGGATCACATCTACGAGGCCTTGAAGGCGATCCGTTCGCTTTATCCTCTCGAACGCCGCGCGCTTGGCGGCAATGACGACGTTCCGGGCGCCGCGCGCCCGCTGGCCGTGGGAGCACGATACTAATGACCGTGGACATGACGACTTCGATACCGGTTGGCGCCAACCAGACCACCACGCAGACCGCCAAGACCGCCGTCGACTATAACTCGTTCCTGAAACTTCTGATCGCCGAGATGAAGAACCAGGATCCGACCAAGCCGATGGATTCGACGCAGTACGTCGCCCAGCTCGCCACCTTCTCGCAGGTCGAGCAGTCAGTGCAGACCAACACCAAGCTCGACCAGATCATGCAGTCGTCGGCGCTGTCGCAAGCCGACGCTCTCATAGGCCGCAACATCACCTCGGCCGATGGCAAGACCACGGGCACGGTGGCGTCGGTGACGCTTGGCAGCAACGGACTGATCGCGGTGCTGCAGGATGGCACCACGGTCCCCGTCGGCGCGGGCGTATCGATCAAGCCGGCGAGCTAGGCCAACCGCCACATGAATGAGGCCGACGCTCTCGACATCGTCCAGTATGCGGTGTGGACGGTGCTGACCGCCTCCGCGCCGGTGGTGCTGGTCGCAATGGCGGTCGGCATCGGCATCGCGCTCATCCAGGCACTGACGCAGGTCCAGGAGATCACCTTGACCTTCGTGCCGAAGATCGTCGCCATCATGCTGGTGGTGGCGCTTACGGGTCCCTTCATCGGCGGCCAGATATCGGCTTTCACCAATGTCATCTTCGAGCGCATCCAGAACGGTTTCTGATCTGGAACCTTCCGGGACGGTACGGCTTCCATTCGGAATGCCCTGAAAGCGGCGGCCCGCTTGCGGTTGACCCGGTTCCGGCTAGATTGCCGTGTTGGCCACTCCCGGCCAGGCGATCGTTTTGTCCCAATGGCTTCTCGCAGAACCCCGGACCAGCCCAGACCGGCCGGCACGCCATGTGCGGCATAGCCGGCGTCTGGCGCAAACGCGATCCGATCAGCGGCGGCGACATCGCCGACGTCAACAGCATGATGCAGGCGCTGGCCCATCGCGGGCCCGACGACCATGCCAGCTGGAACGACAGCCGGCTGGCGCTCGGTCACCGGCGGCTGTCGATCATCGATCTGTCCGCGCAGGCGCGCGAGCCCATGCTCACGGCCTGTGGCAAGGGCGTGCTGGTCTACAATGGCGAGGTCTACAATTATCGCTCGCTGCGGGACGCGCTGGAGGCTGATGGCAGGCGGTTCCGGACGGTCTCGGATACAGAGGTGGTTCTCGAAGCGCTGCATCACTGGGGGCCGGACAAGGCGATCCCGATGTTCGACGGCATGTTCGCCATCGCCTATTTCGACGCGCGTGCCGGCGCCCTGTGGCTCGCGCGCGATCGTCTCGGCATCAAGCCGATGTCGGTGGCCGAGACGGGTGAGCGAATCCTGTTCGCCTCCGAGGACAAGGCGATCCTGGCCTGCGATGGCGTTGCACGGAGCGTGGATGCGCGCGAGATCACCTTGCGCCTTGCCTGGCAGAGCCGTGACTCCTGTTCCAGCCTGTTCCAGGGCATAGAGCGGCTGCCGCCGGCAGGCCTGTGGAAGATCAGCGATGCCGGCATTGAGAAGCGCTGTTTCTGGCATGTCCTCGATGCGCTCGTCCCCGCCCGCATCGTTGGCGATACGGCCAGCGACGCCGAGCACATGGCAACGCTGGAAGCGCTGATCAAGGACAGCGTCGAGCTCCATTGCATCGCCGATACCAGCCTGGCCGCGGCCTGCAGCGGCGGTGTCGATTCTGGTCTCGTCACCACGCTGGCCAAACGGTTCAGGCCGGAGATGACGGCCTATGTCGTCGATCCCGGCATTGGCCACAGCGAAGCCGATGACGCCGAGCGCACCGCCAGCCAAGCCCATGTGCCGCTGAACAGGGTGCCGGTCGACAAGGACCGGTTCCTCGACCTATGGCCGAAGACCATCTGGCATCTGGAAAGCGACGGTTGGCATGCAAGCCATGTCTGCCTGCTCGCGCTCGCCGAGCAGTGCCGGGCCGATGGCATCAAGGTGCTGCTGACCGGTGAAGGCGCCGACGAACTCTTTGGCGGCTACGACTGGCAGGAAGCCAGCCTGAAATTGTGGCGGCCCTGGTCCTGGCCGAGGCGGCTGTTTCTTTCGAAGCGAAGCCTGACCCGCAAATTCGAGCGCCAGCGTCATGCCCCGTTCCGCACATCGATCGCGGGTGGCCATGCCTGGGATCGCAACATCGTGCTCAGGGCGCTTTCGCCGGAATTGAATTTCCTTCAAGCGAAGATCTTCGACCGGCTGGAGCCGGTGACGCCGCTTGGCGACCGCGCCTTGCTCGGATGCTGCCTTCACGACATGTATTCGCATCTGCAGGATCTGCTGAACCGGCATGACCGGCTCAGCATGGCGGCCTCGGTTGAACTCAGGGTACCATTCCTCGAAAACCGGCTGATCGACTTCGCGATCCATCTGCCTCGGCGACACAAATATCGCCAGAAGCAAGGAAAATGGCTTTTGAAGAAAGTCGCGGAAAAACACATTCCACTTCAGAACGTGAGGGCCAGGAAGAACGGTTTCCAGGTATCGGCGAACTTCACAGCCGGCACCGAGTCCCTGTTGCATGGCGGCTTTCTGCGCGATGCGATGAAGTGGCCGGCATCTTCGGTCGCGGACCTGATCGACCTCGCCAGGCGCGATCAGGCCTCGAGGCTTCGGCTGGTGGGAATGGAGCTTTTCCTTCGTCTCCATGCCGGCGGCCAATCCACCGGCCACCTGACCGAGGCACTGCACGCGGCCGTCGCCGAGGCGCGCTGAAACGTCAGGTTGGAGGCGTGTGGCCCTTCGCTATCCCCTTGTTGGACCATGATCTTCCCCGCAAGGCATTCGCCCTTTGCGCCGCGATGCCATAGTTTCGGCAAATCATGCGGGGAAACGGATCACCGCAAGGATCAGCGCGCCGTGGCAGGAACCCACCGATGATTGACGAAAAGCCGGATAGCGAAAGCGTCTCGGCGCTGGCGCCGTTCCGGCACGGCATCTTCCGCGCCGTCTGGGGCGCAAGTCTCGTCTCCAATTTCGGCGGCTTGATCCAGGGCGTCGGCGCCGCCTGGATGATGACCACCATCGCCACCTCGCCCTATCAGGTCGCCCTGGTCCAGGCCTCGACCACCTTGCCGATCATGCTGTTCGCGCTTGTCGCCGGCGCCATCGCCGACAGCTTCGACCGCCGCAAGGTGATGCTGGTCGCCCAGACCTTCATGCTGGTCGTTTCGGTGCTTCTGACCGCGTTCACCTATCTGGACCTGATCACGCCGTGGACGCTGCTGGCCTTTACCTTCCTGATCGACAGCGGCACGGCGCTCAACAGCCCGTCATGGCAGGCCTCCGTCGGCGACATCGTTCCGCGCAACAAGGTGCCTGCCGCCGTGGCGCTGAATTCCATGGGGTTCAACCTGACCCGCAGCGTCGGCCCGGCGATCGGCGGCATCATCGTCGCGGCCGCCGGCGCGGCCGCCGCCTTCGCGGCGAACGCGGTGAGCTATATCGGCCTCATCGTCGTGCTGGCACGCTGGAAACCGGATCTACCGGTCTCGACCTTGCCGCGCGAGTCATTGGGGGCCGCCATGGGCGCCGGCCTGCGTTACGTCGCCATGTCGCCCAACATCGGCAAGGTGCTGGTCAGGGGCGCGGCCTTTGGCTTCAGCGCCGGCGCGGTGCTGGCGCTGCTGCCGCTGGTGGCGCGCGACGTCGTCAAGGGCGACGCGCTGACCTACGGCATCATGCTGGGCGCCTTCGGCATCGGTGCTGTCGGCGGCGCGCTGATCAGCGTGCGGCTGCGGCAGTTGCTCTCCAGCGAGACGATGGTGCGCTGTGCCTTCGCCGGCTTCGCTGCCTGCGCCTTCAACGCCGCCATCAGCCAGCATGCCTGGCAGACCTCGCTCGGCCTGCTGGTCGGCGGTGCCTGCTGGGTGATCGCGCTGTCCCATTTCAACGTCACCGTGCAGATGGCGACACCGCGCTGGGTGGTCGGCCGGGTCCTGTCTGTCTACCAGACCGCCACCTTCGGCGGCATCGCGCTGGGCAGCTGGATCTGGGGTGTCGTTGCCGATGCGCATGGCGCCGAGACGGCGCTGATCGCCGCGGCCATCGCCATGCTGGCCGGCGGCGCCATCGGCCTCGTGCTGCCGCTGCCGCAGCAGCAGGTGCTCAACCTCGACCCGCTCAACCGCTTCAAGGAACCGCACCTCGCGCTCGACCTCAAGCCGCGCAGCGGCCCGATCGCCATCATGATCGAATATGTGATCCGGCGCGAGGACGAGGCGGAATTCCTCGCCACCATGGCCGAGCGCGGCCGCATCCGCCGCCGTGACGGCGCCCGCAACTGGACGCTGGCGCGCGATCTCGAAAATCCGTCGATCTGGATCGAGCATTACCACACGCCGACCTGGCTCGAATATGTCAGGCATAACGGCCGCATCACCCATGCCGATGCCATGGTCGGCGAACGCTTGCGGGCGCTGCACTCGGGCGACGAGCCGCCGCGCGTGCGCCGCGTCATCGAGCGCCCGACGACAGCCGGAACGGCTCTGGTGCCGGCCAAGGGACCGATCGAGCACTGACGACTCGGAGAACGCAGGCGGCTTATCCCTCCCCCGACAGGTCCCGGCGCGCCTTTTCGAGTTCCTCGGCATAGCGCCGCATCAAATGGCCCTCGGTCAGCAGCCCGAGCACGATGTGGTCGGCGAAGTCCTCGACCACGGCCAATTCCTCGGCGCCGGCGCGCTGGAAGGTCTCGGCGGCGGCCTGCACGTTCATGCTCGGCACCAGCACGGCATCCTTGTACTGGGCAAGATCGCGCACCGGCGCCTCGCCTCCGGAGGGATCGCTGTGCAGTTCGGCCACGATCAGCACGCCGACATACTCATCCCCCGGATCGACGGCGATTACGCGCTGGGCCGACCCCAGCGGGAATTCCTTGCGGAAGGCGGCCAGCGTCGTCGACGCATCGATGGTCTTGATATCCTTGCGCATCATCGAGCCGACGGTCAGGCTGCGCATCCAGCCGACATCGTGGGCGCTGCGGATCGTCTCGCCGCGCAGGTGGAAGCGCCAGGTGGAGAACGAATAGCCGAAGGTCTCGCGCACCAGGATCGCCGCCATGATCGAGGCGGCCAGCACCACGCCGGTGAGCGTCAGGTCGCGTGTCGATTCCAGCGCCAGGAAGGTCATGGTCAGCGGACCGCCGACGACACCGACGGCAAGCGACGTCATGCCGACGACGGCGGCGACGGAGGGGTCGATGCCAGTGGCCGGCGAGACGAGCGCCATGACACCGGCAAACGCCTTGCCGAGCAGCGCGCCGAGGAACAGCGAGGCGAAGAACAGGCCGCCGCGAAAGCCCGAGCCCAGCGAGATGGCCGACGCCGCCAGCTTCAGCACGAAGACGCTCGCCACCACCGCCAGCCCGTAATTCATGGCGAACTCGCGATGCAGCGCGCCGTGGCCGCTGGACAGGACCTGCGGCGTGATCAGCCCCAGGAGCCCGACCAGGACACCGCCGATGACGGGGCGCAGCGAGGCATCGACCGACAGCCTGTTGAAACCGCGTTCGATCAGCGTGACCAGTTGCATGATGGCGATCGAGGCCGCCCCGCCAAGCAGGCCGAGCAGCAGGAACGGCACATATTGGCTGGCGGTGAGTTGCGGCAACCCTGAGAGCTCGAGCGGAAACGGCACGCCGCCGAACACTTCCGCCGTCAGCGAGGCGGAGATCGCCGCGGTCATGACCGGCGCGACATTGGCGACCGAGTAGATGCCGATGACCAGTTCGAAACCGTAGAAGGCGCCGGTCAGCGGCGCATCGAAGGCGGCGGCTATGGCGCCGGCGGCGCCGCAGCCGACCAGGATGCGGACATCGTTGCGGCGCAACCGGAAGGCGCGCGCCAGCCGCGAGGCGACGCCGGAGCCGACCTGCGTATAGCCGGCCTCCAGGCCGACCGAAGCGCCGAAGCCGCTGGAAATCATCGTCTGGACGACGATGATGAAGGTATCGGTCAGTGACATGCGCCCACCATAGAGCGCGTTGGCCTCGATCGGGTCGACCGGCGTGCGGAATTTCCGAAGCCTGAGCCAGACCACCGATATCCCGAGCAGGATGCCGCCGATCGCCGGGATCAGTGCCTGCATCGGATCGGCAAGCGAGAACATGCCGGACAGCCGGCCGCCGGGCTGGACGCCGAACAGAAGCCCGTGCAGATCCTGCACGATCTGGCTCATCGCGGTGACCAGCATGCCCGCCATGACGCCGACAACGCCCGCCAGGATGACCACGGCAATGCCGCGCGCCTCCAGCAGAGGGATTGACCTCAGAAGCACCGCGCGCAGCCGGCGGGCGTAGACTTGGGGTTGGTTTCTGGAAAGCACGGGGCGGCTCGCCGATATCAAAGGCAAAGGAAGACCCGCCTGATACGCCGGGCGGCACGTCGTGACAACCACAATGCCGACATCGAAGGCGCCAATATGGCCGCGATGCCGCCAGCCTTTCCAGCCCTGGATCGGAAAGCCACCGGCGCGGTGGTCAATCCGGGATCGTCAGCGGGCCGCAATCGTCGTCGGCAATGAAGGTCGCCAGCAGTTCGGCCGGCTCCGTCGTGCTGGCATTCTCGGCGAAGAGATGGATCGCCCCGGGCGGCTCGAACCATGTTTGTCCCTGCGCATAGGTGCCGACGGGGCCGCCCGCCAGTTGTGAACGCAGCGTACCCTTCAGCACGAAGGCGCTGACCGAGCCCGGATGCCGATGGCGGGGCGTATAAGCATTTGGAGGAAATGCGACGACGACCGTGGTGATCGACTTGCCCGGTACGTTGGGTAGCCTTTCACAGGAGACAGGCGTGACGACCGTCTTGGGCCGTGCGGCGGAGCTACCCTCGGCAGCGCCTTCCATGTTCATGTGCGTTTCCATGCCGACCGGCTCGACAGCCATCAAACCCGGACCGGTCCACTTGGCCGCCAGCGCGAACAGAACCGCGACGGCACTGACGGCGATCAGGGACTGGCCGGTCCGCAAACGAGCTTGATGGGTGATCATGTCGATGTCTCCGAGCGGATTGGTTCAGGCGGGCAAGCGGAAATCGGCGCGCCAGCCGAGTTCCTCGGCCGCCTTTCGCGTCGAGACGGCCTCATTGGGTTCGGCAATGTTGAAGATGCCTGGCGCGCCCTTGTCCAGTGCAAGCAGCGCCGCATAGGCAGCCGCATCGACATGCAGCGGCGACGCGCCGGCGGGCGTGTCCGCTCCTGTTCCGGGGCCGTAGAGCTGGCCATAGCGCAGGACGATGCCGGCGAATGGTGCATTGAGCACGGCCGTTTCGAGCGCGATGACCCCGCCGACGCTGATTCCGCGATTGCCGCTCGCGCCGCTATCCAGCGGATCGGCCTCGGCATGCGGCTCGGAGCCTGGCGCGAAGGCCCAGGCGATGCTTTGCGCCACCATGCGCCTGACGCCGGATGCGACGGCCGCGGCGACCAGATTGCGTGTGCCCTCCTCGCGGATGCGGGCGTTGCCCACGACAGCTTCGGCCATGCGGCTCGGGTCCAGGCCTGCCGGCAGGTCGGTCAATTGGTGGACGACGATGTCGGGGCGGGCAGCACGCATCGCCCGCGACAGTGCGTCGGCATCGAACACGTCCACAACCGCTGGCTCGACGCCAAGGGTCCCTAATTTGGCGGCTCTGTCGGCATTGCGCGTAGTGCCCGTCACCTGATGGCCGGCGGCCAGGAGTTGCGGGATCAGCCGCTGCCCGATGGCGCCCGAAGCGCCGGCGAGAAAAATCCGATAGGCCATCGTCATCGTCCTTGCTCTGCTTTAATATCAGGGTTCGAACAACATATAAGAGCTCTTACATCATGCGCAAGCCAGATCAACATGCCTCGGTTCCGGCTCCGGGCGAAGGCAAACGCGGCGAGCAAGGCTATCTCGGCTATCTCCTGCGGCAGGCCGCCGGGGCGCATCGGCTGAGGGTCGACCGGGCGCTGGCCGACCTCGGCGTGACGCAGCCGCAATTCGTCACGCTGACCATGCTGGCGGCCTATCCCGGCCTCTCCAACGCCGATCTTGCCCGGCTGGCGCTGCTCACCCCGCAAACGCTCAGCGTCATCGTCACCAATCTGGAGCGCGCCGGCTCGCTGGTGCGCAAGCCCCACGCCGTACATGGGCGCATCCAGCATATCGAGCTCAGCCCCAGTGGACAGGCGCTGCTGCGGCGATGCCGGGACCGTGTGCATGCGATCGAGACCGAACTGGCCACCGGTCTGTCGGCGTCGGAGGAACGAGCCGTCAGGCGGTGGCTGGTCGGCGTTGCCACCGCCGATACCGCCGAAACCTGATTGCTTGCTGGCGGCTGGCGAGGCGCCGGACCGTTCAGGTCGGCATGGGTTCGCCGGCCTCGTAGAGCACCAGATTGCGCTCGCCGATGCCGAGCCCCAGCCAGCTCGCGCGCCAGTCGGCGATGTGCGGCGAGCGGAAATGCGCATCGAGTGCCGGCCGGTCGCGCCATACCTCGGTGACCCGGATCAAGCCGGGATCAAGCACATCCTGCGCGTAGGAATATTCAAGGCATCCGTCCTCGGCGCGGCTGGCGCGAACCATGCGCTCCATCACCGGCCTTGCCTCGTCGAGCCTGCCGAGCGGCAGGCGGATCGTACCGATGATCAGCAGCATGGATAGTCCTTCGCGAGAGTCGATCCGGCCACTCTCCCACCCTCGCGCAAGCTTGGCCAGCTACCCTCGCCGGGCTGTCGCATGCTCGGCAGCCCTATGGGTTCGAGGACGAGAATGGCGATCAGCGAAAGCATCCAGCCCGGCGCGGTGGCCAAGAACGGCCGCGACATCTTTTTCGCGCTCGGCATCGTCATCATCCTGGCCGTGCTGTTCCTGCCGATCCCGGCCTTTCTCATCGACATCGGGCTGGCCTTCTCGATCGCGCTTTCGGTGCTGATCCTGATGGTGGCGCTGTGGATCCAGCGGCCGCTCGACTTCTCCTCGTTCCCGACCGTGCTGCTCATCGCCACCATGCTGCGCCTGTCGCTCAACATCGCCACCACGCGCATGATCCTGTCGCATGG
Organism: Mesorhizobium sp. M8A.F.Ca.ET.165.01.1.1; assembly: GCF_004792065.1. Classification (NCBI taxonomy): domain Bacteria; kingdom Pseudomonadati; phylum Pseudomonadota; class Alphaproteobacteria; order Hyphomicrobiales; family Phyllobacteriaceae; genus Mesorhizobium; species Mesorhizobium sp. M8A.F.Ca.ET.165.01.1.1. Next base: position 517,663 of record NZ_SRTH01000001.1, on the reverse strand, counting down.
CAATGAGGGCACGCACGCCGCCGGCTATGTCATCGCCGGCTTCTCCAAGCTGGTCATGGCCAGCGACTTCGTCATCGGCCTCATCGTCTTCATGATCCTGATCGTGGTGAACTTCATCGTCATCACCAAGGGTGCCACCCGTATCGCCGAGGTGGGCGCCCGCTTCACCCTCGACGCCATCCCCGGCAAGCAGATGTCGATCGACGCCGATCTCTCCGCCGGCATGATCGACGACAAGACCGCGCAGCTGCGCCGCCGCGAACTGGAAGAGGAATCCTCCTTCTTCGGCTCGATGGACGGTGCCTCGAAATTCGTGCGCGGCGACGCCATTGCCGGCCTCATCATCACCGCCATCAACATCGTCGGCGGCATCGCCATCGGCTACATCAGGCACGGCATGGGCATGGGCGAGGCCGCCGACGTGTTCATCAAGCTGTCGGTTGGCGATGGTCTCGTCACCCAGATCCCGGCGCTGATCGTCTCGCTCGCCGCCGGCCTCTTGGTTTCCAAGGGCGGCACGCGCGGCTCCACAAACCAGGCCGTGTTCGGCCAACTCGGTGCCCATCCGCGCGCGCTCTATGTGGCGGCGGCGCTGCTGGTTCTGCTCGGCCTGATGCCCGGCCTGCCACTGTTCCCGTTCTTCGCGCTGGCCGCCGGCATGGCTGGCCTCGGCTATGTCATTCCGATGCGCCACAACCGCGCGGTCGCCGAGGCCGAGGCATTGAAGAGCCAGGAGAAGGCGACCAAGGCCGAGGAAGAGAAGAACTCGGTCAAGGCCTCGCTCGCCACCGCCGAGATCGAACTCCTGATCGGCAAGCAGCTTTCGACCCGGCTCCTGGTTTCGCATCAGGAACTGGTCTTCCGCATGTCCAAGATGCGCAAGAAATTCGCGCAGCAATACGGCTTCGTCGTTCCGGAAGTCCGTGTCGCCGACGACTTCGCCATCCCGCCGAAAAGTTACCAGATCAAGGTGCACGGCACCGTGGTTGCCGAATATTCGATGCGCGTCGGCGAGATCATGGTGCTGCTCGGCAACCGCGACATACCCGAAATCCCCGGCGAGGAAATTCGCGAGCCAGCCTTCGGCATGCGCGCCTATTCCGTCATGGAAACCTTCGCCGAGGACCTGAAGCGCGAGAACTTCACCTTCGCCGACAACATGTCGGTGCTGCTCACCCATCTCTCGGAAGTCATCCGCAACAACCTGCCGCAGCTGCTCTCCTACAAGGACATGAAGGCGTTGCTCGAACGCCAGGACCAGGAATACCGCAAGCTCGCCGACGAGATCTGCACCACCCACATCTCCTATCCCGGCCTGCAGGCAGTGCTGAAGCTTCTGCTTGCCGAGCGCGTCTCGATCCGCAATCTGCATTTGATCATCGAGGCCATAGCCGAGATCGCGCCGCATGTGCGCCGCACCGAGCAGATCGTCGAGCATGTGCGCATCCGAATGGCCCAGCAGATCTGCGGCGACCTGTCGGAAGGCGGCGTGCTCAAGGTGCTGCGCCTCGGCAACCGCTGGGATCTTGCCTTCCACCAGAGCCTCAAGCGCGACGCCAAGGGCGAGGTGCGCGAGTTCGACATCGATCCGCGCCAGTTGGAGGAGTTCGGCCAGGACGCCACCAAGGCGATCAAGAAACATCTGGAAGCAGGCGAGCGCTTCGTGCTGGTCACCGCGCCCGACGCTCGCCCCTATGTACGCATGATCATCGAACGCCTGTTCACCACGCTGCCGGTGCTCTCCCACGTCGAAATCGCCAAGGGCGTCGAGATCAGGGTGCTCGGGACCATATCGTGAGCGTTCTCTCGCAGGCCGTCGTCATCGCGGCGTTCCTCGCCTTCTGCCGCATCGGCGCCTGCTTCATGCTGATGCCGGGCCTGTCCAGCGCCCGCGTGCCCGTCCAGGTCAGGCTGTTCGTGGCGGTCGCCGCCACCGGCGGCCTGCTCGCCTTCCTGTGGGACAAGATCTTTCCCTTCGTCGATCCGCGTCCGCAGGTCCTGGTGCCGATGATCATTTCGGAACTGCTGGTCGGCGGGCTGATCGGCGCCATGACCAGGCTCTACATGGAAGCGCTGCGCTTCATGGGCTCGGCTATCGCCATGCTGATCGGCTATGGCGGCTCCGGCGGACCGGCGATCGAGGAGCCGGAGCCGCAGGCGGCGCTCGCCGCCATCATTTCGTTCTCGGCGCTGCTGATGCTGTTCGTCTTCGACTTCGACCACGAGATCGTCCGTGCCCTGGTGACGTCCTACACGGTCGCGCCGGTCAACGTCTTCTTCAACCCGCAGGCAGCGCTGGTCGACATCACCGACACCGTGTCGGACACGTTCTTCCTGGTCATCCGCCTCGGCAGCCCCTTCGTCGCCTATGCCATTCTCGTCAACCTGACGATCGGCTTCGTCAACAAGCTGACGCCGCAGATCCCGATCTATTTCATTTCCCAGCCCTTCGTCATCGCCGGCGGCATGCTGATCTTCTATTTCGCCGTCGGCACCATGCTGTCGCTGTTCGTCGACGGCTTCGTCGACCTCACACTGGCGAGGTGACATGAGCACGCGCAAGGATCGCTTGAAGAAACTGGTCAAGGTGCAGGCGCAGCTGAAGGCCCTGCACGAGACCCGCCACGCCACCTTCGTCGCCGCGGCAAACGCCGCCGAGACCGAGGCCCGTGAATTGATCGGCCATTTCGACCAGGACAATTCCCTCTCCGGCCTGTTCCCCGATCTCTATCATCGCCGCATCGCCCAGGCTGTCGTGCGCCAGGAGGAGAACCTGGAAAGCGCCAGGCAGGAGGCCGGCCTCATCGCCGCGGCAAGCGCCCGCACCAACATGGTCGAGCGCGCCTACAAGGACGTACGCAACCGCGACGAGCGCGAGAGATCGGACCGCGAGCGGCTGGACCTAATCGCGCAGAAGCGGCAGGAATAGCGGCGAGTTTTGTTGATCCAGAGACGTGTCCGCCGAAGGCGTGGACATCCGCTTTGCGTCTCATGTCAGCCGATTTCAATGCCCCATTCTGGTGGGCCGCCTGGCCGACACGGCGGACGTTACTTCAGAATGTTGATTTCGAGGGACGGACGAAGATGTTCGGCTCGCTATTCCAGATACGGCCTCAGCACGTCTTCGATCCATGCCATGAATGCGCGGACCCGGCGCGACAGATTGCTCCGATGAGCCACGACGAGGGACACAGCGATCGCCCGTCGACGAAAATCGGGTAGGACCTCCACAAGCGTTCCGCTCTCCAGGTATTGGCCAATCCCCAGGAGTGGCGCCTGAATCAGGCCAAGGCCGGCGAGCGCAGCGGCGTCGTAGGTCTGCGCGCTGTTGACGTGTAGCGTACCTGGCAACTGAAGCGTCGCGTAGCTGTCGCCTTCCGGATATTCCCATCCCAAGGGTCTTGCGCCCAGCACCGTCGAAAAATGAATTGTCCGATGTTCCTGACGCTGCAGATCTTCCAGCGATAGAGGGACGCCGTGGCGCGCCAGATAGGCGGGACTGGCGGCGTTGACCATGCGCAACAGGCCCAGAGGGCGGGCAATCAGCGTTTCGTCCCGGATGGCTCCAAGCCGCAATACACAGTCGAACCCCTCTTGAACCAGATCGACTTGCCGATCCGTACTCGACATCTCCAGCTCCAACTCGGGGTGAGCCGCCATGAAGGCCGGCAAGGCCGGCACGATCGTTGTGCGCGCAACCTCGGTCGGAAGATCGACCCTCAGACGCCCGCGAAGTGCCACGCGATCGCCTGCGAACATCGAGTGTAAGTCATCGACCTCAGCAAGCAGATCGCGGGCACGGGCATGAAATGCGCGTCCGTCTTCCGTCAACTGCACGCTGCGCGTCGTCCGGTGCAGGAGCCTGACACCGATATCTTCTTCCAGCTTGCGGACCGCCATTGAGGCCCTTCCCTTTTGAATGCCCAAGCTGTCGGCTGCGTGAGTGAAGCTCCCCATTTCCGCTACCGTTATGAAGATGAGGATGGGTTCGAGATTCTGCATTTTCGCGCCTCGGTATTGTTCCCCGCAGAGAGAACAGTGAGTTCTCAACCTCGGCGTTTATCATATCTAAGAGACACAGTAAGCTCCGAATATATTCCAATCGGAGAATGACAGGTGCCCGAAACAATGAACCTTCATCAGGCGCCTGAAACCATCACCTTGCAGCGCGCCGTGTGGGCCGGCCGGATAATGAGCGCGTTTGTCGTGATTGCTCTGGTGGCTGACGGCACTGTTCAGCTTTTCGCGCCGGCACGGATCGCGAGCATATTGCAGGAAACCGGGTTCGCGATGGAGCTGACCCGTGTCGTGGGCCCTATCATACTCGCCTGCGCCATCCTTTACGCCATCCCGGCCACCGCCGTCCTCGGCGCGATCCTGGTGACGGGCTTTCTGGGCGGCGCCATCTGCGCCCATGTCCGCATTGGTGAGTTGGGGTCGCCGCCGGAAGTCATTTCCCTGCTTCTGGGTGCGATGACATGGGGCGGCCTCTATCTGCGCGATCCCCGTATCCGGGCCATTCTGCCGCTCATCCTTTGAACCCGCGGAACAGGGTTCTGTGCCTCAAGATCAGGAGAAAACCCATGTTTTTAGTAATGGGAATTACGGGAAAAGTTGGCGGCGCGACGGCAAGGCATTTGCTGGCGCAAGGCAAGAAAGTACGCGCGCTGGTCCGCGACCGCGCGAAGGCGGCTAGCTGGACAGACCAGGGCGTCGAACTGGTCGACGGCGACTGGAACAATGCGGCGGCGATCGAGCGGGCACTCGCAAGCGTCGAAGGCGCGTTTGTCATGTTGCCTCCCATCTGGGCCCCCACGCCGGATTTCAACGAAGCCAAGGGCATCATCGCGAACTATGTCAAGGCGCTCGCCAAAGCGCCGGCGCCGCGGATCGTGGCGCTTTCGTCGATGGGCGCGGACAGAACCAGCGGGATGGGGCTGATCACGGACCTGTCGCTTCTGGAGCAGGGCTTTGGCAACCTGAAATTGCCGATCGCATATGTGCGAGCCGGCGGGTTTTTCGAAAACTTCCTTTATGGCTTGCAAGTCGCCCAGGGCGGCGCGTTGCCGGTCTTCTACAACCCAACCAATCGGCAATCGACCATGGTCGCGACCGACGACATCGGCGCCGAGGTCGCAACGCTTCTGGGCGGGCCGGCATGGTCGGGGCATCGGGTCATCGAACTCGGTTCGATGGTGAGCGCGGATGAAGTCGCCGCGCAATTGGGTGAAGTCATGAAGCTCGACGTTAAAGCCTTTGCTGTCCCGAGGGCCGGGTGGCCGGCGACGTTCGAACAGTTCGGCATTCCAAAGGGCCAGTCTGGCCCGGCCGAAGCGATGTATGAGGCCGTCAACGCCGGAGGGATGGACCTCGGAGTCGAGGGTACGGAGCACGTGGCGGGCACGACGTCCGCACGCGATGTATTCGAGGCTGCACAGAAGGCCCCAAACGTGTAAGTCCGGGACGGATCAGGCATGAGACGGAGGCTGCCCGCTTCTGCGAGGAGAATCGGACGCGGCAGACTTCCACCCATCCCTGCGTTCCACCTCCAACCTCCGCAAGCCTGCCACAAGCTTGTTGAGGCATGGTCCTGGCTAAGGAAACCCGGCAAAAGGCGGACTTTCTTGGCGATTTCTCCACCCAGCGACATCGTGATGGATGTCGCCCGAGCTGCCGATCCGATGGATATCGAGGCTGCCCGCGCCGCGCTGACCAAGCGCGCCGGCGGCGTCGCTGCCACGTTTTCGGTCGACACCGCGGCTTCTGTCGATGCCGGCTCGATCCTGTCACGCGCGACGGCCGACAAGGCCGCCGCCACGGCCGATCCTGCCAAGAAGTTCAAGAAGTTCGAGGCGATGGTCTTGCAGACCTTCATCCAGAACATGCTGCCCAAGGACACCGAGGGCGTCTACGGCACGGGTCTCGCCGGCGACATGTGGAAATCACAGCTCGCCGAGCGCGTCGCCGACGTCATGGCCGATCGCGGCGGCATCGGCATCGCCAAGTCGCTGCTCGCCGACCACTACATGGACGGCAAGCGCAAGGTGCCGATCGGCCCGGTCTCGAATGGACCGGAAAAGACCGAGATCGACCAGCAAACCCGTCTGTCCACCTCGCTCGTCCAGGAATTGCAGCGCAAGGCCGCCAGGTCGATGACCGGCGACGAGACAACCATAAAAACAGACATCAAGATCTAGACTGGGAAACACCATGGCCGACTCTTCCGAATTCACCGCCAACCTGCCAGCACGAGCGACCGCGCCGGACACACCGGCCCCGTTCGCTCGGCCTGGAAACCTTGCCGCCATCATCGGCCGCATCGAGGAAGTGGTCGAGGAAGAGACCGCCGGCATCCGCAGCGATACAAGCTATGACCTCAAGGCGTCGAACGCCCGCAAGAGCCGTTATCTCTACGAGCTCACCCGCGCCATGAAGGGCGGTAGCGAGGCCGAATTCCTCGAGCAGCATCGCGAGGGCCTGACCCGGCTGCGCCAGAAGCTGGCGAAGAACGAGGCCGCCATCCTGGCCCATCTGAGCGCCGTCAACGAGGTCGCCGGCCTGCTGCGCAGCGCCATCCAGCGCGCCGAAACCGACGGCACCTACTCCGCCGGCGAATTCGGCAGGCTGAAAGGGTAGAGCGCGGCGATGCCGGGCTCGGATTCAAAATGATCAAGGTCATCGCCATAGCGGTCTGGATCTGCGCCGCCACGCTCGGCGCGGTGTTCTATTCGTTCCAGGCCGCCGGCGAACGCGGCGTCGGCGAGAAACCCAAGCCGATGCTGGGCGGGCTGGACTACGTCAAGACCGACGTCATTTCGGTGCCGCTGATCCACGATTCAAAGATCGATGGCTACTTCCTGGCCAAGCTCGTCTACACCGTCGAGCCCGAGCAGATAAAGAAGCTGTCGATCCCGGCCGAGGCGCTGATTACAGACGAGGTCTACAGTTATCTCTACGCCCATCCCCAGATCGACTTCACCAAGAAGGCGACGGTCGACCTCGATGCCTTTCGCGCCGCCATCCGCGACACGATCAACACACGTGTCGGCGCAACCCTGGTGCATGAGGTCCTGATCGATCAGGTCAATTTCCTGAGCAAGGACGAGATCCGCGACAACTGGCTGCGCCGGCGGCAGGATGCCAGCACCCCCGCGACCGAGACGCCTAAGCCGGTCAGCGCGCATTGAGCCATCGGCCGTCGGGCCGGCGCCAGCGGTCCCGATAGCAGTCGGCGCCGGGGCCGATGCCCGCAATTTGCGTTGACGTAAACGTCAATCCAAAGCTATATGCGGCAGCGATTGTAATCGCCTCAGAGGCATGGGCTTCGGCCGGACCGAAATGCCCTGCGCGACAGAATGCAACCAGACAGGAGAACAGCGTGAGCGTTCAGGAGATTGCCGAGAAGATCAAGTCGCGCGTGGCCAGCAGCGGGTTCGATCGTTCCGTGAAATTCGACACCGGCAGCGACGGCGTCATCGTCATCGACGGCGCAACCGTCTCGACCACGGACGCCCCCGCCGACTGCACCATCAAGCTCTCGCTCGACGATCTGGATTCGCTGATCGCGGGAGACCTGAATCCGACCATGGCCTTCATGACCGGCAAGATAAAGGTCGAAGGCGACATGACCGTCGCCATGGCGCTGAGCCAGTTGATCGGCTGAACGGACGTGGCCGCCAGAGCGGCTTTGAGATGACAAAACGCCGCCTTTTCAGGCGGCGTTTGTTTTGAAGGGCAGTCGCGCTTAAGCCTCAAGCGCCAGGATCGGCGCCTGTGCCTTGAGCTTGCGGCCGGACGCCTTCAGCGTACCCTCGGCGCCATCGAGCGCGCCCTCCACCAGTTCCAGCGCCAGCAGGCGGTGCCGCTCATAAGGTCCCGGCATGGCGAGCGCACCGGTCCTGGCGGCCGAAAAGCCGAAGCGACCATAGTAGGGCTCGTCGCCGACCAGCAGGATCGCCGCATGGCCGAGGCGCGCGGCTTCCGCGATGGCATGCCGCATCAGCGCCGAACCGATGCCGGCACTCTTGAGCGAGGGGTCGACGGCGAGCGGGCCAAGCAGCAGCGCCGACGAACCGCCCTCGCCCAAGGTGACATCCCATAGCCGCACCGTGCCGGCCACGCCGCCCGAGGCATCGCGCGCGACGAAGGCAAGACCCTCCGAGGGCCGACGGCCACGCCGCAGCTTTTCCGACGATTTGGTCTTGCGCTTCGGCCCCATGGCGCGATCGAGCAAGGCTTCGCGCGCCGCCACGTCGGCAACGGTTTCGGCGACCACGGCGAAGGCCGGCGCATGAGCTACGATTTCAACTGACATTTCCATTTCCGCGATCCCTTCACGAGCGGAGATCTGTTCCACAGGCGAGCCCAAGCGGGCGACGGGCGCCCACCTGGGATGATCTGATCGGTTCTTTCGAACCGTCAGATCACGTAGGATCGGAGAGGCTCGAAGCCGTTGAAGGCGACCGCCGAATAGGTGGTCGTGTAGGCGCCGGTGCCTTCGATCAGCACCTCGTCGCCGATGGTCAGCGACAAAGGCAGCGGATACGGCGTCTTCTCGTACATCACGTCGGCCGAATCGCAGGTCGGGCCGGCGAGCACGCAAGGCGCGGTCTCGGTGCCGTCATGCGCGGTGACGATCGGGTAGCGGATCGCCTCGTCCATCGTCTCGGCTAGGCCGCCGAACTTGCCAATGTCGAGGAACACCCAGCGTACATTGTCGTTGTCGGCCTTCTTCGAGATCAGCACGACTTCCGACTTGATGACGCCGGCATTGCCGACCATGCCGCGGCCCGGCTCGATGATCGTCTCGGGAATGGCGTTGCCGAAATGCTTGCGCAGCGCCGAGAAGATCGCCTGGCCATAGGCCTGCGCCGCCGGCACGTCACGCAAATAGCGGGTCGGGAAGCCGCCGCCCATATTGACCATCTTGAGCACGATGCCTTCCTCGGCGAGCGTCGCGAACACCTTCTTGGCGTCGGCCAGCGCACGGTCCCATGCGGTCAGGTCGGTCTGCTGCGAGCCGACATGGAACGACACGCCATAGGCGTCGAGGCCGAGGCCCTTGGCATGGCGCAGCACATCGACGGCCATGGCCGGCACGCAGCCGAACTTGCGCGACAGCGGCCATTCGGCGCCTTCGCCATCGGTCAAAACGCGGCAGAAGACGCGTGCGCCGGGAGCGACGCGGGCGATCTTCTCGACCTCCTCGACGCAATCGACCGCGAACAGCTTGATGCCGAGCTGGTAGGCGCGTGCGATGTCACGCTCCTTCTTGATGGTGTTGCCGAAGGAGATGCGGTCCGCCGGCGCACCGGCGTCCATCGCCATCTCGACTTCGGCAACGGAAGCGGTGTCGAAGGACGAGCCCATCGCAGCAAGCAGGCGCAGGATTTCCGGCGCCGGGTTTGCTTTCACCGCATAGTAGATCTTGGAATCGGGCAGCGCCTTCTCGAAGGCGCGGAAATTGTCGCGCACGACATCGAGGTCGACGACGAGGCAGGGGCCGGACGGACGTCGGGTGGCGAGGAAGTCGAGAATGCGCTGGGTGGCCATCGGGTTTCTCCATCGCGCCTTTCGGCGCGCACAAGGGTGCGGGCGCGGGCTGTCGGCCTCGCGAACACGCGGTCAAACAAAGGCGGGACGGAAAATCCATGGAACCAGCCGGTGGAGACCCCGGAACCATGAAACGCCGTCTCGCGGCGATGAACCTTGGCCTTGCCCGGCTTCGGTTCGCTTTGTCTGCCTTGGCTTGGATTGGGAGAACCCCGTTCCGCACTGCCGGCAATGAAGGTGTGCCTCTTCAGTAACCCCGGTCTTTGGACAACCGGCAGAGAACCAGAAAGGCCCGCACCGTCGTTGCTTCAAGGTGTCCTCGGTCTGGCGGTTGGCCGCTAAACCGACTGGAGGGGTTGGCTCCAGTTACCTTACCGATTTCCCTCACCATTCGAGGATCGGCGGACACCCACAGGCACGTGCGACTTTGGGCAAGCGCGATATAAGAGCGAAGTATTTCACAATCAATAAAAATCGTATCCCAGGTTGTAAAATTTCTGGCATCGAACAATGTTGGCGCAACCGTATCCGGATATCGAACGATGACAGGCACACACGGCCCCTTCAACGCCTTTCTCGATCTCCGCCAGATGCCGGTGGCGCATGCCGAGCTTGGGCCGCTGGCCGGGCTGCGGCTGGCGGTCAAGGACATTTACGACGTCGCTGGCTACCGCACCGGTTGCGGCAATTTGCAGAAATTCGCCGGAGGCCACGCCGCTTCGCGCACGGCAGGCGCCGTGCAGATGATTCTCGACGCGGGCGCGCGTTTCGTCGGCAAGACCCAGACCGACGAACTCGCCTTCGCTCTGTTCGGCCAGAACGCGCATTTTCCGTTTCCGGTGAACCCGGCGGCTCTCGACCGCGTCACCGGCGGTTCGTCTTCGGGGTCGGCCGCGGCGGTGGCGGGCGGGCTGGCCGACATCGCAACGGGGTCCGACACAGGTGGTTCGATCCGCGCGCCGGCGAGTTTCTGCGGGCTGATTGGCCTCCGCACCACGCATGGCCGCATTTCCCTCGACGGCACCATGCAGTTGGCGCCGAGTTTCGACACGTTCGGCTGGTTCGCCGACGACATCGAAACCTACGAGACCGTCGGCAAGCTGCTGCTTGGCCGCGATCCGCATCAACATTCCCTGGATCGGCCGCTGACGCTCGGCTGGCTGGACGAAATGATCGCCCGGCCGGCGCTCGCCGAATTTGCAGGAATGAAGGCGCTGGCGAGCGCGGTGTTCGGTACGCCGGCGACGCCGATGTCGCGCTTCAGTTCTTCTCCGGATGAACTCTACTGGTGCTTTCGCCGGCTGCAGGCCAGGGAGGCCTGGACGGTGCATGGCGAATGGATCACCAGCGGCGAGCGCGACCTTGGGCCTGGGGTCGAGGAGCGGTTCGGCTTCGGCCGTGCCGTCGACGATCGGACGGCACAGGCCGAAAAAGTGCGCCGGCTGACTTTTCGCGGTGAATTGAGCGCCCTGCTCGGAAAGGACGGTTTCCTTATTCTGCCGACGGTGCCGGGTCCGGCGCCTTATGTCGACAGCACACCCGAGCAGTTCCAGGCCTATCGCGAGCGCGCCTTGCACCTTCTGTGCCTGGCCGGGCTCTCCGGCTTTCCCCAAATCACCTTGCCGATCGGCTCGGTTGCCGGCGCACCGTTTGGACTTTCGCTGCTTGGCCCTTCCGGCAGCGACATTGCCCTGATACGGCTCGGTCGAAAACTTCTAATGCATGTCGCGCAAAAGTGACCTCGGTTTTGCGACGACGAGATGCATCAAACAACACTCAAAGCGCGTCGCGTGAATTCATTTCGACGCGACGCGCTTTGGACGCAGCACAAAGGGCCTGAATAATGGACACACTGACCCGCATGCGCGCCTTCATCGACGTCGTCGAGGCCGAGGGCTTTTCGGCGGCGGCGCGCAAGATCGGCCGCTCCAAGGCGCTGCTGTCGAAATATGTGCGCGAGCTGGAGGACGAACTCGGCGCGCTGCTGCTGAACCGCACGACGCGCCAGTTCTCGATGACCGAGGCCGGCCACACCTACTACCGTCGCGCCTCCGAGATCGTGCGCGAAGTCGACAGCCTGGCCGACGCCGTGCGCGAGTCCTCCGGCGATGTGCGCGGCCGCATCAAGCTGTCGGCGCCGCGCACCTTCGCCGACGCGCCGATCGGCCAGTCGCTGATCGACTTTGCCAAGCAGTATCCCGACATCGTGCTCGACATCCAGCTCGACGACCGCTTCGTCGATCTCGTCGAGGAAGGCTTCGACCTCGCGGTGCGCATCTCGCGGCTGGAGAATTCGTCGCTGATCGCAAGGCGCCTGGCGCCGTTCTCGATCAAGCTCTGCGGTTCTCCCGAACTGATCGCCAAGCATGGCATGCCGACACGGCCGCAGGATCTCAGCCACATGCCCTGCATCGTCGACACCAATGGCCGCGGACTGAACAACTGGCCGTTCAAGGGCGACAATGGCGACCCGGTGAGCATTGCCGTGTCGGGCCCGATCGAGGTCAACAGCCCGATGGCGGCGCGCGCCGCGGCCCTGTCGGGTCTTGGATTTTGCATCCTGCCGGATTTCATCGCCGCGCCTGACCTCAAGAGCGGCCAATTGGTGGCGGTGCTCGACGACCGCATCCTATCGGGCGGCGGCATCTTCGCCGTCTACCCGCATCGCCGCTATCTGCCGGCGAAGGTGCGCGTTTTCGTCGACTTCCTGGTGCAGTGGTTCAGGACGCGTGAGAGCGCCTGACCTGCCTCAGGCCTCGAGGCGCGTCGCGCCGCGATGCGCTTTGAGTTCTCGTTGCGTGCGTGCCGTTGTCCCTGAACCGCCGCGCACTTTTGGGTGACATGCGCCGACAGTCCCAATTTCGCCCCCTTTCTGGTAACCTTCGGCAACTCTTTCCGAAAGCCAAGGGAATCGCGACCGCGAATGTATTTGAAACGGCACGCAATCACGCTGGCTTCGGCCTTGGCGGCGACTTTCGCCGCGACGGGACCGGCCGAGGTGCATCCGCACGTCTTCGCCGAGGCACGCCTCGACGTGATCCTGGCCCCCGATCACCAAAGTGTGAAAGCGCTGCGCCATCTCTGGCGCTTCGACGATCTGTTTTCGAGTACGGTGATGATGGAGTTCGACAAGAATTCCGACCTGAAGCTTGACGACAAGGAGCTGAAGGAGGTCGCCGACACGGTCCACGCCTCGCTGGCCGAGTTCAATTACTTCCAGCTCGTCACGCAGGACGGCAAGGACGTGGCGATGACGCCGCCGCCCCACCTGATGGCCAATTTCGACAACGACCAGTTGATCATCCTGTTCGAGTCCGAGCCGAAGGCGCCGATCAAGCTGACCGGCAAGATCGACATCGGCGTCTATGATCCGACGTTCTACACCGCGATCGACTTCACCGAGGATTCCAACATCACGGTCGAGGGCCTGCCCTCGAACTGTGCCAGCAAGGTGGTCCGTCCTGATCCGGACGAAGCGATCAAGGAAAACCAGAAGACCCTGACGGATGCCTTCTTCAACGATCCGACAGGCACCGACATGAGCAAGATCTTCGCCACCAAGCTTGAACTGACCTGTCAGCCAGAAGGATGAACCCGGTGACGAAACCGTCCCTGCGTTTGGCATTCGGCCTGTTGGCCATCGCTTTTGCCACGATGCATTTCGCCAATGCCGCGCACGCCCAGAGTTCGCTCGGCATCGGCGTCAATGATGGCATGGCGCCCAGCACCGGTCCGTTCGCCCACATCCTGATGTGGATCAACCTCAGGCAGCAGGAATTCTATCGCGCGCTGGCGACGGCCATGAAGGCGATGCGCCAGGACAATAGCAAGCTCTGGGTGCTCATCGGCCTGTCCTTCGCCTATGGCATTTTCCACGCCGCCGGCCCCGGTCACGGCAAGGCTGTCATCTCGTCCTATATGGTGGCCAATGAAGTGGCGCTGCGGCGCGGCATCCTTTTGTCCTTCGTCTCGGCGCTGTTGCAGGGCCTGACCGCGGTCGCGGTGATGGCGGTCGCCTATTTCGTCCTGCGCGGCACCGCCGTCTCGATGACCGACGCCGCCTGGTTCATGGAGATCATGAGCTTTGTCTTCGTCACCCTGTTCGGTGCGTGGCTGCTATGGCGCAAGCTCGGACCTTCGGTCCTGCGCCTGTTCGGGCGAGGCCCGGCCTACAGCCTGTCCGCGGCGCACGCGGGTCATTCGCACGCGGGCCATTCGCATGCGGGTCATTCGCATGGCGCCCATTCCCATTCGCATGCCGGCCACGCGCATGCCGTCCACAGCCACGCCGCGCATTCGCACGCGCATGATGATCACGAGCATGCCCATGGCCATGCGCACGATCATCACGACCATGGCGACCATGACCATCATCACGACCACGCGCACCATGATCATGCGCATCACGATCATGGGGCGAGCGAGGTCTGCGAAACCTGCGGCCACTCGCATGCGCCCGATCCGGCGCTGCTGTCGGGCGACCGCTTCGACTGGCGCACCGCCTGGACGGCGGTGGCCGCCGTCGGCATCCGCCCCTGCTCGGGCGCGCTGATCGTGCTGAGCTTCGCGCTGCTCAACGGGCTCTGGCTCGGCGGCTTGCTGTCGGTGCTGGCGATGTCGATCGGCACCGCCATCACCGTCTCGGCGCTGGCGACGATGGCCGTGACCGCTAAGAACTGGGCGGTCTATTTCGCCGGCGACGGCCGCATGGGCAACCGCATCCACTCGATCGTCGAGATCGGCGGCGCGGCCTTCGTGTTCCTGTTTGGACTGCTGCTGCTGTCGGCGAGCCTGACAGGCGGCGTCTAGGCCTCCACCACGATCGAACGGGTGGCTGCGGACCTCTAATTGGGTATCTTGCCGCCCAGCTCATCCTCGATATGGGCGCGGATGATCTCGTCGAAACTCTTCTCGGCGCTGAAGCCAAGCTCGCGTGACCGCCGCGCCTCGAACCGGGTCGGCCAGCCCTTGACGATCGTCCAGATCGTCTCGTCGGGCACCTCGCGGATCAGCTTTGCCGTCTTCGATCCGGCGATGCGTTCCAGCGCCTCGATTTGCTCGCCAACGCTGACGGCGACGCCCGGCATCGTCAGGTTGCGGCGCGGCCCGACGGCGGCACCGTCGATGCCAGCCGCATGGATCAGGAAATTCACCGCCGAGCGCGGGCTGGCATGGGTATGCACGACCGAGCGCGGCACCGGCAGGATCGCCTCCTGCCCGCTCAGCGGCTCGCGGATGATACCGGAGAAGAAGCCGGAGGCCGCCTTGTTCGGCTTGCCCGGCCGCACGCAGATCGTCGGCAGCCTTATGCCGATCCCGTCGAAGAAACCGCGCCTGGAATAGTCGGCGAGCAGCGCTTCGCTCATCTGCTTCTGAGTGCCGTAGGAGGTCAGCGGCGTCGGATGGAAGTCGTCCGGTATGACATCCGGGAACGGCGCGCCGAACACCGCGATCGACGAGGTGAAGACGACGCGCGGCGCGAATCCGCCCAGGCGGATGGCGTCGAACAGCGCGCGCGTGCCGTCGAGGTTGACGCGGTAGCCGAGGTCGAAATTCGCTTCCGCCTCACCCGACACGACGCCGGCGAGATGAAAGACGACATCGGGACGTGATGCGACAAGGCTCTCGGCGGCGCCTGCTTCGGCTAGGTCACCCGTGTGCAGTGCGACGCTGACGCCGTCCATGGCCGGCGCCTGCGGTGGCACGATGTCGTGCAGATCGAGCGCGGTGATCTTCTTGCCCCGCAGCGTGCCGTCCTTGGCCAGCCGGGCGATGAGCTTGCGGCCGACCATGCCTGCGGCGCCAGTGATCAGAATGCGCATGTCCGATATCCCTTACTTGTCCCGGTTATTACGCTGGGTGCGCGCGCGCAGCCAGAACACCAAGAAAAACGCCAGCACGAAGACGGTGCCGAAGATACCCGCCAGCACGGTCGAAAAACTGCCGAGTGCCAACATCATGGTCGGCAGGTAGAAGGCTGCAATGCCGAACACAAGCATGATCCAGACCGCCGCGATGGCCGCATTGCGCGTGTCACGGTCCATCATGCCGCACCGGAGCGGCGGTCGTTGATCGGGCTGAGTTTCAAAGCTGGAGAACTCCTGAGGCAGGTCCGATCGATGGTCATCGGTCGGACCTAGTGATAGTGGCCGTGATGCGCAGCCGCATCGTGCTGATGCTCATGCTCATGATCGTGGTCGTCACCATCGTCGGCGCACTGGCCGAATTCCGGTTCCACGGTGGCATGGCTGATGCCGTGTTCGCTGGCAAGCCGCTTCTTGATGGCGCTGACGGCCTGATGCGCATCGACGCCCTCGTTGAGGCACGCATGCAGCGTCGCCATGCTGCTTGTCCCGTCGATCGACCAGATATGCATATGGTGCACTTCGCGCACGCCCTGGACCGTTGCCTGGATGTCCCCGGCGATCAGGTCGCGGTCGAGGCGTGGCGGTACGCCTTCGAGCAGGACGTGAGCGGCGGCACGCATCAGCGACCAGGCGGTGGACAGGATCAGCAGCGAGACCAGCACGGACAGGATCGGGTCGATCGGCGTCCAGCCGGTCGCCAGGATGACCAGTGCCGCCACGATCGCGGCTGCCGAGCCGAGCAGATCGCCAAGCACATGCAGGATGGCGCCGCGCATGTTGAGGTTGTCTCGATCGCCGCCATGCAGCACCAGGAAGGAGCCTATGTTGACCAACAGGCCAAGGATCGCCACCACCAGCATCGGTCCACCCAGCACCGGCGCCGGTGTCTGCAGGCGATCCCAAGCCTCGTAGACGATCCACAGCGCGATGACGAAGATGGCGATGCCGTTGGTGTAGGCCACCAGCGTCTTGACCCGGCCGAAACCGTAGGTGAGCTGGCCGGTCGCCGGGCGGCTTGCCAGATGAAAGGCATACCAGGCCAGGCCGAGCGCGATGGCGTCGGCGAGCATGTGGCCGGCATCGGCCAGCAGCGCCAGTGACCCCGTAAACAGACCGCCGAGCGCCTCGGCGACCATGAAGCCGGCGGTAAGGCAGGCCGCGATCAGGACGCGCTTCTTGTCGGTCGAGCCATGCACATGGCCGGC
Source organism: Mesorhizobium sp. M8A.F.Ca.ET.165.01.1.1 (assembly GCF_004792065.1). NCBI lineage: Bacteria > Pseudomonadati > Pseudomonadota > Alphaproteobacteria > Hyphomicrobiales > Phyllobacteriaceae > Mesorhizobium > Mesorhizobium sp. M8A.F.Ca.ET.165.01.1.1. The sequence goes on along the minus strand of NZ_SRTH01000001.1, from coordinate 501,039 downwards.
GCCATGGTCATGCCCGCCGTGATCCTGCCCGCCGTGATCGTGGGTATGCGACAAATGGCAAACTCCCGTTAGGCGCCGAATTCCGCGCGAAAATCCTCGAGCCGCCTCTTCTGCTGGCCGTCGCCATCGAAATTGGCCGGATCGAGCCAAGCTTCATAAGCCTTGCGCAGAGCCGGCCATTCCTTGTCGATGACCGAATACCACGCGGTGTCGCGGTTTTCACCCTTGACGATGAGATGCTGGCGAAAAATGCCCTCGAACTTGAAGCCGAACCGTTCCGCCGCGCGCTTCGACGGCTCGTTGCGGTTGTTGCACTTCCATTCGTAACGGCGATAGCCGAGTTCGTCGAAGATGTATTTCATGAACAGGAACTGGGCTTCCGTCGCCGCCGGCTTGCGCGAGATGAGCGGTCCCCAATAGATATTGCCGATCTCGATGACGCCATAGGTCGGATCGATGCGCATCAGCGTCTGGCGTCCCGCGATCTTGCCGCTGGCCTTGTCGATGACGGCGAAGAACAGCGGATCCTCGCTCGCCTCCACCTTATCCAGCCATGGCTGGAAGGCAGCGCGGGTTTCCGGCGGATAGTCGGGCAACCAGGCAAAGCGGCCACCGACGTCGGATACGGACGAGGCTTCGTAGAGACCGTCGCCGTGCTTCGCGGCGTTCAGCGGCTCGAGCCTGACGGTCCGTCCCTCCAGCACCTTGCGCTCGGGCCGAGGACGTGGCTGCCAGTTTTCAAGATTTTCCGTCACCAGAATCTCCAATCCGTTGACTTTTGCGAGCGGACGCTCACAAAAACGCTGCCGCAGTGTAAGAACCACAGGGACGGGAAAAATGCTCCACACGATTTCGGCCTTCGACCGTCTCGGCGAGGAAAATGCATTCGCGGTGCTGGCGCGAGCAACGGCACTTGCCCAACAGGGCCGCGACATCGTCAACCTCGGCATCGGCCAGCCAGATTTCAAGACGCCGCAGCACATCGTCGAGGCGGCGATCAAGGCACTGCGTGACGGTCACCATGGCTACACGCCGGCCAACGGCCTCTTGGCAACGCGCGAGGCGGTGGTGCGCCGCACGCTGACCACCACCGGCGTCGAGGTCTCGCCCGAGGCGGTGATGATCATGCCCGGCGGCAAGCCGACCATGTTCGCCGCCATCCTGATGTTTGGCGAACCGGGCGCCGAGATCCTCTATCCCGACCCCGGCTTTCCCATCTACCGCTCGATGATCGAATTCACCGGTGCGACCCCCATTCCCGTGCCGATGCGCGAGGAGAACGGCTTCGCCTTCTCGGCGCAAGAGACGCTGGCGCTGATCACCTCGAAGACCAGGCTGTTGATCCTCAACTCGCCGGCCAATCCGACCGGTGGCGTCACGCCCCGGGCCGAGATCGAAAAACTGGTAAAGGGGCTGGAGAAGCACCCCGATGTCGCGATCCTCTCCGACGAGATCTACGACGTCATGACCTATGACGGCGAGACGCATTGTTCGTTGCTCGGCTTTCCCGAGATCCGCGACAGGCTGATCGTGCTCAACGGCTGGTCGAAGACCTGGGCGATGACCGGCTGGCGCATGGGCTGGTCGATCTGGCCGAACGGCGACAAGGGCGCCCATCTCTACGACAAGGTGCGCAAGCTGGCGGTCAACTGCTGGTCCTGCGTCAACGCGCCGAGCCAGTTCGCCGGCATCGCGGCCATTGACGGTCCGCAGGACGATGTCGACAAGATGATGCGCGCCTTCGACAACCGCCGGAAGATAGTGGTCGAAGGCCTGAATGCCTTGCCAAACATCTCCTGCATCACGCCCAAGGGCGCCTTCTATGCCTTCCCCAACGTCTCGAAGACCGGCTGGAAGGCCAAGAAGCTCGCCTCGGCCCTGCTCGACGAGGCCGGTGTGGCGCTGATCGGCGGCCCCGATTTCGGCATTCTGGGCGAAGGCTATATCAGGCTGTCCTACGCCAACTCCGAGGAGAACATCCTGCGCGCGCTGGAGCGGATCGGGGCGTTCCTCGCCAAGTGAGCTTCAAAGCGGCCCGCTGCCCTTCCGGATTATTTGCGGCTGGCCGCCATGGCGGTGTCATGAGCCGTCGGGAGACGCGTGGTCAAGGCTGGGCGCAAATGCCGAGAACAGCTACGGTTTTGGGATCAAGATCCAACCGAGGTGCCCCTCAATGTTCTATGCAATCCTTGCCTATCACGTGGAAGATGCGATCAAGGCGCTGACGCCGCAAGAGGATGCGGCACTGATGGCTGAGTTGCTGAAGATCAACACCCGGCTTCGTGACGAGGGCACCCTTGGACCGTCCGCGCGTTTGGGGGCGACACAGGATGCCTGCACCTTGCGCGGCCCGGGCGACGGCGTGATCATCGACGGCCCTTTCGCCGAGACCAAGGAACAGTTGCTCGGCCTCTATGTCGTCGACTGCGCCACGAGGGACGCGGCCATCGCGATCGCCCGTGACCTTCGCAGTGTCAATCCCACCGCCGTCTACGAGATCAGGCCGATTCTACTCTTCAAGCCCGGCGTGCCGTTGGCGGGCAAATGAGCCGGCGGCGAAAGCCATGCCGGTGCCCGTCGTTCACCCACGCCCAACGAATGGCATCTTGGTCGCCATCACAGTCATGAACAGCACGTTGGCGTCGAGCGGCAGGCTGGCCATGTGCACCACCGCATCGGCGACGCGCTGGACATCCATCACCGCTTCGGCTGATATCGAGCCATTGGCCTGCGGCACGCCGACGGTCATCGGCTGTGCCATGTCGGTCAGCGCATTGCCGATGTCGATCTGGCCGCAGGCGATGTCATAGGGGCGGCCATCCAACGCCAGCGTCTTGGTCAACCCCGTAATCGCATGCTTGGTCGCCGTATAGGGCACGGAGCCCGGACGGGGCGCATAGGCCGATACCGAGCCGTTGTTGATGATGCGGCCGCCCATCGGCTTCTGCTTGCGCATGGCGCCGAAGGCGGCGCGCGCGCACAGGAACGAACCGGTGAGATTGACGCCGACAATATCGTTCCACACCTCGACCGGGATCTCGTCGATCGGTGTCGACTTGTATCCCATGCCGGCATTGTTGAAGAGCAGGTCGACACGGCCGAAAGCCTCCACCACCGTCTCGAACAGATCGTCGACTTCACCGGCCTTGCTGATGTCGCAGGCAACCGCCAATGCCTTGGCCTCGGTCGGGCCGATCTCGGCGATCGCGGCATCCAGCACCGGCTTGCGGCGCCCGCAGAACACCGTGTTCCAGCCAGCCTTGAGCAATGCCGTGGCGACGCTCTTGCCGATCCCGGTGCCAGCGCCGGTGACGATGGCGGTTTTTTGCTCGGTCATGGCAGATGTCCTCCGGCAGCGCCGCGCGTGCCTGTCTGATTGTCAGTGTTTTGGCTCAAGACAGGAAGGCATCGCAAATGACGGCGGCGATGGCAAGCGCGGCCACCGGGCGACGCGCTCGAAAGGTACGACCTGTTTTTCGGAGAAATCCCGGCAAGGGCCGACAAAAAGGGCGGTCATTGGCGACCGCCCCGATCTGAACCGGGCTTGGGAGGAGGAAAGCCGATCCGACTGTGTAAAATCATGCGCTTCCTGAGTTAACGAAAAGTTAACGCCGGAAAGGCCCCGCCTGTCCGTTTTGGCCTACCAGCGCGGGTTGGGCGAGGTCCCAGCCTTTGCCGCCGGCACCTTGGCCGCCGAAACCGTCGCCTCGACATGGTCGACCAGCGCGTCCGGCAGGCCAAGCCGGCCGGCGAGCAGGTCGAGATAACCGCGCTCGGCGCGCGTGTCGGGATCGATGGTGAGGCGCGACGCGGTATAGAGCTCGAGCTTCTGCGCGTCGGTGTGGGCGCCCGCCACCAGCGCGTCGAGGTCGAGCGGGCGCTCCAGCTCCGCCATCAGGAATTTTTCCGCATCGGTGCCGATGCCGGCGAGGCTGAGCTTGCCGGCGATCTTCTGGCGCTCCTCGTCGTCGACATGGCCGTCGGCCTTGGCCGCCGAGATCATCGCCCGCACCAGGGTCAGTGTGAACTCATCCTCGCCTTGCGGCGCCTGCGACGGGTGGAAGGCGGTGTCCTTGGGGGGCGGCAGCAATTCCGGCTCGCTGGCGGCGGGCGCCTGCTCCGGTGCGTTGCCGGCCTTGTAGTTCTGATAGGCCTTGTAGGCGAGGCCACCGATGGCGGCCAGGCCACCGAGCTTCACTGCGGCACCCGTCACCTGCCGGCCGGCACCCGTTCCAAGCAGCACGGCGGCCAGCGCACCGGCGGCCAGCGGATTGTCCTTGGCCATCTGCACGGCTTGCCCGGCCTTGTCGCGGACGGTGCCGCTGGTGCCGGGAACCTGCGAGCCGAGCAGATCGTCGAGAAGCTTCTTGGGATCGAACATCAATGCCTCCAGGATTTGCCCGGCCGAACGGGCGGGTTTCGAACGCCGAAGACGTAGGTCCCGAAGCTTGACATTGCAATGACAGGTGGCCGCTTTGCCCGGCCCGGCCCCTCATCAGGATCCGATGTGCGGTCCCCTGCCCCGGGCTTGCGCGAGCTCGACCTGCCGCTGGCGCTCCGCGTAACGCTTGCGGTCTTCATCCGAGCGGGCATCGAAGCAGTGCGGGCACGAAACCCCGGCGGCATGTTTCGGCGACATCAGGTCGCTCTCCGTCAGCGGATGGCGGCACGCGCGGCACAATTCCGCACCGCCCTCCGAGAGGCCATGCGACACCGAAACCCGCTCGTCGAAGACGAAGCATTCGCCCTGCCACAGGCTCTGCTCCGCCGGCACCTGTTCGAGATATTTGAGGATGCCGCCCTTGAGGTGGAACACGTCCTCGAAACCGAGCGACTTCACATAGGCGGTCGCCTTTTCGCAGCGTATGCCGCCGGTGCAAAACATCGCCACCTTGCGGCCTTCGAGATCCGCCCGGTGCGCTTCCACCCAAGCCGGAAATTCGCGGAAGCTCGCCGTCGCCGGATCGACGGCGCCCTTGAAGGTGCCGATCGAGACTTCATAGGCGTTGCGCGTATCGATGACGATTGTGTCGGGCTGCGAGATCAGCGCATTCCAGTCGCCCGGCTCCACATAGGTGCCCGCGCTTGTCGCCGGGTCGATGGTCTCGACACCCATGGTGACGATCTCGCGCTTCAGCCGCACCTTCATGCGGTGGAACGGCATGGCCGCGGCGCTGCTGTACTTGACCTCGAGGCCCGACAGGCCGTCGATCGTTTCGATGTGCTCGATCAGCGCGGCGATCGCTTCATCGCTGCCGGCGACGGTACCGTTGATGCCCTCATGCGCCAGGAGCAGCGTGCCCTTGATGCCGCGTCCGCAGCAGAAGGCCGCAAGCGGCGCGCGCAACGCCTCGAAAGCGTCGAGCCGGGCAAAGCGGTAGAGCGCGGCGACGCGGACTGGCTGGGATGGCGCGGGCAGTGTTGTCATTGCCAGAGCAACTAGACGCTCGCGGAAGCCGATTCAAGGTGAAACGGGTTCGGGCCGCCTGTCATGGCCTTGTCGGGAAAGAACCTCTAAGCTCGGCGGCAACGCGTGACATCGCGCCGCGACCGGTTCCGTGGACAGGGCAATACCCGTCTGCTAATCGGTTGAAATTCGCCTCGATGCGGCCCTCGACAAGGAAAGACAGATGCCCAGCAAGACCGAGAAACTCCTGTCGCTCCTCAATGGCCAGCCGGTCATTCCGGTGTTGAAGATCGCCAATGTGGCGGATGCGGTGCCGCTGGCCCGTGCTCTGGCGCGTGGCGGCTTGCCGGCGATCGAGATCACGCTCAGGACCGCGGATGCGCTCGAAGCGATCCGTCGCGTGGCGGGCGAGGTCGAGGAAGCCATAGTCGGCGCCGGCACCATTCTGGACAGCAAGCAGTTCGACGAGGCGGCCGGTGCCGGTTCGCGCTTCATCGTCAGCCCAGGCATCACCCGCGAGCTTCTGGCGGCCGCCGCCGACAGCCAGGTTCCGTTGCTGCCCGGCGCCATCACGCCGGGCGAGATCATGGCGGCGCGCGAAGCTGGCCTGCGCTTCCTGAAATTCTTCCCGGCCGAACAGTCCGGCGGCATCGCTTCGCTCAAGGCTTTTGCCTCGCCGCTGGCCGACGTCAAATTCTGCCCGACCGGCGGCATCACCGGCAAGAACGCGGCCGACTATCTCAGCCTGTCCAATGTCATCTGCGTCGGCGGTTCGTGGGTGGCGCCCGACGACATGGTCAAGGCCGGCAAGTGGGACGAGATCGAAGCTCTCGCACGCGCTGCCAGCAAACTCGCGAAATAGCCTTTCCGGACGGCACGAAAAAACCCGGATGACTCGCGTCGACCGGGCTCTTTGACTGGCTGGAGCAATTCCAGGAAAAGTGCGTAGCCGTTTTCCCGGGAGAAGCGCGTAGCGCTTCCCCTTGGGAATTGCGTAAAAACAAAAAGTTAGAGCGGGTCAGAGATTCTATCAAACTCAGGGCCGCTCTAGACGCGGTTAGTTGCAGACCTTGACCGTCTCGGTCACCTTGCGATGATGCCGCCAGTGCGTCACCATCCTGGTCCGGCAGTGCTTCTTCATGTGCATATGATTGTCGGCCTGACGACAACTGTCTCCGCCTGTGACGGAGCGAGCGCGGCCAATGCCGCCGCCAGTGCCAGAACTGACGCCAGTAGAATTTTTTTCATGAAGATCCCCAGGTTGGAACGGACCCACCTCAACCCGGAAACGGCTGGGCTGTTCCGGCTTCACGAGAAGTTCAGCCGATCCTGCAGGATCAAGGCGCCGCGCGTGTCGTGCCTAGCAAAAAGCCGCGCGGGTTGCCCGGCGCGGCTTCGGCAATATTGTGGCCTGTTCGCTACTTCGTCTGGAAGCGCGCGACCGACATGAACTTGACGGCATTGCCGGTAAAGCGGCTGGCGTCGGCCATCTGGTTGCTCGGCTGGAAGCCGGCCGTATAGACCTCGCTCGGCGGCGTATGCACGATGCTGTAGGCGTAGCCCGGCGCGGTCGTCGCGCTCGAAACGGTGGCGACGTTCTCGCCGCTGGTCAGCGCCCAGCGGGCGGCCTGCGGCGCCGCGGCCACAACCACGGCCCTGGGGCCAGGCTTCTGATCGCGGGCGGTGGCCCTGGCTTCCTTGCGGGTCGTCTTCACGCCGGCGCCGATCGCGGCGGCCGGGTCGGAACCGGCAGGTCGGGCGGCAACAGCCTGGCGCGGCGACGCCGCATCGACACCAGACGGATCGTTGAACGCCGAACGCGGTTCTTCGGACAACGAGGCCACCTGATATTCGTCGGCGGTGCCGACCTGGGCGTTGGCCTCGTCGAGCACGGCCTTGACGGCATCCGGCTTGGTCGGCTCGGGACGCGCTGTCGGCACCACGGAGAAGGCGTCCGTCGCGGTCTTGCCCTGGTCAGCCGTTTCGGCCAGCGCCATCAGCACATCCTTGCTGGGCGGCGGTGCGAGATCGGCCGGCAGCGAGCGCTCGGGGCGCCATGTCGGCAGTGGGATGTTGTTGAGGGCAACCTGCGCTGGATCGGCAGCCGCGGCTTCCGCGATCGCTGCCGGATCGGACTTGCCGAAAGGCATGTTCGCCGGTGCCTGCGCGGTCGCCACTGCCTGTTCGGTGGTGGCCGTGGCGTCCGCCATGGCGAAGGGAACATTCTCAGGTGGCTGTGCGCCCACATCGGCCTTCGGCCGCGGCGCGAAATCGGGCAGCGGGATTTCCTTGGCCGGCAGCGCCGCGATAATCGTCTCCGGCGTGTTCTTCTCCGGTTCCGGAGCCTGCTCGTCGGCAACCTGCGGAATCTCGGCGCGCTGGGCATTCTCGGGGGCGACGATGGCGATACCGGGCAGGTCGCTGCTCTTGGCGGTCGCGGCCGGCTTCAGATTTCCAGCCTTGGGCGCAGGCGCGGCCGAGGCGGTCTCCACGTCGGCACTGTCGTCGGCCTCGTCGGCGCCACCGCCGCCGAAGAAGGCCGCGAGGAATCCGCCGGATTTCTTGCCGCTGCCGCCAGCGCTGGCCATTTCGATATTCGGTGTGCCGGAACCCTTGCGCGACTTGTAGGAGGCGAGCGCCTGTTCATAGCCGGGCAGCGGCCGGCCGTCGCTCGGCACATGCAGCGTCTTGCCATTGGGGAACAGGCTGACCAGTTCCTGGCGGCTGATGCCGGGCCAGTGGCGCACATTGCCGACATCCATGTGGACGAATGGCGACCCGGAGGTCGGGTAATAGCCGACGCCGCCGCCCTGCATCTTGAGGCCGATGTTGCGCAGCTTCTTCAGCGGCACGCCGGGAATATAGAAATCCATCGCCTTGCCGAGCATATGCTGGCTCTTCTCGGCGACACCACGGCTGCGGCTGCGCAGCATCGAATTGGTCGACGGCGAACGGTAGCCGCAGACGACCTGGATATAGTCGGTGGCGCCGCTTTCGCGATACGCCTCCCAGACCAGATCCAGCAGACGCGGGTCCATCTTGGTCGGCTCGTTGCGGCGCCAATCGCGCAGGATGATGTTGATCTTCCTCAGGCCCTCGGGAACGTAGCGGCCATTGCGCTTGTAGACGATCTCGGCCTTCTCGTGCGTGTGGAGGTGGTAGAGCTTCAGCGAACGAACTTCGGCCTGGGCGCCCGTGGCGGCCGCGGCAACAAAACCAAATGCGACAATCACCGCCGCCAACCATCTCGGCCAGACGCTCAAATGATAGTGCCGCCCGTTTGTGAGTCGTTCGATTCTGTTCAAATCAAAAGGCCTTGCAGGCTGCCGTTTGTCCCCGGATTTGCCCAAACGGACGTGTCGTTTTCACATCCGAATATCGATCCTAATGGTTAATCATCGCTTATTGAAGCCAAAATGCGGTAACACCGTGGCGATATCCCGTCAAAAATTGTCCGCACGGTTTCTTGGTAAACCGCTGGTTTAGATCAGGATTCCGGCTTTGGCCGAACACGATCTGTTACCATTGGCCTCAATGCGTGAACAACACCCCATCGAGTGCCGCCTCCGACTCGCCATAGTCCGGGGAAGGCACTCTGTCAGCCCCTATAATGACGAGGGAAACTGGTCCCGGCCTTGCGGTTCAGGAAGCAAGCCTGTCGACGCGGCCGGTTTCCGGGTCGATGCCGTATTCCTTGAGCTTGCGGTAAAGCGTCGAGCGGCCGATGCCGAGCCGGCGGGCGACCTCGCTCATCTGGCCGTTGTAGTGATCGATGGCGAGCTTGATCATTTCGAGTTCGACATCGGCCAGCGCACGCACATTGCCGCGCTCGTCGAGCGCCCGCAGCGTGCCGAAGCGGGGCTGCGCCCCGGCCGGATGCACAGGTGCCGGAGCGGCCTCGTCGGGGACAACGTCTTCATCGCGCGGCGCCAGCGCGGGGGCAGCCCCGCTTGCTTCTAACGTGTCGTCCGCTTCGAGTTTGACGGTGCCTTCCACCTGCGCCCGGATCTGCGGAAAGTCATCCGCGCTCAACACATCGCCTTCGCACAGCACCGAGGCGCGGAAGACGGCGTTTTCGAGCTGCCGGATGTTGCCGGGCCAGTCATAGGCTTGCAGCACGCCAAGCGCCGCCGCCGAAATGCCCTTCAGCCGATGGCGCGGGTCGGCCGGCGCCACCTTTTCCATGAAATGCGTGACCAGATGGGGAATGTCGTCGCGGCGGTCGCGCAACGGCGGCACGAAAATCGGGTAGACGTTCAGCCGGTAGAACAGGTCCTCGCGGAACTTGCCGTCCTTGACCTGCTGCAGGAGGTTGCGGTGCGTCGCCGAAATCAGCCGGATGTCGACCTTGACGGTCGAGCGGCCGCCGACCGGATCGACCTCGCCCTCCTGGACGGCGCGCAGCAGCTTGACCTGCACGTCGAGCGGCAGGTCGCCGATCTCGTCGAGGAACAGCGTGCCCGTATGCGCCTCGACGAATTTGCCGGTGTGCTTGTCGGTGGCGCCGGTGAACGAGCCTTTCTCGTGTCCGAACAGGATGGATTCCACCAGATTGTCGGGAATGGCGCCGCAATTGACCGTAACGAAGGGTTTCGAGCGGCGGTCGCCGCTGCCCTGGATCGCACGCGCCACCAGCTCCTTGCCGACGCCGGATTCGCCCTCGATCAGGATCGGAATGTGGGAAGCCGCCGCTTTCTGGCCGAGGCGTATCACCCTGTCCATGGCCGGACTATGGGTGATCATGTCCCTGAAGGTCAGCAGCCCGCCGCGTTTGCGCGACGTGCGCTTGACCTCGCCCTCGATCGCTTCGACCTTGAGCGCATTGGAGATCGAGGCCTGCAGCCTGTCGGGCGAAGCCGGCTTGACGACGAAATCGAAAGCGCCGTGGCGCATCGCCGAAACCACGGTTTCGATGCCGCCCTGCGCTGTCTGCACGATGACCGGCACGCTGATGTCGCGCTCGCGCATCGCCTTCAGCACGCCGATGCCGTCGAGACCGGGCATGACAAGGTCGAGGATCACAACCGAGACATCGCGGGCGCCAGGCCCGTCGAGAACTTCGAGGCCGGCGGCACCGCCATCGGCGACGATCGCGGTATGGCCGAACCGCGTCACCGCCGCCTCGAGCAGCCGGCGCTGCACGGGATCGTCATCGACTATGAGTATGGAACCTGTCATGACTGTCTTGGTCTGCCCGCGCCCGAATTCCCCATGGATCATCTTGGCACAGGGTTCTAAATAAGGTTTCAAAAAACCCGGTGAACGAATTCCTTAGGATTTGACCGGCTTCTCCATTCCCGTTGAGTCTGGCTCCCTAATTCCGGCCACTTGATTCAAAGCGGCCAGTCGATTCAAACAAGGCCGGTTGATTCAAAAGGCCAGTTGATTCAAAGAAGGTATGTCGATGCGCATGATGTTTGATCGGCGGATTGCGGCGCCAGCGTCCGGTCAGGGCGCGGCCGGGCTTGGCGATCTGCCGGAATGGAATCTCGCCGACCTTTATGCCGGCATGGAGGCGCCGGAACTGAAGCGCGACATTGCCGAAGCGGCCGCCGACGCCATCGCATTCGAGGCCCGCTGGAAAGGCACGCTCGCCGCCGAGGCCGGGCGCGGCAGTGCCGGCCGACTGGGCGAGGCGCTGGTCGCCTACGAGACGCTCGAGGAACTGATCGGCCGCATCGTCTCCTATGCCGGCCTCGTCTATGCCGGCAACACCGCCGATCCGCAGCGCGCCAAGCTCTATGGCGACATCCAGGAGAAGATGACCGACGCCAGCGCGCATCTGCTGTTCTTCGCGCTCGAGCTGAACCTGATCGACGATGCGGCGATCGAAGGCGCGCTGGCCAGCGACCCCGCCTTTGCGCATTACCGCCCGTGGGTGCTCGATCTGCGCATGGACAAGCCCTATCAGCTCGAGGATCGCGTCGAGCAGCTTTTCCACGAAAAATCGATCACCGGACGCGGCGCCTGGAATCGCCTGTTCGACGAGACGATGACCGATCTTCGCTTCGATATCGACGGCGAGGAACTCACGCTGGAGCCGGCCCTCAACCGCCTGCAGGATGCCGACGGCGAGGTCCGCCGGCGCGCCTCGGAGGCGCTAGCCACCACCTTCCGCAAGAACCTGCGCACCTTCACGCTGATCACCAACACGCTTGCCAAGGACAAGGAAATTTCCGATCGCTGGCGGGGCTTCGAGGACATCGCCGATTCACGCCACCTCGCCAATCGCGTCGAACGCGGCGTGGTCGATGCGCTGGCCACCGCCGTGCGCGAGGCCTATCCGCGCCTGTCGCACCGCTACTACGCCATGAAGGCGCGCTGGCTCGGCATGGAGGTGATGAACCACTGGGACCGCAACGCGCCGCTGCCGGAGACGCCGCAGGCGGTGATCGGCTGGGACGAGGCCAGGAACACGGTGCTGTCGGCCTATCACCGCTTCTCGCCCGAGATGGCCGAGATCGCGCGCACCTTTTTCGACCGCAACTGGATCGACGCGCCGGTGCGCCCGGGCAAGTCACCCGGCGCCTTTGCCCACCCGACCGTGCCATCGGCTCACCCCTATGTGCTGCTCAACTACATGGGCAAGCCGCGCGACGTGATGACGCTGGCGCATGAACTCGGGCACGGCGTGCATCAGGTGCTGGCCGCCGGCCAAGGCGCGCTGATGGCCTCGACGCCGCTGACGCTGGCGGAGACGGCATCTGTCTTCGGCGAGATGCTGACCTTCCGTTCGCTGCTCGAGCGGACCACCGACCGGCGCGAGCGCAAGGCCATGCTCGCCCAGAAGGTCGAGGACATGATCAACACGGTGGTGCGCCAGATCGCCTTCTATGAATTCGAGCGCAAGGTGCATGCCGAGCGCCGCAACGGCGAACTGACATCCGACAGGCTCGGCCAGTTCTGGCTGGAGGTTCAGGCCGAAAGCCTGGGACCGGCGATCAAATTGCGCGAGGGCTACGAGGTGTTCTGGGCCTACATCCCTCATTTCATCCACTCGCCCTTCTACGTCTATGCCTATGCGTTCGGCGACTGCCTGGTGAACTCGCTCTATGCTGTCTACCAGAATGCCGAGCGCGGCTTTCAGGACAAGTATTTCGAGATGCTGCGTGCCGGCGGCACCAAGCATCATTCGCAGCTTCTGGCGCCATTCGGCCTCGACGCAACCGACCCCGCCTTCTGGCAGATCGGGCTCGGCGTGATCAGCGGCCTGATCGACGAACTGGAAACGCTGGACGATTGAGACGCCCTCTGGCCGGCCAAGAACAGTTTAGCCGGAATGCATGTTTGGGCCTCGCTATTCTTGCCCTAAATATTTGTTCTTGAAGACTCTCCACGGACGTTTTCCCATAGCTTTCCGCAAGCTCTATGGTAGCTTTCCTTTAAGCTCAGCCGGAGCGCATGCGGATCGGCGAGGGAAAGTCTCCGCCAGCCGTGCGCTCAGGCGAACGCGACAAGGCCGTTGGCCATGGGCAAGCAAAGCCGATCGCCGACAGCTCGAACCGAAGCCGGCTGTTCCGTGTATCAGCGGAACCATCATCGAGTAGTCCCTCGCCGAAGGTCATGACCCCGCGGCAGACGGATCTGACTGGAGAGAGACAATGGGCACTTTTTTCTACGTGGTCCTGGCGTTCCTGGTAGGCGTGTTGGTCGGCTGGTTCATCTGGGGGCGTCTGCGCGGAGAACTCGACAGCCTGCGCGGCGACCTCGATCGCACCCGCAGCGAGCGCGACAAGCTGCGCGCCGACAGCGACCGCCTGACCGGCGAACTCAATGCATGCGGCAAGACCCGCTCCGACCTCGAGCGCCAGCTGCGCGAAGCACAGGCCTCGTCGGGCGCCGGCGGAGCAAAGGCGTCAAGTCAGCCACCGGCAGCCCTGATGTCGACGCCTGCCGTTGGTAAATCCGCTCCGGCGACAGCCAAGCCAGCCGCGGCGAAGGCCGCGCCGGCAAAAGCGGCGCCGAAGCCCGCCGCGGCCAAATCCGCAACCGCTTCGGCACCGGCGGCCAAGGCACCGGCGGCCAAAGCTCCGGCGGCCAAGGCTCCGGCGAAGACCTCGGCCGCGCCCAAGGCAGCGCCCGCCGCCAAAAAAACGGCACCGGCAGCTGCCAAGCCGGCGTCGGGCAAGCCCGACAATCTGCGCCGGCTGATCGGCATTGGCCCGGTCAACGAAAAGCTGCTCAAGGCGCAAGGCGTCACCACCTTCGCCCAGATCGCCGCCTGGACATCCGCCGACATCAAGCGGATCGAGGACGTGATGAACTTCGACGGCCGCATCGCGCGCGAACGCTGGATCGACCAGGCCAAGCTGCTTGCCGCCGGCAACGAGGCCGAATTCGCCAAGCAGTTTCCGACGGCCGGAACCGCCAGTAACACCTGAGCGGTGGATCCAGGGATCATGTGAGCGGCGGCGCCAAGGGCGCCGCCGCTTTCTTTTTTGCCGGCAAGGTTCGATCCGGCAAAAGTCGGCTTTGAGGGACAGGGTGCCGTTCCCTCGATTGCGCGCGCACGCCCCCCCATATAGAGCGATCGTCGGCTACATCGATCCCGGTTCCCATGTCCCTGCCCGCCGCAATTTTCCGCAACGACGAAAGCGCGCGCCAGCTCGTTTTCGAGCGGCCGGCCGATATCATCGTCGCGCATCAGGCCAAGGACTTTCCGGCGGCGTTGCAAGCGGCGCAGGCCGCGCACGACGCCGGCAAATGGCTGGCCGGCTATTTCTCCTATGAGGCCGGTTACCTGCTCGAGCCGAAACTCGTTCCCCTGCTGCCGGGCCGGCGCCGAGCCCCGCTGGTCTGCCTCGGGGTCTTCGATGCTCCTGATGAAGAAGCCGTGCCGCCGCCAAGCCCGCCCACCAATGGCCCGATCTTCGATGCAAGGGCGACGTGGTCGTTCGAGGATTACGAGAAGCGGTTCTCGCGGCTGCACCGGCACATCAGGCAAGGCGATTGCTACCAAGGCAACCTCACCTTTCCGGTGCACGCGCAATGGTCGGGCGACCCGCTCGCCGCCTTCGACGCGCTGACCGAACGCCAGCCTGTGAAATATGGCGCGCTGGTCGCGCTCGGCGATCCCATCGTTCTGTCGCGCTCGCCCGAACTGTTCTTCGAGATCGATGCGGCGGGGACGATCGAGACGCATCCGATGAAAGGTACCGCACCGCGCGGCGCAACCAGGGACGAGGACGAGCGGCAGAAGAATTTCCTGCGTAACGACGAGAAGAACCAGGCCGAAAACCGGATGATCGTCGACCTGCTGCGCAACGACATATCGCTGATCAGCGAGGTCGGCACGCTGGAGGTGCCGGAATTGTTCCGCATCGAGACCTACCCGACCGTCCACCAGATGGTGAGCGACGTCAGGGCCAAGCTGCTGCCCGGCCTCGGCATACGCCAGATCTTCGCGGCGCTGTTTCCCTGCGGCTCGATCACCGGCGCACCGAAGATCCGCGCCATGGAGATCCTGCACGATCTGGAGGGCACGCCGCGCGACGTCTATTGCGGCGCCATCGGCTGGATCGCACCCGGCGGCACGATGCGCTTTTCCGTGGCGATCCGTACCATCTCGCTCTTTGCCAGCGGCGAGGCCATCTACAATGTCGGCGGCGGCATCGTCTTCGATTCGGTCGCGGAAGAGGAGTACCAGGAGTGTCTGCTCAAAGCCCGCTTCGCGACGGGGACACCGCCGGTTTCGAGCTGATCGAGACCATGCGCTGGGAACCCGCCTCGGGCTTCCTGCGCCTCGATCGCCATCTTGCGCGCCTTTATGACTCGGCGGTGGAACTGGGCTTCAGCTATGATCCGCAAAAGGTCGGCGAGGCCCTGAGCGGCGCGGTCGATCGATCGCCCATCGCCATGCGCACGCGGCTCGCTCTGTCGCGCAATGGCGAGACCAACGCCTCTGCGCAACCCTATGAACCCCTTGCCGCCGACAAGGTGTGGACGCTGCGGCCGGCACGGACGAGACTCGATTCGAGCAATATGCTGCTGCGCCACAAAACCAGCCGGCGGCAGCTCTTCACCCAAGCCCGCTCCGAATATCTCATCACCCAGGCCGATGAGGTGCTGCTCGCCAATGAGCGCGGCGAGATCTGCGAAGGCACGATCACCAATGTCTTCGCCGATTTCGGCAACGGCATCCTGGCGACGCCCCGACTCGATTGCGGCCTGCTGCCTGGCGTATTGCGAGCCGTGCTTCTGGATGAAGGCCGCGCCAGTGAAGCGATCTACAGCTTGGATGACCTGAAATCCGCCAAGGCGCTGTTCGTCGGCAATTCGCTGCGCGGACTGATCCCGGCAAGACTGATCTGAGGCATGACGTCCCTACCCGCCCACACGCCCTATGATGGCTCGTCGAAACTCTTCACCATCGGGCTGAAGCCGCTCGACCCCGCGAACTGGATCGAGGTCGACGGTCACCTGCTACCCTATCTCGCCGAGAAGCGCCGGCTCTATGCCGAGATCCCCGAGCGGGTTTTCGTCGAGGAGGACGGCACGCGCGCCGCCCAGCAGGAGGTGCTCGAATTGCTCGGCGCCTACCTGCCGGAAAGATTCCCCGATATCCACCGGCGCGGCGACGCGGGCGTTGCGGTCGTGGGCGTGACGAGCCATCCCGCCATCTCTTCCAGCCTCGCCGGCGCGCCCTTGGTCGCGGCCTCGCTGCTTGTCCAGGAAGACCTCATCCTCATGCGCCGCGACGACAGCGGCTGGCGTCTGGCCGCGGGTTCGCTGTGCTTCCCCTCGTCCTGGGCGCTCACCGAAAAATTCGGTAAGCCGCTGCAGCAGATCCACGAGCCGGTGCCGGGCTTCGGCCCGGGCACAAGGCCGGCCGACCTCATCAACCGGATGTTCGATGGCCTGCAGGGCCAGGCGGTCGAGCGTTACAATTGGTCGATCCAGTCAGGGGACGCGCTCTACCATCCGCTGTCCAATGTCGAGCGCATCGACCGCGCTACCAGCCGGCCGACACGTTTCCCCGACGGTGACGTCAAGGCGCACGCCTTCATTCGGGTGGAGCGCCAGACGCTGCGCAAACTGCCCGCCTCGCGCGATATCCTGTTCACCATCCGCATCCATCTCGACCCGCTCGCCGTGCTGGCGCGGCACCCGGACCGGGCGACGCTGGCGGCGTCCTTCGCCGCCCAACTCGAAGCGCTCGATATCGCCCAGCTCGACTACAAGGGCCTGACATCGGATCGCGATCGGCTGATCGCTGTCCTTAACCACATGGCCAAGGACGCGTAGTCGCGGGTTGGCGCTTTTCGCTGGTTTATGACAATGATCTGTGATGTAGCGCATGGCCGTTGGGCGAAAATGCCCGGCTTTTGCACGGGGTTGCTCGGCTTTTGCACGGAGTTGCCCGGCTTTGCACGCAGTTGAAGGAGTGCTCGATAAAATGGCGAATGAAAACTGGCCCGTTTACGGTGAGATTACCGGCCCCGTGGTGATGATCGGCTTTGGCTCGATCGGACGCGGAACGCTGCCGCTCATCGAACGCCATTTCAAGTTCGACAAGTCGCGCATGACGGTCCTCGACCCGCGCGATACCGATCGCAAGCTGCTCGACGAGCGCGGCATCGCCTTCGTCCAGGAAGCGGTAACCGAGAAGAACTACAGGAAGCTTTTGACGCCGCTTCTGACGAATGGCGCAGGCCAAGGCTTTTGCGTCAACCTGTCGGTCGACACCGGCTCGGTGGACCTGATGCGGCTCTGCCGCAAGCTCGGCGTGCTTTACATCGACACCGTCGTCGAGCCCTGGCTTGGCTTCTATTTCGACGCCAAGGCCGACAATGCCAGCCGCACCAACTATGCGCTGCGCGAAGCTCTGATCAAGGAAAAGCACGACAAGCCCGGCGGCGCGACGGCAATCTCCACCTGCGGCGCCAACCCCGGCATGGTGTCCTGGTTCGTCAAGCAGGCGCTGGTCAATTTGGCCACCGATCTCGGCATGGAATTCTCCGAGCCCGCGCAGGACGACCGGGAGGGCTGGGCGAAACTCATGAAGAAGGCCGGCGTCAAGGGCATCCACATCGCCGAGCGCGACACCCAGCGCACCAAGAAGCCCAAGCCGATGGATGTGTTCTGGAACACCTGGTCTGTCGAGGGCTTCATCTCCGAAGGATTGCAGCCGGCCGAGCTCGGCTGGGGCACGCACGAGACCTGGATGCCGAAGAACGGCAAGAAGCACAAGCACGGCTCCAAGGCCGCGATCTACCTGGAGCAACCGGGCGCCAACACGCGCGTGCGCTCCTGGTGCCCGACGCCGGGCCCGCAGTATGGCCTGCTGGTGACGCACAATGAGGCGATCTCGATCGCCGATTTCTTCACCGTGCGCTCCAAGAAGGGCAAGGTTCAATACCGCCCGACCTGCCACTACGCCTACCATCCCTGCAACGATGCGATGCTGTCGCTGGACGAGATGTTCGGTGCCGCCGGCAAGCCGCAGCCGGTGCACCATGTGCTGGACGAGAACGAACTGGTCGACGGTGTCGACGAACTCGGCGTCCTGCTCTACGGCCACGACAAGAATGCCTACTGGTACGGTTCGCAGCTGTCGCTCGCCGAGGCGCGCAAGCTGGCCCCCTATCAGAACGCCACCGGCATGCAGGTCACCTCGGCGGTTCTGGCCGGCATGGTCTGGGCGCTGGAAAATCCGGCCGCCGGCATCGTCGAGGCCGACGAGATGGACTACAAGCGCTGCCTCGACGTGCAGTCGCCCTATCTCGGACCGGTCAAGGGCTATTATACCGACTGGACGCCGCTCGACAGGCGCCCGGGCCTCTTCCCGGAGGACCTCGACCGCAGCGACCCGTGGCAATTCCGCAACATCCTCGTCCGATAGCATCGCGCGGACCCTATGCCATTGCCTTGCAATCGCCCGGAAATCGGGCGATTGAAGGGATGCGGCCTGGAGTGGCGAGTGCGTCCCGTTGGACGCATAAGCACACCCCAGCACTTTGGACGTTCGCGTCGCGCTTTCCAGAAATCGGCCCGATTTTTGGACCCGACGCGTTTGGAGAGGATTTTATATGACTATTGCGCGCAAAGTTCTTTCTATGGGCGTGGCGGGCGCCGTTGTCTCGATGCTCGCTGCCTGTACCACCAGCGGCCCCGGCGAGCCGCCGATGGCAACCACGCCGAAAGGCGTCGAGGGGTCCTGGATCGATGCCAAGGGCACCGGCCTGTCGACCTTCAACGGCGGCAAGTTCACGACCGTCGCTACCGACACCGGCCAGAAGCTGGCCGATGGCAGCTACACGATGACCGGCGCCACTTCGGTGCAGATCAACGGCACCTCGCTGATCCGCCAGACCGGCGTCAGCTTCAACTGCCTGCTGGTGTCGACCAGCCAGCTCAACTGCACCAGTTCGGGCGGCCAGAATTTCGTGCTGACGCGACGCACCTGAACCCCGCGAACATCCGCTTGCTCAAGGACGGCGGCCATTGGCCGCCGTTCTTTTTATGCCGGCAAAGCTCACCTGGATTTCTGCTTGCGTCGGCCAGAACGCGATGGGAACATGATCGAAACGCTGGCTGTTATATCCAGTCAAGCAAGGGCGTTAGACGCCTCGGATCAGCCTGCCGGGAGACGAAGATGAAGAAGCTTGCCGCCATTGCCGCCCTTTCCGCGTCGACGCTTGGCCTGTCGGCCGGCGTATCCTTTGCCGACTACACACTGAACATCCTGCACATCAATGACTGGCACAGCCGCATCGAAGGCAACAACAAATATGAATCGACCTGCTCGGCCGAGGAGGAGACCAAGGGTGAGTGCATCGGCGGCGCCGGTCGGCTGATCACCGCGATCGCCCAGGAACGCAAGAAGCTGGAAGGCCAGAACGTGCTGTTGCTCAGCGCCGGCGACAATTTCCAGGGTTCGCTGTTCTACACCACCTACAAGGGCAAGGTCGAAGGCGAGTTCCTCAACGACATGAAGTTCGACACCATGGCGCTCGGCAACCATGAATTCGACGATGGCGAAACGGCGTTGGCGCCGTTCCTCGACATGATCAAGTTCCCCGTGCTCGGCGCCAACGTCAAGGCCAACGCCCAGTCCAAGCTCGGCGACCGCGTCAAGCCGTCGATCGTCGTCGAGGTCGGCGGCCAGAAGATCGGCATCATCGGCGCCGTCACCAACGACACGCCCGAACTCGCCTCCCCCGGCCCCAACATCACCATCGAGGACGACGTGAAGTCGATCACGGCGGAGGTCGACAAGCTCAAGGGCGAAGGCGTCAACAAGATCATCGCCGTGACCCATATCGGCTATAACAGGGAGCGCGACGTCATTGCCAAGATTCCCGGCATCGATGTCGTCGTCGGCGGCCACAGCCACACGCTTCTTTCCAACACCGACCCGAAGGCGGCTGGACCCTACCCGACGATGGTCGACAACCCCGGCGGCTACAAGGTGCCTGTGGTGCAGGCGGCGTCCTATTCGAAATATCTCGGCGAGTTCAAGGTCGTGTTTGACGACAATGGCGTCGTCAAATCGGCGAGCGGCGACCCGATCCATCTCGACAAGTCGATCACGCCCGATCCCGCGGTGCTCGCCCGCATCAAGGAGCTGGGCGCGCCGATCGAGGCCTTGAAGAACAAGGAAGTGGCCGAGACCACCGACGTGATCGACGGCAGCCGTGAGAACTGCCGCGCCAAGGAATGCGCGATGGGCAACCTCGTCTCCGACGCCATCCTCGACCGCGTCAAGGGACAGGGCGTCGAGATCGTCATCTCCAACGGTGGCGGCCTGCGCGCCTCGATCGACAAGGGCACCGTCACCATGGGTGAGGTGCTGACCGTGCTGCCGTTCCAGAACACGCTGGCGACCTTCCAGATTTCCGGCAAGGACCTGGTCGCCGGGCTCGAAGGCGGGCTCAGCCAGATCGAGGACGGCGCCGGCCGCTTCCCGCAGGTGGCGGGCCTCAAATATTCCTTCGACAGGTCGGTCGCGCCCAATGCCGGCCGCGTCAAGTCGGTGGAAGTGATGGAAAACGGCGCCTGGACGCCGATCAATCCCGACAAGGATTATCTGGTCGCCACCAACAACTATGTCCGCCAGGGCGGCGACGGCTACAAGGTCTTCGCCGAAAAGGCCAAGAACGCTTATGATTACGGCCCCGGTCTCGAACAGGTGGTTGCCGACTATCTCGGCGCCCACCGGCCCTATACGCCGAAGCTCGACGGCCGCATCACCGAGATCGCGGCGACGGTCGCGGCGGCGCCTGCCGCCGAGCCGGCAAAGCCTGCCGAACCAGCAAAGCCCGCGACGCCGGCACCGGCCGCGCCCGCCAAACCGGCTGAACCGGCAAAGCCCGCCGATGTCGCACCGGCGATGCCTGAACTGCCCGCCAACTCAGGCGATATCGCCAACACGCCGCCAGCCATATCGACGGAAAACGCGCCTCCCCCGCCGGCCCCGCCGACACCTGCCGAACCGGCAAAGCCTGCCGAGGCCGCCCCAGCCCCGGCGGCACCCGCGCCCGCCGAGCCGGCAAAGCCCGCTGAAGCCGCGCCGGCCACCGGCAGCCATGTCATCGTTACGGGCGACACCTACTGGGAGCTGGCGAAGAAGGCCTATGGCGACGCGACCAAATGGAAACTCATCTATGAGGCGAACAAGGGGCAGAAGCCTCACCGGCTTCCGATTGGCGACACGCTGACCATCCCGCCGAAATAGCCTTCGCTTCGAAGCCTGGAATACACCACCCGCCCGGGAAACCGGGCGGGTGTCGCTTTTTAAGGCTAAGGTGCGGCCAGACGCAGCATTGAAAGCCTGCGCAAGATGGTTAGGTTCGCGCCATCCGGAGAACCCTTATGACGCTTTCTTCCTCGATAGATGCCGACGCCGCAAAGGCGGTTGGCCCGCTGCCGCCAGGCCATCCACCGGTCAGGACGGGCAAGGTTGGCGTCATGCTGGTCAATCTCGGTACGCCCGACGGCACCGATTTCAAGCCGATGTGGCGTTATCTCAGGGAATTCCTGTCCGATCCGCGCGTCATCGAGCTCAACAAGGCGATCTGGTATCCAATCCTCTACGGCCTGGTGCTGACGTCGCGGCCGAAAAAGTCCGGCGCCAACTACGCCAGGATCTGGAACCGGGAGAAAAACGAGTCGCCGCTGCGCACCTATACCCGCGCGCAAGGCGAAAAACTGGCCGCGGCGCTGCGCGACCTGCCCAACGTCACCGTCGACTGGGCGATGCGCTACGGCAATCCGTCGACGGCAAGCGTGGCTGAGCGGCTGGTCGCGCAAGGTTGCGACCGCATCCTGTCGCTTCCGCTCTACCCGCAATATTCGGCCACCACCACGGCAACCGCCAACGACCAGCTGTTTCGCGCGCTGATGAAGATGCGCCGCGCGCCGGCGATCCGTAGCGTGCCGCCCTACTATGACGAGCCGGTCTACATCGAGGCGCTGGCAGCTTCTATAGAGCAACATCTGGCAACGCTGGATTTCGAGCCGGAGGTGGTCATCACCTCCTATCACGGCATCCCGAAACCCTATTTCGAGAAGGGCGATCCCTATCATTGCCACTGCCTCAAGACGACGCGGCTGCTGCGCGAACGGCTGGGCTGGGGCGAGAACAAGCTGATCACCACCTTCCAGTCGCGCTTCGGCGCGCAGGAATGGCTGCAGCCCTACACCGACAAGACGGTGGAGAAACTGGCCAAGGACGGCGTCAAGTCGATCGCCATCGTCAATCCCGGCTTTTCCGTCGACTGCATCGAGACGCTGGACGAGATCGGCCGCGAAGCTGCCGAGACCTTCCATCATGCGGGTGGCGAAAAATTCGCCCATATTCCTTGCCTCAACGACAGTCCGGAAGGCATGGCGGTGATCGAAGCGATGGTACGGCGCGAGCTGTCCGGCTGGGCCTGAAGCCGGAACCACCGCCACTCCGGGGCGTTGAGGCGCACCTTCCGGAGACGTGGATGCCGCGCAAACTCGACCTCAGAACCGGCCAGCCCGTCTGGTCGGCCTATCGCGCGCCCACGGTGCCGACCGACAGTCTGACCCGGGACGTCAAGACCGATGTGCTGATCATCGGCATGGGGATCAGCGGCGCCATGATGGCCGAGGCGCTGACAGCAGACGGTCACTCCGTGGCGTGCATCGACCGCCGCGGACCGCTGAAAGGCTCGACGGCGGCAACCACGGCGCTGGTGCAGTTCGAAATCGACCAGCCGCTTTCAATTCTGTCGAGAATGATTGGCAAGGCCGAGGCACGGCAGGCCTGGCGACGCTCGCGGCTGGCCGTTTCCAATCTCGCCGCCCGCGTCACCGAACTCGGCATCACCTGCGGCATGAGCCGAACCCAATCGCTCTATCTGGCCGGCACCGCGCTCGGCCCCTCGGAACTGCGTGAGGAGGCCGAAGCGCGCCGGCAAGCTGGCATCGCCGCGACCTACTTGACCCCTCGGCCGCTCGCCGAGGCGTTCGGCATCGACCGCGATGGCGCCATCCTCAGCCATGGCAACATCGCGCTCGACCCGCGCAAGCTGACAGCAGGACTGCTGCTCGAGGCGCTCGGGCGCAAGGCTCGTCTCTACATGCCCGTCGAAGCGACGGCGATCAAGGACAGTGCCGACGAGGTGGTCGTGGCAACCAGGGACGGCCCCACCATTACGGCGCGGCATGTCGTCCTGGCCACCGGTTACGAACTGGTCGACATCGTGCCGGCGGCGGCCCACCAGATCATCTCGACCTGGGCGATCGCGACGCGCCCACAGCCACGAAAGCTCTGGCCGGGTGCGACGTTCATCTGGGAGGCGTCGGATCCCTACCTCTATGTCAGGGCGACCACCGACGGCCGGGTCGTATGCGGCGGTGAGGACGAGGATTTCGTCGACGAGACACAGCGAGACGAACTCATCCCCGACAAGAGCGAACGGATTGCCGAAAAGCTTGGCAGGCTGTTGCCGCATCTCGACACCAGGCCCGAATTTGCCTGGACCGGCTCCTTCGGCACGACGACCACTGGCCTCCCTTGCATCGGCGCCATTCCCAGGCATCCGCGCATCCATGCCGTGATGGGTTATGGCGGCAACGGCATCACCTTCTCGCGCATCGCTGCCGAGATCGTTCCGGCCTCGATCCGCGGGCTTGAAGACACGGATGCAAGCCTGTTTGCCTTCAACCGCTGAGTGTATACTCGCAAACAATCCCTCATCACCTAATTGTAACGTTGCTGAAACACACTTAAGTCTTTGGTGAAGTCGGCTGCGTGGGAATGGCTCGCGCGGCCTGCCTCTGAGGGAGAACCAAATGGATTTCAGTGGTTTCGATATTGCGGTCGTTGTTCTGGTCGCGCTTGTCGTGCTGGTGCTGTTCAAGGGCATCAAAACAATTCCGCAGGGATACAACTATACCGTCGAACGCTTTGGTCGTTACACCAAGACACTGAGCCCCGGCCTCAACCTCATCACACCATTCGTTGACCGCATCGGCGCCAAGATGAACATGATGGAACAGGTGCTCGACGTTCCGAGCCAGGAGATCATCACCCGCGACAACGCCATCGTCGGCGTCGACGGCATCGCTTTCTACCAGATCCTCAACGCGGCACAGGCCGCCTATCAGGTTGCCGGCCTGCAGAACGCCATCCTCAACCTGACGATGACCAACATCCGTACTGTAATGGGCTCGATGGACCTCGATGAGCTGTTGTCCAACCGCGACGCCATCAACGAGCGCCTGCTGCGCGTCGTCGACGAAGCGGCGCATCCGTGGGGCATCAAGATCACCCGCGTCGAGATCAAGGACATCAACCCGCCGGCGAACCTGATCGAATCGATGGGCCGCCAGATGACCGCCGAGCGCAACAAGCGCGCGCAAATCCTGGCCGCCGAAGGCCTCAAACAGTCGCAGATCCTCGAAGCCGAGGGCCGCAAGGAAGCCGCCTTCCGCGACGCCGAGGCGCGCGAACGCTCCGCCGAAGCCGAAGCCCGCGCCACCCAGGTGGTGTCGGAAGCGATTTCCAAGGGCGACGTGCAAGCGCTGAACTACTTCGTCGCCCAGAAATACACCGAGGCCTTGACCAGGATCGGTTCGGCCACCAACAGCAAGGTCGTGCTGATGCCCCTGGAAGCCTCCTCGCTGATCGGCACGCTCGGCGGTATCGGCGAGATCGCCAAGGAAGTCTTCCGCAGCGAAGGCACGACCGGTGCGCAAAGGCAGGCAGCGCGTCCGCCTGTCGTCAGGCCCTCCGAAAACTGAGATAGGCCACGCTCATGATCGACCGCATCGTTTCTGAACTCGGCCCGTGGAACTGGATGGTTCTGGGCTTCGTGCTGCTGGTTGTAGAGGTCATCGCGCCGGGTTTCTTCATGCTTTGGATCGGCATCGCCGCCCTGATCGTCGGCGCGGTGTCGCTGCTGATCTGGGATGCCGCCATCTGGACATGGCAGGTCCAGGTGCTGCTGTTCCTCGTGCTGTCGCTGGTTTCAGCCTTTGTCGGCAAGAAACTCATGGGCGGACGCGACCAGCCGACCGACCAGCCCCTGCTCAACCGCCGTGGTGCGCAGATGATCGGCAGGATGGCGACACTTGCCGAACCGATCCGCGACGGCCGTGGCCGCATCAAGCTCGGCGACACGCTGTGGCGCGTTTCCGGCCCGGACCTGCCCGCCGGCACCCAAGTCCGCGTCACCGCCGCCGCCGACACCGATCTGGAATTGACGGTGGAGCAGGTCTGAATTTCAGCTCGCCATTACCTGAATGCCGCCGACGCGCAGGTGTGCTGAGATTCAGGTCAGGGCGAGTCGAAAATGGCTGATGCCGAGAACCGGAGCGGAGCGTACTTTTCGTACGCGAGCTCAGTTCTACTGCGACGCAGTAGAACGGGGAAGCCCAGGAATCAGCCATTTGCAGGCCGACCTCACCTGAATATCAGCGCACCTCAGGCTGCGCCGATGCGCAGCAGGTCGTGAAAATGCACCACGCCCAGCGGCATGTTGTTCCTGGTCACCACCAGTGCGCCGATATTGTGCTCGTTGAGCAGCGCGATGGCCGTACCTGCTAGCGTCTGCGGGTCGACCGTCTTGGGTGTGCGGGTCATCACCTCGTCGACGATGACATCGGCCAGGTTACGGTGCAGGTTGCGCGCCACATCGCCGTCGGTGATGATCCCGGCCAATTCGCCATTCGCGTCGACGATCAGGACGCAGCCGACCTTCTTCTGCGACAACGTCATCACCGCTTCCGGCATCTTGGTGCCGACGACGGCCAGCGGCATCTGGTCGCCGACCCGCATGATCTCGGAGACCATGGTCAGGTTGGCGCCAAGCTGGCCGCCGGGATGGAAGGTGCGAAAATGGTCCGGCGTGAAGCCGCGCGCCTCGAGCAGCGCGATCGCCAGCGCGTCGCCGACGACCAGCTGCAGCAGCGTCGATGTTGTCGGCGCCAGGCCATGCGGGCAGGCCTCGGGGGTGCGTGGCAACAAAAGCACGACGTCGGCCGCGCGCGCCAGCGCCGACGTCTCTCCAGAGGTGACGGCGATGAGCGGAATGGAAAACCGCCGGGAATAGGCGACGATACCCATCATCTCCTTGCTCTCGCCCGACCACGAGATTGCGATGATGGCATCGTCCTTGGCGATCATGCCGAGATCACCATGATTGGCCTCGGCGGGATGGACGAAGAAGGCAGGCGTGCCGGTCGAGGCCAGCGTCGCCGCGATCTTCGAACCGATATGCCCGCTTTTGCCGACACCGGTGACGATGAGCCGGCCCTCGATCTTCGAGATCATGTCGACGGCATGGGCAAAGGGCGCCGCCAGTCCGTTCTCGAGCGCCTCGGCAAGGGCCGCGATCCCGGCCTGCTCGGTTGCCACCGTTCTCAGCGCCGATTCGATCGACGCTTGCCTGTCCAGGGGCTTCTTATCGAGAGGTCTCGCATGCATGGCTGATGCGATTAGCGCTTTGCCGCCCGCCTGTCCAACAGAAATGGCCTTCCGCATGACGGCTGAATGTGTGCGGCAATTTGGGACAACGACAAGGATCAAAACGGAAGGCACGACGCGGACCCGCATTGTCGCCCGCGGAAATCGCGTTTGAACCGGGGACGCGCGCGGCCTCAACCCTCCGTTAACCATCCCCATTTACGGTTCGGTAAGTATGGCGCGCATGCGCCGCGCGAGCAGTGGTGGCGATGTCCGGGGTCCAGCCAGAAAAATCGAGAGGACGACGGGGCAACGCGGTCTGCGCCTTGCTGCTTGCGACCAGCGTCCTTGCCTTGCTGCGTCCTGCGCCACTCCAGGCCCAGGAAGCGGAACTGCGTGGAGAACTGTCGGAATCGGCGATCCTGTCCGACCAGCAGCGCAAGGCAAGAAACCTTGTTCTTGCCCAGCAAGCGGCGGCCAATGCTGCCGCGCAGGACGATGCGTCGGCGCGCACCTATCTGCCGGCCAGCGCCGGTGCCGTGCCTGACGATACCGACGCCGCGAACTCGACCAACAGCGTCTTCGACCCGCCCCAGGCCAGTGACGATATCTCCGCCGACGCACCGACGCCGCCCAAGCCGCGCCGCACTTCGGCCGCCAGGCAGAACGCGGCCGACAAGGCAAAGGACAAGGCTGCCGACAAGTCCAAGAAGAAAAAGGGCACCACGGCGGCCACGGATCCAACCACCACCGCCACGGCGACCACCACGGCGACGACTGACGATACCGACAACACCGCGACGGACCAGGAAGCGGCCAACCGCCGCGCACTCACCATCGACAGTGTGGACAGGCAGAAACTCGACGCCGGCGCCGAGCGCACCGCTGCGATCGAAGGCCAGAACAAGAAGCCCGAGGACGATCCGTTCGCCGCCACCGGTGTCAAATGGGGCTCCTTCGTCATCCGGCCGACCATCGAACAGGGGCTGACGGCGACGACGAACGGCGATTCGAGCAGTGCCGGCACGTCGGCGCTGCTGTCCGAGACGGCGCTGCGCTTTACCGCCGCTTCCGACTGGCGCGAAAACTCCGCGACCATCGACGGCTATGGCAATTTCCGCGAAACCGTGTCGGGCTACCCGGTTCACGATGGGCAGGGCCGCATCGAAGGCCAACTCAATGTCGACCTCGACAAGGAATTGCGCGCCATCGCCAAGCTCGGCTACGAAGCCGTGCCGGAATCGGCGTCTTCGCCCGATGCCATTGCCGGCGTCAGCACCCAGCCGCTGCGGCAGACGATCGATGGCAGCATCGGCGTCGAGAAGGCCGTCGGCAAGATGCAGTACAGGTTGACCGGGGCGGTCTCACACGACTTCTACGGTGACGCCAAGCTCGCCGACGGCACCTCGCTGTCGCAGAAGGATCAAGACAACACGCTCTACACGGCAACCTTGCGCACCGGCTACGAGATTTCCCCGGCGCTCACGCCCTTCACCGAAATCGAGGTCGGCCGCCGGGCCTATGACCAGCGCATCGACGATGAAGGCTTCGAGCGCTCCTCGACGCGCCTCGGCGCCCGCGCGGGCCTGCAAGTCGACATGGGCGAGAAGCTGTCGGGTGAATTCTCGGCCGGCTGGCTCAGGGAAGCGATCGACGACAAAAGCCTTGAAGCGATTTCGGGTGCCACCGTCAATGCCGATCTAAAATGGTCGCCCGAACGCGGCAGCACGATCGGCCTGACTGGCAAGACCACTGTCGAGACCACGACCACATCAGGCGAAAGCGGCGATATCCTCTACTCCGGACGCCTGACGGGCGAACGCGTGATCCGATCCAATCTCACCGCGAATGCGGCACTGGGCCTGGACTGGCGCGACTATGTCGGCATCGACGGCCATGACAGGATCTTGAGCGCCGAGGCCGGCCTGACCTGGTGGCTGAACCGCTATGCCGGCCTCACCACCCGCGTAAGAACCGAAAAGCTGACCAGCAACCTGCCCGGCCGCGACTACACCGCCAACAGCATCTACCTCGGCATGAAAGTGCAGCGCTGAACGCGTATGCACTTCGTCATCCTGGGGCGTAGCAAGGAGCGAAGCGACCCGGCGCAGACCCCAGGATCCATGCAGCGACTTATGGGTCGCCTCTGCGGTGATAGGCCTGGAGCATCTCTCTGGCTCCTGCTTCGCCGAGGATGACGAAAGTATGGGGCTTAAAACGCTGCTCCGCGCCGTTCTGATGGCTTCATCTCGTCGAGAAGCGTGCGGATCACGCCGGCCATGCTCTGGTTCATGTCGTTGCGCCACAGCGCGAAGGCGACATTGGCCTCGACAAAACCTTCCGGCGAGCCGCAATCGAAGGTGCGGCCCTGATAATGATAGCCGTAGAAGGCTTGCTGCTTTTCCAGCTTCAGCATCGCGTCGGTGAGCTGGATTTCGTTGCCGGCGCCCTTCTCCTGGCCTTCGAGAATTTTGAAGATCTCCGGCTGCAGGATGTAGCGGCCGTTGATGTAGAGGTTGGAGGGCGCTGTGCCGGTCTTCGGCTTTTCCACCATCTCGGTGATGCGGAAGCCGTGATGGGTGTCTTCGCCGCGGCCGACAATGCCGTATTTGTGAGCCTCCGCCGGGTCGCATTCCTGCACGGCGATGATGTTGTTGCCGGTTTCCTCGTAGAGTTCGACCATCGCCTTCGTGCAGCTCTTCTCCGACTGCATGATCATGTCGGGCAACAACAGCGCGAACGGCTCGTCGCCGACCAGTTCGCGCGCGCACCAGACAGCATGGCCGAGACCCATCGGCACCTGCTGGCGGGTGAAGCTGGTCTGGCCCGGCGCCGGCTGCAGCCGCTGCAGGCGGGCAAGCTGCTCGTCCTTGCCGCGCTGTGCCAGCGTGTCATAGAGCTCGAACTGGATATCGAAATGGTCCTCGATGACCGCCTTGTTGCGGCCGGTGACGAAGATGAAATGCTCGATGCCCGCCTCGCGCGCCTCATCGACGACATACTGGATGACCGGCCTGTCGACGACGGTCAGCATTTCCTTGGGAACGGCCTTGGTGGCCGGGAGAAACCGGGTGCCGAGGCCGGCGACCGGGAAAACTGCCTTGCGAACTCTCTTCATGCTTCCAATTATCCGTTTGCTGGCCGGCTCCGCAATCCCGTCTCGCGACATTTTCACGCCGGAATTGAAGATTACTGGAGCGGCTGAGGGAAACTTCCACCGGTTAAAGCATCGAGGTGTCTTTTCGTTCCAGGCGACGCCTATGGTAAACTAATTCCTAACCCGGTTCGGCGATGAATGGTCTTTCCTGAGACAAAGAAGGAGGAAAAGATGTCCGTTCGCAATGCCGCAAAACGTTTCAGCAGCGTCATGACGGCCGCAAGCCTCTCGCTCGCTTTGCTCATTCCCACCGGGCCGGCCTTCGCCGACGCCGGGTTCCGGCAATGGGTCGCCGGCTTCCGCGCCACCGCCGTGGCCGGCGGCGTTTCCGCCGCCGTCTACGACCAGGCCTTCCGGGGGATCAACGAGCCCGATCCGGTGGTGCTGGAAAAGGCCCGCACCCAGCCCGAATTCACCGCACCCGCCTGGGATTATTTCGACAACCGCGTCCATGACCAGTCCGTCGCCGTCGGGCAGCAGATGGCGAAAAAGTGGAAACCTTGGCTGGACAGGATCGAGGCGAGGTTCGGTGTCGACCGCTACGTGCTGTTGGCCATCTGGTCGATGGAATCGAACTATGGCGAGATCCTCAAGCGCGACGACATCATGCGCAATGTCGTCCGTTCGCTGGCGACTTTGGGATATGGCGACCCGAAACGTTCGAAATACGCCCGCACCCAGTTGGTCGCGGCGCTGAAGATCCTGCAGAGCGGCGACATCGACGAAAGCCACCTGATGGGCTCCTGGGCGGGTGCCATGGGCCAGACCCAGTTCATCCCGACCAGCTACCAGCATTATGCCGTCGACATGGACGGTAACGGCAAGCGCGACATCTGGAATTCCATTCCCGATGCGTTGGCGACATCGGCTAACCTGCTCAAGAAGAATGGCTGGCAGGCTGGCAAGACCTGGGGCTACGAAGTCACCTTGCCGGCAGGCAAATTGCCGGGCGGATCGAAGACGCTGGCGCAATGGCAGGCGCTCGGCGTCGCCAGGGCCAGCGGCAAACCGTTCAAGACCCTTACCGACAAGGCGACGCTGAAAGTGCCGGACGGCCGCGGCGGACCGGCCTTCCTGATGATCAGGAATTTCTCGGTCATCAAGGCCTACAACAATGCCGACAAATACGCGCTCGCTGTCGGTCTGCTTGCCGATGAGATCGCTGGCGGCAACGGCCTGGTGCAGGACTGGCAGCGACCTTTCACCAAGCTCAGCTTCGAGGAAAGGCAGGAGTTGCAGAAGCGACTTTCCCAGCATGGCCTTTATGATGGCAAATTCGACGGCAAGATCGGTGACGGCTCGAAGACGGCCATCATGGCTTATCAGGCGAAGGTTGGCTTGGCCCAGGATGGCTATCCGAGCTTGGAAGTGCTGAAATGGCTCAGGCAAAAATAAAACCTGGCGTAGTTGAGTAGGGAGGGGGCGATTGGTTTGGCCTGCGCGCATCGGGACGGTCGTTCGTCGCACGCCGGTGCTGATTCTGGCCTTCGCCGTGCTCGCCATCGCTGTGGCCGGCGCCGTCCACGCCCCAGCCATGGCGCAGGAGCAGCCGCAGCAGAGCCGCGGCTGGTCGTTGCGCGACCTTCTGTTTCCGCGCCGCAGCGAGCGGGTAGAGCCGCCACTGGACATCCAGAAGGCGATACCCAAGCCGAAGAAGAAACCTCGTGCGCCTCGCCCACCCGAGGAGCCTGCAACGCCCGTGGCCGAAAAAGCGCCGGACGCCCGCACCGTCCTTGTGGTCGGCGACTTCATGGCGGCGGGTCTGGCCGAGGGTCTGGACGAAGCCTTCGCCGAGAATACCGGCGTCAGGATCGTTGACCGCAGCAATGGCTCGTCAGGCTTCGTGCGCGATGATTTCTACAACTGGCCCGAACAGATCAAATCGCTGATCGAAACCGAAAAGCCCGCCGCGGTGGTCGTCATGCTAGGGTCTAACGACCGCCAGCAGATGAAGGTCGGGGACGTACGCGAGCAGCCTCGTTCCGAAAACTGGACCAAGGAGTACGAACACCGTACCGATGAGTTCGGCAAGGCAATCGCCACCGCCAAGGTGCCTTTCCTATGGGTGGGCATGCCGGCCTTCCGGGTGCCGAAGATGACCTCGGACATGCTGGCCTTCAACGACATCTACCACAAGGCGGCCGAAAGCCACGGCGGCGAATTCGTCGATGTCTGGGACGGTTTCGTCGACGAGAACGGGGCCTTCATTACCAGCGGCCCCGACATGAATGGCCAGCCCGTGCGGCTGCGCGCCGATGACGGCATCAACGTGTCCAAGGCAGGCAAGCGCAAACTCGCCTTCTACACCGAAAAGTCGCTGGTGAAGATCCTTGGACTGGCCGCGCCGGGAAGCGTGGCACCGACGGCGGCGCCGGCGGGCGCACCGGTCGAGGCGCCCGGTTCGGCCGCCGCCCCCATCGTCATCGATCGCACCCAACCCATGCTGCTCAGCGATCCCGCGCTCGACGGCGGCACCGAATTGCTCGGCGCCGCCCCACTGCCGAAGGCCGATCCAGCTCTTCCCGGGGAAAGGTTGGTGATCGAGGGCAAGGCGCCGGAAGCTTCGCCCGGACGCGCCGACGACTTTTCCTGGCCGCCGAAGGCAAGTCCGGCAGCCGCGGCCGCGGCCGCCGATACCACGACGGCGATTACCCCTTAACGCGGCAGGACGGTCGTCCCCATCAGCGCCTCGTCGATCGAGCGTGCCGCCTGGCGGCCTTCGCGGATCGCCCAGACGACCAGCGACTGGCCACGGCGCACGTCGCCCGCCGCGTAGAGCCGGTCGACGCTGGTCCTGTAGTCGCGGTCATTGGCCTCGACATTCCTGGAACGGCGGCTGTCGGTGGTGATCTTCATCTCACCCTCCAGTTCCGCCGCAACGCCTGCCGTCGCCGGTCCGGCAAAGCCGATGGCGATGAAGGCGAGATCGGCGCGGATGACGAATTCGGTGCCGGCGATCGGCTTGCGCTTCTCGTCGACCTCGCAGCATTTGACGCCCGTAAGCTGGCCTTCCTCGCCGATGAATTCGAGCGTCGCCACCTGGAATTCGCGCTCCGCGCCCTCGGCCTGCGAGGACGAGGTGCGCATCTTGGTTGCCCAGTAGGGCCAGACGGCGAGCTTGTCTTCCTTCTCGGGCGGCTGCGGGCGGATGTCGAGCTGGGTGACGCGCACGGCGCCCTGGCGGAAGGCGGTGCCGACGCAGTCGGAGGCGGTATCGCCACCACCGACGACAACGACATGCTGGCCACCGGCGATGATCGGATGCGACGGCCATGCCACGGACTGGATCGGCTCACCGCCGACGCGGCGGTTCTGCTGCACCAGATAGGGCATCGCGTCATGCACACCGCCGAGATCATCGCCGGGTATCCCGGCGGCGCGCGGCGTTTCCGAACCGCCGCAATAGAGCACGGCATCATGTTCTGCGAGGAGTTCAGCCACGGGCTTGTCGACGCCGACATTGACGCCACAGTGGAAGGTCACCCCCTCGCCCTGCATCTGTTCGATGCGCCGGTCGATATAGTGCTTCTCGATCTTGAAGTCGGGAATGCCGTAACGCATCAGCCCGCCTGGCCGGCTCTCTCGCTCATAGACATGCACGTCGTGGCCGGCGCGGCCGAGTTGCTGGGCGGCCGCCATGCCGGCCGGGCCGGACCCGATGATGGCGACCCGCTTGCCGGTCTTCCTTTCCGGCGGATAGGGCCTGATGTGGCCGGTCTCATAAGCCTTGTCCGCGATCGCCTGCTCCACCGTCTTGATGGCGACAGGAATGTCCTCGAGGTTCAGCGTGCAGGCTTCCTCGCAAGGTGCCGGACAGATGCGGCCGGTGAACTCCGGGAAGTTGTTGGTCGAGTGCAGGTTGCGGATCGCGTTGTCCCAGTCCCTGTTGTAGACGAGGTCGTTCCAGTCGGGGATCTGGTTGTGGATCGGGCAGCCGGTCGGCCCGTGGCAGAACGGAATGCCGCAATCCATGCAGCGCGCGGCCTGTTTCTCGACCTCCTTGTCCGACATCGGCAGCGTGAATTCGCGGAAATGCCGGATGCGGTCGGAGGCCGGCTGGTACTTGTGCACCTGCCGGTCGATTTCGAGAAAGCCTGTTACCTTGCCCATAGTCCAGTTCCTGCTGTCCAGATGGTGCGGTTTTCGCCGCACCCGTTAACCTCTTGAGGCAGCCATGGCAACCTTGAGCCCGAGGTCAAACTGTCGATGAAGGGGCCGGGAAGCCTGGGCTCCCCGGCAATTCTCAATAATCTATTCGGCCGCGACGCCCATGCGCATGCGTTCCATCTCGATCAGCGCGCGGCGGTATTCGACCGGCATGATCTTGCGGAATTTCGGCCGGAACGTCGCCCAGTCGTCGAGGATCTCGCGGCCGCGCACCGAACCCGTATAGTGCACGTGGTTCGAGATCAGCTGGTAGAGCCGTTCCTCGTCATGGCTGGTCATGTCGCCGGAGACGTCGACGCGGCCCTTGTGGTCGAGGTCGCCGCCATGGTGCAGCAGCTTTTCCATCAGGTCGTCTTCTTCCGGAACCGGCTCCAGCTCG
Source organism: Mesorhizobium sp. M8A.F.Ca.ET.165.01.1.1 (assembly GCF_004792065.1). Lineage (NCBI taxonomy): Bacteria > Pseudomonadati > Pseudomonadota > Alphaproteobacteria > Hyphomicrobiales > Phyllobacteriaceae > Mesorhizobium > Mesorhizobium sp. M8A.F.Ca.ET.165.01.1.1. The sequence continues at coordinate 467,051 of NZ_SRTH01000001.1, read as the reverse complement.
ACCATGGCCATGTTGCAGCGCTCGGCGAAATCGCCCGCCTCGTCCAGCACGTAGGCGACGCCGCCCGACATGCCGGCGGCGAAGTTGCGGCCGGTCTTGCCGATGACGACGACGACGCCGCCCGTCATGTATTCGCAGCCATGATCGCCGACGCCTTCGACGACGGCCGCCACGCCCGAATTGCGCACCGCGAAGCGCTCGCCGGCGACCCCGGCGAAATAGGCCTCGCCCTCGGTCGCGCCATAGAGCACCGTATTGCCGACGATGATGGAGTCGGCCGCGACGATCCTGGCTTCTTGCGGCGGCCGGATGACGATGCGGCCGCCCGACAGGCCCTTGCCGACATAGTCGTTGCCGGCACCGACCAACTCGAAGGAAACGCCGCGTGCCAGGAAGGCGCCGAAGGACTGGCCGGCGGTTCCGGTGAGCTTGACCTGGATCGTGTCCTCGCGCAGCCCCTTGTGCTTGAAGCGCTTGGCCACCTCACCCGACAGCATGGCGCCCGTGGAACGGTCGACATTGCGGATGTCCACCTCGATCTTGACCGGTTGCTTGGCCTCCAATGCGGGCTTGGCCAGTTCGATCAGCTTGCGGTCGAGCACATCGTCGATCGGGTGCTTCTGCCGTTCCGTCCAATGCACTGCTTCATGCGGCGCATCCGGCTTGTAGAACATCTTCGAGAAGTCGAGCCCGCGCGCCTTCCAGTGCTGGATCACGTCGCGCTTTTCCAGAAGGTCGGCGTCGCCGATGATCTGGTCGATATGGGTAAAGCCCATTTCGGCGAGCAGCGCCCGCACCTCTTCCGCCACGTAGAAGAAGAAGTTGATGACGTGCTCGGGCGTGCCCTTGAAGCGCTTGCGCAGCACCGGGTCCTGCGTCGCCACACCGACCGGACAGGTGTTGAGATGGCACTTGCGCATCATGATGCAGCCGGCCGCGATCAGCGGCGCGGTCGAGAAGCCGAACTCGTCGGCGCCGAGCAGCGCGCCGATGATGACGTCGCGCCCGGTGCGCAGGCCGCCGTCGACCTGCAGCGCCACGCGTGAACGCAGGCCGTTCAACACCAGCGTCTGATGCGTCTCGGCAAGACCCATCTCCCACGGGCTGCCGGCATGCTTGAGCGAGGTCAGCGGCGAGGCGCCGGTGCCGCCATCATAACCCGAGATGGTGATGTGGTCGGCGCGCGCCTTGGCGACGCCGGCGGCAACCGTGCCGACACCGACTTCCGACACCAGCTTGACCGACACGTCGGCCGCCGGATTGACGTTCTTCAGATCGTAGATCAGCTGCGCCAAATCCTCGATCGAATAGATGTCGTGATGCGGCGGCGGCGAGATCAGGCCGACGCCCGGCGTCGAGTGCCTCACCTTGGCAATGGTCGCGTCGACCTTGTGGCCGGGCAATTGGCCGCCCTCGCCGGGCTTGGCGCCCTGCGCCACCTTGATCTGCATGACATCGGAATTGACGAGATACTCGGCCGTCACGCCGAACCGTCCCGAGGCGACCTGCTTGATCGCCGAGCGTTCCGGGTTCTTGCCGCCGCCAGGCAGCGGCAGATAGCGGTCGGCCTCTTCGCCGCCCTCGCCGGTGTTCGACTTGCCGCCGATCTGGTTCATGGCGCGCGCCAGCGTGGTGTGCGCTTCCCTGGAGATCGAACCGAACGACATCGCCCCGGTCGAGAAGCGCTTGACGATCTCGGCTGCCGGCATGACGTCGTCGAGCGCGACCTTCTTGCGCCCGCTCTCATCCGCCAGCTTGATCTTGAACAGGCCGCGGATGGTCTGGGCGCGGGCCGTCTGGCTGTCGATCTGCGTCGAATACTCCTTGAACGTGTCCCACGAACCCTGGCGCACGGCGTGCTGCAAGGTGGCGACCGCGTCGGGCGACCACATATGCGCCTCGCCGCGCATGCGGAACAGATACTCGCCGCCGACCTCCAGGCTGTTGCGCAGCACCGGATCGCTGCCGAAACCGTCCGTGTGGCGGCTGACGGTTTCGCCTGCGACCTCATCAAGTCCGACGCCTTCGATCAGCGTCGCGGTGCCGGTGAAGTACTGCTGCACGAAATCGGTCTTCAGCCCGATGGCATCGAAGATCTGCGCGCCGCAATAGGACTGATAGGTCGAGATGCCCATCTTGGACATCACCTTGAGGATGCCCTTGCCGATCGACTTGATGTAGCGCGACACCACTTCATAGGCGTCGACCTCTTCCGGCAGCTCGCCGCGCTTGTGCATGTCGAGCAGCGTGTCGAAGGCCAGATAGGGATTAATCGCTTCCGCGCCATAGCCGGCAAGGCAGCAGAAATGATGCACCTCGCGCGGCTCGCCGGATTCCACGACCAGGCCGACCGCGGTGCGCAGGCCCTTGCGGATCAGATGGTGGTGCACGGCGGCCGTCGCCAGCAGTGCCGGAATGGCGATGCGGTCCGGCCCAAGCTGGCGGTCGGACAGGATGATGATGTTGTAGCCGCCGGCGACCGCTGCTTCGGCCCGCTCGCACAGACGTTCGACGGCGCCCTGCATGCCGGCAGCACCCTCGCTCGACCCATAGGTGATGTCGATCGTCTTGGTGTCGAAACGGTCCTCGGTATGGCCGATGGAGCGGATCTTTTCGAGATCGCCGTTGGTCAGGATCGGCTGGCGCACCTCGAGCCGCTTGCGGCGCGAATTGCCGACCAGGTCGAAGATGTTCGGCCGCGGTCCGATGAAGGACACCAGGCTCATCACCAGCTCCTCGCGGATCGGGTCGATCGGCGGGTTGGTGACCTGGGCGAAATTCTGCTTGAAATAGGTGTAGAGCAGCTTCGACTTGTCCGACATCGCCGAGATCGGCGTGTCGGTGCCCATCGAGCCCACTGCTTCCTGGCCCGTGGTCGCCATCGGCGACATCAACAGCTTGGTGTCTTCCTGGGTGTAGCCGAATGCCTGCTGGCGATCGAGCAGGCTGACGTCCTTGCGCAGCGCGCGCGGCTCCACCGGCTTCAAATCTTCCAGGATGAGCTGCGTGTTGGAGAGCCAGGTCTTGTAGGGGTGCCTGGTCGCGATCTCCGACTTGATCTCCTCGTCGGGGACGATGCGGCCCTTGGCCAGGTCGATCAGAAGCATGCGGCCGGGCTGCAGCCGCCACTTCTGCACGATCTTCTCCTCCGGCACCGGCAGCACGCCGGCTTCCGAAGCCATGATGACGCGGTCGTCATCGGTGACGATGTAGCGTGCCGGACGCAATCCGTTGCGGTCGAGTGTAGCGCCAATCTGGCGGCCATCGGTGAAGGCGACCGCCGCTGGCCCATCCCACGGCTCCATCAACGCCGCATGATACTCGTAGAAAGCTTTGCGGTCGGCATCCATGAGCTTGTTGCCGGCCCAGGCTTCCGGGATCAGCATCATCATGGCGTGGCTGAGGCTGTAGCCGCCCTGGAACAGGAACTCGAGTGCATTGTCGAAGCACGCCGTATCCGACTGGCCATCGTAGGAGATCGGCCAAAGCTTCGAGATGTTGTTGCCGAACAGTTCGGAATCGACCGACGCCTGGCGCGCCGCCATCCAGTTGTTGTTGCCGCGCACCGTGTTGATCTCGCCATTGTGGGCGACCATGCGATAGGGATGCGCCAGCTTCCACGACGGGAAGGTGTTGGTCGAGAAGCGCTGGTGGACGAGGATCAGCGCGGTTTCGAAACGCGGGTCCTTGAGGTCCTTGTAGTAGGCGCCGACCTGATAGGCCAGGAACATGCCCTTGTAGACGATGGTGCGCGCCGACAGCGACACGCAATAGGCGCCGATGTCCTTGTTGTCGTTCTCGGCGTAGATGCGGCCCGAGATGACCTTGCGTAGCAGATAGAGCCTGGCCTCGTATTCCTCGTCATCGATGATATCGGCCGTGCGGCCGATGAAGACCTGGCGGTGGAACGGCTCGGACGCGACGATGTCAGGCGCCTTCGACAGCGACGAATTGTCGACCGGCACGTCACGGAATCCGAGCAGCGGCAGCCCCTCGGACTGCGCCGATTCGGCGATGATCTCTTCGATATGGGCACGAAGGATGGCATCCTGCGGCATGAACCAGTGTCCGACGCCATACTGACCGACCGGTGGCAGTTCGATACCTTGGGCCGCCATCTCCTCACGGAAAAAAAGATCCGGAAGCTGTACCAGCACGCCGGCGCCATCGCCGACCAGCGGATCGGCGCCGACGGCGCCGCGATGCGTCAGGTTCTCGAGCACGGCAAGCCCGTCCTTGACGATCTGATGCGACTTCACGCCCTTCATGTTGACGATGAAGCCGACGCCGCAGGCGTCATGCTCGTTGCGCGGATCGTAGAGCCCCTGAGCGGTGAGGCCGCCGGTAGTCGCGCGATTTTTGATGGAGGTATTTTTGACGGCGGCCGCTTTCGTCTGCGCGGCCTGGCCGTTCGTCGCAGAGAGCGTCAATTCCGTCATCGTTCTATCCTCCGTTCCGCGCCACGTGGCATTGGCCTGCGGGCGCTGGTTTGCCTTGGCGAGCACTTGGGCTCGCCCTTCATTCTTGCGGCACGTCTTGCGAAATCGCCGAACCAGGCGGCGCGCCGCTGGTTCCTATCCGGTATCGTACAGGCCAGAGCTGGTCCGTCCACCTGTCGCTCGCGGCAAAAGCCGGAGTGGCCTAAACGATACGCCAATCCAGCCAGTTTTGTGCGACAAAATAAGACAGCACTACTGTCCTAAATTTTTATGACAGAAATCCAGAACCCATACAAGACCGATTCACAAAAAACTTGGCCGCGTCGCGACACAAAATTTCGTGAGGTGGCTGCAAAACGTAAGCTTCGGTCTGTGAGGGCGCCGCCGGCCCGACACTGGCTTTACCCGTTTTCTGGTGGCTGGCTCTTGCGGGCGGACCATGAAACCGGTCAAGGTCCCGGCGATTTTCCCAACACAGGCAGACGCATGTTCTTCGCTTCCGACAATTGGGCAGGCGCCCACCCAAGCATTGCAGCCGGCCTCTCGGCCCATACCGCCGGCTTTTCGACCGCCTATGGCGACGGTGCGCTCGACCAGGCCGTCTACCGGCGCTTCAGCGAGATTTTCGAACGCGAGGTGGCCGTGTTCTTCGTGGCGACCGGCACCGCCGCCAATTCGCTGTCGCTGACGACCTATAACAAGCCAGGCGGCATTTCCTTCGCGCACCGCGAATCGCATGTTATCGAGGACGAGTGCGGCGCGCCGGAATATTTTTCCGGCGGTGCGCGGCTACACGCGGTCGACGGCGCCCTGGGCAAGATCGAACCACACAATCTGGACAGGGCTATCGGCCGTTTCGCCGGCGAGGTGGTCCATTGGGGCCGGCCGATGGCCGTTTCGATCACCCAGTCGACCGAGGTCGGCACAATCTATGGCCTGGCCGAGATCGAAGCGATCTCGGCGATCGCCAAGCGCCATTCTGTGCCGCTGCACATGGACGGCGCCCGCTTTGCCAATGCGCTGGCCGCGCTCGACACCACGCCAGCCGAAATGACGTGGAAACGCGGCGTCGACATCCTGTCCTTCGGCGGCACCAAGAACGGCTGCTGGTGCGCCGAGGCGATCGTGCTGTTCGATCTCGACCGCGCTGGGGAATTGGCCTTTCTGCGCAAGCGAGCGGCACAGCTGTTTTCGAAGTCGCGTTTCGTCGCGGCGCAGTTCGAAGCCTATTTCAAAGACGGGCTGTGGCTCGACACCGCAAGGCATGCCAACGCCATGGCAGCGCGCCTCGCGGCGGCGATCGAGGATTCGGCCTCGGCCAAGCTGGCGTGGCTGCCGCAGGCCAACGAAGTCTTCGCTGTGATCAAGAAAACGCAAGCCGAGAAACTGCAAGCGGCCGGCGCGGCCTTCTACGACTGGCACAGGCCGCACGGCTTCGACGGTCATATCGGCGAGGACGAGCTGCTCTATCGCTTCGTCACCAGTTTTGCGACGACCTCGGAGGAAGTCGACCGCTTCGGCCAGTTGATCGCCGGCTAACCGGTGTCCCGGGCAACAAAAAAGCGGCGCCTTTCGGCGCCGCTTTCCGTCTCGGGAGGAGACTTTAGACTTTAGGCAGCGGTCTTGGCCTCGATCTGCTTGGCCTTGGCCGGAGCCGAGGTGATCGCGATCTTGCGCGGCTTCAGCTCTTCGGGAATGTTGCGCTTGAGGTCGACGAAGAGCAGGCCGTTCTTCAGCGCGGCGCCGACGACTTCAACGTGATCGGCAAGCTGGAAGCGGCGCTCGAAGGCCCTGGAGGCAATGCCGCGATAGAGCAGCTCGGAGCCTTCGCCGGTGCCCTCGTCCTTGCGCTCACCCTTTACGGTCAGCACGTTGCGGTGGGCTTCGATCGAGATCTCGTCATCCGAGAAGCCGGCAACCGCCATCGAGATGCGGTAGGAATCCTCACCAGTGCGCTCGATGTTGTAGGGCGGATAGGTCTGCGCGCCATCGGGCTGGGCGAGCGAATCAAGCATCGTGAAGAGACGGTCGAAGCCGACGGTCGAACGATAAAGCGGGGAAAAATCAACGTGACGCATGAGGTGTTCTCCTGTTGAGCAACATGGTTTGCGTATGGCCGGTGCGAAACCCGTGAGCGGCGTTTCGGGAGGACCAGCGGCCCCGACATTGGCGGCCGCAATCCACATCTGGGGAGCGCTTGAAAGCATTTCAAGTTTCGTTTGACCGGAAAAGAATGAGGCGGCCAGCCTTTGATGAACGGCAGATGAACCGGCGCTTCGGCGCCCGTTCAGACAGCCGCCGCTAAAGTGGCTCTCAAGATCAAGGATTGGCGGCGCCGGTTTTCCAGAGGTGCCGCAACGAGGCCGAACCGGGTGTTAACGTCCCTTCCTCCCGGATCGACAGGGGCCGGAAGCGCGCTCAAAGCCGCTTCCGGCCTTCCCCGTTGCGGTCCTCCACAAGCCGGATTTGCTTTGCTTTTGACGTATTGGCGTCTATCACCTTGACGAGGCCAGCCGCGACAGGCTGGCGCGCAAAGACGCCGAGCACAAAGCGCCGAATGACGGATCTTTTCCACGACGCCCCTCTTTTTCACGAAGTTGAAGGCAATCCGCGACCGGAAAACGCCACAGGCGGCTTTTTCACCACGCGCGACGGCAAGAAGATACGTTACGGCCTGTTCGCAGCGGTGGCGCGTCCAATGCGCGGCACCGTTGTGCTGCTTGGCGGCCGCAACGAGTGCATCGAGAAATATTTCGAGACCATCCGCGACCTTGCCGCGCGCGGCTTCGGTGTCGCCACCCTCGACTGGCGCGGCCAGGGCGATTCCGACCGGTTGATCCGCGATCGTCAGCGCGGCTATGTCAGGTCGTTCCGCGACTATACGGCCGACCTGGAGCAGTTCTTCGAGGAGATCGTGCTGCCGGACTGCCGCGGACCCTACTACATCCTTGCCCATTCCGCCGGCGCTGTGATCACGCTGCTTGCCGCGCCGTCGATGGTCAACCGCGTGCGGCGCATGGTGCTGATCGCGCCATTCCTGACATTGCCCGACCTGCCGGTCTCGATACGGACGGTGCGCCGGGTCTGTTCGCTTTTCTGCGCCCTGGGGCTCGGCAGGCTCTATGCCGCGTGGGGTCCACGGCCGAGACACACCCTACCCTTCGAAGTCAACAAGGTGACGTCGGATCCACAGCGCTATCGCCGCAACACGCGCATCTATGAAGAATATCCGCAACTGGCGCTTGGCGGGCCGACGATCCGCTGGCTGCAGGCGGCGGCGAAGGCCTCTGAAGCCATCAGCGACCCCGACTTCATGGCCCGCATCCAAGTGCCTCTGCTGATCATCGCCGCCGGCGCCGACCAGGTCGTCTCGACCAAGGCGGTGGAAAAATACGCCAGAAGCCTGAGGCTCGGTTCGCTGTTGATGATCGACGGCGCCAAGCACGAGATCCTGCAGGAAGTCGACCTCTACCGCGAACAATTCCTCGCCGCCTTCGACGCCTTCGTCCCCGGCTCGGACGATCCGACGGCCTGACCAGTGCCTTAGGTCTCTTCGAGATAGCCTAGCTGACACCCCGTTGTCAGGAGGAGCGCACAGGCCAGGTCCCCAGTAGGCAAACTGCTAAAGATTCTGACAGTCCGCGGCAGCTCCGGAATGCTCATCTGCATGCGTGGAATTGAACGCTATGGAGATGAGATCATGACCGAGAAAACCTGCGCCGCCTGCGATTGCCAACTGGACGCCAACCCGATCCGCGTGAAGGTCGGCGGCAAGACCGTCGAGGTCTGCTGCGAGGAATGCGCGCAGGCGCTGAACGAAGCCGGCGCCTCGGCGGCCGGCACGGGCGAGGATTGAGCGATGCGCCCCGACCACACAACCGTACACGGCCTTGCCGGCCGGGCGCCGGCAGTCCGCGCAGCGACCACCAAGCAGTCATTGCGTGCCCACTGTATTGCGGCGGCAAGATGGTTCGGCCGCCAGATGGAGAAACGAAGGAGCCGCCTTGCCTTGCTCGAAATGAGCGACGAACAGCTCAAGGACATCGGTCTTTCGCGTGGCCAGGCCTATGCGGAATTCAGGCGCCGCTAAGCGCCTGTCGAAAGTCTCCTGACAGGACTGGGCAGTCCGTCTGCGTAAAGTGGTCTCCGCAATTCCGGACTCGTTTCCGGCGCGAGGAAAGAGCGCAACGGACATGTCGCAATTCACGGTGCAGCCGCTTCTCGACACCGGCACCGTCAGGGTCAGGGACGTCGTCTGCGGCGGCGAGTGCCGGCACAGGAGCGATGAGGAATGCACCGCGGCCACGCATCTGGTGTTTCCCTATCGCGGTGTCTTCGTGCGCCATGTCGGCCGCAACGACGCGGTGGCGGAAGCCAATCAACTGCTGTTCTTCAATGAAGCCGAGCCTTATCAGGTCAGCCATCCCATCGAGGGCGGCGACGCCTGCCTCGACCTCGTCATCGAGGACGGTCAATTGCGGGAGCTGGCGCCGAAGGATCAGCTTCGCTCCGGCGGCACGCTGGCGTTTCGTCGTCAGCGCCGGCGCATCGACCCGCGCGCGCAGGCGCTGGTGGCGCTGCTGCGCCACAGCCTGAGCCGCAAGGTCGCCGAAACGCTGGAGGCCGAGACGCTCGCCCTGACACTGGTACGGCGCTCGCTTGGCGAGCGCACCTCGCATGTCGCGGGCGCCAGCCCTGGCCGGCAGAAACTGGTCGACCGCGCCAAGCTCGTGCTGTCGTCGGACCTGTCACGGCGCTGGACGCTGGCCGGGATTGCCGTCGAGGTCGGCGTTTCGCCGGTCTACCTGACGCAGGTGTTCCAGCAGGTCGAAGCCATGCCGCTCTACCGCTATCATCTGCGCCTGCGGCTGGCGCGTGCGCTTGACCTGCTTGGCCGTTACGACAATCTGACCACGCTGGGCATGGATCTCGGCTTCTCCAGCCACAGCCATTTCAGTGCCGCGTTCAAGCAGGTCTACGGGCGTACGCCGGCGGAATTCCAGCGTTCGATACGGTCGCGCTGACCGCAGGCGATGTCAGCCGCGCAGGGCAGCCATGGCGGCGGCATGAAGCTCCGGTGTCGCCGCCGCCAGCACATCGCCGCCATTCTCCGCCGGCCCGCCGTCGAAGGTGGTGACGACACCGCCGGCCTTCTCGATGATCGGGATGAGCGCGACGATGTCGTAAGGCTTCAGGCCGGGATCCGTGACGATGTCGACGCTGCCCGAGGCGATCATGGCGAAGGCATAGCAGTCGGCGCCGTAGCGGGCGAGTTGGACCTGTTTCTCGAACGCGTCATAGCGCGTGCGCGCTTCGCCCTTGAACAATGCCGGCGTGGTGGTGAACAGCGTCGCCTCATCGAGTTTTGTCGTCTTGCGGGTCGACAGTTTTCGCGGACCGCCCGGTCCCTCGTAATGCGAGCCGGATCCATTGGCGTAGAACAGCTCGCCGGTGAAGGGCTGCGCCATCATGCCGGCAACCGCGTCGCCGTCGACCGTCAACCCGACCAGCGTCCCCCACACCGGCAGGCCGGAGATGAAGGCGCGCGTGCCGTCGATCGGATCGATAACCCAGACATGCCGGCTGGAGATGTTCTCGCTGCCGTGCTCTTCGCCCAGGATACCGTGATCGGGATACTCGGCCGATATCAGCGCCCGGATGGCGCGCTCGGCCTCGCGGTCGGCCTCGGTGACCGGATCGAAACTGCCCTTTTCCTTGTTGGCGACCGCGCCTTGGGCGCGAAAGCGCGGCAAGGTCTCAGCCGCTGCCGCTTGCGCGATACGGCGCATGAAATCGACGCTGATGTCCAACTGATTCTCCCGCGTTGCAGCATGCCCAGACAGTCGTTTGCCGTCACTTTCGTGCCAAAACAAGGGTGTTCGAGAATTTTCCGGCAGCGACACCTGTTGCTGAAATGTCACGTTTCTGTCAACGAAACGCAATTTCCACATCACTCTGAATTAAAAAAGCCTGAACGTCGCTTGACATTTGTGCGCTGCACAATACCCTCATTCTCGGATAGGGTTTCCTGTCCATGCCCTCCTTGGGCGTTTCCTCCCTAGACTTCGACCGTATCGTGCAAACGATGCGGTCTTTTTTTCAGCCGCTCCCGAAGCGTACCGCCCAAAACCACACGAGGGATCTTCGGGCAGTCGCACGCATGGAACAAGGCGTGATCTTCACTCCGCGGCCAGCGGCAGGTCGATGAAATGGTGATCCGGCATCGCCATCAGGTCGGCCGAAAATCGCGTCAGATCGTCGGCCAGCGCGTCGAAGCCGGCGGCTTTCTCGAATGTCCGCTCATTCATGTAGAGCCCGCGATTGACCTCGATCTGCAGCGCATGCAGATGACGCGCCGGGCGGCCGTAATGTTCCGTGATGAAACCGCCGGCATAAGGCTTGTTGTGAGCAACGGTATAGCCCATCGCGGTCAATAGGCCGATCGCGGTTTCGGTCAGGGCCGCGGTGGCCGAGATGCCGAAACGGTCGCCGATGATGAAATCCGGCCGCAGCCCGTTGTCGCCGACACGGATGCTCGCCGGCATCGAATGGCAGTCGATCAGCACGGCAAAGCCGAAACGGGCGTGGGTCCGGGTCAAAAGCCGCTTCAGCGTTTCGTGATAAGGCTTGTAGACGGCTTCGATGCGGGCAACCGCCTCGGCGAGCGGCAAGCGGCCCGCATAGATGTCGAGCCCCTCGCCCACCAGCTTCGGCACGGTGCCGAGCCCGCCGGCCACGCGCGCGGAGCGGATGTTGCAGAAGGACGGCACCGGCTCGGCGAACATGCGCGGGTCGAGTTCCCATGGCTCGCGGTTGACATCGAGATAGGCACGCGGAAAATTTGCCGCCAACATCGGCGCACCCAGCGCCACGGCGCCGCCGAACAGCTCGTCGACATAGCAATCCTCCGAGCGGCGGATGGCGTTGCGATCGAGCCTTGCCATGGCAAGGAAGCGTTCAGGATAGTAGCGGCCGCTATGCGGTGAATTGAAGAGGAAGGGGACGCGCTGCTCGGCGCCCGACCGGATTTCGAAGGGTGGAAAGACCGAAAAATCCTCGGCTGCCGTCTTCAATTTGAACGAACCCGAAAACACCAGTGCATCATGGCATGAAACTGCCACCTTGCTGGCCGCATGTCCAGCATTTCAGCCGTCGTGCCGCTTGGCAAATGTGGGGCAAGCGCGTCGGTGTTCACTTGATGTTTACTCTCACCTCCTCATATACAGGATGGTTAACGGGCCTGCCCCTCGGCAGTCTCGGCGGGTGATTCGGACGGGACAACATGGCACGCATTCTTCTGGCGGAAGACGACGACGATATGCGTCGGTTCCTCGTCAAGGCGCTGGAGCGCGCCGGTTATCAGGTCAGCGATTTCGACAACGGCGCCAGCGCCTATGAGCGGCTGCGCGAAGAACCATTCTCGCTGCTTCTGACCGACATCGTCATGCCGGAGATGGACGGCATCGAATTGGCGCGCCGCGCCACCGAGATCGACCCCGACCTCAAGGTCATGTTCATCACCGGTTTCGCCGCCGTCGCGCTGAACCCGGATTCCAAGGCGCCGAAAGACGCCAAGGTGCTGTCCAAGCCCTTCCACCTGCGCGACCTCGTCAACGAGGTCGAGAAGATGCTGCACGCGGCCTGAGCCGCCTTCCGCAAGCCGCCGGGTCAGTCCACAGCCGCGGCGAGACGACGTGTTTTTCCTCTTTTCCTGCTATTGACGCGCCTGACCAAAAATGGTGTATGCGCGGCTTCGGATGGGCGTGTAGCTCAGCGGGAGAGCACTGCATTGACATTGCAGGGGTCACAGGTTCAATCCCTGTCACGCCCACCATCCAGATCCAAACCAGCTGAGTCGAAGAGATAGGGCGTAAGGCCTGGCCGCCGCTGCGTGCCCTGATTCCCCCACTGCCCTATTCCCTCATCGAATCATTGCGGTGTCGGGTCAGGCTATTCCCAGGCCTGTCAGCGAGTTTTGCGAAGGGGCAAGCCACAACACTCGAGTTGGCGGCCGCGGCCAACCTGTGTGCCACTCAGACGCCCGCGACGGCGCAGAGCCTCTTCATCCTGGCAACCGCCATCTCCGGGTCGGCCAGCAATCCAGCCTGATCGGCAAGGCGGAAGACTTCGGCATAATGGCGGATGCCGCGCGCCGACTGCATGCCACCGACCATCGCGAAATGGTCCTGGTGGCCGTTCAGCCAAGCCATGAAGACAATGCCGGCCTTGTAATATTCGGTCGGCGCCTCGAAGATTTTTCGCGACAGCGGCACGGTCGGCGCCATCAGCGCGTCGTAGCCGGCACGGTCGCCGTCAGCCAGCTTCGCCAGCGCCGCATTGGCAACCGGCGCGATCGCGTCGAAAATGCCGAGCAGCGCGTGCGAGTGGCGCTTGCCGTCTCCGGCGATCAGTTCGGGATAGTTGAAGTCGTCGCCGGTGAACATGACGACGCCGTCCGGCAGCCGGTTCCTAAGCGCCACCTCCTTGCCGGCGTCGAGCAGCGAAATTTTTATCCCTTCCACTTTTCCGGCGTGGCGTTCGATGATGGCGACGACGGTGTCGAGCGCGGCCTCGAAATTCCCGCTGCCCCAATAGCCTTTCAACGCCGGGTCGAACATGTCGCCCAGCCAGTGCAGGATGACCTTGCCGGAGGCCTGAGACAGGATGCGGTCGTAGACACGCGCATAGTCGTCCGGGCCCTTGGCGACGGCGGCCAGCGCGCGGCTGGCCATCATGATCGCCTTGCCGCCTTGCCCTTCGATGAAAGCGAACTGCTCCTCATAGGCGGCGATCACATCATCCAGTGTCCTGGCCGACGCCGGCGCCAGATGGTCGGTTCCGGCGCCCGAGGCGAGGTCGGCGTCAGCGACGGTCCTCGCCTCCGCGATTGATCGGCGGATCAATTCCCTCGCGCTCCGCCAATCGAAACCCATGCCGCGCTGCGACGTGTCCATCGCCTCGGCGATGCGGAAGCCGAGCCGCCAAAGATGATGGCGAAACGCCATCGTCCTATCCCAGTCGACAACCGGCCGCGACCATGGATCGGTCATTTCCAGGGGATCGGCGACGACATGCGCGGCGGCATAGGCGATGCGCGGGAACCGTGCGCCGATCACCGGCTGGACCGGCTGTCCGACAAGCGCGTAGCGTGTGCTGCGGCCACCCGCGCCGGGCAAGGCAATGTCCATCGATCTCTCCGTTTTCGGCATTTACTAAATGGAACGTTCCAATAAATCAAGAACCTTTAAGATTCGAAAGCGGCCGCCGACCAATGCTGCGTTGCAACACATGAAGCCTTGAATGGTATATCGTTGGACCACGTATGATCGCCTCGCTGGATCGAGAAAAAATCCCGATTGACTCATCCACGGAGCAGGGATTAGAACGTTCCAATAAATTCGATTGAGAAAACCGGGAGGAGACATCTGGATGGCCAGCCGCGCCAAGGCGACGATCTTCGACATCGCCCGCGAGGCAGGCGTGTCCAAATCGACGGTGTCGCTCGTGCTCCAGGGCAGCGGGCTGATCCGCCCCGAGACCGCGGTCAAGGTTCGCAAGGCGATCGAGGATGTCGGCTATGTCTACAATCGCGGCGCCGCCAATCTGCGCAAGGCCCATTCCAACGTCATCGGCATGGTCATCAACGATCTCACCAATCCGTTCTTCGCTGAACTGGCAGTGGGCATGGAGCGCGTCTTCCAGTCGGCCGGCATCGTGCCGTTCATCGCCAACACGGCGGAGAACCCGGTGCGCCAGGAAGAAGTGTTGAAATCGCTGATGGAGCAAGGCGTCGCCGGCCTCATCGTCTCGCCGGCGCGCGGCACCACGCCGGGTGCCTTCCGGCGGCTGGAGATGGCGGGCGTTCCGGTCGTCTTCGCCATGCGCCGCTTGCCGGAAAGCCGCATCCCGGTGATCACGCCCGATAATCATCGTGGCGCCTATCTCGCCACCGCTCATCTCGTCGGCAAGGGGCATCGCCGCCTGGCCTTCTTCGGCGGCTCGTCCGACCTCATCGTCTATCATGAGCGCTTGGGCGGCTTTCGCGAAGCCTGCGAAACGCTTGGCATAGACCCCCGCGACGCGCTCATCATCGAGGGCGAGACCAACCGCAAGGGCGGCATGGCCTGCCTGGAGACGTCGCTCGCAATGGCCGAGCCGCCAACGGCGGCGCTCTGCTTCAACGATGCCGTCGCCTTCGGTGTCATGCTGGCGCTGCGCAAACGCGGACTTGAGCCGGGCGCGGATTTCGCCGTCGTCGGCTTCGACGATGTGGTCGAGGCCGAACATTACATGCCGGCGCTAACCAGCGTCGCGGTGGACTCCGCCGGTCTCGGCGAACGCGCGGCCCACGTCATGATCAAGATGATCCAGTCGCGCACCACGCGCGCCGAGGACCATATCGGCGCCGTCAATCTCGTGGTCAGGGAAAGCTGCGGCCCAGATCGCCGCACGCGAAACAGGCCCGCGGCAACGGGAGCCGCAAGATGAGCATCAAATGGGGGCTGATCGGCGCCAGCACGATCGCCCGGCAATTCATGATCGACGCCGTTCGCGCGCAAGCCGATGGCGAGATCGCGGCTGTAATGAGCTCCAGCGAGGAACGCGCCGCGGCCTATGCAAGGGAAAATGGCATTCCGGCCGCCGTATCAAACCTCGATGCCTTGCTCGGATCCGACATCGACGCCGTCTACATCTCGACCACCAACGAACTGCACCTCGAACAGGCACTCGCCGCGATCGAGGCAGGAAAGCATGTGCTGTGCGAGAAGCCGCTGGCGCTGACCAGCGACGACGCGCGTAGAATGGTCGCCGCGGCCAAGGCCGCGGGCATTGTGCTCGGCACCAATCACCATCTGCGCAATGCCGGGGCTCACCGGGCGATGCGCGAGGCGATTGCCGCCGGCCGCATCGGCCAGCCCATTGCCGCGCGGGTCTTCCATTCCGTCTACCTGCCCGAGAACCTGCAGGGTTGGCGCATCGCCAGGCCCGAGGCCGGCGGCGGCGTGGTGCTCGACATCACCGTGCACGATGCCGACACGCTTCGCTTCGTGCTTGGCGACGATCCGGTCGAGGTTTCCGCGTTCACGCAATCGGCCGGCATGGCCGGCAGCGGGTTGGAAGACGGCGCCATGTGCATCTGGCGCTTCAAGTCGGGCCTCATCGCGCAATCGCATGAAGGCTTCACCACCAGATTTGCCGACACCGGTTTCGAGGTGCACGGCTCGCAGGGTTCGCTGATCGCCCGCAATGTCATGACGCAGAAACCGGTCGGCACGGTGACGCTGCGCACCGCGGGTGGCGAGGAAGAATTGAGCTTCGACCGCGACAACCTCTATGCCAGGTCGGTGGGCCGGTTCCATGCCGCGATCCGTGGCGAGGACCAGCCCTCCGCCACCGGCGAGGACGGCATCTGGTCGCTCACAGCGGCCGAGGCGGCATTGCAGTCGGCCAATTCCGGCAGAGCCGTCAAGATCGACCCGAAACTCGGGAGCATGAATTGAGCAAGGTCGTTTCATCGGCGCAGGCAGCCAGCCTGATCAAGGACGGCATGGTCGTCTCGGTGTCCTCGTCGAGCGGTCTTGGCTGTCCGGACGCCGTGCTCGCCGCCATCGGCGAACGCTTCGACAGCGAAGGCCATCCGAAGGACATCACCACCCTGCATCCCATCGCCGCCGGCGACATGTATGGCATCAAGGGCATCGATCATCTGGCCAAGCCCGGCCTGTTGAAGCGCACGCTGTGCGGCTCCTATCCGTCGGGGCCCTCCTCGGCCGAACCGCCGCAGATCTGGAAGATGATCGGCGACAATTCCGTCGCCGCCTATAACGTGCCGTCCGGCATCCTGTTCGACATGCACCGCGAGGCCGCCGCCAAGCGGCCGGGCGTGCTGACCAAGGTCGGCCTCGACACTTTCGCCGACCCGCGCCACCAGGGCTGCGCCATGAACGCCGCCGCCGGCGAACCGATCGTCTCGGTGCAGCAATTCGACGGCGAGGAATGGCTCTATTTCCGCGCCATCGTGCCGCAAGTCTCGATCATCCGCGCCACCACGGCGGACGAGCGCGGCAACCTGACCTACGAGCATGAGGGCGCCTATCTCGGTGGGCTGGAACAGGCGCTCGCCGCCCGCAACAATGGCGGCATCGTCATCGCGCAGGTCAAGCGCGTCGTCGAGAACGGCACGCTGAAGCCGCATGATGTGCGCGTGCCGGGCGTGCTGGTCGACCATATCGTCGTGGCGCCCGACCAGTTACAGACGACGCTGACGCCTTACGATCCGGCGATTTCGGGTGAGATCTTCCGGCCGCTGTCGACCTTCCGCAACGCGGAGATGAACGTCCAGAAGGTGATCGCGCGCCGCGTCGCCATGGAGCTGCGCGACGGCATGGCCGTCAACATAGGCTTCGGCATCTCGGCCAACGTGCCGCGCATCCTTCTGGAAGAAGGCCAGCACGGCAAGGTCACCTGGGTGATCGAACAGGGTGCCGTCGGTGGCGTGCCGCTGCTCGACTTCAAGTTCGGTTGCGCCTCCAATGCCGAGGCGATCATGCCCTCGCCGCACCAGTTCATCTATTTCCAGGCCGGCGGCTTCGACGCCTCGCTGCTCTCCTTCCTGCAGATCGACCGCCACGGCTCGGTCAATGTCTCGAAACTTTCGGCGCGGCCGCATGTCACCGCCGGCGCCGGCGGCTTCGTCGACATCACGTCACGGGCGAAGAAGATTGTTTTCTCTGGCTTCTTCAACGCCGGGGCAAAGCTCTCGCTGGCCGATGGCGGCATTCGCATCGATGCGGAGGGCAAGGTCAAGAAAGTCGTCAATGAGGTTGAGCATATCTCCTTCTCGGGCAAGCGTGCCGTCGCTCAAGGGCAGGACATCACCTATGTCACCGAGCGCTGCGTGATGAAGCTGACGCCCGATGGGCTGATGGTGACGGAACTGGCGCCCGGTATCGACCTCGAGCGCGATGTGCTGGCACAGGCCGAGATCCCGCTCAACGTGGCCAATGACCTCAAGGTGACGCCGGCCGCGCTCTACCAGGATCGGCCGATCGGCCTGTCACTCAATGGCGGCGCCTCGCTTGGAGGCGCGCATGGCTGAGCGCCTCGTCACCTTCGAGCGGGATGGCGCGATCGGCATCGTCACCTTGCGCCGGCCCGAAAAATTCAACGCGCTCGACATCCCGATGCTGCGCGCGCTGGAGGCGGCTCTCGATGAGGCGGAAAGCGCCGAAGATGTCCGCGCCGTCCTCATATGCGGCGAAGGCAAGGGATTTTGCGCCGGCGGCGATGTCGAGGCCTGGGGCGGCATGAGTGCCGCAGATTTCCAGGTGCAATGGGTGCGCTACGGCCACCGTGTCTTCGACCGGCTGGCACGGCTGCGGCAGCCGACCATCGCCGTTCTGTCCGGCCATGCTCTCGGCGGCGGGCTGGAACTGGCTGTCGCTTGCGATTTTCGCGTCGCCGAAACCCAGGTGAAGCTCGGCTTCCCCGAGACCTCGATCGGTGTCGTCCCCGGCTGGTCCGGCACGCAACGCGCGGTGCGCCGCTTCGGCGCCCAGACGGTGCGTCGCATGGCTGTCGGTGGCGAGATTTTTCTGGCGGCTGAAGCGCTCGTGCTTGCCATCGTCGACCGCGTCGTCGAAACCGGCAAGGCGTTAGACGAAGCCAAGGCCTGGGCTGGGAAAATCGCCGAACGCGGGCCGCTGGCGACCGAAGCCGCCAAGCTGATGATCGCCGTTGCCGAAGGCGAGGAAAGCGCTGCCGCGACCGAAGCCCTGGCCAGCGGTTTCATAGCGCTCACCGGCGATCTCAAGGCCGGCGTCGGCTCCTTCAAGACCAAGCAGAAGCCCGTGTTTTCGCGTTCCTAGGACAGAGTGGAAATCACATGAATGCACCTCTGAAGATTTCCATGCCCGCCGAGGCTTCCGCCGCGCCCAAGGCGTACAAGCTGCTGATCGACGGCAAGCATGTCGATGCCCGCGACGGCCGTATGCTGGAACGCAAGAGCCCCGGCCACGGCTTCACCGTTTCACACTATGCTCAGGCAGGGGCTGCCGAAGTGGAAGCCGCGATGCAGGCCGCGCACAGGGCGTTCGAGACCGGTCCTTGGCCGCGCATGAAGGCGGCCGAGCGCGCCGCGATCCTGCTCAAGGCGGCCGACCTGATCGAGGCCCGGCTGGAAGACATCGCCCGCCTCGATGCGCTGGAATCCGGCAAGCCGATTACCCAGGCGCGCGGCGAGATTGGCGGCGCCGTCGACATCTGGCGCTATGCCGCCTCGCTTGCCCGCACGCTGCATGGCGAGAGCTACGCCAATCTCGGCGACGCCATGCTGGGCGTCGTGCTGCGCGAGCCGATCGGTGTCGTCTCGATCATCACGCCGTGGAATTTCCCGTTCCTCATCGTCAGCCAGAAACTGCCTTTCGCGCTGGCCGCCGGCTGTACGGCCGTGGTCAAGCCGAGCGAGATGACGTCGGCCTCGACCTTCGTGCTCGGCGACATCCTGATGGAGGCTGGCCTGCCCGCCGGCGTCGTCAACATCCTCGCCGGTCTTGGCGCCGATGTCGGCGCGCCAATGGTCAGCCATCTCCTGGTCGAGATGGTGTCGTTCACCGGTTCCACCCGCGTCGGCAAGATGACCATGGCGGCGGCCGCGAATTCCCTGAAGAAGGTTTCGATGGAACTCGGCGGCAAGAACGGCCAGATCGTCTTCCCCGATGCCGATCTCGAGGCGGCCGCCGATGCAGCGGTGTTCGGCGGCTTCTTCAATGCCGGCGAATGCTGCAATGCCGGCAGCCGGTTGATCGTGCACGAAGCGATCGCCGACGATTTCCTGGCCGCCGTGAAGGCGTTGACCGCAAAGGTAGCCGTGGGCGATCCACTCGATATCAGGACCAAGGTCGGTGCGATGATTTCCTCCGACCATCTGGCCAAGGTCACCGATTACATCGCGGCCGCCGCGAGTGACGGGGTCCGCATCTACAGCGGCGGCGGGCAACTCCCTTCCAATGCCGGCCAATATCTCGATCCGACGATCTTACGCAACGTCACCGAAAACATGGCCGTCGCCCGCGAGGAAGTGTTCGGGCCGGTGCTCTCGGTGCTGACTTTTGAAACGATTGAAAAGGCGTTGCACATCGCCAACAACACGCCCTATGGTCTGTCGGCGGGTGTGTGGAGCGCCAGCATCGACACCTGCATGTCGGTGGCGCGGGGCGTGCGTTCGGGGACGGTCTGGGTGAACACGTTCATGGAAGGTTATCCAGAACTGCCGTTCGGCGGCTACAAGCAGTCGGGCCTGGGCCGCGAACTCGGCAAGCGCGCCGTCGAGGACTATACCGAGGAAAAGACAATCCAGTTTCATCGCGGCCAGCGCACCGGTTGGTGGGTCGGCTGAGTTGGGAGACCCCGGCGGCATCCGCCGGTCACGTGAGTTGCAACAAGGGAGGAAGTACATGTTGCGCAAACTGCTTATCGGAACGGCTCTCGCTTCGGGCCTGGCTTTCGCGGCCCATGCCGAGGACGTCAAGGAAGTGCAGATGCTGCATTGGTGGACGTCGGGCGGCGAAGCGGCTGCCCTCAACGTGCTCAAGCAGGATCTGGCCAAGGAAGGCTATGCCTGGAAGGACGTGCCGGTGGCCGGCGGCGGCGGCGATGCCGCCATGACCGCGCTGAAGGCGATGGTCGCGGCCGGCAACTATCCGACCGCCTCGCAGATGCTCGGCTATACCGTGCTCGACTATGCCGCGGCCGGCGTGATGGGCGACCTCACCGAGACGGCGAAGAAGGAAGGCTGGGACAAATCGGTTCCGGCCGCCCTGCAGAAATTCTCCGTCTATGACGGCAAGTGGGTCGCCGCTCCGGTCAACGTCCACTCGGTCAACTGGCTGTGGATCAACAAGGCGGTGATGGACAAGATCGGCGGCGCCGAGCCGAAGACCTTCGATGATTTCATCGCCCTGCTCGACAAGGCCAAGGCGGCCGGCGTCACGCCGCTCGCGCTTGGCGGCCAGAACTGGCAGGAAGCCACCATGTTCGATTCCGTCGTGCTGTCGACCGGCGGGCCGGAGTTCTACAAGAAGGCGATGAACGACCTCGACGACGCCTCGCTCAAGTCCGACACGATGAAGAAGTCGTTCGACAACCTCGCCAAGCTCGTCACCTATGTCGACCCGAACTTCTCGGGCCGCGACTGGAACCTCGCCACCGCCATGGTCATCAAGGGCGATGCGCTGGTGCAGGTCATGGGCGACTGGGCCAAGGGCGAGTTCCACGCCGCCAACAAGACCCCGGGCACCGACTTCCTCTGCTACCGCTTCCCGGGCACAGACGGCTCGGTGGTCTACAACTCCGACATGTTCGGCATGTTCAACGTCCCCGACGACCGCAAGGCGGCCCAGGTCGCTCTGGCCACAGCCACGTTGTCGAAGAGCTTCCAGTCGGCCTTCAACGTCGTCAAGGGTTCGGTTCCGGCCCGCACCGACGTGCCTGACACCGACTTCGACGCTTGCGGCAAGAAGGGTATCGCCGACCTGAAGAAAGCCAATGAAGGCGGCACGCTGTTCGGCTCGCTGGCCCAGGGCTATGGCGCCCCTCCGGCTGTCGCCAATGCCTACAAGGACGTCGTCTCCAAATTCGTCCACGGTCAGATCAAGACCTCGGACGAGGCCGTGACCGAACTGGTCAAGGCAATCGACGACGCCAAGTAAGCACTAGGCACCCAAACACCTTCCCCGCTCCGGCGGGGGAGGTTCCCGGTCCGTGAGGCCGGTCGGCCGAACGCCGACGGGAGGAACCCCATGAGCACAGTTGCGACAACCCAGATCAAGCTGACGCCGGAGCATGCCCGCCCGCGGGCCTCGGTGCGCTCGCGGCTGCAGGACGCCTTGCCCAAGATCGTGCTGGCGCCGAGCTTCGCCATCACGGTCGTCTTCGTCTACGGCTTCATCCTGTGGACGATCTACCTGTCCTTCACCAACTCCAAGACCTTTCCGTCCTACGCCATAACCGGCGCGCGCGCCTACCAGCGGCTGTGGAACTGGACCTTCGACACCGATCCGCCGTCGAGCTGGTACACATCGATCACCAATATGGGCATTTTCGGCTTTCTCTACATCTTGATCTGTCTGGCGCTCGGCCTGTTCCTGGCCATCCTGCTCGACCAGAAGATCCGCGGCGAAGGCGTCTTGCGTCCCATCTACCTCTACCCGATGGCGCTCTCCTTCATCGTCACCGGCGTCGCCTGGAAATGGTTCCTCGACCCTGGCCTCGGCCTCGAGCAGACGCTGCACCAATGGGGCTGGACGAGCTTCCATTTCGACTGGATCAAGAACAAGGATTTCGTCATCTACACGGTGGTCATCGCCGGCGTCTGGCAGGCCTCCGGCTTCATCATGGCGATGTTCCTGGCCGGCCTGCGCGGCATTGACGGCGAGATCATGAAGGCGGCGCAGATCGACGGCGCCACCACCTTCCAGCTCTATCGCCGCATCGTTATTCCGCTGCTGCGGCCGATCTTCCTGTCGGCCTTCATCGTGCTCGCGCACCTTGCCATCAAATCCTATGACTTGGTCGTCGCGCTGACCAGCGGTGGCCCCGGTGGCTCGGCATGGCTGCCTTCGAACTTCATGTATGAGTACACCTTCAAGCGCAACGAAATGGCCGTCGGTTCGGCAAGCGCCGTGATCATGCTGATGACCATCGTCGCCATCATCGTGCCCTATCTCTATTCGGAACTCAGGGAGAAGCCGCGATGAGCGCTATGACCACTCCCGCCCGCCAGGCCAGCGGCGGCATGAACGTCAAACTCGTCAACCGCATCGTCATCTACGGACTTCTGGCGCTGTTCGCCCTGTTCTATCTGATGCCGTTGTTCGTCATGCTGGTGACCTCGTTCAAGACCATGGACGAGATCCAGAACGGCAACATGCTTTCGCTGCCCAAGGCGCCGACCTTCGATCCCTGGCTGAAGGCCTGGGGCGAGACCTGCGTCGGCCTCACCTGCGCCGGCATCAAGGGCTATTTCTGGAACTCCATCAAGATGGTGGTTCCCGCCGTGCTGATCTCGACCATGCTCGGTGCGCTCAATGGCTACGTGCTGACCAAATGGCGTTTTCGCGGGGCGACGCTGGTGTTCGGGCTGATGCTGTTTGCCTGCTTCATTCCGTTCCAGTCCGTTCTGCTGCCGATGGCGACGATCCTGGGCAGCGTCGGCCGCTTCGGCGTGACGCTGCAAAACTCGATCGGCACCAGCTTCGGCCTCGGCAATTCGACGGTCAATCTGGTCTTCGTCCACGTCGTCTACGGCATCGGCTTCACCACGCTGTTCTTCCGCAACTATTACGAGGCGTTCCCGACCGAACTGGTCAAGGCCGCCCAGGTCGACGGCGCTTCGTTCTTCCAGATCTTCCGGCGCATCATGCTGCCGAACTCGATGCCGATCTTCGTCGTCACCGTCATCTACCAATTCACCAACATCTGGAACGACTTCCTGTTCGCCTCCGCCTATGCCGGCACCGGCGATGCGATGCCGATGACGGTGGCGCTCAACAACGTCGTCAACACCTCGACCGGCGTCGTCGAATACAACGTCAACATGGCGGCGGCGATGATCGCCGCACTCCCCACCCTTCTCGTCTATGTGCTCGCCGGCCGCTATTTCGTGCGTGGCCTGATGGCGGGCGCGGTCAAAGGATAACCCAATGGCTTTTCTGGAAATTGATGGTCTGAGGAAGCGTTTCGGCCAGGTCGAGATCCTGAAAGGGATTAACCTCGAGCTGGAAAAAGGCGGCTTCCTGGTGCTGGTCGGTCCTTCCGGCTGTGGCAAGTCAACCTTACTCAACACCATTGCCGGACTGGAGACGATCACCTCTGGCGATATCCGCGTCGACGGCCGCACCATCACCGATCTTCATCCGTCCAAGCGCGATATCGCCATGGTGTTCCAGAGCTATGCGCTCTACCCCAACATGACGGTCGCCGGGAACATCTCCTTCGGCATGGAAATGCGCGGCGTGCCGGCCGACGAGCGGCAGAAGGCGATCGACAAGGTGGCCAAGATCCTGCAGATCGGCCATCTGCTGCAGCGCAAGCCGAGCCAGCTCTCCGGCGGCCAGCGCCAGCGCGTCGCCATGGGCCGGGCGCTGGTGCGGGACCCCAAGCTGTTCCTGTTCGACGAGCCGCTGTCCAACCTCGACGCCAAGCTGCGCGTCGACATGCGCATTGAGATCAAGCGCCTGCATGGCACCACGGGTACAACGATCGTCTATGTCACTCACGACCAGATCGAGGCGATGACGCTGGCGACCAAGATCGCCGTCATGCGTGACGGCGAGGTGCAGCAATTCGGCACGCCGGCCGAAATCTACAACAACCCCAGCAATGTCTTCGTCGCCGACTTCATGGGGTCGCCGGCAATGAACCTGATCCCGGCCACCATCGGCGGCAATGGCGGCGATCTGGCCGTCGTGCTCGATCGCGAGGCACGCCAGCCGATCACCTTGCCGATGGCCAACGCGCCGGCCGGATTGTCGGCATTCAAGGGCAAGCCGATCATCTTCGGCGTCCGCCCGGAGGCGCTTACCGATCCCGAAGGCGCGGAACGCAACGCCTCGCAAATCGCCACCGCCGATTGCCATATCGAGGTGGTGGAACCGGCCGGTTCCGACACTTTCGCCGTCACCAATCTCGGCGGCAAGGGCGTGGTGGCACGGCTGCGCGCCGATGCCAACATCCAGCCGGGCACCAGCACGCCGCTGGCCTTCAACCTGACCAAGGCGGTGTTCTTCGATCCGGCGACCGAGAACCGTATTCGCTGATGCGTGTCGCCAAAAGTGGATCCGGTTTTGGGGCAACGACATGCATCAAAACAAAGGACCTGAAGCGCGTCGCATGTGTCAATTCAATCGCGGCGCGCTTTAGGTGATGGCAAACCCCGATATCGTCATCATCGGTTCCGGCATCGGCGGCGCCACGATCGCTGCCGGTCTGGCCGGCAGCGGCGCCTCCATCCTGATGCTGGAGCGCGGCGAACCCTTGCCGGCGACCCCGCATGCGCGCGACACGCGCTCGATCTTCGTCGACGGCCACTACCGGCCGAAGGAGATGTGGCGCGAGGCCGGCGGCGGCGCCTTCAACCCAGGCAATTACTACTATGTCGGCGGCAACTCGAAATTCTTCGGCGCGGTGCTGATCCGCTATCGCAAGCAAGACTTTTCCGACATGGAGCACTTTGGCGGCGTGTCGCCGGCCTGGCCGTTTTCCTATGACGAATTCGAGCCATGGTATTCGAAAGCAGAGCAGCTTTTCCGCGTGCGCGGCGCGCTGGGCGAGGATCCAACCGAGCCATTTCATTCGGTTCCCTATGCCTTCAAGCCGGTGCCCGACGAGGCGCCGATCGCGCGTGCCCGCGCCGAGCTCAAGGGACTGGGCCTGCATCCGGCCTCCCTGCCACTCGGCGTCGACATAGAGACATGGCTGAAGGAGGGCAGGACCGGCTGGGACGCCTTCCCAAACACGGGCCAGGGAAAGATGGACGCGCAGACCGCACCGCTGGCAGCGGCATTGACCGATCCGAACATCAAGCTCGAGACCGGCGCCTATGTCGAATATCTCGAGACTGCCCCGGACGGCAAATCCATATCCGCCATACATTATCGCCAGAACGGCGAGCTGAAAAAGCTGTCGCCGAAACTGGTCATCCTGTCGGCCGGCGCGGTCAATTCAGCGGTCATCCTGCTACGCTCGCCCTCACCCGGTAATGGCAAGGGGGGCGACAAGGGCCTGGCCAACCGCTCCGACCAGGTCGGGCGCAATTTCATGAACCACAATTCGAGCGCCATGCTGGCGATCGATCCGCGCCGCAGGAATGATGCCGTCTACCAGAAGACGCTGATGCTGAACGACTACTATTTGTCCGACGGCAAGGGCGGCAAACCGCTCGGCAATGTCCAGCTTCTCGGCAAGATCGACGGCAACATGCTAAGGGCCAATGTGAAGCGGGTGCCGAAATTCGCGCTCGATTACATGGCCAGCCATGCCGTCGACTGGTACCTGATGTGCGAGGACCTGCCCGATCCCGAAAGCCGCATCATGGTCGACGGGAAGGACATCGTCATGCAGTGGCGGCGCTCCAACATGCAGTCGCTCGATGGGCTGACCAAGGTGATGCGCGCGAATTTTCGCGCCTGCGGTTATCCCATCGTGCTGTCGCGCCCTTTCGACAAGCGTACGCCCTCGCACCAGTGCGGCACGGTGAAAATGGGCGACGACCCGGCGACATCGCCGCTCGACCCCTTTTGCCGCGCCTTCGATCACCAGAACCTGTTCGTCGTCGACGCCAGTTTTCTGCCGAACTCGGCGGCGGTCAATCCGGCGCTGTCGATCGCCGCCCAGGCGCTACGGGTGGCGGACCATATCCGCAAGAGCGAACTAGCATGACCGGTTTGCGCCGCCCCTCATCCGCCTGCCGGCACCTTCTCCCCGTGAAGGACGGGGAGAAGGGACCTGGCCGCAACGCCGGCGACCTTTTTGCAGCGCTGGCGATTGGCGAAAGCGGCGATGACAGCGTCCTTCTCCCCGTCACTATACGGGGAGAAGTGCCCGGCAGGGCGATGAGGGGCAGCGCTAGCATTCGCAAGGCTAGCGCCCCATGACGCGCCCTGCCGCCATAGTCACCGGCGGTGCACGCGGCATTGGATTGGCCTGTGCCGAGGCGCTCGCCGACGCAGGCTTCGATATTCTTGTCGCAGACCTAGCCGACCAAGCGCCGGCCAATCTCGCCGCCAATATCACCGCGCGGGCTGCAAAATTCGCCTATATCAGATGCGACATCGCCAATCTCGAAAGCCACGCCGACCTCGTCGATATCGCCATGCGTGCCTTCGGCCGCATCGACTGCCTGGTCAACAATGCCGGCATCGGCGCCGTCGTGCGTGGCGACCTGCTGGATCTCAAACCCGACAATTTCGACCGCGCGCTCGGCATCAACCTGCGAGGCACCGTCTTCCTCAGCCAAGCCGTCGCCAAGGCGATGCTCCGCCAGCCCGGCGATCATGCGAAATCGATCATCACCATCACATCGGTCAGCGCCGAGATGGCCTCTCCAGAACGCTCCGAATATTGCATGTCGAAGGCAGGGCTTTCCATGTGGGTGAAGAACCTCGCGCTCAGGCTCGCCTCGGAAAACATCGGCGTGTTCGAGCTGCGGCCGGGCATCATCCGCACCGACATGACGGCGGGCGTGACCGCCAAATATGACGCGCTGATCGAAGGTGGATTGGTGCCGGCGAAACGCTGGGGCGAAGCCTCCGACATCGGCGCCATGGTGGCGGCGCTCGCTGCCAGCAGACTGGGCTTTTCGACCGGCTCGATCATTAATGTCGACGGCGCGCTCTCGGTGCCGCGGCTGTGAACGGATGAGACAATGACCGACTATATCATCGTGGGCGCCGGTCCGGCCGGCTGCGTTCTGGCCAACCGGCTGAGCGAGGATCCCTCCAATTCCGTGCTGCTGCTCGAAGCCGGCGGCAAGGACTGGCACCCCTATATCCACATGCCGGCGGGTTTCGCCAAGATGACCAAGG
The DNA here is from genome assembly GCF_004792065.1 of Mesorhizobium sp. M8A.F.Ca.ET.165.01.1.1. NCBI lineage: Bacteria > Pseudomonadati > Pseudomonadota > Alphaproteobacteria > Hyphomicrobiales > Phyllobacteriaceae > Mesorhizobium > Mesorhizobium sp. M8A.F.Ca.ET.165.01.1.1. The sequence goes on along the minus strand of NZ_SRTH01000001.1, from coordinate 440,029 downwards.
GCATTGCCTCCTGGGGCTGGTCGACCGTGCCGCAGAAGCACATGAAGGATCGCGTCTTCTGGTACACGCAGGCCAAGGTGGTCGGCGGCGGCTCCTCCATCAATGCGCAGATCTACACGCGCGGCAATGCCCGCGATTACGACGCCTGGGAGAAGGAGGAAGGGCTGGCCGGCTGGGGCTACCGCGACGTGCTGCCCTATTTCAAGCGCGCCGAGAACAACCAGCGTTTCGCCAACGATTTCCACGGCGACCAGGGCCCGCTCGGCGTGTCGAACCCGATTTCGCCGCTGCCGATCTGCGAGGCCTATTTCCGCGCCGGCCAGGAGATGGGTATCCCTTTCAACCCGGATTTCAACGGCGCTGCCCAAGCAGGCGTCGGCTATTACCAGCTGACCCAGAAGGATGCCCGGCGCTCTTCCGCCTCGGTCGCTTACTTGAAGCCGATTCGCGCCCGCAAGAATCTCACCGTCAGGACCGACGTGTTGGTCACCCGCATCGTCGTCGAGAAAGCCCGCGCTGTTGGCGTCGAGGTTGTAGATAAGCCGGGGGGTGAGACAAAAATCCTGCGCGCCGACCGCGAGGTGATCGTCTCGTCCGGCGCCATCGGCTCGCCGAAGCTGTTGATGCAGTCGGGCATCGGCCCGGCCGACCATCTGAAATCGGTCGGCGTGACGCCGGTGCACGATCTGCCCGGCGTCGGCTCCAACATGCAGGACCATCTCGACCTGTTCGTCATCGCCGAATGCACCGGCGATCACACCTATGACAATTACGCCAAGCTGCACCGCACGGCCTGGGCCGGCCTGCAATATCTGCTGTTGAAGAAGGGTCCGGTGGCTTCCAGCCTGTTCGAGACCGGCGGCTTCTGGTACGCCGACCCGACCGCCGCCTCGCCCGACATCCAGTTCCACCTGGGTTTGGGATCCGGCATCGAGGCCGGCGTCGAGAAATTGAACAACCCGGGCGTCACCTTGAACTCGGCCTTCCTGCGCCCGCGCTCGCGCGGCACGGTGCGGCTGAAAAGCGCCAACCCCGCCGACCATCCGCTGATCGACCCCAACTACTGGTCCGATCCCTATGACCGCGCCATGTCGCTCAAGGGACTGCGGCTGGCCCGCGAAATCATGCGGCAGGAGGCGCTGGCCCCATACGTGCTGCGCGAGGTGCTGCCCGGCCCATCGCTCGCCGGCGACGATGAACTGATCGACTATGCCTGCCGCACGTCCAAGACCGACCACCATCCGGTCGGCACCTGCCGCATGGGCCATGACGAGATGGCGGTGGTGACGCCGGATCTCAGGCTGCGCGGCATCGACGGCTTGCGTGTCTGCGACGCATCGGTGATGCCGCGTGTGCCTTCTTCCAACACCAATGCGCCGACCATCATGGTTGGCGAAAAGGGTGCTGATCTGATCCTTGGCCGCGAGCCGCTGGCGCCGGCGGTGTTTTCCGGCAATCACGCTGCTTAGGGAGTGGTAAAATGATCAGACACTGTGTTTTCGCCAGATTTCGTAGCGATGTGTCCCCGACCGAGCGCACGGCCATCCACGCCGACCTCGAGGCCTTGCGACAGGTGATCGAAGGCATGGAGACGGTTCATTTCAGCGCCAATGCCAGTCCGGAGCCTTTCGCACGGGGTTTCACCCATGGCTTCACCATCGACTTCCGCGATGCCGCGGCGCGCGACGCCTATCTGGTGCATGAGGCTCATCAGCGTGCCGGCGCCCGGCTGGTCGCGGCCCTCGAAGGCGGCACGGACGGATTGATGGTCTTCGATCTCGACCTTACGAAAAAGTGACCGCCGACCTTTCGAAAGCCGGCTGATCGCTGTTCTCTTTTGCCGACAAGGCGACATATCGTTCCTTTGGGGGCACCAAAGGAGGATGCCTTGAATCTCACTGCCGAGCAGAAGAAAACCGTTCTGGCCTCGTTCCTGGGCTGGACGCTCGACGCTTTTGATTTCTTCCTTCTGACATTCCTGCTCACCGATATTGCGAGTGAATTCCAGACCGATGTCCCGGCAGTCTCGAAGGCACTGTTCCTGACCTTGGCGACGCGCTTCATCGGCGCGTTCTTCTTCGGCATGCTCGCGGACAGATACGGTCGCAAGCCGATCCTGATGCTCAACATCGTCAGCTACTCGGTGATCGGGGCGCTGGCCGCCTTCTCTCCCAATCTCGGCATTTTCCTGGCGTTGCGTGCCCTGTTCGGCATCGCCATGGGCGGCGAATGGGGGCTCGGCTCCTCGCTCGCCATGGAGTCCATTCCGCCGAGCGCGCGCGGCATGGTCTCGGGTATCCTGCAATGCGGCTATCCCGCCGGCTACCTGCTGGCGGCGGTAGTCTATGGCTTGCTCTACCAGCAGACGATCGGTGGCTATACGATCGGCTGGCGCTTCATGTTCCTGCTCTCCTTCATCCCGGCGCTGATCGTACTCTTCATCCGCTCGCACGTCCCGGAATCACCCGCCTTCGTCGAGGCGCAGAAATCCGTCAAGCCGGGGCTTCTGGAGACGCTGCAGAAGCACTGGGGCGTCGCGCTCTATGCCGTGGTGCTGATGATGTTCTTCAATTTCTTCAGCCATGGCACGCAGGATCTCTACCCGACCTTCCTGAAGAAGCAGCATGGCTTTGATCCGCATACGGTGAGTTGGATCACCATCGTCGCCAATATCGGCGCCATTGTCGGCGGCCTGGCGTTCGGCGCGCTGTCGGAGAAGATCGGCCGCATCAATGCCATTACTTTGGCCTGCATCATCGCCCTGCCGGCCATCCCGCTATGGGCCTACAGCTCAACGCCCTTCATGCTGGCCATCGGCGCCTTCATCATGCAGGTCGCGGTCCAGGGCGCCTGGGGCGTCATCCCGGTGCATCTCAACGAGCTTTCGCCCGGCGCGGTGCGCGCGACCTTGCCCGGCTTCATCTACCAGGCCGGCAATCTCGCCGCCTCTTATGGCGGTCCCTATCAGGCGGGGATCGCCGAGGCGCCCGGTGGCAGCTATGGCTACGCGCTGGCGCTGTTCGCCGGCGTGGTCGCCGTCTGCATCATCGTCGTCATCCGCTTCAGTCCGGAGCGGCGCGGCCAGGTGATGACCGTGCTGGGTTGAGGACGCTCACCCCAGCCGGAGCGCGATCACTCCGGCGACAATGCTGAGCGCGGCCGCACCGCGCCAGCCCGTCATCTTCTCGCCGAGCGCGTAGACCGAGATCATCATGGCGAACAGGATCGAGGTCTCGCGCAATGACGCCACCGAGGCGATCGGCGCCTTGGTCATGGCCCACATCACGATCCAGTAAGCCGCGCCGGAAAGCACGCCGGTGAACAGCCCGGTCTTCCAGTCGCGCGCCAACACCGGCAACGCCTTGGGCCCCCGGAAAACGAGGCACAGCACCAGCGCCCCAAGCGCATCGCAGATGAACAGCCAGGCGGCATAGCTTTGCGCGGTTGCCGCCAGCCGCGCGCCGCTGCCGTCGGACAGGGTGTAGCTGGCAATGAACACCGAGGTGCCGAAGGCGAAGCCGACCGCCCGCAGGTTCAGCTTCTCCAGATGCGCGCCGCCGCGAAACGACATCACCAGCGTGCCGGCCGACAACAGCAGGATGCCGACAATGGCGAGCGGCGCCGGCACCTCGGCGACGACGAACATGCCGCCGACCGCGGCCAGCAGAGGGGCCGTGCCGCGCGCCAGCGGATAGGTCTGGGCGAAATCGCCGGCCTGGTAGGCACCGATGAGGAAAGTGCGGTAGCCCATGTGGAAGATCACCGAGGCGATGATATAGGGCCAGACTTCCGCCTTCGGCACCTCGACAAAAGGCAGCACCACGAGGCCCGCGACCCCCATGCCGAGCGTCATCAGCGTGATCGACAGGAAGCGATCGAGATGCACCTTGACCAGCGCGTTCCAGATCGCATGCATGGCGGCGGCGGCAAGCACCGCGAAGAAGACGAAAAGCGTCATATGGGGCTCATCGACCTCCCGGGCCGAATGGCGTTTCGAGATCGATGTCGACCCGGACCGGGAAGTGATCGGACGCCACCTCGCCGATATCGGCGCCGATCGATTTCACCCGCCCGGCCAACATACCACCGACGAAGCAATGGTCCAGCCGGCGCTTTGCCAGCCTGCCGTCGATGATCTTCTCATGCGTGTGGAAATCACCAGCCGGTTCGACCGCCACGGCTGCGGCATCGACGAAGCCGCCAAGATAGGCAGCACCCCGATGGTAGGGCGTGCTGCCGACGATGCGGCGGTGTTCGGCGCTGCCCGGCTCCATGTTGAAATCGCCCAGCCAGATCGCCGCCGGTGGATTTTCCGGCTCTGATTCTCCATGCGTCCAGTTGCGCGAAGGCTCGTCATCGGTGCCGCTCCACGGACCGCCTTCCGATGGCGCCCGGCGGTGCTCGGCCAAGAGATAATCAATCTGCTCCAGCCGCTCTTCCGCCGCGATGTGCGCGAGATGCAGCGAAAGCACCCTGACCGGCCCTGCCGGCGTGCGGATCATGCATTCGAGCGCGGCGTTGCGCGTGTTGAGCGGACGCAACGTGCGGCGCATCGGCAGCGCGTGCAACCGCGACCAGACAATCGGCAGTTTCGACAGAACCATGGTGCCGAACTGCCGGCGCCGGTTGACCAAATGGCCGTCCCGCCATTCGCTGGCATCCATGTCGAAGGCCGGGCCATACACCCAGTGATAACCAGGCAAAAGGCGTGAAAGCATTTCCGCCTGGTCGTCGAAATTGCTGCGCTGCCAGTGCCGCTCGATCTCCTGCAAGGCGATGATGTCGGCGCCGGCGACAAGGCGCGCCGCGCGCGAAAGATCGTAGCGCGTGTCGCTGCCGAACCCGTACTGGATGTTGTAGCTGACCAGCTTCATTGCTTATCCGGCTCACTTCTCGGCGTTGGCAGTAACGGTTCGGTCGATTGCTTGCAATGTGCAGGAAGACGGACGGGGCTTGGGCCAGCAGGGCGGTTGAGACTCGGTATCTGCTAGTCGGTGGTCAGCGGCTGGAAGCGGCCGGCGGGCGACGCCGCCAATTCCGCCCAGTCGATCTCTTCCTCCAGCCGGTGATAGGCCTCGTCACCGATCGTGCCATTGCTGCGCAGTTCCTCCAGCGTGTCGCGCTGGCGGTTGATGGCATAAAGGCGCAGCCGGTCGTATTCGGTCGCGGCCTGCGCGTCGTCGGGGTTTTCAGCGATCACACGCTGAGCCTCATACTGCTCGCGCACGACGGCGGCCGCCGCCGAGGTCTTGCGGTTCAGCACGTCCAGCGCTGCCTGCATGATGGCGACGCGCGCCTTCGCCACCTCATTGTCGACGGTTCTGTCCTTGTCGAAGTTGATCCAGCGCAGCAGCGGCTTTAGCGTCATGCCCTGCAGCACCAGCGTGCCCAGAACCACCGCGAAGGCGGCGAGCACGATCGGATCGCGGCCGGGAAAATTGGCCGGCAGCGCAATGGCCACGACCAGCGTCACCAGCCCGCGCATGCCGCACCAGCCGACGAGAACGGCGCCTCCGAAAGTCGGCAACTCCCGCCTTGCCTCTTTGCCGCCGAAGCGGGCAATCCATCGGATGATCGCGACGTAACTCGCCACCCAGGCAAGACGTGCGACGATAACGACGACCAGCACCGTTGCGGCGAAAAGGAATGCTTCGCCTTGCCCGTCTCCGGCCAGCCTGCCGACGATCGTGCGTGCCTGCAGGCCCATCAGCACGAACGCCAGCACATTGAGCACGAACACCGCCGACTCCCAGACCGAATAGGTGCTGACGCGGCGTCTCGCCGACGAGTGGCGCGGTCCCCTGCGTGCAATGGTCATGGCATAGACGACAATGGTGATGATGGCGGAAAGACCGAGCTTGTCGGCGATGATCCAGACGGCAAAGGTTCCGGCAAACTGGACCACGGTGCTGCTCGCCGCATCCTCGATGCGGGTGAGCGCCAACAGCGACACGCGGCCAAACAGATAGCCCGCGACAAGACTGCCAATCGTCGCCAGCAGGATCACCGGAATGGCGTTGCTCAGCATGATCGATCCCAGCGCTGCCGAAACCGCCAGCCGATAGATCAGCAGCGCCGTGGCATCGTTGAGCAGGCTCTCGCCCTGCAGTATGGCGGTGATGCGGTGCGGCACCTTGAACTGCCCGAGCACCGCCGATGCCGCCACCGCATCCGGCGGCGCGACGATGGCGCCAAGCGCGACCGCCGCCGCGATCGGCAGTCCGGCCATCTTCCAGCCGACGAAGGCAACCACGACGGTGGTGAAGACCACAGCGCCGAGCGCCAGCAGCACCAGCGACAGCCGGTAGCGCTTCAGGTCGCGCAGCGACGTGTCAAAGGCGGCATCGAGCAGCACCGGCGCGATGAACAGGGCAAGCGCCAGTTCCGGGTCGATCTCGATCACTGGCGCGCCCGGCACGAAGGCAATCGCGACGCCGGCCAGGGCCAGCAGGGACGGATAGGGAATCTCCAGCCGTCGCGACAGCGCCGTCAGCGCGACGGCGGTCAAAAGCAGGACGAGGGTCAGTTCAAAAAGAGCCATGGGCGGTTACTTCTGGAGACCGGATTGCCGACGCGGATATTCCCGCAAGATGCGGTGGATTGGCCATCAAACTCAAGCCCTCTGGCCGCACGTCTCAAACCGCCTCCTGCCCCGCATGATCCTCGTCGGCTGCTCGGGATATCATGGACGCCGCGAAAGCCATCGTCGAAAAACATCGCCGGGCTGTAACACGCATGTAAACGGTGGCCCTCTGTGAGCGTGACGGGCCTCCATGAAAGGCCGCACGCCCATCAGAAAGCGTGGCACCCTGATCTGGATCGGTTCCGCTGGGGCGAAATGACGCCCTGAGAGAGGCGTTGGGACCCTTGCGGTGCGCTTGATGTTGTATCTGGGTACGAGCAGCGCACTCGTTGGCACGTTGTTTGGAGGGGTTGGAACTGTTATGATCCGTACCGAGGCTCGGCCCAGCGACCACACACAGCAAGGCAGCATGCAGACCGCCGGAAGGACCCTTACGCGGCGCACGCCGAAGCAGCAACGCTCGCGGCAGACCGTCGACGTCGTGCTAGAGGCGGTACAGCTTGTAGCCAAGCGCCACGGGACACTGGCGATTACCACCAATCGCATTGCCGAGGCCGCCGGCGTCAGTGTCGGATCGCTGTATCAGTACTTCCCCGACAAGCGCGCGATCTTCACAGCTCTTCACGACCGGCACGTCGATGAGGTGCGGCGGGTCATCAAGCAGACGATCACCGACTGCGCCTCGGCTTCGCTGGAGGAATTCGCGCGCGAACTCGTCCTGGGCCTGGTGAACGCGCACGCGGAAACTGCCGAACTGCACGACGTTGTCGCGTCCGCTGTTCCGCACAGCGCTCTCGGCTTCAAGAATGCGCTGCATCAGACCTTCGGACAAGTCCTGTCACGCGCCGAGGACCCGGAGCGGTACAGCCTCGACGAGACGGAGCGGATGCTTTTTGTCCTACCTCGCATGGTGGAAGCGCTCGTGCACGGAGGACAGCACGCGCCCCTCTCGCGCGATGGTGCAAGGAGCGAGGCAATCCGCACCGTACTGGTCTACGTGAATTCCTTTCAGGGCAGCGCTCCGAAAGACTACTGAAACGACGCGGTATTCTCGGTGGCCCACTGGTCGAACGGGATTGGTTCCCGTCCGGTTATCTCCTTTACGCCATCCGTCACTGTATCAAGCCGGCCCTCGCGCACCGCCCGCCAGATGTCCTCGAGCGCATCCGCATAGGCGCCTTTCCCGGCCCATTCGACCGTGCGTGCGTATGCCTGACCGTCCGTTATTTCCTCGAAGCGAACGGGCTTGCCGATGGCTCTACCGATCGTATCCGTCATCTCCCCATACGACAGCGCCTCAGGGCCGGTGATCACAAGTGCCTGGCCGTCGTAGTCGCGTGTGGTCAGGGAGGCTGTGGCGACGGCAGCGATGTCGTCTGGATGGATGAATGCGATCTTGCCCCCACCCGTGGATGAGCGCAGCACGCCCTCTCGGCGGATGGACTCCGACCAACCGAAGGCGTTGGACATGAATCCGGCTGCTTGAATGAATGTGAACGCCACCCCGCTCTCCCGAACGGCATTCTCGCCCCGTGCATGCCACGGACCGGTGCCGATTCCGGTTCGCACGTCTAGCGTGGAGAGCTTGACCACATGTCGGACGCCTGCGCGGTTGGCAGCGCAGGAGACCGCGCGATCTCGCTTCTCGAGATCCAATCCATCCGTGACGAGGAATATCCCGTCGACTCCAACCAGCGCCCTGCCCAACGAGGGACCTGGATTCTCGAGGTCTCCGACATGAATGTCGACCTGGTCGCAGAAAAGGGCTTTGGCCCTCTTCGTGGAGCGGACAAAAACGGACGGGCGTGCCCCCGCATTAATGAGGCGCTGAACTACCCGGGCGCCGATGTTTCCCGTAGCGCCGATGACCAGGTATTTCACTTGAGTTTGCTCCAGCCACGGATCACCTCGAACGCCATTTGCTTCTGGCCAGCCAGGGTGAAATGCAGACCGTCGCTTATGAGGAAGTCCGAAGGAGGCGGGCTCCCCAAAATAGAGAAGGCGTCGATGACGGGCCCGTCGCCGTCGCGAATAATCTTGGCGACTCGCTCAAGATCTTGGTTGCGGAACCGAACCCCGAACCTGGCAAGGCCCGGATGCGTCGCGACCTGCGCTTCGTTGACCGCTGGCGGGGTGATCCAAACGCAGCTCGCCTTGGTCTCTCGGGAAACGCGCTGGCGCAACTCCGCGATGTTGCGCGCGGTCTCCTCGTGATGGACGAGTGTCTTGGTGGGGTGCGGGCCCTGCGTGCGCGCATCATTGGTACCGAACAGGAAGAGGATCCAGTCGGGCCGGGCATCGGTAATCTCTCTGACACGCACAAGACCGTGCGTGGTCGTCTCGCCCGCCACCGCGCTGATGGTCAGCGAAATCTCCTCGGCACCTCGGCGCATCGTCAGCATTTCCCTCAGGATCACCGCCCAGGACTGGGGCTCGGATGTCAAGCTGTCGCCGAACACCACTACTTTGGCCCCTCTGCGAAGCGGAAGGCGATCGACCATCGATGCCACGGCCTGGTCCGCAAGCAGGGCGCTAGCCGCTTCCGAGGCCTCCTTTTGCATGCGGCCAAGTTCGGCCGCGTAAACCTCGACCGGAAGGCCAAGTAGCGCTGCATGAGCGTCCTGGCCGAAATTCGCACCTCCGGGGAGGGAGGCCAGACTCCGCTCGGGTTGGATGACCTTCAAAAGCCAGTTCACCTGTTCATTCGACATCGATTCACCTCGCACCTGAATTCATCCGCACAGGTGATAGATAGCCGCGTCCCAGGAACGCCGCTACTCGCGTTATCGGGTCGATAAGGATTTGAAAATACTGATAAATTTTGCAACATCCGGAGTCTTCATCAGGTTCCAGCTCCTGCGGACACCGCTCGCTTTCACCGCTGACAGCCGACAACCAGGGGGACTTCATCGACCCGTTGCACGACATCGCGTACTCACAAACGACATTCGCGCCCGCGAAGTAGAGACCTGGAAGTGTTGGCGAGCCAGGTGAACGGATCGACGCCGCTCATCTTGGCGGCCTGCAGGATCGTGGCGATCGTCGACCCTGTCTGCCACCGCCATCAGACCCGGCGAAGACCGCATTCTTGCGTTTGATTGTGTGGGGCCGAATGGCGCGATCCACCGTGTTCGAACCGATGTCGAGACAGCCGTCGGCGACGCTCATCCCGGGCTGGTTTCGCTGGCGGGCTCCTAGCGGGAGGCCGGCAATTGCAGGCCGGCTCACCTGAATATCCGCCGACCTAATGCAGCACCAGCATATCGCTCGACGAGAACGAAATCTCGGCCTTCTCCCCGACTGCGGGCGGCGGGGTGGCGGAGTTGTTGAACGTGTCGAGCGACACTATGTTGCCGCCGATGCCGACGCGGACCCGGATCACCGAGCCGAGAAAATGCACTTCGGAAATCTCCCCGGTCAGGCTGGCGTCGCGGCCAGGCTGGCGGCCGAGCGAAATTGCCTCGGGCCGCAGCGCCAGCGACAGCATGTCGCCGGACTTCGAGCCGTTGAGCTTGCCCTTCAGTTCGACTTCCTGGGTGTTGACCTGCACCTTGCCGGACGCGGCGTCGGTGACCTTGCCCTCGAGCACGTTGAGCGTGCCGACGAAATTGGCGACGAACTTGGTCGCCGGCCGGTTGTAGATCTCGAACGGCGTGCCGACCTGCTCGGCCTTGCCGCCATACATGACGGCGATGCGATCGGAGATCGACAAAGCCTCTTCCTGGTCATGGGTGACGAAGATAGTGGTGATGCCGAGCTTCTTCTGGATAGAGCGTATTTCCTCGCGCAGCGATACGCGCACCTTGGCATCCAGCGCCGACAGCGGCTCGTCGAGCAAAAGCAGCTTCGGCTTCGGCGCGATCGCGCGCCCCAGCGCGATGCGCTGCTGCTGGCCGCCTGAGAGCTGGTAGGGATAGCGGTCGGCCATCTGCGGCAGCTTGATCATGTCGAGCATTTCGGCGACACGGGCATCGATGTCCGCCCGGGGCATGCCGGCGACCTTCAGGCCGAAGCCGATGTTCTGCGCCACGGTCAGGTTCGGGAACAGCGCATAGGCCTGGAACACCATGCCGACATTGCGCTGGTTGGGCTTCAACCGGGTGATGTCCTTGCCGGCGACGACGATCTTGCCGGCGCTTGGCTCCTCGAAGCCAGCGACCATACGCAGGACGGTGGTCTTGCCACAGCCGGACGGCCCGAGGAACGAGACGAACTCACCCGGCTCGACGTCGAGATTGAAATCCTCCACGACCGTGGTGGCGCCGAAGGATTTTCGGACGTGCTGGATGGAGAGGAATGGCTCGGCCATGATTCTTTCTTTCGATCAATTCGGACGGTTAGCAGACTTCGGCGCAAACCGCGACAGAACCTGGATCAGCGACATGCAACCCCAGGTGATTGCGAAGGCGATAATGGACAGCGCTGCCGGTTCATAGGCCCTGTTGGCCACCAGGTTCTGCAAGTATGGACCGAAAGCGGGCCGATTGAGCAGACTGGCCATGGTGAACTCGCCAATGACGATCGCAAACGTCAGGAAGGCGCCGGAGAGCACCGCGATCAACACGTTGGGCAGGATCACGCGAGCGACGATCGTACCCCAGCCGGCGCCGAGGATCTGGGCCGCTTCCGTCAGTGTCCGCACGTCGATGGTACGAAGCCCGGTATCGACGGCTCTGTACATATAGGGCAGTGCCAGTGCCGCGTAGCCGATGACCAGCAGGGCGTTCGTGGCCGTATTGTTCGACAGGAACGGCAGGGGCGAATTCGAGCCATACATTCTGATGTAGCCGAAAACGATGACGATGGCCGGGATGACCAGCGGCAACAAGGTGATGAACTCGACCACTGGGCGAAGCTGTGGCAGACGCAGCCGGATCCAGTAAGCGGTGGGCACAACAATCAGCACACCGAGCAGGATGGTGAAGACCGCCACGATCACCGAGTACATGAAAGTTGTCTGGAACTGGCTGTCACCAAGCACGACCTTGTAGGCATCGAAGGAATAGACGCCGCGACGCATGCGCAGTGAAAACTCGATCGTCGCGATGAGCGGTATGAAGAAATAGGCCGCGCCGAGGATGAAGACGATCCAGGCCCAGAATCTGCCAGCCTTCATTTGAGCCACCTCTCGGAACGGGTGCGGAACCAGATATAGAAAATGTTGGCCAGCCCAGTGATGAAAATCATGCCGAAAGCGATGGCATAACCGAGATGGGCATTATGCAACACGTCGCCTCGGATCTGCGCATAGAGCACGATCGGAATGATGTTTAGAGAAGAACCCGTCAGCGCATAGGCAGTGGCGATTGCACCGAAGGCATTGGCAAACAGCAGGATAACGGTGCCGAGGAAGCTTGGCCACAAAACAGGGATGACAACCATGCGCCAGTACTGAGCTTGGGTGGCGCCGAGCGTCGATGCTGCTTCACCCCATTCCTTCTTCAATCCATCGATCGCCGGCACGATAATTACGACCATAAGCGGGATCTGGAAATAGACATAGGTGATGGTAAGGCCCCAGAACGATAACAGGTTGAAGCCGTGGGCGTAGAGGTTAAGGCCGACCAACACGTTGAGCAAGACCGTGACCAGGCCGACCCGGCCGAGCGTTGCAATGAAGGCGAAAGCCAGCGGCACACCGGCAAAGTTCGATGCCACGCCCGAAAAGGTGAGCGTCGCGGAACGGATCCAGTTTGGCAGGCCGCCACGCACGATGGCAATGGCGATTGCGAGCCCGGCGAAAGCACCGATCAATGAAGAGGCCAGACTGACTTTGATCGAGATCCAGTAGGCAGCGAGGATGGTGGGCAACTGACAATTTGAGTCAGTCCACGAGACCCAGGCCCCATACTGGCACTGCAGGTATTTCGACAGATTGGGCGGATCGAAAATGCCGACGATGTTTGCGAGCGTAAACTCGCCTGCTTCGTTCTGAAACGCGCCCATCATGAGGTAAAGCGTCGGCAGGATAAGAAACATGACGGCGAAGATGAAGAATGGCGTCACGCCAAGCCATTGTGTCGGCAGCCGCAAGGCGCGCACTTCCTCAGGGGGCGCGGCCTTTCCCGCAATGGCCTGATTGGAAAGCGAGAAATCGGTCATGCGCCGGCTACCGTCTTCGAGGGAAGATCGGGCGGCCATATGGCCGCCCGATCAAGTTCAAATGTTACTTGACGTTGGCACCGACGACGGCGTCCCAGTTCTTGGTGATGGCTTCCTTGGCCTTGCCCTGCTCGTCCAGCGTCGGGAACACGGCCGCCGCATATGATTCAGCCGGCGGCAGCTTGGCCAGCACGTCGGCCGGGATCTTGCCGTTCTTGGCGAGATCGTTGAAGCGGATCGGGTGGCAATAGCCGTTCAGCCAGCCGATCTGGCCTTCGTCGGAATAGAGATATTCCATCCACAGCTTGGCGGCGTTCGGATGCGGCGCATAGGCGCTGATCGCCTGCACGTACACACCGGCGACGACGCCGGTCTTCGGCACGATGACGTCGACGGGCGGATTGCCCTTCAGCGTGTCGCGGCCCGAAAGCGCGTTGTAGTCCCAGGTTACGAGGATCGGCGTCTGGCCTTGGGCGAGCGTCGCCGTCTTGCCGATGACCGGCACGAAATTGCCGGCGGCGTTGAGCTTCTTGAAGAAGTCCAGGCCAGCCGTGCCCGCGGCTTCACCAGCTGCCGCACCACCGGAAAGGCCGGCGGCGTAGACGGCCTGGATGGCCTGGTTCGAAGCGCGCGGATCACCGGCAAGCGCCACCGAGTTGGCGAATTCCGGCTTCAGCAGGTCGGCCCAGTCCGTCGGAGCTTCCTTGACCAGATCCTTGTTCACTTCGAAGGCGAGCACGCCGTAATAGTCGCCGTACCAGGCTCCATCGGCATCCTTGGCGCTGTCCGGGATCGAGTCCCAGGTCGACACCTTGTAAGGCATCAGCAGGCCGTCGGCCTTGGCGGTCGGGCCGAAGGACAGGCCGACGTCGATGACGTCGGGAGCCTGCGGGCCCTTATTGTCCTTGTTGGCCTTGATCGCCTCGACCTCGTCGCCGGAGCCGGCATCGGGGTTGAGTTCGTTGATGGTGATTTCCGGATACTTCGCTTTGAAGCCGGCGATAACGTCGCCGTAGCCGCACCAGTCATGCGGCAGCGCGATGGTGGTGAGCTGGCCTTCAGCCTTCGCGGCCTTGACGAGATCGTCCAGCGAAGCCGCGGACGAAATCACCGACGACACCATCAGGGTCGCGGCCGAAAGGGAAAGCACCTTCCCCGTGAATTTGAACATGTGTTCTCTCCGTTGAACTGGCGCCGTTGGACGCCTGCGATGCGGTATCGTTTTCGTGTGACAGCCAGATGAAAGCTTTGTGAAACCAGCCGTCAGCAGCGCCAAAAGTTAACTCTTTTTAACAGGCTGTAGCAATTAGCCATCACTTAATTTTCCGGCTAATCATTAATCCGCCCGTCTTTCGCCCCTTCCCCTTTCCTTTCCCCTCGTTTCCCGATCAACTTCCGCCCCCCGGAACCGGCCTCAGACCGTCCCGGCGATGGCGTTTTCGAGCAGTGTCAGCGCGGCCTTCTTGGTCAGCTTGACCGGGTTGCCGCCGGCCGTCGGATCGACCACCGCCATGTCGGCGATCAGTCCCTTGCGCTTCTTGTCCATGTCGAGCCCCTTGATCAGGCCCGGCAGTGCGTGCGGCACCTTCAATTCCTTGCGCAGCTTGATGACAGCCTTGGCGAAGCCGTCGAAACCGCCCTTGATGCCGCAATAGGCGGCGAGCCGGGCAATACGCTCCTCGATGGAGTCGCGGTTGAAGGCCAGCACATAGGGCATGAACACGGCGTTGGTCATGCCGTGATGGGTGTCGTAGAGCGCGCCGATCGGATGAGACAGTGAGTGGATGGCGCCCAGCCCCTTCTGGAAGGCCGCGGCGCCCATGGCCGCCGCGCTCATCATATGGGCGCGGGCGACAAGGTCCTTGCCATTGGCATAGGCCTTCGGCAGGTTTTCGAAGACTAGGCGCACACCTTCGACCGCGATGCCGTCAGCCATCGGATGATAGCCCGGCGCGCAATAGGCCTCGAGGCAATGGGCGAGTGCATCCATGCCGGTGCCGGCGGTGATGAAAGAAGGCATGCCGACCGACAGCTCCGGATCGGCGATCACGATCGCCGGCAATAACTTCGGATGGAAGATGACCTTCTTGGTATGCGTCTCCTCGTTGGTGATGACACCAGCGCGTCCGACCTCCGAGCCGGTGCCAGCCGTGGTCGGCACCGCGATGATCGGAGCGATGGCGTCGGAATTGGCGCGCGTCCACCAGTCGCCGACATCCTCGAAGTCCCAAACCGGCCTGACTTGACCGGCCTGAAAGGCGATCAGCTTGCCGAGGTCGAGCGCCGAGCCGCCGCCGAAAGCGATGACGCCGTCATGCTTGCCCTTCTTGAACACCGCAATGCCGGCGGTGAGGTTGGAGTCCACCGGGTTCGGCTTCACCTCGGAGAACACGCCATAGGGCACCTTGGCGTCGTCGAGAATCCTGAGCGTCGTGGCGACGACCGGCAGCTTGGCCAGCCCCGGATCGGTGACGAAGAGCGGCCGCTTGATGCCGGTGGCCGCCAGCACCTCCGGCAGTTCCTTGATGCGGCCAGCGCCGAAGCGGACTGTGGTGGGGTAGTTCCATTTGGAGATGAGCTTGGACATTTTTGTCTTTCGAAAATTAGATGGCTTCACGCAGATGAAATGATTTCGGCCTCGTCAGATTGTCGTAGCCGATGGCCGACAGCCCGGCGCCCTTGCCGGTGTCCTTGACGCCGGTCCAGACCAGCGCCGGATCGAGATAGTCGCAGCGGTTCATGAACACCGTGCCGGTCTCGACCCGGTCGCCGATCGCCACCGCGTGCTCGGTGTCGCGTGTCCAGATCGAGGCGGTCAGCCCATAGGCGCTGTCGTTCATCAGCGCGATCGCCTCCTCGTCGTTGCGCACTTTCATGATGCCGACGATCGGGCCAAAACTTTCCTCGCGCATGACGCTCATCTGGTGGTCGACTCCGGTCAGCACCTCGGGCGCCAGATAGGGCGAGCCGGGCTGGTCGTTGGCCACCTTCATGTTGATGTGCGCCACCGCACCCTTGCGCAGCGCCTCGGCCTTCTGCTCGCGGATCAGGTCGGCAAAACGCGCCTGCGCCATCGGCCCCATCGTCGTCGTCTGGTCGAGCGGATTGCCGACGACGTAGTTCTTCGTCTCGGCGATAAAGCCTTCGACGAATTCGTCATAGACCTTCTCGTGCACATATACGCGTTCGATGCCGCAGCAGCATTGGCCTGAGTTGTAGAAGGCGCCGTCGACCAGATTGGCCACGGCGTGGTCCATCTTGGCATCGGCCAGCACATAGGCCGGGTCCTTGCCGCCGAGCTCGAGGCCAAGCGTCATGAAGGTGCCTGCCGCCGCCGTTTCAATGGCGCGGCCGCCGGCGACCGATCCGGTGAAATTGACATGGTCGATCTTGCCCGAACCCAGCAGTTTTTCGGTCTGGGCGTGATTGAGAACGACGTTCTGGAACACGCCCTTGGGCAGCCCGGCCTTGTCGAAAGCCTGTTGGAAGCGCTCGCCGACCAGCAATGTCTGCGCCGCATGTTTCAGGATGACGGCATTGCCGGCCATCAGTGCCGGCACGATGGTGTTGACGGCTGTGAGATAGGGATAGTTCCATGGCGCGATCACCATGACCACGCCGAGCGGATCCTTCTTCACATAGCGGCGGAAGCCGTCCTTGGGATTGGAAGCCGGCACGGATTTCAGCGCCGCCTCGGCGATCTCGACCATATAGGTGGTGCGCTCCTTGACGCCGCCGAACTCGCCGCCATACCGAACCGGACGCCCCATCTGCCAGGCGATCTCCGGCACGATCTCGTCTGATTTCGCAACCAGCGCTTCGAGCATCGCCAGCATGTACTTGCCGCGCTCGACGATCGGCGTCTGCGCCCACTTCTCCTGCGCCGCCTTGGCACGCTCGACCGCGGCATTGATCGCCTGGTCCGTCGCGACCGGACGCTCGGCATAGATCGAGCCGTCGATGGGAGATTTCAGTTTGACCGTTTCGGTCATCGTTTAAGTCCTCGCACTTCTGTAACAATCGAAAAATCACATGGCTTGGCGCTGCCCCTTCTCCCCGTGTAGCGACGGGGAGAAGGGAAACGCTCCAGCGCTGGCATCCCTCTCTCACCGTTCTTCACGGGGAGAGGGTAAGGGTGAGGGACGGCTCTAACGTCGTGGCAATCTAGTACCGCTCGAACCCTCTGTGCAGCTCCCAATCCGTAATGCGGCGGTCGTATTCGAACTGCTCCCACTTGGCCGTGTGGACGTAGTGCTCCAGCACATCCTCGCCGAGCGCCTGTTTCAGCATTTTCGACTTGGCCAGCGTGTCGGTGGCGTCGCGCAGCGTCTTCGGGATCTCCGGCAGGCGCGAGGCCTGGTAGGCATCGCCGACGAACGGCTTCTGCAGCTCAAGCTTCTCGTCGATGCCGGCAAGGCCGGCGGCGATCAGTGCGGCGAAAGCCAGATAAGGATTGAGGTCGGCGCCGCCGATGCGGCATTCCATGCGGATGCCCTTGGTGCCCTCGCCGCACAGGCGGAAGCCGGCGGTGCGGTTGTCCTCGCTCCACATGATCTTGGTCGGTGCGAAGGTGCCGGCCTGGAAGCGCTTGTAGGAATTGATGTAGGGCGCCAGGAACCAGGTGAATTCCTTCGCATACTTCAACTGTCCGGCCGCCCATTGCTGGCCGAGTGTCGACAAGGTCCAGTCGGCTTGTCTGTCGAAGAACAGCGGCGTCTTGCCGTCGGCGCTCCACAGCGAATTGTGGATGTGGCTGGAATTGCCGGCGAGGCCGTAATTGTACTTCGACATGAAGGAGATCGCCTTGCCTTCGGACTCGGCGATCTCCTTGGCGCCGTTCTTCAGGATGACGTGGCGGTCGGCCATGTCGAGCGCTTCGGCATAACGCACGTTGATCTCTTCCTGGCCCGGACCCCACTCGCCCTTGGAATTCTCGATCGGAATGCCGGCGGCTTCCATCTCGTTGCGAAGCCGGCGCATGACGCCTTCTTCCTTGGTGGTGATGCCGATCTGGTAGTCGCCGATATAGGGCGACGCGGTGTCGAGACCTTGCCAGTGCTTCTTGCGGGCGGAATCGTAGGTCTCGTTGAACAGGTAGAATTCGAGCTCGGAAGCGAAATAGCCGATATAGCCACGCTCCGTCAGCCGCTTCACCTGCTTCTTCAATATGGCGCGCGGCGAGTGCGGAAGGTCGTCATGGGTATGGTGGTCGAGCACGTCGCAGATCACCAGCGCCGTCTTTTCCAGCCAGGGAATACGCCGCAGCGTCGCAAGGTCCGGCTTCATGACGAAATCGCCATAGCCCTTCGACCAGCTTGCCGCCTTGTAGCCCGGCACCGGCTCCATATCGATATCGGCCGCCAGCAGATAGTTGCAGCCATGCGTTTCGTCATGTGCGGAATCGACGAAGTACTGCGCCAGGAATCGTTTTCCCGCCAGTCGGCCCTGCATGTCGACGATGCATGCCAGCACCGTGTCGATCTCGCCATTGGAGACCGCTTTCTTCAACTGATCGAACGAGAAATTTCCGGCCATTCCTTTGGCACTCCAGCGCTTGGTCGTTTCGGGCTTGTCATATTGAACGGGAAAAAACCGTGGCGAGCGAACCCGCCACGGTTTGATTGGCTGTTTAGGCGGATTCGCCGACGGCCTTTTCAGCGGCTGCGATGGTCGCCCTGCGCTTGGCGAGTGCCGCCTCGCCAATGGGCGGCCCCTGGAAGCGGCGATTTTCAACGGCGAACCACAAGACGACGAGCAGAATGATCAACCCAATCGCATAATTGATCAGGATGTCGAAGGGCGGCTGGATGCCGGCATACATCAACACCAGGACACCAAGCACGGTGATGATGGCGAACGGCTTTGACCAGATGCCGAGCCGGAATGGTCCGAATTCGGTCCAGCTCTTTCCTTCCGCAAGAAGTCCGGCTGCGATCGGCATGGCATAGGAGACGTAGAGGAAGAGAGCGCAGCCGGCTGCAAGCGCCGCGAAAGCCGGCGAATAGAGCGTGGCGGCGATCGACAGCACGACGCCGAGCCAGATAGCCGGAACTGGCGTGCGCCAGGTCGGCGAAACCTGCTTCCACAAAGACGACCCCGGCAGACCCCCGTCACGCGAAAAGGCGAAGATCATACGCGATGTCGAAGTGAGGCCGGCCAGCGCGCACAGATAGTTCGACAGCACGATGGCGATGCCGAGCAGAGCCTTGAGCCAGGTTGGCGCCGGCAGATTGTTGAACAGGTTGAACCAGGCATTGCCGCCGTCCTTGGCGGTCGCCACGAGATCGGGGCTCGCAAGGACGAAGGAGACCGCCATGACGAAACCGAAGACGAGAGACCAGAGGACCGCGTGGATCATGCCCCTGGGCACCGCAACGCGGGCATTGTGTGTCTCCTCGGCAGTGTGCGCCGAGGCGTCGAAGCCGGTGATCGTGTAAAGCGGGTAGAGAAGGCCGATCAGGAAGGCCACCAGCGCCGTGCGGGCCGTCGGAACATAGCCGCCCCCGAGATCGCCGGTCGTGTTGACGAAGGTCGTCAGTCGCGAAAGGTCGAAACCATGCGCGCCCCAGATCAGGAAGGTCAGCGTCAGCACAACCGCAACGACGAGGATGAGGTAGCCGGAAAAATCGGTCAATCTCGTTGTCGTCTTGATGCCGAGATGATTGAACAGACCTTGGGTGACGGTAATGATCACGACAGCCACCGTCTGCTGCCAGAAGCCCCAGGTCGATGTGTCCCAGCCGAAGATCGGACCTGCGACGAGCCCTTGAAACAGCAGGTAGACGCCGACATTCACCGAGGCGACCACGAAGATCAGGCCGAGCAGGTTGATCCAGGCCGTGGCCCAGCCCCAGCCGCGACCGCCCAGGATCGACGACCAGTGATAGAGGCCGCCGGCGGTAGGATAGGCCGAGCCGATCTGGCCCAGCGAAGCAGCGACGACAAGGGCGAAGACGCCCCCGATGAGCCAGCCGATGGTCGCCTCGAAACCACTGCCGGTGGCCATCGCCAGCGGGAAAGACGTAATGCCGCCCGCCAGGATGCAGATAATCGAGAAGGAAATGGCGAAGTTGGAGAAGCCGCTCATGCGGCGAGCCAATTCCTGGGCGTAACCCATACTGTGAAGGATTTTTGTGTCCTCCGACTTGTCGGAGTGATCAGGTGTTGTCATGTCAGAATTCCCCTCTTGGTTCTTAGCTGGCCGATTGAACTGACTTTCCGACTGCGCTTCGTCGAGAGCCCTTGGCCTCCTCTGGCTCCAGATTCAAAAAAATGCCCGCAAGCAAATCCGCCCATTTCCGCTGCCCGGTTTCGCCGGAGATTTCATCGTTGCGGATTTCGATCATCGCGCAGGACAACCCGCGCGAGCGCGCATGCCGTTCGAGCGTGAAATAGACGCGGTCGGCAGGCGAATAGGGTTCGTTGACGCCGACGGTGACGCCGGCAAGCCGCTGCAGTGCGCCGATCAGCGGCGCCGCCAACCGGCGATCCTCGTCATGGATGATGCCGATATGCCACGGCCGGTTGCGGCCCTTGTAAACCGGCGTGAAGGAATGCACGGAGACTAGCCGGGTCTCCTGGCCGCGCGCCAGCCTGTCTTCGATAATTCCCGCAATCGTGTCGTGGAATGGCTGCCATGACAAGGCGACGCGCTGCGCACGCTGCTTGTCCGAAAGGCCTGCATTCCCCGGTATGGCTGTGGTTTCGCTGACCGGCGGCACCAGGTCCGGCGCATCGAGCGGCCGGTTGCAGTCGATGATCAACCGCGAAATGCGGGTTTCGACCAGCGTCGCGTCGAGCGCCTGCGCCATGCGCAGCGCAACCGGCAGCGCGCCGGGATCCCAGGCGATGTGGCGCGACAGGTCCTCGGTCGCGAGGCCGAGCGTGCCGAATTCGGCCGGCAGGAAATTGGAAGCGTGGTCGCAGGTCAGTACGAAGGGGCTCGATCCGCCGGGATTGGTCACCCCCACGGTATCAGACGATGCAAGGCTGGCGGGCCGTGCTTTCTCCATACTCTGCCGTCCCCGGGGAGCGCTGTATCGTATGTTACGTATTTTGCCTCATTGCGTCCCTACGGATGATTTCATACAGTTTGTCCGGCTTTGTCAAATGCGATCTGGGGAAAAGACCATCGGCCGGGCCAAGGGTGGGGAAAACCATGATTTCCAACATTGCCGAATTGATCGCCGACCGCATCGGCACCATGCCCGCCGGCGAACGACGAGCGGCCCAGACGCTGATCGCCAGCTACCCGATGATCGGGCTGAAGACTGTCGCCGAATTCTCGAACGCGGCCGGCGTCTCTTCGCCGACGATCCTGCGTTTCGTCGCCCGGCTCGGCTTCCAGAATTATCCGGAATTCCAGTCGAGCCTGCAGGATGAACTGGCGGCGCAATTGCAGTCGCCGGCAACCCGCACACTCAATCCGCCCTCGCCCGGCGGCACCGGATCGCCAATGCTGGAAGCGACGCTCGACAACATGCGCGAGACCTTCAGGCATCTGTCCGACAAGCAGCTTGCCGACATTGCCACCAGGCTTGCCGAGCGGCGCGGCAAGACATTTCTGATCGGCGGCCGCTTCACCGATCCCCTGGCGCGCTACATGGCCGCCCACCTCGCCGTCATCCAGCCCGATGTTTTTCACCTCGCCGGCCAGGAGAGCATGTGGCGCGACCGGCTGATCGACATGGGCAAGCGCGATGTGCTGGTGATCTTCGACATCAGGCGCTACCAGGACAGCCTCGTCCGCTTCGCCGAGAAGGCACACCAGCGCGGCGTTCAGATCGTGCTGTTCACCGACCAGTGGCTGTCGCCGATCGCCCGCTTTGCCCGACACGTCATCGCCGGACGAACGGCCGTGCCCTCCGCATGGGATTCCTCGGCGGCGCTTTTCGTCGTCGCCGAAACGCTGATCGGCGCCGTCACAAGACAACTCGAGGCCGACGGCGCCCGGCGCATCCGCGAGATGGAAGGCCTGCGTTAGGCGGATCCCGGCCAAATCGCATCCGTCCCGACGGGGTGTCCCGACTTCACGTTACCGAGATTTAATGTGCACGATCGCGTGATAATTGCCATAAACCGCTGATATGCGAGGTGCGGCGTGGCCGGATTTCGCCGCCCGCCCGTACCGTCGCTGTGCCGCTCCTTCGGGAAGGGGCTGACGATTCCTGGAAACCGGAGTGTCGATGCGCACCTCAAAGCAAATTGTCGTTGCGCTTGTGATCGTGGTCGTCGCTGCGGCTGCCTGGGCGCGCTTCTATCCCGGAGCTCCCGAAGTGCTGGCGCGTTGGGGGATAGACTGGGCCTATGCGGCGACGCCTCCGGCCGGAAACAGTGCGGCCGGCGCGAGACAGGCTGGCAATCGCAATAGCCCCCGGCAGGTCGACGTCGTCGCCTTGCCTGCCGGCACGGCCACCATCAACGACCGCCTGCAGGCGATCGGCACCGGCCGCGCCAATGCCTCGGTGACCGTCAATCCCTATAGTTCGGGCCGCCTTGCCGATCTGCTGGTCGAATCCGGCAGCCATGTCGACAAGGGGCAGATCATCGCCACGCTCGATTCCGAGACGGAGATCATTGCCCAGAACCGGGCCAAGCTCGCCCTGCAGGACGCACAAGCCAAGCTCGACCGCGTCAAGTCGCTGCGCGCCTCCAACGCCGCCACGCCGGTCGCGGTCGCCGATGCCGAAGTGGTGCTGGCCGGCGCCAAGCTGGCGCTTCAGGATGCCGAGCTTGCGCTGCAGCGTCGCTCGATCCTGGCGCCGATATCGGGCACCGTCGGCATCCTGCCGATCTCGGCCGGCAACTACGTGACCAACCAGTCGGCGATCGCCACGCTGGACGACCGGTCCTCCATCCTGGTCGATTTCCAGGTGCCCGAACGCTTCGCCGCCGCCGTCAAGGTCGGCGCGCAATTGACGGCGACGCCGATCGCCAATCAGAGCAACGCCTATACCGGCACGGTGTCGGCGATCGACAATCATATCGACGAAAAGAGCCGCACCCTCCTGGTCAAGGCCAAGATCGCCAACCCAGCCGACTCGCTGCGCGCCGGCATGTCGTTCTCCATCACCATGAAATTCCCCGGCGAGACCTATCCCGCCGTCAGCCCGCTGGCGATCCTGTGGGGATCGGACGGTGCTTATGTCTGGCAGGTCGAGGACGGCAAGGCCAGGCGGTTGCCGGTTCGCATCATCCAGCGCAACACCGAAACCGTGCTGATCGACGCGGAGATCAGCCGCGGCGACATGGTTGTCACTGAGGGCACCCAAAATGTCAGCGAAGGCGGCGAGGTTCGCATCGCCGGCCAGGAGCAGCGCGCCGCCACCGCCGCGGAAGGCTCATGACCGGACCCGTCAACGCCGGCAGCGATACCGGCTTCACCGCCCTGTTCATCCGCAGGCCGGTCATGGCCTTCGTGCTCAACGTCCTCATTGCGGTTGCCGGCCTTGCGGCCTTCTACGGCGTCGAGATCCGCGAACTGCCCGACGTCGATCGTGCCGTGGTCACGGTCTCCACCACCTTCGAGGGGGCGGCGGCCGAAACCGTCGACCGCGAATTGACCGACACGATCGAGGGCGCCGTCGCACGCGTCTCCGGCGTCAAGTCGATCTCGTCTTCCTCTTCCTTCGGATCGAGCCGCGTCACCATCGAGTTCAACGACGGTGTCGACCTCAACGTCGCAGCCTCGGATGTGCGCGATGCCGTCGGCCGCGTTGCAAACCAGATGCCGGACACGGCCGATCCACCGCGCATCGTCAAGGCCGACGCCAATTCCGACGCGGTGATGCGGCTGGCGGTGACTTCGGACACCCTGTCGATCCAGGACATGACGGTGGTGGTACAGGACCAGATCGAGGACGAATTGGCCGCCGTCCCGGGCGTCGCCGACGTCCAGGTCTATGGCGACCGCGACAAGATCTTCCGCATCGACGTCGACCAGAACAAGCTCGCCAGCCTTGGCTTCACGGTCGCCGACCTCAGGGCGGCGCTCGCCTCCGTCGCCTTCGATTCCCCGGCGGGGTCGATCACCACGACCAACCAGGACCTGATCGTCCGCACCACGGCCGACGTGACGACGCCTGCGGAATTCGAAAACATCATCATCGGCGGCACGACGCGCATCCGCGATGTCGCGACCGTCACGCTCGGCCCCGATGTCGGCCAGACCACGCTGCGTTCGGACGGCAAGACCGGCATCGGCATCGGCATCATCCGGCAGGCGGAATCGAACACGCTGGACATTTCGACCGGCGTCCAGGCCGCCGTCGCCAAGCTGCAGGCGAACCTGCCCAACGGCATGTCGATCAAGATCACCAGCGACGACGCCGTCTTCGTCAAGGGTGCCGTGCACGAGGTCGAGATCGCGCTCGGCCTGTCGGTCACCATGGTGCTGATCGTCATCTACGTCTTCCTGCTCGACTGGCGCGCCACGCTGATCCCGGGCCTGTCGATGCCGGTCGCCATGATCGGCACCGTAGCCGCCATCTATCTGGCCGGCTTCTCGATCAACATCCTGACGCTGCTCGCTTTGGTGCTGGCCACCGGCCTTGTCGTCGATGACGCCATCGTGGTGCTGGAAAACATCGTGCGACGGCGCAATGAGGGCATGGGGCCGCGCGCGGCCGCCGTGCTCGGCGCGCAGGAAGTGTTCTTCGCCGTCGTTGCCACCACGCTGACGCTGGTCGCGGTCTTCGTACCGATCTCGTTCCTGCCTGGACAGACCGGCGGCCTGTTCCGCGAATTCGGCTTCGTGCTTGCGATGTCGGTGCTTCTGTCCTGCGTGGTGGCGCTGACGCTTTGCCCGATGCTTGCCTCGCGCATGCTGACCAGCGCGTCGCTTCACCACGAAGGTGGCCACGGCATCGGCGCGCGCATCGGCGGCGTCCTCAATGCCGGCTACAAGCGTGCGCTCCATGCATGTCTCGACGCGCCGTGGATCGTGGTTCTGGTCGCGGTGCTGTTTGCCGGCATCGCCTTCACGCTGTTTGGCACGATCCGCCAGGAACTGACGCCCACCGAGGATCGCGCCGCCGTGCTGTTGCGCATCAACGCCCCGCAAGGCGTCAGCCTCGACTACACCACGCAGCAGATGCGGAAGATCGAGCGGCTGATCCAGCCGATGCGCGATTCCGGCGAGATTCGCTCGACCTTCGAGAACGCCGGCCAGAACGGTTCCTACAACTCGGGCTTCATGGTGATGACGCTGGCGCCGTGGGACGAGCGAAGCCGCAGCCAGCAGGAGATCATGGCCGAGATCAGCCAGCTGACCAAACAGGTGCCCAGCGTGCGCATCTTCCCGGTCCAGCCCAACAGTCTCGGCATCCGCGGCGCCGGCAACGGCCTGCAGTTCGCTCTGGTCGGCAACGATCGCAAGGCGCTCGGCGATGCGGCGGTCAAGATCATCGCCGAGATGCAGAAGGATCAGCGCTTCCAGACGCCACGCCTGTCGATCGACCCGACGCAGCCGCAGCTGGCCGTGGCCATCGACCGTGAGCGCGCTTCCGACCTCGGCATCGACATATCCGGGCTCGCCAACACCATGCAAGCCATGCTCGACGGCAACGACGTCGTCGATGTCTACATCGCCGACCGCAGCTACGGCGTGAAGCTGGTCTCGACCACCAATCCGATCAACGACCCGACCGATCTGGAAAATGTCTTCCTCAAGACGGCGGATGGCCGCTTCGTGCCGATGTCGACCATCGCCACGCTGACCGAACGCGCCGTGCCGCCGTCGCTGTCGCGCGAACAGCAGCAGCCTTCGGTGGCAATCACCTCCAACCTCTCAGGCAATTTCGCGCTTGGCGATGCGCTGACGCGTGCCGAGGAGATCGCCACGCCGCTCCTGCCGCCCGGCAGCCGCATCCTGCCGCTGGCCGAAGCCGCCACATTGGGCGAAACCAACAGCGCCATGGTCACCATCTTCGGCTTCGCCCTGATCATCATCCTTTTGGTGCTGGCCGCCCAGTTCGAGAGTTTCGTCAGTGCCGTCATCATCATGGCGACAGTGCCGCTCGGCCTTGCCTGCGCAATTTTCGCGCTGCTGCTGTCGGGCACCAGCCTCAATGCCTACAGCCAGATCGGCCTGGTGCTTCTGGTCGGCGTCATGGCCAAGAACGGCATCCTGATCGTCGAATTCGCCAATCAGCTGCGTGATCGGGGACTGGGCGTACGCGAAGCGATCGAGCAGGCCTCCACCATCCGCCTGCGGCCGGTGATGATGACGATGATCTGCACCATACTGGGCGGTGTGCCGCTTGTGCTGGCCGCCGGCGCGGGCGCGGAGGCGCGCGGCTGGGTGATCGTCGGCGGGCTTGGCCTGGCCACCATCTCGACGCTGTTCCTGACACCGGTCGCCTATCTCCTGCTTGGCCGCTTCGTCACGCCGAAGACCCATGAGGAAGCGCGGCTGAAGCGCGAACTCGAGGAAGCCGCCTACACCAATGTGGAACCGGCGGAATAGAGATAGCTATTTCAGCAGCCGGCCTTCGATCGACCAGCGCGCGGCAAGGAAGTTCAGCACAGCCGCCACGATGACCCCGCCGATCTTTGCCGGCCACACGCCGGTGATGCCGGCGAAGAGTGCGATCGACAGGCTGGAGACGCCGAGCGAAATCAGCGCCCCGGCCGTGACAAACCGCAGGAAGGCGTCATGCAGCCGGATGGCGTGATTGCGCTCGAACGACCAGAAGCCATTGGCCACGAAAGAGAAGATGACGGCGATCGACCACGAGAGGACGTTGGCGGCAAGCGGTGGGACGTGCAGCTTGAGCAGCAGGGAAAAGCCGGCAAGGTCGATGGCCGTGTTCACCAGTCCGACAAGCGCAAAACGGGCGATCTTGCTGCCGGTTGAACGCTGGGGTCGATCGGCTCCGCTCATCCCTTGCCGTCCATGATCTCGACACTGGCGCGGGCCAGGCTCGCGCCGAACGCATCCGAGGCCAGCACCCCGAATTCCACTTCGCGCACGCCTTGCATCGGGTCGCGCGCGCGCAGTGTTTCGTCGACATGGCCGGGGTGGCACATGAACAGCCCATGGTCCGGCAACGCTTCGACCGCGGCCTTCAGCAATGGCGCAAATCTTTCGGGTTGCCGCCAGTCGTAGATGCCGGCGAGCGGCTTCCAAACGGCAAAGCCGGCGCGCTGCATCGATTGATTGAAGCCGGCGGCCACGGCAGCGATTGCCGCGATCTTCGGTGCGACGGCGGCATCGCCAAGCGCCGGAGCGCCGCGCAGCACCGGCCTGCCGGCGGCGTCGGGAAAATACGCCCGCAGCCATCCGCGCACGACGGGCAGGAAATGCACGTGCTGATGACCATCGATGAAGTCGGGCTTGCGGCCGAGCGCCTCGACGAACCGACTGTACTGCGCGTCGAGTTCGGCATGGACATCGCGCTTGTCGATCCGGCCGCGCAAGACCGGCAGGGCGAGCGAACGAAGCGGCGGCAGCCGGCCCTCGGGCGCCAGGCTCGACTTGCCTGTGACGGCCGGCTGATCCGTAAGTGTCAGGTGCAGCCCGATCGCCGCATGGCCGCACAACGGCCTGATACGCGCCGCCGCCCCGGCCCATTCCGGAAAACTGGTCATGCAGCTGGTGCCGGTCAGCCGTCGCCGGTCGAGCAGGTCTAGAATTCCGGCGCAAACCCCTGGCGCCAGGCCGTAGTCGTCGGCGATCAGGCGAATGCGCCGCGTCATATGCCGGACGCGCCTGGCGGCCTGTCCGAGACGTCGCTGCGCACGACATCGCGCACGATGTAGACCGGCCGGTCCTTGCTCTCCGACAGCGTGACCCAGACATATTCGCCGATCAAACCAAGCAAGGTCAGGTTGAGGCCACCCAGCAGGACGACGGCGACCATCAGGCTGGGATAGCCAGGCACGGCGATGCCGTAGAACATCACTTCGAAGAACACCTTGGCGCCGTAAACGATGCCCGCCAGCGCCGCCAGCATGCCGCTCAGGCTGATGATGCGCAGCGGGATGACGGAAAACGACGTAAAGCCTTCCAGCGAAAAGGCGATCAGGTTGAGCCGGCTCCATTTCGACGTGCCGACAGCCCGGTTTTCCGGCGAATAGGGTATGGCTTTCTGGCGGAAGCCTGCCCAGGCGAACAGGCCCTTGTTGAAGCGCCGCTTGTCGCGCAGGCTGGTCAGCGCGCGCGCGACGGTACCGCGCATGACGCGAAAATCTCCCGCGTTCTCGGGGATATCGAAACGCTGGCTGCTGTTGATCAGGCTATAGAACAGCTTCGCCAGCTGGCTGCGCCGCCAGCTGGCCTCGCGCCGGTCGTTCTGGGCGTAGACGACGTCGATATCGGGATGCTTCACCAACTCGGCAATCATCTGCAGGCTGATGTCCATGGAATGCTGCAGGTCCGAATCCATGATCAGCACCATGTCGCCGCGCGACTGGTCGAGGCCGGCGAGCACCGCGACCTCCTTGCCGAAATTGCGGCTGAGGCGAACGATCTCCCAGGAGCCCGACAGCGCCAGCGAAAACCGTTCGGCGCCATCGTCGCGACTGCCGTCGTCGACCAGAATCTTGTGGACGGCCATGCCGAAACGGCTTGATACCGCTTCCTCGAGCCTGTCGAGCAGCGCGGCAAAGGCCGACGCCGATTGCGCCTCGTTGAAGAAGGGCGCCACGATATCGAGTTTCTGACGCAACTCAGCCATGTGCGACGGGTCCGACATTCGCCATCTTTTCGCTCGCCTTGGCCCAGAACCACCAGATCAGCGGACAGACGATGAAGGTGACCGCGAGCGGCCGGAACCAGGGGAAGAAGAAATCATGCATGTGGCGCTCGACGCCCGTCAAACCTGTGACGAACAATACCATCGACAGCACCGAAGCCAGGACGCCGCCACGCTCGTCCCGCCACAGTGTGGCGATAGCGAGGCCGGCAGGCACCGCGATCATGGCGTAGGTATTTGGCTCGACGCGCGGATTGAAGACGCACATGTAGAAGGCGGCCGTCAGGAAGATGGCCAGTCCCGCCATTCCAGGCTGGAGCTTGCGGTCGAACCAGAGAACGGTCGATAGCGTAAGCAATGCCACGACGACACGCACGATCGTGGCGGCGAATTCAGGCATGGGTAGGCCTGCCGACGTGAAAGGCGCCGTGAAGTCGGTGGGCACAAAATGGCCGGACTTGTCGACCGCCATGGAGGTCAGCATGCTGGCGAAATCACCGTACTGCTCGTTGAGGTAGCCGGCAGGTGCGAAAGCATATGGAATGGCGAGCACGAACAGCACCGCCAGCACGAGCACGGGTATCAGCCGCAGGCGCAGGGCTCCCACCAACAAAAGCATGATGATCGCGGTCGGTTTGGCAATGATGGCGACCGATGCCCAGAAGAAGGTCTCGGCGCGCCGCCCTTCGAGCGCCGACAGGGTCAGGAGCCAGCAGGCGCCGGTCAGGAGGATCGTCGCCTGGCCGTTGCGGATCGCACCCAGCGCCATCGGCAAGGCAAGGAAGAGCCCGAAGGAAAGCAGCCACGTCAATTCCCCGCCACCGAGCTTGCGCACCTGGCGCATCGCGGCGAAGGTGAGCACCGCAAACCCCAGTACGTGCCACACCAGTCCGCCCAGATGCGGACCGAGCTTCAGCACCGGAACATAGAGCGCGGCAAAGGCCGGCGCGTAGAGATAGCCCATCTCGGACTGGAGATTGTACAGTGGCTGGCCGCTGAGGAACGCCTCGCTGCCAAATCCGTAGGCCTGCATCACCGTGCGCGTGTAGGGCGACCATAGCACCATCCCGAGGACGACCAGGAATGCCCCGACCCACAGGCTCAGCCCCAAACGGTCGAAAACCGGCTTGGAAATCGTCATCAATACACCCCGCACGCCATTGGGGGGAGACGCCTTAGCCTGGCGTCGTCCCGGCATTCGATGGCGGCGGCATATCACGGACAAAGCGGCGCGGCATAGGGGGGTCGATGGCGCAAGCGGCGATCCGGCCGGTCCGATGGCAGCCGGACACGTGAATGTGTCGACCATCGAGAGCAAGGTCACCGTTTCAAGGCCGGATGAAAACCTTGCCGTTGGGCTTGGCCAGTTCCGCCGGCAAGCGCGCCATTGTCTCGGCCAGCGGAATGACCGCCGTCACGTCGGTCGACCAGCGTCCATCGGAAAACCGCTTCTGCGCCTCGAGAATCGCCGGACCACGGCGATCGCGGAACTGACGCATCCATTCGCTCAGCCAGAAGCCCTCGATGTGCTTGTGCTGGAAGATCAACTGGCCGGGCTCGCGGATGACCGTGGCCTCGGGATCGAGCCGGCCGTAGATGATCCAGCGCGCCCGTTTAGGCATCGCATTGAAGATCGCCGAAGCCAGCGGCCCGGTGACCGCATCGAGGAAGATGCGCGGCTGTTCGGCCTTCATCACCTCGCGCAGGGTGGTCTCGAAATCCGGCGCCTTTTCGTTGAGGACACGCGCCGCGCCAAGCTCTTTCAGCAGCGCGATCTGCTCGTCGCGGCGCACGGTGACAACAGGCCGGAACCCCTCCTCCCTGGCCAGGCCGATGATCAGCTTGCAGAGCTGGCTGGCGCCTGCGGTCATGATGAAGGCCTTCTCGCCTTCCTGTTTGACGATGTCGAACATGGCGATCGCGGTCAGCGGATTGACGATCATCGCGGCGCCATCCTCGTCGCGCACCGTATCGAGGAGCGGAATGCAGGCCGCCGCCTCGGCGACCGCATATTCAGCCCACGAGCCCCAATTGCTGAGACCGGTGGCGAAGGCGACCCGCTTGCCGATGAGGCTCCTGGGATAGGGCTCCTCCCCGCCCGCGACGACTGTGCCGACACCTTCGAAGCCCGCCGGCTGGCCCTTGGCGCGCGGCTGCCCGTACTGGCCCTTGATGAAGGCGACATCCGATGGATTGATCGAAGCCAGACTGACCTTGATCAGCGCCTGGCTCGGTCCGGGCGCCGGCACGGCGATGCTTCCCGGCTCGAGATACGGCTCCATCGCCTCGAGCGCACTGCCGCTCGGTGTCCTGGTATAACCGTCGCCCACCAGGAGCAGCGCCTTCATTTCGGAGGGGATTGTCATCAGTGACACTCCTTGGTTGCCGCGGGAAGAACCGTATGTGGCCAGCCTAACTGCCGCTCAGACCTTCTCCTGCGTGTATTTCTTCAGCTCCGTCCGCGCCACCTGGCGGCGATGGACTGCGTCAGGCCCGTCGGCGAGGCGCAGCGTCCTCAGATGCGTCCACGAGCGCGCGAGCGGCGTGTCCTGGCTGATGCCTTTTGCGCCGAACATCTGCACCGCCTCGTCGGTGACCTTGAGCGCCACGCGTGGCGCGATGACCTTGATCTGGCTG
Source organism: Mesorhizobium sp. M8A.F.Ca.ET.165.01.1.1 (assembly GCF_004792065.1). NCBI lineage: Bacteria > Pseudomonadati > Pseudomonadota > Alphaproteobacteria > Hyphomicrobiales > Phyllobacteriaceae > Mesorhizobium > Mesorhizobium sp. M8A.F.Ca.ET.165.01.1.1. Next base: position 409,012 of record NZ_SRTH01000001.1, on the reverse strand, counting down.
ATCCAGGGGGCCGCGGCCCGCGCGTCGCCCTGGTCGATCATCCACGCCGCCTTGAGGCAGAGCAGCCGGGCCATTTCGATCTCCATCCGGCATTCGGCGATGATGTCGAAATTGGCGCCGAGTTTCGCCAGCTTCTGGCCGAAGGCCTCGCGGCGCACGGAACGCTGGCACAGCATTTCCAGCGCCATCTCGGCCTGGCCGATGGCGCGCATGCAATGATGGATCCGGCCCGGCCCGAGCCGGCCTTGCGCGATCTCGAAACCCCTGCCCTCGCCGAGGATCAGGTTCGACGCCGATACCCGCACATTGTCGAAGCGAAGATGCATGTGGCCGTGCGGCGCGTCATCGTCGCCATAGACCTGCATGGCGCGGACCTTGGTCACGCCTTTCGTGGCCGAGGGTACCAGGATCATCGAATGGCGGCGATGCTGCGGCTCTTCATCGCCGCCGGTCCGCACCATGACGATATAGATGGCGCAGCGCGGATCGCCGGCGCCCGACGCCCACCATTTCTCGCCGTTGAGCACATAGTCACCGCCCTGCCGCTCGCAGCGCATGGAAATGTTGGTGGCGTCGGAGGAGGCGACATCCGGCTCCGTCATCAGATAGGCCGAGCGGATTTTTCCGTCCAGCAGCGGCTCGAGCCATTCCCGCTTGTGCTCGGCCGAACCGTAGCGTTCCAGAACCTCCATATTGCCGGTGTCGGGCGCGGAGCAGTTGAAGGTTTCGGCGCCGAGATGTGCCTTGCCCATCTCCTCGGCCAGATAGGCGTATTCGACGGTGGACAGGCCGTAGCCGCGTTCCGAACCGGTCAGCCAGAAGTTCCACAGGCCGCGTTCCCGCGCGGTCTTCTTCAGCCCTTCGAGAATCTCGCTCTGGCGCTTGCTGTAGACCCAGCGGTCGCCGGCCTTGCCGACTTCGCCGAGGAATTCCTTGTCAAGCGGCATGATCTCGTCGCGCACCATGGCCGCGACGCGTGCGTGGATCGGCTTCAGCCGCTCGGTCATGCCGAGATTCATCTGCGTCATCGGTCGCTAACCCTTCATGCACGCCAGGCATTTTATCCGTGGCAAGGATGACCGTACTTCGGATAGCCTTGTCAACGCGAACTGTTTTGCCCGCGGGCGGGGCAACGGCGCGGAGAATTTGGATGAGCTACCTGGACGACCTGTTTTCGGTTGCCGGCAAGACCGCGCTGGTAACGGGAGCGGCGACCGGCATCGGCCGCATGGCGGCAACCGCGCTGGTCAAGGCCGGCGCCAGCGTGATGATCGCCTCGCGCAAGGGCGAGGACTGCATCAAGGTCGCCGGCGAATTGAACGGACTTGGCGCCCCGGGCCGGGCGGAAGGCTTTGCCGGGGACGTTTCCAGCGAGGCTGGCATTGCCGCCCTGGTCGGCGAGGTCAGGGCGCGGACCAAAGAACTGCATATCCTGATCAACAATGCCGGCGTGTCCTGGGGCGCGCCGCTGGAAAGCTTTCCCTACCACGCCTGGGCCAAGGTGTTCGGCGTCAATGTCACCGCCGTCTTCCATCTGACCCGCGAATTGCTGCCGCTGCTCGATGCTGCTGCCAGCGACGCCGATCCGGCCAGGGTGATCAATCTGGGCTCGGTGATGGGCACGCAGCCGCTGGCCGACGACGCCTATTCCTACACCGCCTCCAAGGCTGCGGTTCACCATTTGACGCGCACCCTGGCGCTCGAATTCGCCGGCCGCCGCATCACCGTCAACGCCTTCGCACCAGGCCCCTTCCAGAGCCGCATGACGGCCTTCGCCACCGGCACGGACGAACAGGCCAGGCATGTCGGCAGCCATGTCCCGATCGGCCGCATCGGCACACCGGATGACATTGCCGGCGCAACGCTCTATTTGTGCAGTCGTGCAGGCAGCTATGTCACTGGCGCCATTCTGCCGATCGACGGCGGGCAGTCGGTGCAGCATGGGTTGACCTTGTTCAAGGAATGACATTTTCCGGCCGCAGAAGCCGGAGGTGAACTGGAGGACATGAGCGTGGAACCGATCAGTCTCGATGTGCTTCTGGCCAGTGTCGGCAAGGAGGTCGGCGTTTCACCCTGGCGGGTGGTCACGCAGCGCATGATCGACCAGTTCGCCGACGCCACCGACGACCATCAGTTCATCCACTGCGATCCGGAACGGGCCAAGCGCGAAACGCCGTTCGGCGGCACCATCGCGCATGGCTTCCTGTCGCTGTCGCTGCTGTCGGCCATGACCTTCGAGACCATGCCGCCGCTGGAAAACGGCAAGATGGGCGTCAACCATGGCTTCGATTCGCTACGCTTCCTGGCGCCGGTGAAGACCGGCGCGCGCATCCGCACCCGTTTCGTGCTGGCCGACGTCAAGGTCAGGCCGTCGGGCTGGGTGCAGACGGCGCACGACGTGACCATCGAGATCGAAGGTTCGAAGAAACCGGCGCTGACCGCCCGCTGGCTGACGCTGACCTTGATTGAACGCCAGCCCGAGACGGCATGAACGAACCGAACGCGCTCGACCAGGCGGCCCTCGCGCCTTACCTCGAGGCGCACATCCCGGGCTTTTCCGGGCTCGCGGCAATCGAAAAATTCAAATCCGGCCAGTCCAACCCGACCTATCTCCTGACGGCTGAAAGCGGCCGTTACGTGCTGCGCGCCAAGCCGCCAGGCCAACTCTTGAAATCGGCGCACCAGGTCGACCGCGAATTCCGGGTGATGAAGGCGCTTTCGGACACCGCTGTGCCGGTGCCCGAAATGCTGCATCTGTCGGCCGAGGACTCGCCGATCGGCCGCATGTTCTACGTCATGGATTTCCTCGACGGCCGCATCTTCTGGGATCCGGCGCTGCCCGAGGCCCGCGGCAACGATGAGCGCGCCGCGATCTACGATGCCATGAACGCCACGCTTGCCGCCCTGCACGACGTCAACGCCGAGGCCGTGGGCCTCGGCGATTTCGGCCGCCCCGGCAATTACTTCGAGCGCCAACTGGCACGCTGGACCAGCCAGTACCGCGCCTCGGAAACCAGCGCGATCGGCGACATGGACCGGCTGATCGAATGGCTGGAAACCCATATGCCAGCCGATGATGCCAGGGCTGCGCTGGTGCATGGCGATTACCGGCTGGACAATCTGATCTTCGCGCCGGACCAGCCTAAGGTGCTGGCGGTACTCGACTGGGAACTGTCGACGTCAGGCCACCCCTTCGCCGACATCGCCTATCAATGCATGCAATGGCGCCTGCCGCATGCCTCGGGTTTTCGCGGCCTGGGCGGCATCGATCGCTCGGCACTCGGCCTGCCCTCCGAGAAGGACTATGTCGCCGCCTATTGCCGGCGGCGTGGGCTGACCGGCATCGGCAACTGGACGTTCTTCCTCGCCTTCTCTTTCTTCCGGCTGGCGGCAATCTGCCAGGGTGTCTACAAGCGCGCGCTCGACGGCAATGCTTCCAATCCGGAGAAGGCCAGAACCTACGGCGAGGCGGTGAAATTGCTCTCGCATCTCGCCGCCAAACTGATCGACAAGCAGGCGTAAGAGGGAGACGGGATGGGCCGCTTCGAAGGAGGAACGGTGCTGATCACGGGTGCCGCCGACCCGGCCACTCCCTCATGACCGGCATGACGCCTGCCGCTTGGGAACCCGTGGCGCCCTTGTTCGTTTCCGTACAGCGTATATAATTTACCCAGGCACCAACCAGACAAGGGCAACAGACTTGCCGCTGAGCGTCCAGAAGCGCCGCGAGAAACAAAAGGCCGAACTGCGCTCGGAGCTTGTCGAGGCGGCACACAAGCTCGTCCAGGAAGAAGGCTATGAAGGCTTGACCATCCGCAAGCTGGCCAAGCGGGTCGGCTATGCGCCGATGTCTGTCTATTCCTACTTCGCCGACAAGCAGGACATCCTCTTCGCGCTGGCCGAGGACGCGTTCGAAACGCTCGCCCGGCGCATCGAGGAGCACCCGTCCGACGATCCGATCGAGGCCTTGCAGGCGGTGATGACCGAATACGCTGCCTTCGGGCTCGGCAATCCCAATGAGTACCGCACCGTCTTCATGACCGAAAAGACCAAGCTGCCGGAAGGCAGGAGCTACGAGGACATGGAGGAAGGCAATCCGGCGATGAAGGTGCTGATCAGCAGGGTCGAGGCCTGTGTCGCCGCCGGCAAATTGCACGGCGATCCGCGCGCCATTGCCACCATGCTGTGGGCGGTAGGCCATGGCACGATCTCGCTGTTGATCACTTTCCCCTTCTATCCCTTCGGCGACGCGCAGGCTTTCGTGAAGCGGATGTGCGACTTCACCCTTGCCACGCTCAGCACGCAAGACGTGCCGCCGTTGACCGAAAAACCGGTCAACTGCTGAGCGCCCGCCCTTTCGGTTTCGCAGATTTCCACGCCGACCTGGCACCCAAATCGGCGTCGAATTTCTTGGTTAACAAAAAACTACCGTACGTGTACGATTCTCCCTTGAACTTCGCGATCGACGGACGTATTTGTACGAAGTAACGTACATGTACGAAACAATTCGCCCGTCGAACACGGAGACTGACCATGAAAAAGACACTCCTCACCCTCGCCGCCGTGCTGGCACTTTCGGGTTCGGCTTTCGCCGCCGGCACCAGCCAGCCGGTCAAGCACCCGACTGCGGCGACCTGCGTCGACACCAAGACCAATGTGAAGCTCGATTGCGCTTCGACCGGTTCGGTCGACAAGAAAGCTTCCACGGAAGCCACGACCAGCGGCAAGGGCCCGCGGCTCGGGATCACGGTGAACCCGTGGATCATGCCGAGCGCCTACTGAGATTTCGGCCTACCAAGATTTCGGAAAGTCGGTTCTGGCCGGCTCAGCCGGCCAGACGGTGATTCAGGCGATCGAGACCGGCAGCTTGGTCGCTGAACTTTCGAAGGCCGCATCGATCAGCTTCTGCATCTCGGCGGCGCGCCGGAAAGACGGATCACCGTTCCGTCCCGTATCCAGCGCATCGGCGAAGCGCTGGGCATTGTGCTTGACGTCAGGCGGCGTCAACGTCCGCCAACGGTGCAGATCGACGTCATCACCCAGGCAAGCGGACAGCCGCGAAACCTTGCCGTCGGTCTCGACCTTGATCGCGCCCTTGGTGCCGTGCAGGGCCAGCGACAAATCATTGCCATGGCCTGTCGTGTAGCGGCTGGCCATGATCGTGGCCAGCGCGCCTGAGCTGAGCCGCGCCGTTATCGCCAAGCTGTCATTGACGTCGAGCACATAGTCGCCGACGCGGTCGCCCTCGGCCTTCGGAAACGTCACCAGATCGGCATGCACGGAGACGATATCCTCGGCCGCCCCATAGGTCGCGAAGTCGAGGATATGGATGCCGACATCGCCCAGCACGCCTGTCGAACCGTGCCGGCTCGACAGGCGCCACAGCCATTTGTCGTCGACCCGCCAGTCGCCCCAGAACTTGCTGACCAGCCAGCTTTGCCTGTAGCTGGCCTCGACGTGGCGCAGCTCGCCGATCTCACCGGCCCGCACCATGCGCCGCGCCTCCTGGATCACCGGCGTGTTGCGATAGGTCAGGTTGACCATGTTGACGAGCCCGGCCGCCTCGGCGGCTTCGCTCATCGCAAGCGCATCGGCATGGTTCGGCGCCAGCGGTTTTTCGCAGAAGACATGTTTCCCGGCGGCCAGCAGGGCCAGTGTCGTCGCCTTGTGAACCTGGTCCGGCGTCGCGTTGATGGCGGCATCGAACTCGCCCCAGGCGATCGCCGCTTCGAGGCTCTCGAAGAAAGTGCCTATTTTGTTGGCGGCGGCGAACGCTGCCGCGCGGCCCGGCAGACGATCGACGCAAGCGACGATGGTGCAGCCCGGGACCTGACCGAACTCCTCGATATGGTGTGCGGCGATCCAGCCGGTGCCGAGCAGAAGCAGGCGGTGCATCAGCTCAACCCCTTGTCACCGTCGGCATGCAGGCGCAGGCCTTTCTGGACGATCTTCTCCTTGGCCTTGTCCGTCGGCACATTCGGCGCGTTGGTGATGCCGGCCCAAGCCGGGGCCGGATTGTGTGCCCAATGCACCGCGTTGCGCAGCACCTGCTGAACGCCTTCATTGTGATAGATCGGATAGGTCTCGTGGCCCGGCGAGAAGTAGAAGATCTTTCCGGCGCCGCGCTGATAGGTCAGGCCGGAGCGAAACACCTCGCCGCCCTCGTACCAGGAGATGAACACCGTCTCCAGCGGCTCGGGCACCGCGAACGGCTCGCCATACATTTCCGTCTCGCCGATCTCAAGGCATTCGCCGATGCCTTGCGCGATCGGATGGCCGCGATTGATCGCCCAGACCCGCTCGCGCTCGCCCGCCTCGCGCCATTTCAGCGAACAGGGCGTGCCCATCAGCCGCTTGAAAATCTTCGAGTAGTGGCCCGAATGAAGCACGATCAGCCCCATGCCTTCCCAGACCCGCTTCTGGACGCGCTCGACGATCTCGTCTCTGACCTCGCCATGCGCCGCATGCCCCCACCACAGCAGCACATCGGTGGCGGCCAGCCGCTGCTCGCTCAGGCCGTGCTCAGGCTCCTGCAAGGTCGCGGTGGTCGCCTCGATGCCCTTGTCCTGGTTGAGCGCCGCGGCGATCGTGCCGTGCATGCCCAGCGGATAGAGGTCGCGCACGGCGGCATTGCTCTGTTCATGGACGTTTTCGCCCCAGACTGTGGCTTTAACAGGCATTTTTTCCTCTCCAAAGCGCTTTGAATATCGCATCTTCGGAGGTGTTGGGAAGATGCCTTCAACCGGAATCTGCTAAATCAGGGCTTGCGGGTCTTGCGTCCGGCCACCGTCTTGGCCTTGCCGGGCTTGGCGGGTGCACCGGGGATCGCCGAACTGGTGATGGACACCGGATCGCTGGCAGGGAAGGTATCCTCGAGGCCTTCCTCGAGTTCCTCTTCGGTGTCGGCCTCTTGATGCCGCTCATGTTCGAGCGAACGGACCGCCGCGGTTTTCGGAGATTTCGGCGCGGACTTCGACGGCATCGGCATTTCTCCCTCGACTTGTCGCCGCACAACGGACGTGGGCGGCAAACGTTCCGAGGTCAGCCGGCGGCGTCGCGGGCTCCCTCGGACAGGAAAGTAAAGACATAGTCCGAGAAGGAACGCCAGCACTCGACCCTGAAGGCGTCCTCGGCCGTGCGCAACAGCACGATCTCGGCCTTGCCCAGGATGGTGCGCGAAGCGGCGCCCACCGGGAAGGCCTCGAGCGACAGATCCTGCGGGCAGCCCGAATTGATCGCGGCTTCCGCCGCCGGACCGGTGACGGATATCGCGATGTTGCGATGCGAGATACCGACCGACGAGTGCAAGGCGGAAACCTCCGCGCAATCGGCGAGCGGGTCCTTGCCGGCCTCGTCGATGACAAGCCACTCGTCCGGCCCAAGCCACAGCACCGTACGCCCGCCTTTCGACGCCGAGGTTTTCGGCTGCTTCGGCAAGGTCACGCCGAGCGCCTTCGACAGGGCGGCGACCGAAGCCTCCGGCGCACGCAGCGAAATGCGCTCGGCCGGTGGCAGCACTTCGACCTTGGCACCTGTCGCGGAGACGGTGCGCCCGGCCAATGCCGGACGCCGCTCTGCCGAGGGCGAAGCCGTCGCGGCCGTCCTTGCAGCAGCCTTAGCCATTGAGGCGCCCTCCCGTCTCGTCAAAGAACACCATCCCGGTAACCTCCACTTCGATCACCCCGTTCGGCATCGGCACGTAGAGCGTGTCGCCCATCCGGTCACGTCCGCCGGCGACCAGCGCCAGTGCGATGGAACGGCCGCAATTCTGCGACCAATAGCTCGAGGTGACGTGGCCGATCATCTTCATCGGAATCGCCTGCTTCGGGTCCTCGACGATCTGGGCACCCTCTTCCAGCACCACCTTGGGGTCCTTGGTCTTGAGGCCGACCAGTTGCTTGCGGCCCTTGGCCACCAGATCCGGCCGCGCCATGCCCCTGATGCCGACGAAGTCGGCCTTCTTCTTGCCGACCGCCCAGTCGAGACCGGCATCGTTTGGCGTGACCGTGCCGTCCGTATCCTGGCCGACGATGATGTAGCCCTTCTCGGCGCGCAGCACATGCATCGCCTCAGTGCCGTAAGCGGTGGCGTCATGCTTCTGGCCCTCGGCCCACAACGCTTCCCAGACCGCCTGGCCATAGTCGGCCGGCACGTTGACCTCGAAACCGCGCTCGCCGGTGAACGACATGCGGAACAGCCGTGTCGGCACGCCGCAGATCTTGCCTTCGCGCACCGACATATGCGGCAGCGCCTCGTCAGACATGTCGATGCCTTCGACCAAAGGCGCGATGATGTCGCGCGACTTCGGCCCTTGCACCGCAATCACCGCCCACTGTTCGGTGATCGAGGTCAGCCAGACATTGAGATGCGGGAACTCGGTCTGGAGGTAATCTTCCATGTGGTTCATGACACGCGGCGCGCCGCCGGTCGTCGTCGTCACATGGAAGCGGTCCGGCGCCAGCCGGCCGACGACACCGTCATCATAGATGAAGCCGTCCTCGCGCAGCATGATGCCATAGCGGCAGCGGCCTGGCTCCAGCTTCTCCCACGGGTTGGTGTAGAGCAGTTCCATGAACTTGGCCGCATCCGGGCCGACCACTTCGATCTTGCCGAGCGTCGATGCATCGAACAGCCCGGCCTGGTTGCGGACGGCGACGCATTCGCGGTCGACCGCCGCATGCATGTCCTCGCCGGCTTTCGGGAAGTACCAGGCGCGCTTCCACTGGCCGACATCCTCGAACACCGCGCCTTGCGCCTCGGCCCAGGGATGGATCGCGGTCTTGCGGGTCGGGTCGAACAGCGGGCCGCGCGCATGGCTGACGATCGCGCCGAAGGTGACAGGCGTGTAGGGCGCGCGGAACGTGGTCAGGCCAACCTCGGGGATTGGCTTGCCCAGCGTCTCGGCGGCGATCGCCAGGCCGTGCATGTTGGAAGTCTTGCCCTGGTCGGTCGCCATGCCGTTGGTGGTGAAGCGCTTGACGTGCTCGATCGAGCGCATGCCCTCATGCACCGCCTGGCGGATGTCCTTGGCGGTGACGTCGTTCTGGAAATCGACGAAGGCCTTGACCGTCGTGTCCGGCCCGGCGCCGGGTGCCGCACCCAGCATGCCGCGCGACCAGCTCTCCGAGGCATCCACCTTCGGCTTGGTGCCCTTGGCTGTCTTGGCGCCGGCATCCTTGGCCGCCTTGGCGCCAGCCGCATAGGCCTCGTCGACCGTTGCCGACAGCCCGTCGGTGCCGTTGCAGGCACCGACCGAAATGCAGTCCTGCGCGTAAGTGCCCGGCACGAAGCGCTTGGTCTCGTCATTGAAGGCGACCTTGCCGCGCGACTGCGAGAACAGATGCACAGACGGCGTCCAGCCCGCCGACATCAGGATCGCATCGACGGGAACAGTGCGTTCGCCGCCGCCATTCTTCGGCTGCACCGTCATCGACGACACGCGCAACTTGCCGCCGGCGCGGATCACCGCGCGACCGAAATTAATCTCGATGCCGAGCGCCCTCGCCTCGTCGATCACCGGGCCGGTCGGGTTGTCGCGCAAATCGACGATCGCCGCCACGTTGACGCCGGCCTTCTTCAGGTCGATCGCGGCCGCATAGGCCGAATCATTGGCGGTGTAGACGCCGACATTCCGTCCTACCGCGACACCGTAGTGGTTTAGGAAGGTGCGCGCCGCGCCCGCCAGCATGATGCCGGGCCGGTCGTTGTTGGCAAACACCATGTGGCGCTCGATGGCGCCGGAGGCCAGCACCACGCGCTTGGCGCGGACCTGCCAGAGCCGCTCGCGCGGCAGGTCGTGGCCGGGGGCCTTCAAATGATCGCTGACGCGCTCGACCAGGCCGACGAAATTCTGCGCGTAATAGCCGAACGCCGTCGTGCGCGGCAGCACGCGGACATTGTCCATCGCCCTCAGCCTGGCGATCGCCGCTTGCGCCCAGGCAAAGCCGTCCTGGCCGTCGATCTTGGCGCCGCTCTCGAAGCGCAGGCTGCCGCCGAATTCGGCCTGTTCGTCGGCGAGGATGACGCGCGCGCCGGTCTCTGCCGCGGCAAGTGCCGCCGCGATACCGGCCGCACCGCCGCCCAGCACCAGCACGTCACAATGCGCGTAGCGCGAGGAATAATGGTCGGGATCGGGCTTGTCGGGCGAAACGCCAAGGCCGGCGGCTTCGCGGATCTTCGGCTCGTAAAGGCTCTTCCAGGCGGCCTTCGGCCACATGAAGGTCTTGTAGTAGAAGCCGGCCGAAAACAGCGGCGACGCCAGGTCGTTGACGGCGCTGACGTCGAAGGACAGCGACGGCCAGCGGTTTTGCGAATTGGCGGCGAGCCCGTCATAGAGCTCCTGCACCGTGGCGCGCACGTTCGGCGTCTTGCGCGCGTCATCACGCACGATCTGCACCAGCGCGTTGGGCTCTTCCGCGCCGGCCGACAGGATGCCGCGCGGGCGGTGATACTTGAACGAACGGCCGACCAGATGCACGCCGTTGGCCAGCAACGCCGAGGCCAGCGTGTCGCCCTCGATGCCGGTGTAGGACTGGCCGTCGAAGCTGAAGCGGGCGGTCTTGGCCTGGCTGAGGCGCCCGGCGCCGGAAATGCGCAACGCGCCGCTCATTTCGCAACTCCCGGCAGCTTGGAAGGCTTGGGCTCGCCGGCCTTGTAGGTCATGACGAACTTGTCGGTGACGGTGTCACGCACCGCGTTGAAGAAGCGCGCGCAGCCGTGCATGTGCCGCCAGCGCTCATAGATGATGCCCTTTGGGTTCGACCGGATGAAGAAGAACTTCTCGAAGTCGTCATCACTCTCGCCTGATATGTTGGCCGAGCGCGCTATATGCGCCTCGCCGGCGTTGCGGAATTCGAGCTCCGGGCGCTCTTCCTCGCAATAGGGGCAGCGGATGAGAAGCATCGTGTTTGATCCTACAATTCGCCGTGGCCGACGCGCGCGCCGGCGGGTTGATCGCAAAGCTTTTGGCCCATGGCCATGAACGGGGCGACGAGCCGCAGCCGCTCCTCGACGCTTGCCGCGGCACGAAACAGATCGCGGTTGGCCATGTTGCCGAGCGTCAATTGCAGCGGGTCGGTGGTGACGATCACGCCACGCGGCGTGAAGTCCTCGTCCTCATCCAGCTCGGGCGGCCGGCCTTCGAAGAACATCACCACTTTCTGGCCGCCACTCCAGACGCAGGTGAGCGTCCCCTCATCGACCGAAAACGGCCATCCGGCTTCGTTGCCGGCGCGCGCAATCGGCTGCAGCCGCACCTCCGCCACTGTCGGAAAATGGAACATGCCTTGTTCCCCCGCCAGCATCAGCGGCATAGCGACAGCCATCTGCGCCATCATCAGTGCGCCACCGCCGCCGCCGCCGCCTCGTCGATGAGGCGGCCGGTGCGGAAGCGTTCGATGGTGAAGGGCGCATTGATCGGATGCGGATCGTCCTTGGCGATGGTGTGGGCAAAGACATGGCCCGAGCCCGGCGTCGCCTTGAAGCCGCCCGTGCCCCAGCCGCAATTGACATAGAGGCCCGGCACCGGCGTCTTGGCCAGGATCGGCGAGCGGTCGGGCGTGACGTCGACGATGCCGCCCCACGAGCGCAGCATCTTCATGCGCGTGAAGATCGGGAACATCTCGCAGATGGCGTCGAGCGTGTGCTGGAGAATGTGAAGCCCGCCGGTCTGCGAATAGGAGACATACTGGTCGGTGCCGGCGCCGATCACCAGTTCGCCCTTGTCGGACTGCGAGATATAGGCGTGCACCGTGTTCGACATCACCACGCAAGGCACGACCGGCTTGATCGGCTCCGATACCAGCGCCTGCAGCGGATAGCTTTCCAGCGGCATGCGCACGCCAGCCATGTTCATGATGACGGAGGAATGGCCGGCGGCGACCACGCCGACTTTCTTGGCGCCGATGAAGCCGCGCGTCGTATCGACGCCCATGACCGCGCCATTGGCGGCCCGCTTGACGCCGGTGACCTCGCAGTTCTGGATGATATGGACGCCGCGAGCCGAAGCGCCGCGCGCATAGCCCCAGGCGACCGCGTCGTGGCGCGCCGTGCCGCCGCGGCGCTGCAAGGCGGCCCCGACGACCGGATAGCGCGCGTCCTTCGAGGTGTTGAGCGGCGGGCAGAATTCCTTGGCCTGCTCCGGCGTCAGCCATTCATTGTCGATGCCGTTCAGCCGGTTGGCGTGGACATGGCGCTTCAGCACCTGAATGTCGTGCACATTGTGCGCCAGCATCATGACGCCGCGCGCCGAATACATGACGTTGTAGTTGAGCTCCTGGGAGAGCCCGTCCCACAGCTTCAGCGCATGGTCGTAAATGCCGGCGCTCTCGTCATAGAGATAGTTGGAACGGATGATGGTGGTGTTGCGCCCGGTGTTGCCGCCGCCCAGCCAACCCTTTTCCAGCACCGCGACATTGGTGATGCCATGCACCGTGGCGAGATAATAGGCGGTGGCCAGGCCATGGCCGCCCGCGCCGACGATGATGACGTCGTATTCCTTTTTAGGCTCAGGCGAGGACCATTGCTCCTCCCATCCCTTGTGGCCGCGCATGGCCTCTCGGGCGATGGCGAATACAGAGTATTTCTTCACGGTCCAGCCTCGCAAATGGCAGCCGGGCGTTCATCATCAAGCCCCGGCGCGCGAGGTGTATCACTAGCGAAACGGCGCTGCTATCCTTGCGCTGTTTGCGACGGCGCTTGCCGTTTTGCGCCGCGCTGAAAAAGAGGTATCCCGCCTGGCTCCGATGATTGCCTTCAGTAACACTTCTCCCTGCCGGGGATTCGGAGAATGATGATGGGCAGCGCCTGGTGGAATCTGACATTGCGTTTCCTGCTGGAGATGGCCGCCCTGCTCGGCCTTGGCATGGCGGGCTGGCATTTCTCGGACGGAGCGTGGCGTTGGGTCCTGCCCATTGCCTTGCCGCTCGCCGCAGCCGCGGCATGGGGTACCTTCGCGGTCCTCAATGATCCGAGCCGTTCAGGCCGGGCACCGGTGCCTGTGCCGGGCGCTGTCAGGCTGGCGCTGGAATTCGTCGTCCTGTTCGGCGGCGCGGCGGGTTTCCATCTGGCAGGCCATGCCGCCACGGGCATCATCATGGCCGTGCTGATCGTCATCAGCTACGCGTTCTCGCTAGACCGTCTGGCATGGCTGCTTCGGCAATAGTTGGTGCGAACCTCTGCACGTATCGGGTGGCTGCTGTACCGCCAACCTGCGATCAAGCATCCGATCGCCGGCAAGGCTGGCGCGAAGGACAGGGATGCCCAGACATGCTCGCACTTTCAAACAAGATCGCCATCGTCACCGGTGCCAGTTCCGGCATCGGCCGCGCCACCGCCAAACTGTTCGCCGAGGAGGGCGCCAGGCTCGTCATTTCCGCCCGCCGCCAAACCGAGCTTGATGTGATCGCCGCCGAAATCGAGGACGCCGGCGGCACGGCCGTCGCTCTCGCCGGGGATGTCACGGACGAGACCTACGCGAAAGCCCTCGTCGAGTTGGCGGTCGGCAGCTTCGGCGGACTCGACATCGCGTTGAACAATGCCGGCTCTGTCGGACTGATGGGACCAGTCCCCGACATGTCGGCACAGACATGGCACGGGACGATGGACACCAATCTGACCAGCGCCTTTCTCGGCGCGAAGTATCAGATACCGGCCATGCTGGAGCGCGGCGGCGGCTCACTGATCTTCACGTCGAGCTTTGTCGGTTACACCGCCGGCATGCCGGGCATGGCCGCCTACGCCGCCGCCAAGGCAGGCCTGATCGGATTGACGCAGGTGTTGGCCGCCGAATACGGACCGCAAGGACTGCGCGTCAACGCGCTGCTGCCGGGCGGCACCGACACACCAGGCGCGACGACGACCACGCCCGAGGCACGCGCCTTCGTCGAGGGCCTCCATGCCCTGAAGCGCATGGCGCAACCGCAAGAGATCGCCCGCTCCGCGCTTTACCTGGCCTCCGACGCCTCGAGTTTCACCACGGGAACCGCGCTTTTTGCCGATGGCGGCGTGTCGATCAACCGGACGTGAAGGATTTTTACGGGGAACAGGCCTGTTCGTCGTTGTGACGCAGGCCGCCGGTCTTGCTTTTTCGGCGCGATTTGGCGATTCCGTTTCCTGTCGAAACGGGTCTTCTTGCCAAGACGGGTCCTGGAACCATGATGCTGATCCGAACCTATGTCGCGCAGAGCGCAATCGAAGGCGTCGGCATGTTCGCCGCCGAGCCGATCCGCAAGGGCGCCTCGATCTGGCGCCTCGATCCGGATTTCGATCGGCTGATCCCGATGGAAAAATACGAGGCGGCCTCGCCGCCCCTGAAGGAACTGCTCGACCGTTACGCCTATCCGAGCCCGGACAAGCCCGGCTTCATGGTCTATGAGGTCGACAATGGCCGCTTCATGAACCATTCGGCGACCCCGAACACCGATTTTTCGCGCTATGGCGGCGCCACCGCGACTCGGGATATCGCCGTCGGCGAGGAGATCACCTGTGATTACGGTGAGTTCTTCGAGGATTTCGAGCGGTTGCACCTGGCCACGGCGTAACGGCGCCCTATCTCCAGGCGACCGTGGCAATTTGGCTGCCGTCCGTCATTTCGACTGTGGACAGCGAGGCTTGATTCTGCTATCAGCCGCCACAATTCGTGGTGTCGAGCGCCGCGGAGGCTTGTGGCTATGGCTGCTTGCCTGTTGATATCAAACCCGAAAGACAGGATTGCCCGTGCAGGTACTCGTCCGCGACAATAACGTTGATCAGGCGCTTCGCGCGCTGAAGAAGAAGATGCAGCGCGAAGGCATTTTCCGCGAAATGAAGATGCGCGGCCACTACGAGAAGCCTTCCGAGAAGCGCGCCCGTGAAAAGGCCGAAGCCGTTCGCCGCGCCCGCAAGCTGGCCCGCAAGCGCGCACAGCGCGAAGGCCTGCTGCCGATGACCCCGCGTCCGGTTGCTGCTGGCGGTGCCGCCGGCGCAGCGCGTCCGCCGCGCTGATTATCGCCAATATTTCGTCCTTTTCGAAGGATACCAGGGTGGCGCGATGCGGAATCGCCGCCACCCTTTTATTTTGATTGTGACCCGGCCCGGAGGGGGAACCGGACCTGAACGACGGCGCAAGTGAGGACAGGGCAGACATGAACGCAACAAGCGTGGAGCGCGGAACCGCATTGCGTGGTTTCGCCCTGACAGCGGCCCTGCTTTCCGGACTGGTACTTGCCGGCTGCCAGACATCGGGCCCGGCCGGCGAATTCAACAACATCGACAAGGCGCAAGGGTCGAGCGAGAACATCTCCTCGCTGTCCGCTGTCATCCAGCGCAATCCCCAGGATCCCGAAGGCTACAATGTTCGTGGTTCGGCCTATGGCCGCGGCGGCCAGTACCAGGCGGCGCTCAAGGACTTCAACCAGGCCATCCAGCTCAATCCGAATTTCTATCAGGCCTATTCGAACCGCGCGCTGATCCAGCGCTTCCTCGGCAACCAGGAAGCGGCGCTGGCGGACTACAACCGCTCGATCCAGATCAACGGCAATTACGACGCCGCCTATATCGGCCGCGGCAATCTCTACCGCAAGGCGGGCCGCACCCAGGATGCCTTCAACGACTTCCAGAAAGCGATCCAGCTCGACACGACGGACGCCCGTGCCTACCACAATCGCGGCCTGATCTATCAGAGCCAGGGCCAGCACAAATTCGCCATCGAGGATTTCTCGACCGCCATCTCGCTGGCGCCGGATGCCGCCGAGCCCTACAACGGCCGTGGCCTTTCCTATCTGGCGACCGGCGACGAGGACAATGCCTTCTCCGACTTCAACATGGCCATCAAGCTCGATGGCCAGAACGCCGAGGCCTGGGCCAACCAGGCGCTGATCTACGAACGGCGCGGCGACAAGGCCAAGGCGGCGAAGGCCTATCGCGAGGCCGTGCGCCTCAACCCCAGCTACCAGCCGGCCAAGGACGGCCTCGCCCGCGTCAGCTGACACTGGCTCCGCAGGCCCGCGCCAAGCGCCCCACTGCATCATGTGCGTGTCC
Organism: Mesorhizobium sp. M8A.F.Ca.ET.165.01.1.1; assembly: GCF_004792065.1. NCBI lineage: Bacteria > Pseudomonadati > Pseudomonadota > Alphaproteobacteria > Hyphomicrobiales > Phyllobacteriaceae > Mesorhizobium > Mesorhizobium sp. M8A.F.Ca.ET.165.01.1.1. The sequence continues at coordinate 392,995 of NZ_SRTH01000001.1, read as the reverse complement.
GAAAGGACACGCGGCGCGTCGGATCGCCATCAAACCGGCAACCCTGTGTTAACCGCGGTGGCAAGCCGTTAACCCTTGCCTTGTTCGCGCCAAGTTTTCAGCGGAACGGTCGCCGGACCCGAGACGTTATTGAAGACTGACTGCGAAAGGACCCTCCCATGATCAAGAAACTCGTCTGCGCCGCCGCCCTTGCAACGACCGTATTCGCCGCCGCCCCGGCCAGCGCCGGCAGGCTGCAACTCGGCACGCTCGACTGCACCATCGATGGCGGCACCGGCTATATCGTCGCTTCCAACAAGGGCGTGTCCTGCGTCTTCCGGCCCCATCATCACGGGCCGTCGGAAATTTATACCGGCGTCATCTCCAAGATCGGTGTCGATCTCGGCAAGACGCACCAGGGCCAGCTCGTCTGGGCGGTTTTTGCCGCGACGCGCGACCGTGACGCGGGCGACCTTGCCGGTAGCTACTACGGCGTCAACGCCGAGGCGAGCGTCGTGACCGGCGGCGGCGCCAACCTGCTGGTCGGCGGCTTCGACAGCGCCTTCATGCTGGAGCCGCTCAGCGTCCAGGCGCAGACCGGCGTCAACCTCGCCGTGGCGGTGACTTCGCTGGAACTGATCCACTCGCTCAAATAAGCGGTTTGGAGCCTTGGCTCCAGGCCCTTCACTCGGCGGCGCGGAACCGGATAGGATGGTTCCGCGCCGTTTGATCTTTGGGGGACGCCATGCCGAGGACAGCCATCGCCGCTGCCATGATCGCAACCGTGCTTGCCGGCACGGCACAAGCGCAAGACCAGGGCGTGGAGCTCGGCACGCTTGAATGCGCCATATCAGGCGGCACTGGCTTCATCTTCGGCTCGAGCAAGGACCTGAGCTGCACCTTCACCCCGGCCGACAAGAGCTTCGCGCCGGAAGCCTATTTCGGCGCCGTCAACAAATACGGCCTCGACATCGGCACGACCAAGCAGGCGGTGATGCGCTGGCTGGTGCTGACGCCGCTGAAGAACATCTACGCGCCGGGCGCATTGGCGGGTGACTATGTCGGCGCCAGCGCCGAAGTGACCGCCGCCGTCGGCGCCGGCGCCAATCTGCTGGTCGGCGGCTCCTCGCAGGCCTTCACCCTGCAGCCGCTCAGCCTGCAGACGCAGACCGGCATCAATCTCGCCATCGGCGTCAGCCAGTTCCAGCTACGCAGCACCGAGAACTGATCGCCAAGCGATCCATCCAGGACGACACTGGCCCAAACATACCTCGAAAAAATCGCTTGAGCTCAACCGAGGTTGAGGTTCTACAAGCCCGTCCCGAGCAAGGCCGCGTCTCGACGCGGCGCGCATGGTCCTGCCGGAAGCCTCGCGCTGGCCTCTGGTGCCATGTGGCTGCAGCAAGATATGCAAAGCAGGGATGGACATGACTGAAATCAGCACAAGGAAGGTCGATTGGCGCGCATTGTGGGCGAGCGGCGACCTGGCGCGCTTCTGCTTCATCAGCCTCGGCATCCTGCTGCACGCCACCAATGAGACGATGGTGGCGACGGTCATGCCGGCCATGGTCGGTGAACTGGCCGGCGTGCAACTCGTCGGCTGGTCGCTGGCGATCTACGAACTCGGCGCCATCGTCGCCGGTGCCGCGGCCGGACGGCTGGTGAGCTATGTGGCGCTGCGCACCAACATGGTGGTCGCGGCGCTTCTTTATGCTGCCGGGGCGCTGATCTGCGCCGCCTCGCCTTCGATGCAATTGTTCCTGGCCGGCCGTCTGATCGAGGGGCTGGGCGGCGGCGCGCTGGTGTCGCTGGCCTTCGTCTCGGTCGAGCGGCTGTTTTCGCGTGCCATCTGGCCGCAGCTTTTCGGCATCATGTCGGCGATCTGGGGCGTCGCTGCCTTCAGCGGTCCCCTGCTCGGCGCTGTTATGACCGAATTGCTGTCGTGGCGCTGGGCCTTCGGCGTCTTCACTCTCGGCGGCACCGCCATGGCGCTGGCAAGCTTCCTCGTGCTCGACACACCGGAAGCGACAAGGCCCAGCACCGGAGCCGGCAAGGCGCCGCCCTTCCCGTTCATGGCGCTTGGCTGCCTTGCCATCGCCGTGGTGCTGATTGCCTCGGCCGGCGTCGACATCGCCCTGTTGCGTTCCTCGCTGCTGATCGTGCTGGGCCTCGCCGGGCTGGCGTTGTTCTTCTACATCGACGCGCTGAAGCCGCGCTCCCGGCTTTTCCCGGCGCGGCTGTTCTCGTGGCGCACGCCAGTGGGCGCCGGCATGACCATGGTCGCCGCCTTTTCCATCGCGACCTGCTCCTTCGGCGTCTACGGACCGCTGCTGCTGACCAGCCTGCACGACATTCCGCTGCTGACCACCGGCTACATCATCGCCGCCGAATCGATCGCCTGGTCGATCCTGTCGATCCTCGTCGCCAACGCGCCGCCGCGGCGCGAAAGGCTGATCATCGTCTGCGGCGCACTGATGATCGCGGCGGGCATCGCCGGCTTCGCCTACACGATACCGCTGGGCTCGATCCCGCTGATCCTGGTCTGCGCCCTGTTGCAGGGCGGCGGCTTCGGCATTTCCTGGCCGTTCCTGACCCGCGTCATCGTCGCCTCCGCCCCGGACGACGAGCAGACCATTGCCTCGGCCGCGGTGCCAACCATGCAGCGCATCGGCTATGCCGTGGGTGCCGCCCTTGCCGGCATCGTCGCCAATGCCAGCGGTTTTTCGCAGGGCCTCACCCATGACGCGGCCGCTGATGTCGCGAGCTGGCTGTTCCTTGCCTTCGTGCCGCTCGGCATTCTTGGCTGTCTCGCCGCCTTGCGGACATCAGCGGCGGCAAATCGGCCGCTCGCGGTCATCGGCTGACGCCGGTTCCGGCGGACGGGTTGTTCACTCGACGCGCAGCCGATAGCCGACACCGGTTTCGGTGGTGATGTAGCGCGGCTGGTCGGGGGTTTTTTCGATCTTCTGCCTAAGCTGGCGCACATAGACCCTGAGATACTGCACGTCGGTCGAATCGTCCCAGATCTGCTTCAGGATGAAGTGGTGGGTGAGCACCTTGCCGGCGTGCTGCACCAGGATGCGCAGTATGTCGTACTCCTTCGGCGAGAGCTTCACCTCCCGGTCCTCGACCCTGACGATGCGCTTGACCAGATCGACGCTGAGGTCTCCACTCTGGAAAACGGGCTTCTCGCCCTGTTGCTGGAACTTGTGCCGCAGCGCCACGCGGATGCGGGCCACCAGTTCGTTCATGCCGAACGGCTTGGTGACATAATCGTCGGCGCCGAGTTCGAGCGCGCTGACGATGCCGGCCTCGTCGGTGCGGCTGGAGAGGATGACGACAGGAATGTCGATGCCCCCGTCACGCCATTGGCGCAGGAGGTCATGCCCCCCCATGCCGGGCAGGCCGAGATCGAGCAACACCAGGTCGGGCTTTTCCTGTTCGATCAGCTCGATCGCCACCTTGGCGTTCGGCGCCTCGCTGACCGCGTAACCCTGGCTGGCGAGGCCGACCCGCAGCAGCTTGCGGATCGGCGGCTCGTCATCGACAACCAGTATCCTGACATTGGAATTGGTCATCGAGGCTGATCCTCGCCGGGCTCGTCGCCGCCATTGCCGACATCGGGCAATTCCGCCGGCACCGGCATCCGGATGGTGAAGGCGCCACCGGAGCGGTCGGTCCGGTTGGCGGCCGTGATCGTGCCGCCCATCGCCTCGACGAAGCCACGGCAGATCGACAGGCCGAGCCCGGTGCCGGCGCGCACCTGATCACCCTTGCGCACCCGGTAGAAAGTGTCGAACACGCGTTCCAGGTCCTGCGCCGGAATGCCCGGCCCCTCATCCATGATCTGCACGACGACGGAGCCATTGTCGGTCCATCCCTGGACGCGGATCGTCGAGCCGGGCGGCGAATATTTCGAGGCATTGTCGAGAAGGTTGAACAGGACCTGCTCGAACAGCACGGGATCAAGCCTAACCATCGGCAAGTCGGGCGGAATATCGACCTCGATCTTGTGTTCGCTGGTGATCTTGCGGGCGCGGTCGAGCGCCGTGCCGACGATATCGCCGAGATAGTGGAGGGCGTAGTTCGGCTCCATCGCACCGGACTCGATCTTGGTCATGTCGAGCAGGTTGGCGATGAAGCGGTTCAGCCGTTCCGATTCGTCGATCACCGCCGACAGAAGCTCCACCCTGTCCTGCTCGGGCAGATCAGGCGCGAACTCCTTGAGTGTGCCGGCCGCTCCCATGATGGCCGCGAGCGGCGTCTTCAGGTCATGCGAAATCGAGGTCAGCAGGGCCGAACGCAACCGGTCGGCTTCGGCGGCGAGCTTGGCGCGGTCGACATCGGCGACGAGCTGGACACGTTCGATCGCCACCGCCGCCTGATCGGCCAGCGCGTCGAGCAGCCGCTGCTGTTCGGGCGTCAAAAGCGGACCTTGCTTGTCATTGTCGAGGCCGACGACACCGATTGCCGTGCGCCCCGTGCGCAAGGGGAGATAGAGGCGCTTGGCGCCGGGCAGCGTGTCGGCGCCGCGTCCCGCGGCACGGTTGTGCTCCCAGGCCCAGCGGGCGGCGGCGATGTCGGCCTCGGCCAGCGTGTCGTCGGGCGGATAGCCTGCCTTGACCGTGATCGTGCCGTCTTCCGGCAGCAGCAGCACCACGCGCAGCTTCAGCATCGAGGCGATCTGGAAGGCGGTGGCCCAGAGCACGTCGTCGAGCGTGCCGGCGCCGGCGAGCTTCTTGGAGAAGAGATAGATGTCCTCGGTTGCCCGCGCTCGCGAGCGGGCGGCGGCGGCCTGACGCTGCACGCGCGCGGTGAGATTGCTGGCGATCACCGCGACGGCAAGGAAGACGGCGAGCGCGACGATGCTCTCCGGATCCCGGATCGTCAGCGTGTAGCGCGGCTCGAGGAAGAAATAGTTGAAGGCCAGCGCGCTCAGGAAGCAGGCATAGAGCGCCGGCCACAGGCCGCCCGCCACCGCCGACGTCAGCACTCCGAGCAGGAAGACGATCGCCAGGTTGCGGACATCGAGAAACTGGTCGAGCGCCGTGGTGACCGCCAATGAACCGGCGACATAGGCGGTGGCGAGCAGATAGGGCCAGACCTGGAACTGCCTCTGCTCGGCCGCCGCCTTGACCCGCCTTGCCGACGCCTCGGTTTCGCGCTCGGTGCCCGAGATGACATGGACGCTGATGTCGCCGGCGTTGCGGATCAGATCATAGGTGAGCGACCCCTCGATAAGTTCCCGCCAGCGCGACCGGGTCGGCCTGCCGACCACGATGTGGGTGAAATTGTTCGCCGTCGCATGGCGCACGATGTCCTGCGCGACGCTCTGGCCCGGAATGGTCGTCACCTCGGCGCCGAGCTGCTCGGCGAGGCGCAGGAGCGTGGCGAGCCTGTCCTTGTCGTCCTCGGACATGCCGGCCGAGCGCGGCGTATCGACATGAAGCGCCGTCCATGGCGCACGAAGCCTGTCGGCCAGCCTGCGTGCATAGCGAATGCGGGCTGCCCCGCCTGGACGCGCATCGACGCAGACGAGCACCCTTTCGCCCGCCGCCCACGGACCCTGGATGGCGTGGGACTGCATGTGGTTGAGCAACTGTTCGTCGACGCGCTGGGCGGTACGGCGCAGCGCCAGTTCCCGCAACGCCGTCAGATTGCCTGGCGAAAAATAGTTCTCGACGGCACGCTGCGCCGTGTTGGGGAAATAAACCTTCCCCTCCTCGAGCCGCTTGATCAGGTCGTCGGGCGTCAGATCGATGATTTCGACATCGTCGGCCCGGTCGATGATGGAATCGGGAACGGTCTCGCGCACCCGGACCCGGGTGATCTGGGCGACGACGTCGTTCAGGCTTTCGACATGCTGGATGTTGAGCGTCGTATAGACGTCTATGCCCCGCGCCAGGATTTCCTGGACGTCGAGGTAGCGCTTGGGGTGGCGGCTGCCGGGCGCATTGGTGTGGGCGAGTTCGTCGACCAGGACCAGCGCCGGGCGCCGGGCAAGGATGGCGTCGATGTCCATCTCGTCGAGGACACGCCCCTTGTAGTCGACCTTGCGGCGGGCAATGACTTCATATCCCTCGACCAGGGTCTGGGTTTCCTTGCGGCCATGCGTCTCGACCACGCCGATCACCACGTCGACGCCGTCGGCCAGCCTGGCACGGCCCGACATCAGCATCTCGTAAGTCTTGCCGACACCCGGTGCCGCGCCCAGGAATATGCGCAGACGGCCGCGCCCTTCCCGCTCGGCATGCTCGAGCAGCGCGTCGGGGGATGGTCTGTTTTCGACGTTGCTTCTGTCGTCCGGCATCGGGTCCGATCATGAATGGCGCCGGGGACCGTGTCGATCCCCGGCGCCTGCCATCAACTATTTCGCTGCATCCAGCGCCAGGTTGAGAGCCAGCACATTGACCGCCGGCTCGCCGAGCACGCCCAATTCCCGGTCCTCGACCTGGCCGTCGACGAGCGCCTTGACCTTGGCCTCGTCGATGCCCCTGGCCTTGGCCACGCGCGGAACCTGGAAATAAGCGGCCTGCGGGCTGATCTGCGGATCAAGGCCGCTGCCGGATGCGGTCACCAGGTCCATCGGCACCGGCGCGTTCGGATTTTCCGCCTTCAGCTTCTCGGCTTCGCCCTTGATGCGCTCGATGAGCTTCGGGTTGGTCGGGCCGAGATTGGAACCGCCTGAGGCGCCGGCATCATAGCCATTGCCCGCGGCCGAAGGCCGTCCGTGGAAATATTTGTCGCTGGCGAAGGCCTGGCCGATCAGGTCGGAGCCGATTACCTTGCCGTCCTTCTCGACCAGGCTGCCATTGGCCTGGCGCGGGAACAGCGCCTGGGCGATACCGGTCATGCCGATGGGATAGACGAGCCCGGTCAGCACGGTGAAGAAAACGATCATGATGATCGCGGGTCTGATTTGCTTGAGCATCGGAACGATCCTTATGCAAGGCCAAGGGCGGTGACCGCCATGTCGATTATCTTGATGCCGGCGAACGGCACGACGATGCCGCCGAGGCCGTAGACGAGAAGATTGCGGCTGAGCAGCGCACCGGCGCCGATCGCCCGGTACTTCACACCGCGCAGCGACAACGGGATCAGCGCGATGATGATCAGCGCGTTGAAGATGATGGCCGACAGGATGGCGCTCTGCGGCGTCGCCAGGTGCATGATGTTGAGCGCCTGCAGCGGGCCGGTCGTCTGGCCGGGCGCGACGTAGAAGACGGCGAACATGGCCGGAATGATGGCGAAGTACTTGGCGACGTCATTGGCGATGGAGAAGGTCGTCAGCGAACCGCGCGTCATCAACAGCGCCTTGCCGATTTCGACGATCTCGATCAGCTTGGTCGGATCGCTGTCCAGATCGACCATGTTGCCGGCCTCGCGGGCGGCGACCGTGCCGGTGTTCATGGCCACGCCGACATCGGCCTGCGCGAGTGCTGGCGCGTCGTTGGTGCCGTCACCGCACATGGCGACCAGCTTGCCCTTGGCCTGCTCGTCACGGATCAGCTTCAGCTTGTCCTCGGGCGTCGCCTGGGCGAGGAAGTCGTCGACGCCGGCTTCCGCCGCGATGGCTGCCGCCGTCATCGGATTGTCGCCGGTGATCATCACCGTGCGGATGCCCATGCTGCGCAGTTCGGCGAAGCGCTCGCGGATACCGCCCTTGACGATATCCTTCAGGTGGACGACGCCGAGCAGGCGCCCGTCCCGCTCGACCGCCAGCGGCGTACCGCCCGATTTGGCGACCTCGTCGGCGATCGCCTGCAGGTTGCGCACGGTATCGCCTCCGGGCCGTATGCCGTGCGTGGCCGATGTCGGCTGGCTGACATAGGTCAGGATCGAATCGACCGCGCCCTTGCGCACCGAGGAGCCGTCTATGTCGACGCCACTCATGCGGGTCTGTGCCGTGAAGGGCACGAACGTGGCATGCAACGTCGCCATGTCGCGGGCCCTGATGGCATATTTCTCCTTGGCCAGCACCACGATCGAGCGGCCTTCCGGCGTCTCGTCGGCGAGCGAGGCAAGCTGTGCCGCGTCGGCCAGTTCCTGCTCGCTGACGCCCTTGACCGGGCGGAATTCCGTCGCCTGGCGATTGCCGAGCGTGATCGTGCCGGTCTTGTCGAGCAGCAGCGTATCGACATCACCGGCGGCTTCCACGGCGCGGCCCGACATGGCCAGCACATTGAAGCGCACCAGGCGGTCCATGCCGGCAATGCCGATGGCCGACAGCAGCGCGCCGATCGTGGTCGGGATCAGCGTCACGAACAGGGCGACGAGCACGGTCACCGAAATGTAGCCACCCGAGTAGGAGGCAAAGCTCGGGATCGTCGCGGTGGCCAGCACGAAGATCAGCGTCATACCGACGAGCAGGATGTTGAGCGCGATCTCGTTCGGCGTCTTCTGGCGCTCGGCGCCTTCGACCAGCGAGATCATGCGATCGAGGAAAGTATGGCCGGCGGCGGCGGTGATGCGCACGCGGATCCAGTCGGACAGCACCTGCGTGCCGCCGGTGACCGCCGAGCGGTCGCCGCCGGATTCGCGGATCACCGGCGCGGACTCGCCTGTGATCGCCGCCTCGTTGACCGACGCGACGCCTTCCACCACCTCGCCGTCGGACGGGATGATGTCGCCGGCCTCGACCAGCACGATGTCGCCGACCTTCAGGCTGGTGCCGGGCACCAGCTTGAACTTTGTCCGGTCCTCGCCGGCCAGGAGCTTTGCCTGGGTTTCCGTGCGCGCCTTGCGCAGCGAATCCGCCTGCGCCTTGCCGCGCCCTTCGGCGACGGCTTCGGCGAAATTGGCGAACAGCACCGTGAACCACAGCCAGATGATGATCTGTAGCGTGAAGCGCAGATCGCCGCCGCCGGTGACGAGGTCCTTGACGAACAGCACCGATGTCAGCGCCGACACCACGGCGACGACGAACATCACCGGATTGCGGGCCAGCGTGCGCGGATCGAGTTTGCGGAAGGCGCCGCCGATGGCGGGCCACAGGATGCCGGCATCCATGATGCTGGCCGATTTTGACTGGCTCATTTTGAAGCTCCGGCTTCAGTGTTGGTGTGCGGCGCCGATTGGTCGGATGCCGAAAAAAGATGGGGAAGCCCGTAGGCCAGCAGCCAAAGCGCGATCATGGCGCCGGCAAGTCCGAGAAAGGTCGACATGGTCGGGAAAGGAGGCGGCAGCCCCTCCTTCCCCGGATCGGGCCGATGCCTGACATGACGGCGCTTGTTGCTGAACCAGGACATGGCCACCTCAGAATGTCTGTCCATGGATCATCGCCAGGTGCTCGACAACAGGTCCGACGGCAAGCGCCGGGAAGAAAGTCAGCCCGCCGACGATGACGATGACGCCGACCAGCAGCCCGACGAACAGCGGACTGTCGGTCGGGAAAGTGCCGGCCGAGGCGGGCACGGTCTTTTTCGCCGCCAACGCGCCGGCGATGGCGAGCGCCGGGATGATGACCAGGAAACGGCCCATCAGCATGCCGATGCCGATGGTGATGTTGTACCAGGGCGTGTTGCCGGTGAGGCCGCCGAAGGCCGAGCCGTTGTTCGCCGCCGCCGAGGTGTAGGCGTAGAGGATTTCGGAGAAGCCGTGCGGCCCGCCATTGGCGATCGAGGCGACCGCGCTCGGCAGCACCACCGCGATGGCCGTGAAGACCAGCATCGCCAGCGGCAGGCACAGGATGGCCAGCATCGCCATCTTGACCTCCTTGGCCTCGATCTTCTTGCCGAGATATTCGGGCGTGCGGCCGACCATCAGGCCGGCGACGAAGACGGCGATCAGAATGAACATCAGCATGCCGTAGAAACCGGCACCGACACCGCCGACGATGACCTCGCCGAGTTGCATGTTGATGAGCGGGATCATGCCGCCGAGCGCGGTGAACGAGTCATGCATGGCGTTGACCGCGCCGCAGGAAGCCGCCGTGGTGATGACCGCGAACAAAGCCGACAGCGCGATGCCGAAACGGGTCTCCTTGCCTTCCATGTTGCCGCCGTCGATGCCGAGCGCATGCACCAGCGGATTGCCCGCGGCTTCCGCCCAGTAGCAGACGGCGACGCCGGCGATGAACAGCACGCCCATCGAGGCAAGGATCGCCCAGCCCTGGCGCTGGTTGCCGACCATGCGGCCGAAGACGTTGGTCAAGGCAGCGCCGACGACGAAGATCGACAGCATCTGGATCAGGTTGGAGATGGCGTCGGGGTTCTCGAAGGGATGTGCCGCATTGGCATTGAAGAACCCGCCGCCATTGGTGCCGAGCATCTTGATGGCGACCTGCGAGGCGACCGGGCCGAGCGCGATCGTCTGCCTGACGCCTTCGAGCGTGGTGGCGTCGACATAAGGCCCGAGCGTCTGCGGCATGCCGAGCCAGACATAGACAAGGGTGAGCACGATGCAGAGCGGCAAAAGCACGTAGAGCGTGGCGCGCGTCATATCGACCCAGAAATTGCCGATCGATTTTCCCGAAGCGCGGGCAAATCCACGGATCAGCGCGATGGCGATGGCGATGCCGGTGGCCGCCGAAACGAAATTCTGGACCGTCAGGCCGGCCATCTGCACGAGGTAGGACATCGTGCTTTCGCCGCCGTAGTTCTGCCAGTTGGTGTTGGTCATGAAGCTGGCGGCGGTGTTGAAGGCGAGCGCCGGGTCGACCGCGCTCATGCCGGCCGGATTGTAGGGCAGGCTGCCTTGCATGCGCTGCAGGAAGTAGAGCACCAGGAAGCCCGCCAGGTTGAACAGCAGCAGGGACACCGCATATGTGGTCCAGTGCTGTTCCTCACGATCGCTGGTTCCGCAAATGCGGTAGAGTCCGCGCTCGAGCGGGCCGAGGACCGACGAAAGCGGCGTGCGATCGCCGTTGAAGACGCGGTGCATGTAGCCGCCGAGCGGCTTCACCAGCAAAACGAGGATCCCGCAGAAGATGAGGATCTGTATCCATCCGTTCATGGTCATGATGTAGCTTCCGTGCACCGGTGGACTAGAAACGCTCTGGGCGAATGAGGGCGTAGGTCAGGTAAGCGAGCAGGAACAAGGTGACGCCGCCACCGAGGATGTAGTCGACAAGCATGGTTCGATCCTTCCGCTTAAATTCTGTCGCAGGCTCTGACGTAGGCGAGGGACACGGCGAAGAACAAAACTCCGATCCCGAGCATGATAATGTCCATTTTGCCTGTTCCTTGTGCTTTGTACTTCGTGCCTTCCTGGAAAGACTCGCAATACCATGACAACCCCCGCCGCATGTTCATTGACGTGGCACCAAATCTTGGTCGTGCGAATATGGACCCGATCGCCATAAAGGTTCGAGACGGCGCGGGGCGCAAAGAAATAGGAATTTTATAAAGGTTTCCCGCGCGGGCTCGATTGCCCGGCCGGGGTCTGTCGGCAGTGGGCGGCCTCAGCGAGAGCAGGCGCCCCGCGACCACGGCGCGCCCGGAAAGCTTGCCCTTGTTTGTTGGAACTCCTGACCGGCCCACATCAGGTTCCCGGTCCACCAGTCATGGCCGCCGGTCAGTGCTTTTGCCAACAACACCGTGGCTTCCTGTTTCAGCTCGGATCGTAAATTCTCCCAGCCTTGATGCCGATCAAGGGGGCTCGCGGCCTTCTCCGCTATCAGACCGTGATGATCGAGAACTCAACCTCTCCAACGTGGCGTGGCCGGGGCCAGCCCTACTGGTCGCGACCGGCTATCGAGGCGCTGCAGAAATGCCGCTCTCGGCCTGCCGGGCTGACTTCGACCGAGCCGCGCAACGAGGATGCCCGCTCGGTTGCTCACCGACAGGGTGCGTCGGCCCTATCGGCTGGGCCGGAGATGGAGGCGACGGAGGCGCACCGAAGGTGAGCGGCATTTTCACGACAATTGCGCGGCGCTTCACCCCGTTTAAGCCGATGGCCGACGCGATACGCGCTGGCGAGAAGTTTCCCAATTTTGTCCGGCGCGCCAGCGGCATGCATCAGGTCTATGTCAGCGTGATCGCAATCTCGGTTGCCTTGGCTAACTTTATCCCCATCGACCTGCAGAGACGGGTCGTCGATGGGGCGATTGCCGACAAGAACGTACGGGCGCTGCTGATGCTCGGCGGCCTGTATCTAGCGGCTATACTCCTGCATGCGGGGTTGAAATACGCACTGATCGTCTATCAGGGCTGGCTCGGAGAGAGCGTGGTGAAGACGGCGCGCGATCAACTCGCTCTCGTCGCCACGCAAAGGTCAGCGCGCGAGCACGCAAGGAGCGGTCAGACCGCCAGCATCATCGGCAACGAGATCGACTATGTTGGCGGATTTGTCGGCACCAGCATCTCTGAATGCGTGGTCAACGTCACGATGATGATCTCCGTCGTATCTTACATGATCTACATGCAGCCGGTGATTGCTCTGGTCAGCGGCGTATCACTCCTGCCGCAGATCCTGCTTGCGCTTTACATGCAGAAGGACCTGAACACACTCGTGGAACGGCAGGTCGTGCTGGTCCGAAGGCTTGGCAACCAGGCAGTCAATTCCTTCGCCAGCCACTCGACGAAGCGCCGGGCAGCCTTTCGCACCATACGCACCATCTTCAGCAACCGCCTTGAATTCTATTTGTTGAGATTCGGGCTGAAGACGTTGCTGAACATAGCCAACGCGGCTGGGTCCCTGATGGTCCTGATCGTTGGCGGCTATCTTGTCATCCGCGGGCAGACGACGATCGGCACCGTCGTCGCCTTCATTTCGGGCTTCCAACGCTTGTCGGAACCCACGGGGGAACTTCTCGACTTCTATCGCGCGTATTGGCAAGCGAAAGTGCAATTCCGGATGATCGTCCAGTGGGTCGACGGCAATCATCCCTCGCAAACCGGACATTCCAGCGCACAGCCGGAATTGAATCGATGATCTAGTTAGCCTGGCCAGCGGCTGGTGCTCCGCAGCACAAGCCGAACGCATAGTGAACTTATTGGCGAAGCACCATATGAAGCACGTCTGAGCGCGCCGTGTAGGAGAGCCCATTCGGCATGTCGCAGGTGAAGCCGCCCTCCGCATCCGGGCGGCTACATCTTGACGGACGACCCAAATTTCAAGCGAAATACACCACGACGGTTTTCCCACAGACCAAAGGGGAATTTGTGGTCGACCTGGAAGGGACCTTCAAGGCGATGGCTGTGGGCCGCAAGGGCCTGTCCCGCAACTGACCTACAGCCGCCGGTGCAGCCGACCGGATAAGTCGCATCGACGGCAAGGTCTAAGCGTTCCTTGAAAGCCCCATCGAGGGCGACGCGATCGAACGCCGATTGATCTCGCGCAATTTGCGCTTAAGCCATACCTAATACAATCGTCCTGCTATCGACTTTGCGCAAAGGACGCATCTTTGACCGCCAGGCCTTCATCGCCTTCGTACAGAAAGGGGCAACTTGGCCCTGACGACCTTCCCAGCGCCGCCTGTCGTCTGCCGGCGCAAGCGGACAGGCTCGCTCCCGGCTGGCTTCCCACGGGCAGCCGGAGCGTCCGATGAGCAAAGCACTGCGCACTCGAATTTGTATTCTGCTGTCGGCCGGCATTGCGATTTTCTTTTGGGCACTGCTTGGAACCTCCTTGGCACAGCAGTCTCCGGCCGGCTTGCCGCCTGAAAAGGCACGGCAGTTCCTCAACCTGCTGTCCGACCCTGAGGTGAAGCAATGGCTCGAAGGAAAGATACCGGCAGCCGCCGAGGAACCGCCTGCCGCATCGCTAGAAGGCACGATCGCGAGTTGGGAGGGAGCCGTTCGCACACGTCTCGCCGCGCTCGCGGATGCCATTCCCCGCATCCCGCAGGAGTTGGCCAACGCCGCCGGCGTCGTCTCGCGCGACGTGAATTCAGGCAGGCCCGGCCTGGTGGTCCTGATCCTGGCAGTTCTGATTGTCGTCGGCTTCGGCGCCGAGTGGCTGGTCCGCCGGGCTTTGGCGTCGGGCACTTCCGAGGCAACGATTGACCCCGGAAAGGCGGTTCTGTCCGAGGTCGCTGCCTTGCTGACATTTGCCCTAGCCAGCATCGGCTCGTTCCTCGCGTTCGAATGGCCGCCGCTTCTGCGCAAGATCGTGCTGACGCTGCTGCTCGCCTTCATCATCTTTCGCGCTATCCGCGCGATAACCAAGTCTCTGCTGGCGTTGGGGTCTCCCATTGAGAGTGACCCTAGCGATCAGCGGGGCGGCAGCCGCGAGGCGGGTCAACGCTTCTGGCAGCAACGCGTGAGCGCGGTCGCCGGGTTTTTTTTCTTCGGCTGGGCGATTGTCAGCATCATGCCGGCCCTTGGCTTCTCGCCCGACATGCAGCGGCTCGTCGCGCTCTCGTTCGGGCTTGGCCTGCTGGCCGTCGGCTGCGACACCGTTTGGCGGCGGCCTAGCAAGCCAGCCTCACCGATCAAGAATTGTCTGCTTACGCTCTATCTGGTTGTACTTTGGCTAGTCTGGGTCGCGGGGGTGCTCGCATTGCTGTGGATCGGTTTGTACGCGCTGCTCCTGCCTAGCGTGGTGCGCGGCGTCGGTAATTGCTCGCAAGCGGTCGCCGGCACCGCCAAGCGCAGTGGCGCCGTCGGCGTGGCGCTCAACGTATTTATCGTCAGAGGCGCTAGGGCGGGGGTCATTGCAGCGGCGATCGTTTGGCTCGCCTACGTCTGGCGTCTTAGAGCAGCGGCCTTTGCTCACGACGAGATGGGCGCTCGCATCATATCCGGATCGCTTAACGCCATTGTCATATTGATGGTCGCGGATCTGTTCTGGCAGCTCGCCAAGGCCCTAATCGCCTATAGAATTGAGGCATCGAGTCTGGCCAGTACGGATCCCCATCATGCGGCACCCCAGGCGGATCCGCACGATGCAGCACGTGCAGCCCGCCTGCGAACTCTCTTGCCGATCTTTCGCAACGCGCTCGCCGTCCTCATCGGCGTCGTGGCAGTACTAAGCATCCTGGCCGGGTTAGGCGTGCAGATCATGCCTCTGATCGCTGGCGCAGGTGTGTTCGGCGTGGCCATCGGCTTCGGCTCGCAGACGCTTGTGAAGGACATGTTGAGCGGAGTGTTCTACCTGATGGACGATGCGTTCCGGGTGGGGGAGTACATCCAGAGCGGGTCATACAAGGGGACGGTCGAGTCCTTCAGCCTGCGCTCGGTCAGGCTGCGCCACCACCGCGGCCCCGTCTATACCGTTCCGTTCGGCCAGCTCGGCGCGATCCAGAACATGAGTCGCGACTGGGTGATCGACAAGATAACGATCGGCGTGACCTACGATTCCGACGTCGAACTCGCGCGCAAGCTGGTTAAGAAGATCGGACAAGAGCTGGCGCAGGACCCCGAATTCGCGGCCGACACGATCGAGCCGCTGAAAATGCAGGGCATCGACGCGTTCGGCGATTTCGCCGTCCAGCTCAGTATGAAGATGACGACCAAACCGGGAACGCAGTTCCCGATCAAGCGCCGGGCCTTCATGATGATTAAGAAGGCCTTCGAGGACAACAACATCAAGATCGCGTTCCCGACGGTGCACGTCGAGGGCGGCGATGCCGCCACCGCTGCCGCCGCACAGCAGCAGATCGCCAAAATGAGCCAGGCTGAAGCAGCGGCCTGTCAGGCCTAGACCATGCACGGCATTGACTGTCGATCCTGAGGGTTAAGTCTGATCCCGAAACGAGGCCGGTTCATCTTTGCCCGGGCTCCAGGCAAGCCAGTGAGTAGGACGAATCTCGACGCGAGCTCCGGTCACCACATTCCTCCACCCCTTCTCACACGGAATCACAAGCGGATGCACGCCGTCCTTGTCCCTGTTTAACCTGCCTGGGCTTCTTCGCATCAAGATCACGACGGATCGCCGCAATCAGCTCGTCCAGTGTGAGGCGCACTTCATTTTTTGAAAGCGTTGCTGCGTTTCTGCAGTATATCAAGTCGGTGGATAGTCGGTTGTTCGAGGATTGATCCGGCGCCAGATGACGCTTGCAATCAAGGTGAGTATACCGGAAGCCGCATTAATCTTGCCAATATATTACAACATCGTCAATTGCCGTTATCCACGCCGGCGACGTCAAAATGGTGGACGCGTCGCGCTATCTGAAAAGACGTCAGGTCTCTTTTTCTACGTCATTGTTGGGAATGCTCTAATTTAGTATCTTCGCTGTTGGTCATCAGCCCCGCGGTCGTTGAAAAGCCCGAACTTCTGATACGATCTTGGCTTGGTGGGTGCCGACTGGCATTGGCCGCTCCGGCGGCGGCGATGTCACACGCTGGCGCTCTGCGTTAAAACTCTGTGGCTGCAGCCAATGGCCGAGATGGGGAATATTGCCCAGCGGGCGGTCACTGGGCGAGGCATTTGCGGCCCATTGCCATTGCCTTGTAAGTCCCCTTCAGATCGACAACGAAGGTCCCCTTGGTTTCCGGAAACACGATCATTTCATATTGCTTCGCTACGTCGCGCTTGAAATTCGGGTCGTCTGTCAAGATGTAGCCACCAGAATATCCGCCCTTGAGTTCGCCGCTCGTGGTGATGGCCACACCACTATAAAGATGGCCAGCGATGGAGACGAAGATTTCCGACTGGGCCCCGTTCTGAAGGCCGATATCCGCCTTCGTGAACACGCCGAGATACCCGACCTCCTGATTTGCGGTAACGCCCATTTGCACCGAACTTGGCCCATCCTGGCGCACGATCAAGCAATCTCCGCGGGTTTGATTTGCATAGACCGTCCAGCCCTCCACGTCGTCCCCGTATCGGACAAGCACATCGCTGGCCTTGGGAAGGGGATTTTGTGTTTGTGCGTAGGCTGCCATCGCAGACAAAAGTGCTACTGAAGTTGCCGTGATAAGTGTCATTAAATTTCGCATGGAAGTGCCTTTCCTTTATCTGCCGTTCTCTGCTCATGAACGTCCGCGCTGGCGTCTCAGCATGGGGCTTTTCCCTTCGCGGACTGCAATTCGGCGGGTGTCTCAAAGGGCTTGTATATCGCGTGAGCCCAGAGGCAGTCGGTAAGTTACGTGGGCAAGCATGTAGATTAGCGGGCCACTAGTTGGACAGGCCCGTTAGCTCGTTGGCTTAGATCGTGGTCCATTTTTGGTCCTGCGCTGAGCAACCCCGGTTGAGCATGATCGCCTGTCCTCGACTATCGAAGCGTAGACCTTCTCCTAGTCATCGATCATGCGGGACGCGCTGAAGGCACATTGTTGTCGCTCCTCTGCACTGATTGACGCGAAGGTTAGCGGACGTGGCGCGTGCACGCGCGTAGCATCTGGTAACCTACTCCCGGAACAGCCACACCATGCACCATGGTGCCTTGAGACTTGCCGGTGATCAGACGAGTTCCATCGACATACTGCAAGACTTGTCTGCCGGGCCGAATAACAGTCTTTGCGAGTGCTGGCGTCAGGCGACGACAGCGTTTGATGAAAACGGTATCAAACTCGCGAAATCCGTACTGGCTCAGAGCTCTGCCGGACCGCAACAGGAAGCAGTGGTCAGTGCGGCTGCGGCGCAACAGACCCGTCACCGCGCAACGGAAGGAGGCGGCGGCGTGATACTTTGGATCGCCGCGCGATGTAGCATCTGGTATATTCGGTGCGGCCAAGGGCTGCTCCGCTTGCGAGGCCCCAGCCAGCCATTGAGCAGCTTTCGTTCACTACTGACTTTTCGGCCGCCGGGCCGGGAGCGGGATACTGGCGGCTGTATCCAATATTGCTTCGATCTCCTTGGCCAGGTCGTTGACCAGCACTAGGTATTCGGCGCGACGCTCATCACGCTTTGGTGTGTCGGAATTCTCCCAACGCAGGGCCGCTCTTTCGGCGTCAGCAAAATCGATACACAGCGAGCGGAAATCCTCATCGCGGACGGCGAGGTCCTCGATCGCGCGCTTTCGCAAGGGAAAGCGCCGTTGGGCCGCCTCGATTTTTTGATCCATATCAATGACGCCCATTCCGCCGTCGGTGCAATGGAGTATAGGCGTGCCGCAGCAGTTGCGGGCGTAGGTTACTGTAGCCGACGCCGGACCATATGGAATCGTACATAGTCTTGGACGGAATGGAATGCGGGGAGTACTCTACTTAAGCAGTTTCTAATTTACCTCCAAAGCCGATGCCCTACGGCAGGTCGGGACGGCCCTCAAGGTGGGGCAAGAGGGGTTCTGGAATGAACGTCTTTAATCCTGGGGTTGCAGCGCTAGCCCTGACTTCGGCACTCCGACTGCCACCCTCTCCGGAGGAGGTCCGCGCCGAGCTTGAGCGCATTCTCTCAAGTCCTGAGTTTTCGGTGCCGGCGCGCGCTTGTGCTTTCCTACGCTACGTCGTGGAAGAAACGCTCTCTGGGCGCGCTACGCGGCTCAAAGGTTATTCGATCGCCATCGAGGTTTTCGACCGGGACGAAAACTTCTCGCAGGACGATCCGGTGGTGCGGATCGAGGCGGGTCGATTGCGCCGCGCGCTTGAGCGGTATTACCTTCTGTCCGGATGCACCGATCCGATCCGCATCGAAATCCCCAAGGGCGGGTACGTTCCCGTTTTCAGCTGGAACGTCTCGAACGCAGTCGAACTCACGCCCGTCGGGCCTGCAGCGGCTCCCGAGATTTCGAAAGCGGCTTCGTTTTCATGGGAACGCGTGCATTGGCTCGCCACGGCAACGCTCGCAGTCGTCGTCTGCCTCACCTTTGCATATTGGGCCTCCAGCCCGCTGGTGTCGCAGACCTCCCTGCCCTCGACGCGGGCGGCCGATCCCGAGGGACCAACGCTGGTGGTCGCGCCATTCGCCGATCTCGGCGGAGGACCGGAAGCCAAGCTATATGCGATGGGGCTTACCGAGGAATTGCTGAGCATCCTGCCGCACTTCAAAGAACTGACGGTGTATGGCCGCGAGACCTCAGAGGCTTTGCCACCGCAAGTCGCCCCCTCGCACATCCAGCAACTCGGAGCCAGTTACCTTCTGACCGGCGGGGTGCAAATCTCCGGCGCGCGAATCCGCGTCACAGCCCGTCTGATCGAAACCGAAAACGGCGCGATCCTGTGGTCTCAAACCTACGACGACGATTTTCGTTCCCGCGATATCTTCGCCATTCAATCCGATGTCGCCGCCCAGGTTGCAACAGTAGTAGCTCAGCCCTACGGCGTCATCTATCAGGCCGACATCGCGAACGGCCCGCCCGATGATCTCGATGCCTACCGTTGCACGCTTCAATTTTACGCCTATCGCACCGAGTTGAGTGTCGAACGGCATGCGGCCGTCCGCGACTGCCTTGAGAGCGCCGTCGCGCGCTTTCCATCCTACGCTACCGCCTGGGCGATGCTGTCGATTGCTTACGTCGACGAGGACCGGTTTGGCTTCAATGCACGAAAGGGCGCGCCCACATCGGCTGAACGTGCACTCGCTGCAGCGCGTCGGGCGGTCGAGCTGAACTCGGACAATATGCGCGCACTTCAGGCGTTGATGACGGCGTTGTTCTTCAATCAGCAATGGGCTGAGTCGATGGAGATCGGGGAACGGGCACTGGCACTCAATCCCAACGATACCGAGTTCCTCGGCGAATTCGGCACACGACTGGCACTTGGAGGGCAATGGCAGCGTGGGGCGGAGCTTGTGCAGCTAGCTCTTGACCGCAATCCGGGGGCCGGCGGGTACTACCACACGGTGCTCGCGCTCACAGCCTATATGCAGCATGACGACCAAAAAGCCGTGGCCGAGATCCGGCAGGCCGATCTCCAGAAACTCCCAATCTTCCATGTGGTAGCGACCGCCATCTATGCACAGGCGGGGATGATGGCGGAAGCAACCCGGGAGGGAGAAATATTTATGAAGATGAGCCCAGCGTTCATCCCCAACATCGAGGCCGAACTCATGAAGCGCAACATCCAGGCAGCGGATCGGGCGCGCATGATCGCGAGCCTTCGCAAGGCAGGCTTGCCCGTGCCGTCGGACGCGCCGTCAGGCTCCTCAGTGCCTGCCACAACATCTGATATGCCCTCGAGCGAGTAAGTGCGGGCTGAGCGTCGATCTGCGTTCTCGCGCTGGTAGGCCGCCGCGGCACAAAAGTAGCGACCATAACAGAACCTACCCGATGTTACGGGTGCTCCTCCGCTTCCTCAACTAATACTGAGGCACCTGGAAGGAGGCACTCACATGAAAAGAATACCACGAAAATCAAGGCGACTTGCCGCCGCATCTACAGCGGCGATGATCTTGGCGATTGGGTGGGGAGCGCCCGCGACAGCGGACGACGCAGAGGCCAAGAGCTTGCTCAAGGCGATGTCCGATTACATGGCGGGCATGAGTTCCATTTCCTTTGGATACGACACCAACTTCGAGGTCGTCACCAAGGACCACCAGAAGCTTCTGTTCGCGAGTTCGGGGATGGTCGACCTCAGCCGGCCCGACAGGATCCGCGCCACCCGCAGTGGCGGTTTCGCCAATGTCGAGATGATCTTCGACGGCAAGACGCTGACGCTGCTGGGCAAGAACGCCAACCTTTACACGCAGGCCGAGGTGCCTGGTACCCTGGATCATCTGGTCGATGAGTTGCGGGACAAGTTCCACCGGCCTGTTCCCGGCGCAGACCTGCTTATGTCGAACGTCTACGAGGAGCTGATGCGCGACGTGACCGACGTCAAGGACCTCGGCAGCGGCGTGATCGGCGGCACCGAATGCGATCATCTGGCGTTTCGGACCAAGGAAGTAGACTGGCAGATCTGGATCGCCCAGGGCGAGCATCCCTATCCCTGCCGATATGTCATTACCAGCAAGAAAGTCGATCAGGGGCCGCAATACAGTGTTCAGATCAGAGACTGGAAGACCGGCAGCGATGTCGCGGCCGATGACTTCGGCTTCAAGAACGGGACCAACGCCAAGAAGGTCGATGCGAAGGAACTGACCGACACCGATGAACTGCCCACACAGTTTTCACCAGAAGGGACCAAATAATCATGACAGCGAAACTGAAAAACATCCTGCTCGCTGCCACCTTCGGGCTGATCGGGCTCGGAGCCTCGGAACGGATGACAGTCACCGGTTCCCACACCCTTATGTCGACGGCCGAAGCCATCGTCGGGCGTCCGCTCACGCCGGTCAGTGTTGCCGGGGTTGCGAGGCGTACGGTGCGGCGCTGCGCGGTTGGTGTGTATTACTGTTAAGTCGCGCCTGCTGCGCAACCTGAGGGACAGATTTCCAAGCTGGTCTCATAAGGGCGAGTCCGCGCACAAGGGCGGAACAGGTTTATGACGTCCTCCGGTGCCAGACCATCACTTCATCAGAGTTCGAGATGAAGGACGAGGCACCAACCCTCGCGTGCCGCAGGTCGCTTGGGCATGCTTTCCTCACAGAACATACCCGATGCTACGGGTGTGTTTCCACTTACAGACTACGATGTGGTGACGAGCTTTAACCGGAGGAACCACAATATGCGCAGTTCTGCTTTCAGGTCCATTCTTCTGAGTGCGACCATCCTCGGCCTGGCGGCACCGGCATTTGCTGATGATGACATTGGTGCGCTATCACCGGAGAAGGCAGCGAAGGTCTTTGCCGCGAAGCCGATCTATTCGCCCTATGCTGGCCGAAATTTCCCTACCCGGCCGTTCTTCGGCGACACGCACCTTCACACCGGAGCATCTTTCGATGCGGGTGCGTTCGGCGCGCGGCTGACACCGCGTGATGCCTATCGCTTTGCGCGGGGCGAGGAAATTACGGCGTCGAGCGGTCAGCCGGCCAAGCTGTCGCGACCGCTGGACTTCCTGGTCGTTACCGACCACTCCGACAACATGGGCATGTTCCCGGACCTGTTTGCCGGTAAGCCGGACGTTATTGCCGACCCGCAGGCCAAGACATGGTACGATATGATCAAGTCCGGACAAGGCGGCGACGCTGCGATCCAGATCATCCAGGCCTTCAGCGCGGGAACACTTCCGAAGAGCATGATCTATGGACCTGAAACCCGCCCCTACAAAAATGCGTGGCAGGATACGATAAAAGCGGCGGAGGAATACAACGATCCGGGCCGTTTCACTGCTGTCATCGGCTATGAATGGACGTCCAACACGGCGGGCAACAATCTGCACCGCAACGTGATCTTCCGGGATAACGGCGACAAGGCCGACCAGATCGTGCCCTACACGACTTTGAAGCCCCTCGGCAGCGACAATCCGCGCGATCTGTGGAAATGGATGCAGGCCTATGAGGACAAGACGGGCGGCAGCGTGCTGGCCATCGCCCACAACGGCAACCTTTCCAATGGCCGTATGTTCCCGCTGATCGAGTCCTTCACCAACAAGCCGGTGGACAAGGAATATGTGGAGCAGCGCGCAAAGTGGGAGCGGCTCTATGAGGCAACCCAGACCAAGGGCGACGGCGAAACCCACCCGACGCTTTCCCCAAATGACGAATTTGCCAATTTCGAACGGTGGGACTTTGGCAACCTTGATGGCAGCGCGGCGAAGACACCCGATATGCTGGAGTTCGAATATGCGCGCTCAGCACTGCGGAATGGTCTCAAGCTCGAGGCCGAGCTTGGCACCAACCCCTACAAGTTCGGCATGGTCGGCAGTTCCGATGCTCACACCGGCCTCTCCGCGCTGGAAGAGGAAAACTTCTTCGGCAAGACCACGCCACAGGAGCCGAGCCCGGAGCGCATGTTGAGTACATTCTTCACTAATCCAAAAACGAAGATAAAGGTCATGGACTGGCAGGTCAGCGCCTCGGGTTATGCCGCGGTCTGGGCGACGGAAAATACCCGTGAAGCTCTTTGGGACGCCATGCAGCGCAAGGAAACCTATGGCACCACGGGACCGCGCATGGCTGTGCGCTTCTTCGGCGGCTGGGATTTCGAGCAGGCAGATGCAGAGACCCGCAATCCGGGCGCTATCGGCTATGCCAAAGGCGTGCCCATGGGCGGCGACTTGACGGCAGCGCCAGAGGGCAAGGTGCCGACGTTCCTCGTCGCTGCACTTAAGGATCCGATCGGCGCCAATCTCGATCGTTACCAGATCGTCAAGGGATGGCTCGATGACAAGGATCAAACTCATGAGCAGGTCTATGACGTAGCTTGGGGTGGCGACCGCAAGTTAGGCGCAGATGGCAAGCTCCCATCGGTTGGCAGCACGGTGGATGTCGAAAACGCTACGTGGAAGAACACCATAGGCGCCTCGGAACTGATTGCGGTCTGGAAGGACCCTGCATTTGATCCAAAGCAGAAGGCTTTCTACTACGGTCGCGTCATCGAGATCCCGACGCCGCGCTGGACCGCCTACGACGCCAAGCGCTTTGGCACGAAGCCACTGGAGGGGACACAGATGACTGTGACGGAGCGCGCCTACACGTCGCCGATCTGGTACACGCCTTGAATGTCACTCTGGAGTTGACCTGAAAGTTCGGTGCGGCCGCCTACCACCGCACCACCTTGCTTGTCCTTTGCCAGCGGAGCCAATCATCTTGCTGAAACGTCTGCTGAGAGAGCCATTAGCGCACTTCATCATTTTGGCTCTGGCCATCTTCTCGGTGTATGGCCTGCTCAACCGCGGGGGAGCGCAAGCGCCGGATCGCATCATCGTCACGGCGCCCAAGATCGAACAACTGACTGCAATCTTCGGCAAGACCTGGCAGCGACCTCCGACGGCCGAGGAATTTAAGGGACTGGTCGACGACTACGTCAAGGAAGAGATCTACGTCCGCGAGGCATTAGCCTTGGGGCTCGACAAGGATGACGCTGTCATTCGCCGCCGCCTAAGCCTGAAGATGGGGTTTATGAACGACTCCATCGTCGATGCACAAACGCCGACTAGTGGTGAGCTTGATGCCTATCTGAAGGCTCACCCCACCGTATTCGAGATCGAACCGATGCTGGCCTTCCAACAGGTTTTCCTCAACCCGGACCAGCACGGCGACAAGACCGGGCAGGACGCGGCCTCCATATTGAAGACATTGGCGACAAATCCCGCGACCGATCCGACGATGTTGGGTGACGTGTCGTTGCTTCCCGTGGAGCTGCCCCTGACAGGCAAATCATCGATAGGCCAGACTTTTGGGACGGATTTCGCCGAAGCGCTCGACAAGGCAACGCTAGGCCAGTGGACGGGTCCCGTCACATCAAGTTTCGGACTTCATTTGATCAAGCTGTCAGAGCGTAGACCGGGCCGCTTGCCCGCGCTCAACGAGGTGCGTGATGACGTGGTGCGCGAGTGGGCGAATGACAAGCGCAAGGAATTCGAAGAGCGCCGACTTGAGGAATTGCTGAAGCGATATGCGGTAGTGATCGAGTACCCCGCAAAAACGAGCGCCATCCGATGATTCGCTTCGCAGCGCTATTGACGGTTCTTCTGCAGCTGTTCCAATCCGCACCCGCAGCAGCACACGAGATGCGCCCCGCTTATCTCGAGATGCGGGAGACGGAACCCGATGTATTTGTGGCGGTATGGAAAGTGCCGGCCCTGGGCGACAGGCGGCTCAGCCTCTACGCGCGTTTGCCGGAAACATGCAGGGCGAAGAACGAGCCGACGAGATCCATCGATGGCGGTGCCTACATTGAGCGATGGACCGCCGCATGCGACGGGGGTCTGAAGGGCCATGAGATCACCATCGACGGCTTGCGCTCAACCCTGACCGACGCGCTGATCCATATTACCTACCGCGATGGGACGACGGAGATTGCCCGCCTCAAACCAGATATGCCGAGCACTGTCATCAAGGGCGCTCAGGCCAGCTTTGAGGTGGCGGAAACCTATTTCCGGTTGGGTGTTGATCACATCCTGTCCGGCATCGACCACCTTCTATTCGTGCTGGCTCTCATGCTGCTGATCCACAATCGATGGACGCTCGTGAAGACAATTACTGCCTTTACGATTGCCCACAGTATCACCCTTGCAGGGGCGGCTTTGGGTTACTTCAGCCTACCGCAGAAACCCGTAGAAGCCACCATTGCGCTTAGCATTGCCTTCGTGGCCAGCGAACTCACCAAGATCAAGCCAGCAGAAAGGCGGCTGTCCGAGACCTATCCCTGGATGGTTGCCTTCGCTTTCGGTCTTCTTCATGGCTTTGGCTTTGCTGGTGCGCTCAAGGAGATCGGACTTCCACAAGTGGATGTGCCGCTTGCTCTTCTCACCTTCAATCTAGGCGTCGAAGCAGGGCAAATGCTTTTTGTAGCTGCGGTACTAATCGCCTTCAGAATTGTTACCACCCTGATCACCATTCCGATTGTAGCTGCGCGGAGCACTGCCGCCTATCTGATCGGCACAATGGCTGCAGGCTGGCTCATCACACGACTTGCCGGCTTTGTGGTCTAGATCGGATGACTGAAACTGGTTCCGAACTCGCGTTAAGCGTCGCGTTGATTGGCGAAAAACGTCGCGAGCCCTCGGGGATCGGAGCGATCTTGGTCATGGCGATGTCGCGTCTCGGTCGTCCTGTGGATTTCCCGGATCAGAATGAGATGGCGGCCACTCCATGTCGGCACCGCTGAGAACCCCAGTCGAGAATTCCAAACGGAACGCAGCAGTGGAGAACAGAATGAAACAGAAACAAGTTGAATGGGCTTCATGCGGACGTTGCTCTATGTGGCTGCCCAAACGCAGATGACTCCGCCCCGAGGTGGGAAATGGACGTCTATGCAGGTCAGGCGAACGCTGGACCGTTGCGGGCGACCAAATCGGATGGCGTTTGGGGTCAAAACCCAATCACCTGAACTACCGAGTTCGACCCTAAACGGAAGCTCGTTCGCGCTCGGCCAGGAGCGAGAGGCCATCCGCTGAAGGCAGCCGGGGCAGAGCCTCAGCCTGATCGCTACTACCCTCACACGACACGCGGACGCAGGACCGGCCTGCGCCCCGGCCGAAGCACTGCCCGGCCTATTTATTTGGAAACAGTAGTGTAATACCCGTGCGGAAGCCGAAACCATCTGGCCCATTGTCGGGGCTTTCCGCCCAGTAGCGCACACCGGCGAACAGGCTGATCGGCTGCTTGTCCATCACCACCAGCTTCGAGACTTGGAAGTTGATCGGGACCGACCATTGCTGCGCCTCCCAATTGTAGGTGCTCTCGGTGTTCAAGCTGAACGTCCAAGCGTCCTTCGTCGTGTAGGAGACGAAAGGCTGCAAGTAGGTGGCGTTGATGTCGCTGCGGTCGCCGTCGCCGGCAAACGACCAGATGTGGTTCGCCAACATACCCACCGTCCATCCGTCCTTTTGTTTCAACACGACGGCTGTCGGACCAGCTCCCCATTTTTGTCCACCAAGCAATTCGTCGGTCGCCGTCGGAAAGAGGAACACCGGGCCGACACCCCAGATGATCCCATTTGCGGTCAGTTTCTTGGGCGAGAAGAACAGGTTCTGGCTGATGTCGCCGAGCCCGAACTGATTGCCGGAAGGCCCGGCAATATCGTGCTGGTAGGCGACGGGCAGGATGGTGCGGGAGATGACGTTCCAATCGTCGTTGAGAGGCCTCGGGGGCACAGTCTACCCCCCCTCAGCCTCGCCACGTCACTCAGCTCACCTTCTTGACAGGCGGGATGGTCCACGAACCGTCAATGATCGAAGGGTCGCTCTCGTTTGGCCAGTAGGTCCGCATCATCAGGACGAACTTGCCCTTGGGCGCAGGCAGCCAGTTGGCCTCCTTGTCTGCTCCAGGGCTCTCGTTCTGGATCAGGATGTCAATGGAACCATCGTCATTGGCTTTCAGCGGCTGGCGGGCGCTGATAGAATAACGGTTGAGCGGGTTGTCGACGAAGAAGTAATCCGCGTCGTACATAGTCACTGACCAGAAGCCTGTTACCGGAGGGGTTAGACCCTTCTTGAAGGTCAGGACGTATTTGTCCGAACCCGAATAGGCCCTGTTGATCAAGTCGCCATGCGACGTCATGGAGGTCGGATAGATCGCGTCCTGCGGACGATTGGCGCCAAGGCCAATGGCGGTCACGAGCGCGCGCTGGATATAGTTCGTGCCGTAGATACCGGTCTTGGTTGTGAAGCCCCAGCCATTGATTTGCTTCACGTCGCCGTCACTGAACTTGAAGTGCAGCATGATGCGGTCGAAGGCGATCTGCGGGACGCGCGTGGCGAAGGCAGGATTGAACTTCGTCTTGTCGAAATCCTGCCCCGGCACGATGCCGATTTGTGCCATTTTTTCCACCATCGGTGCGTCAGCCTCCGTCGGCGGATTGGTCTTCATCAGTTCGGCGAGCAGCGTGAAATACTCGACCGCATCCATCTTGTTGACTTGATCGCGGACCGCCGTTTTCATGTCGATCGACTGGTCGACCTTGCCGGGAGGCGGCGTCCATTCCTTGCCGTGGGCGCTCAGCGGATAGAGCTTTACCTCGTCCTGCACCTTGTGAACTGCCGCATAGTCCTCGGGCGTGCCTGTGCAATAGATGCGGCCGAGCAGCCAGACGATGCTGGTCGGCGATTTGTACTGCTTGACCCCGTCCGGCAGCGTGCCTTCCCAGCCAGGGCCGGTAACGGCAAAGGTCTGCGCGCCTGTTCCGGTGGTCCGCTTTCCCGGCACGTCGAAGACCGTCGTCCAGCCGTCGAGCATGGGGAACAAGGCGTAGCGGTCCTGCAAGTCCGGCAGGCTGACGACCCAAGGCTCCTTGCCGACGTCCAAGAAGGCCGTGGTGTACAGCGTGTCGGCGTTGGGAGCTGTCACATCCCGGAACTGTGCATTAGGATATTCGCGCACCTTGATAAGATTCCCCATCGGAGCCTTGGTTCCCTTGGGTTTGGCAACATTTGTTATAACCCGGCGAGTCATCTCCATCGTGACCAGCGGATAGCCGTAAGTGTAAGCCTCGACCGCGAGGCCGAAATCATCCGATCCTTCCATCAGATCTCCAACCAGACCTTCTGCGTGGCCACTCGTGGGCCTCTGCGAAGTTGCAGCAAGCAGACCTAAGCCGCCAAGCGAGACGGCGCGACGCGATATGTTCATAGCTGGCACTCCGAGTTTTGACGTGTGTTTGACGCTACGGCACCATGCATCGAGAAACTAGGTACTGCATGTATCTTACGGGATCATACAGGCGTCGATTGTCGTGAAAGCAAACAAGGTCGCGCACCAGCACGTTAAGTGTCAAAAGCCGCGCAGGGAGAGTTCCCCGCCTGGCGCCGAAGCTCCTTGATGAGGCTGGCACAAGACCGTTGAATGCCGCTGGGGTCGCGCAGCTTACGCCTCGCGTACCAAGCGGTTGCTGAGGAAAGCCGGCTTCACGTCGACTGATCCACTGGCACGAGCTGCCCAGTCTGCACGTAGCATACAGTTAACTACCTTCCCCATAAGAGGGGAATGCTCCAGCATCGTGCCAAGGCAGAAGGTATTTGCCGGGACTGGCAGCACGACTCGCCGGCAGCCATCCTGAAATCGCTTGGAGGACGATAATGGAACGCAAGTTTCCGCGCTGGCGCGCCGGCGCCGGCATTGTGGCCGCTATTGCGCTTCTCGTCTGCTCCAGTCCCGCCTCCTTCGCGGCCGCCCAGAATAAGACAGTCGCCGCGGATAGCGGCACGGGCGCCCAATCTCCCGAACCGCTTGACGAGGATGAACTTGAAATCCTGGTAGCGCGCATCGCACTCTACCCCGATGAACTTGTCGCACTTATTTGTGAGGCGTCGCTGTACCGGCTGCAGATTGTAGAGGCGAGCCGGTTCCTGGATCAGGTGGCCAAGAAATCGGACCTGAAACCCAAAGAAAGCTGGGACGGCAGTGTAATCTCGCTGCTCAACTATCCCGAGATCATTAAAATGATGAGTGACGATCTGGATTGGACCCAGACGGTTGGCGACGCGTTAACGTATCAGCAAAAAGACGTACTGGTCGCGATTCAGCAGTTGCGCGACAAGGCGGAGGCCAAGGGCCGACGACAAGGTCACGGTTGTCGAAGAGAACAACAATGTCGTTATCCGGTCCGCGAGTACGGACACGATCTATATCCCGCGGTATGAACCGGCCATGCCGTACGCTACCGCTTATCCCCTTGCGCCGATTGCCTACTGGGCTAAAAGTCCCGACAGCGGACCCGACGGCTTCGGCTTCCGCACGGGAATTACCCTGCTGTTCCCGAAGTAGGCTCAACACTGTCCGTGTGACAGCCACGAGCAATGGACCGCTACGAAATGAAGAACGACCGGAAGCCGATATCCATTAGCTGAGCCGCGCGAATACGTATATGTTGTCACTGCGGCGCAAGACGTTCGCATTGGACAAGAAGTAAAAGACGGATTTTAGAGGGGACTTCGATATGGGAATCATCCGAGCTCTCGTGCCGGCTTTGGCGGGGATAGCGGCAGTGCTGGTTGCGGCGCCGGCGATCGCGGCAGACCTTGCACCTCCCGAACCCACGCCTGCACCCGCGCCGGTCTGGACCTTCACGGCAGAGCCCTATTTCTGGATGGCAGGCATGAACGGCAGGGTCGGCGTCAGGGGCCTGTCGCCGGCGGATGTCAATGTCGATTTCAGCCAGATTTTCAACCACATCGATTGGTCTCCCCCGCCGGTCATGCTTGCCGGTGAGGCGCGCAATGGCCGCTACGCTCTATTCACCGACTTCATATACCTGGGACTCGAGGCCGATGGCACATCGCCCGGCCCGTTGGCTGCTCTTTCGGCCGAAGCGAAGATGAACATGGTGCTGTGGACCTTCGGCGGCTCCTATCGGGTCGTCGACAATGGCACCGCGACCTTGGACGTTCTGGCCGGCGGACGGCTCTGGTACCTGGATACGGATTTGACCGTTACCGGCCCTCTCGCCACGAGGGAGGCCAGCGGTAGCAAGACTTGGGTCGACCCTCTGATTGGTGTGGCCGGCAATGTTGCTCTCGGCAACGGATTCGGCCTCCATGGCGAGGCGGATGTCGGTGGCTTCGGTGTCGGCGCCGACATCGATTGGCAGGTGCTGGGCACGCTTCAATACCGGTATAGCGATTCGGTCACGCTGGAAGCGGGCTATCGCTACCTTGCCGTAGACTACGACAACGACGGATTTGTATTTGACGTGGCAATGCAGGGACCAATCATCGGCGCCAAATTTCGGTTCTGATCGGATCGGTGATGGCAGGTCAAATAGATCGCGATCGCGTATTTGAGGTAAGGAAGCAAGAGCATCGCGAAGTTCGCTATGGCGGTTCCGTGCTGATCGTTTTCGCTCCCGGTAGCAGGGGCGGCCTTCTCGACCCGAGAACGCAATGTTCTGGTCGGTGGGAAGGAAGCTCCTCGTCTATGCGGGGCGCAAGATCACCACAACCTCCCTCGCGATGAAGTTTCATTTTAGCTAGGTGTGAGCTTTCAGGAGGTTGCTCATTCGGCCCCGACCGAGAAAGCGGAGATTGTCGAAGCTTCAGTGATTCTCGAAGGACGAATGAACATCCACAAGAATGCCCGTCTGACGCCGCTGCGTCGAGAGGAGATGGCCGCGACGTTGTTGAATGCCGTCTTTCCAAAGCCGATGCGGCGCAGACATACGGGGTGACGGCGAAGGTGGTGGCGCGCTGGGTGGAGCGCTTCCAGATCGGGGGAAGCGCCGGCATGTTCGACCATTCCTCGCGGCCCAAGACAAGTCCGAGGCGAGCCGTAGCCGCGGTGGCAGATGCGATTGTGCGCTGCGCGGGCAGCGCCTGACCGGCAAGCACATTGCTATGCAAACCGGCGTGTCCGAAGCGACGGTGGGGCGAGTGCTGGCACACGCCGGACTGTTACGGCTGAAAGACCTGGTACCGGCCGAGCCGGCGCGTCGCTATGAGCGCGAGCGTCAAGCCAATCAGCCTGTGCCCGGGAGTGGTGCTCTATTGGGCTGAGCGCTCGGGAGCGAGCCCTGACAGATTCAGTTTCCGCACCGTCGTTACACTCCTACTCGCAAAGAAATAAGTCCGAAGCCAACCAGCAGAGAATACCAGATGCTACGAGCGCCATGCATTTGCATCAAGTATCAAAGCGGGGCTGCTTTCGAGCCGTGCATTCGCTTGGGGACAACTTCGAAACGGGAGGGGAGTTTGGGAAATTGTTTTGTGAGCCTATCCAAAGTCAGGCATGTCAGCAGCGTTTTGTTGGCGTCGGCTTTGGCTGCCCTGTTGTGGGGGTGCGCGTCCCGTCCGACGAATGTGCTGTTGCCAGTGGCCGAAACGTCCCCTTCGGCGAGCAAGGTGGAGATGTTGGTGGCGACGACCCGCAGTCGTTCCTCCAATCCGGCTGAGATGTTTACTGGGGAGCGCGGATTGGCCCCCTCGTTCGCGGAAATTACAGTGTCGATTCCTCCGGCATCGGTTCGCAAGGTCGGCGAGGTCGCGTGGCCCAAGAAACTTCCATCAAACCCGGCAACCGATTTCGCGGTCGTTCAGACCGACGATTTGACCGTCCAGACAGCGAAGGGATGGCTCCACGCATCTGTCAGGAAAAGCCGGGACCATAGTGTTTTGGTCTTTATCCATGGTTTCAATAACCGATTCGAAGATTCGGTTTATCGTTTTGCGCAGATCTCCCACGATACAGGCACCGACAGCGTGCCCATCCTGGTCACATGGCCTTCTCGTGGGAGCGCACTTGCCTATGGATATGACCGCGAAAGCACCAACTACACCCGCGACGGCCTCGAACTGTTGTTCCAGTTTCTCGCGCGCGATCCAGAAGTAAAGGAAGTCTCGATCCTCGCTCATTCAATGGGCAACTGGCTTGCGTTGGAATCTTTGCGCCAGATGGCTATCCGCAACGGCGGCCTGCCGGCGAAATTCAAGAACGTCATGCTGGCTGCCCCTGACGTCGATGTCGACGTGTTTCGCACGCAAATTGCCGACATGGGCAAACAGCACCCCCAGTTCACCCTTTTTGTTTCGCAGGATGACCGCGCGCTGGCGATTTCAAAACGGGTCTGGGGCGATATCCCGCGGCTCGGTTCAATCAACCCGGACCAGAGCCCATACAAAGAGGAATTCGCGAAAAACAATGTAGTGGTCATCGACCTGACCAAAGTCAAATCCGGAGACAAGTTGAACCATGGCAAGTTCGCCGAGTCACCCCAGACCGTCCAACTGATTGGGGCTCGAATTGCCGGCGGCCAGAATCTCACCGACAGTAGGGTTGGCCTGGGCGACACGATCATTCAGGCAACGACCGGAGCGGCAGCAGCGGCGGGCAGCGCGGCGGGGCTGGTGATCGCGGCACCCGTGGCAGTGATCGATCAGAACACCAGGGAGAACTACGGCCGTCAGGTCAACGCTCTCGCAGGTTCCCAGAACAGCCAGAAAGCGAAGGCTGGCAAGAATTGCGTTGTCTCCTCTCCGACTATCCAAGATTGCAGGAAATAGCCATTCGGCGAAGCCAAGTGGCAGTACTGAAGCCGATGAAGGACAGACCATACGCATCTGCAGGAACGGCGCTGCGTTCCGTCCGGCTGAAAAGGGGGGAATGAATGCGTGGCGTCGCGCGAATCTCAATTGCGATCATCCTTTCACTAGTCGTTACAATCTTGACCGCCTGGTCCGGCCTTGCGATGTGGTACCGCCTGCCTTTCGCGGAGCCCGGACGGGCAGTGGCCTGCATCCTGTTCATCTTGTTCGGCTTCACCATCATCATCGCGCTCTTCAGCCGGATCCGCTTCCGGGCGCTCGCAGTGTTTGTGGCTGCGTTTGCTGCGGTTCTGGTTTGGTGGAGCACCATCAAGCCTTTGGCCGACGCCGACTGGGCGCCCGATGTCGCCCGTCAGGTAACCGGCACCTACGACGGAAATCGGTTGACGTTAAAAGACGTGCGCGCCTTCGAATGGCGCAGCGACACCGATTTCACCGAACGCTGGACAACGCGGACGTACGATCTCTCCAGCATCCAGACCGTCGACCTCTTCATGTCTTATTGGTCTGGGACCAAAATTGCCCATGTCATCATGAGCTTCGGCTTTGCAGGAGGTGACTATCTTGCTTGGTCCATCGAGGTACGGCGGCGTCGCGGTGGCGAGTTTTCGCCCATAGCAGACCTGTTCAAGAGCAATCCCCTGGTCATTATCGCGGCCGACGAGCGTGACGTGGTCGGCGTCAGGTCGAATGTACGGGGAGAGGACGTCCAAATCTATCGACTAAAGGCGTCGCCTGACGCAGCCCGGACGCTCCTTCTGGAATATCTCTCTGACGCAAATGCGCTTTCCGCGGCTCCAAAATTCTACAATTCCATCACGACGAACTGTACGACGACGATCGTCAAGATGATGCGAGCGGTCGGTGACGTGGTCCCTCTCGACTGGCGCCTAATCGTCAACGGCTATCTGCCCGATTATGCCTATGCACGGGGTGCACTCGACACCCGCATGCCATTGTCAGACTTGAGAGCACTAGCCCACATCGACGACCGTGCGCGGAAGTCAGGCCTTTCGCCAGACTTTTCAAGACTAATCCGTATTGGCGTGCCGTCTCCGTCTCGAAGCGGGTACGCCCCTTGAAGTTCTATATCTCGATTGTCGAAACTGAATCAGTAGGCCAGATGTCGGCCTAAAGAAGCTGCTGAAGCGATGCGGAATCGCGTCCCCGCCGCAGGATACTGGAACAAAGTTCGTGTCGGAAAGAAGGTGCCCGCATTACCCAAGGCGCCACCGCGGCGGCCGCAAACGGGGGATCGGGACTAGAGCGCCGATGCTGGTGCCGCTGAGGGCCGACGAGCGCTGACTTCGTATCGGACCAGCCCACCGACGGGCGCCGCTTCCTCATCATGATCTCGATGAGTCCAAGATATCGTTTTATGATGGGAATGGCGCCCCGGCCGGATGTCTCATGCCGTCGCAGCTGCCTAAATCAATAGCATTCTGCATGATGGGCTCTTTGGCGGGTAAATTCTGAATTTCACTATAAGCTGTTGTTTTTGTTGATGGTATGGCGGAGAGAGCGGGATTCGAACCCGCGTTACGGTCTCCCGTAAACACACTTTCCAGGCGTGCGCCTTCAACCACTCGGCCACCTCTCCGTCCTTGCATTTTTCGCGACGGCCGGTTTCGCCGCGCGGGTTGGGGACAATGCAGTCCCTTCAGGGAGCCGGTACGCGATATCAGCGCCGTGGGTGCCGCCAACCAGCAAGCACCTTCCCCTCGCACCTGAGCCGTCAAAGCAACAGGCGCGGGGCTCATCTAGTCGATCCCGCGCCGAATGCCAAGCCATAACGGCAGTCTATTCGCTTTGCCGGCCACACAGTGCTTCGCGAGGCCGCCGCGGCATCCGTTTCGAGGTGCCGACGCCCCGAATGATGTGCACAGGCAAGGCCGCAAGACCGGCCGCGCTTGACTTCGCCGCCGGCCACCTGTCGAGTGACGCTGAGGCTTTGCGGGGGCATCGTCCGGACATGACATCAAGCAGTGAACAACCGGGTAGCGGGCAGGCGCCAGTCGGGCGGCCAGGCAACGACCTGTCTTATGTCCCGGTGGGTTGGCTCATCTTCGTCATGGCGTGGTCGGTCTACGGCCTGGCCTCGGCCTGGTGGCTGACCGGCGACTCCGGCCTGCCGGACAGGATCTTCTATTTCCTCCTTGGCGGGCTTGCCGTCGACATCATCACCATCCTGTGGGGGCTTTACCTGCTCGGCCTTGCCTTTGGCCGCTCGGCGCGCTTCCCGCGTCAGTTCATCATCTGGCAGGTGGCAACCATCGTCTGGGTGCTGGCGAGGCAGGCCTATGTGCTTGCCGTGCCCGATTTCGTCTTCTCCGCCAGGAGCCAGTTCATCGGCGGCGCCGAAATCGCCATCGGCCTGCTCTGCATCTATCTGCTGCGCCGCGGCTCCGGCGCCGAAGGCGTCTATGCCAGGCCGCCGACCGATGCGCCGTCGGTCTTCGTTTCCATCGTCGCTGCCTTGCTCGGCATCATCCTGGGCGCGGTCATCGGTGCGGTTGGCGGCTTCCTGGCTGGCTCGGTGATTGCCGATGTCGCCGAGGTCAGTTGCTTCGAGGGCGGCTGCGGCTACTTCGCCGCCTTCATCGGCTTGGCCGGGCTGGTGGTCGGCGCCATTGCCGGCGGCATCCTTGCCGCCTGGCTCGTTCACCGCCGCGGGCGCAGGCCAGTCGCATAGGGTTCAGAAAGCGCGAACCTTCAAATTCGCGTATCGCGATTGCGGACAAACCGCACGCATTCTATTTCTG
Organism: Mesorhizobium sp. M8A.F.Ca.ET.165.01.1.1; assembly: GCF_004792065.1. NCBI lineage: Bacteria > Pseudomonadati > Pseudomonadota > Alphaproteobacteria > Hyphomicrobiales > Phyllobacteriaceae > Mesorhizobium > Mesorhizobium sp. M8A.F.Ca.ET.165.01.1.1. Next base: position 357,975 of record NZ_SRTH01000001.1, on the reverse strand, counting down.
GTTCGGGACATGTGCCGGAGGCTCCTGGTCAGCTCCAGGATGAACCGGGGGAGAGCCTTGATGTTTCGCTTCGTCTTTCGTCTTGCGGCCATGGTCGCGCTGTCGGTTTCCGTCATCATGGCGGTGCTCGACACGACGCGCACGGTGGCGGCTTCGGCCCTCGTGCTGACCCCGCTCAACGCCAGCTGGCTGGCTGTCTCGCCGGACACGCGGGCGGCCTTCGAAACCTATGTCCGCGCCAAGGCCAGTCCGCTGCTGTGGGATGGCGCCGTCGCCTGGGTGCTCAACCAGCCGGGCTTTGCCGTCTTCGCGGTGCTGGCCTTCCTGCTTTACGCCATCGGCTACCGGCGGCAACGGCGCACGGGACAGTTCGCCGCGAACTGACCCATCGGCATCGCCCGCGCCATTCCGGCCACCTCCTGACGGCTTCCGCGCAAGGATCGGATCGCGGCGCGGCGTGCCCATGGCATGCTTTTCCAAAAGGTCAAAATTCCGCGTGAATTTTGTTTCGGGCCGTGCCAGATTGCCCGGGAGCGGGAGGGGAATACACTCCTGGCTAACGTCGTTTGCCTGCCGGAGAACCGGGCAGACAGGCGGTGCGTAACGGAAAAAATAACCGACAGGGTGTGGATCACATGAAACGTATCGTTCTCGGCCTCCTGGCCGTAACCGCAATGGTTCTTCCGGCTTTCGCCGCGGATGTCCAGCCGGCCATCCTCTATGATCTGGGCGGCAAGTTCGACAAATCCTTCAACGAGGCGGCCTACCACGGCGCCGAGAAATTCAAGACCGAGACCGGCGTTGCATATGTGGAGTTCGAAGTGTCGAACGCCTCGCAGCGCGAGCAGGCGCTGCGCCGCTTCGCCGAGGACGGCCGTAACCCGATCGTCATGGCCGGCTTTGCCTGGGAGGACGCCCTCAAAGCGGTCGCAAAAGATTATCCCGACCTGAACTTCGCCATCATCGACGATGCCGTCGACCTGCCCAACGTCCGTTCGCTGGTGTTCAAGGAGAATGAAGGCTCCTATCTCGTCGGCATCCTGGCGGGGATGGCCTCGAAATCCAAGAAGGTCTCCTTCATCGGCGGCATGGACATCCCGCTGATCCGCAAATTCGAATGCGGCTATGTCGGCGGCGCCAAGGCGGCAGGCGCGACCGATGTCATCCAGAACATGACCGGCGACACGCCGGCTGCCTGGAACGACCCGGCCAAGGGCGGCGAGATCGCCAAGACGCAGATCGACCAGGGCTCCGACGTGGTCTACGCCGCGGCCGGCGGCACCGGCGTCGGCGTGCTGCAGGCGGCGGCTGATGCCGGCAAGCTCGGCATCGGCGTCGATTCCAACCAGAACGGCCTGCAGCCCGGCAAGGTGCTGACCTCGATGATGAAGCGTGTGGACGTCGCCGTCTACAATGCCTTCATGGACGGCAAGAACGGCACCTTCAAAGGTGGCGTGCAAAATCTCGGCCTCAAGGAAGGCGGTGTCGACTACGCCATGGACGACAACAACAAGGCGCTGGTGACCGACGAAATGAAGGCGGCGGTCGAAAAGGCCAAGGCCGACATCATCGCCGGCAAGATCCAGGTGCACGACTACACAGCCGACAACGCCTGCCCCTATTGATCGGCGGCACCATACGGCAATGACTGGAACCGCCGGGCAACGCCCGGCGGTTTGCTTTTGCCGGACCAGACGAAGCTTGCAAATGGCATTGGAGAGAGGGATGCAGCCAACGATCGAACCCATGCGCGAGCATGACATCGACGCCGTGGCGAGACTGCGGATTGCCGCCTTCTTCGAGGGCACGGAAAGGACGCTGGAAGAGGATGCGGCAGGGCTCCGCAATCTGCTGATCAGCGACGGCTTTGAAACGGCTCTGGTTGCCCGTATCAACGATGTGCCGGTCGGCACTTGCTTGCTGGTGCGCCATGAACTGGAACCGGCGCATGATGTGACACCATGGCTGGCCGGGCTCGTCGTCGATGCCGGTCATCGAGGCAAGGGAACCGGCGCCGCGCTGGTCAAGGCAATCGAAGCGCATGCTGCGTCAGTCGGCGTCGAGATGCTCTACCTCTACACATGGCAAGCGCGCGAGTTCTATGCGGGACTCGGCTGGAACGCCGTGAAGGTGTGCGGGCAGGACGGCGAAACGATGATGCTGATGTCGCGCCGACTGGATCACAGTTTCCCCAGGAGATAACCGAGCGCGAAGGCCGCAATCAGCCCGACCATGACGACAAATCCACGCCGGCCGCCCAGCGCGTGCACGCCAACGCCGTACGGCTGTCGGGACAGGCTTCGGATCACTGTCGGCGGTTTGGCATCGTTGCCGCCCAGGCCAACGCTGCGCATTTGCGGCAATTCGGCGAGGCGTTGCGTGACCAGCGCCCAATGATTGGCGCCGGCTGGTTTTTCGGCACGGTCGAAAACATGCATGCGTTCGGCGAGTTGCACCACCGCGTCGCGGAAGGCAGGGTCGATCTCGAGGTCGCGCTCGGCCCGCTCGCGCTCGGCATCGTTCATCAGGCCGAGCACATAATCGCCGGCCCTTGCGATGCGGTCGCTTTCACCGGCCATGGCCAGGACCCTCCCCTTCTCCTCACCAGTGCGGCGGTTTGGTCACCGGCACATCCGGTGCCGCCTGCTCTTCAAGGGCCAGGAAGCGGTCGGTCAACGCATCGAGCTTGCGCTGCATGCGTTCGATCACCTTCCACTGCTCGGCAATCTGGCCCGACAGTTCCTCGATGGTCTTCTCCTGCTCGGCGGCGCGGATTTCCAGCGTCGTCAGCCGGTCGGCGGGCATGATCATGCAAAGTCCCCAGTTCGTACCGCGACACCTTACGCCGCAACGTCAAATCGACCTCGCCATATTAGCGAATGCGAGAGCTTCGGCCACGTTCGAAATTGACAAGCGCGCGCGGATTTGTCGAGAGTGGACGCTGCTCCGGACAATTGGCATGGGCGGAGCGTCATGCTAGGCATTTTGACCAAGCGATAAAAAAATAAGAGTGGGACAGGCTGCATGGCGCAAGCCGCAATCGAACTGACAGGCATCAACAAGAGTTTTGGCGCGGTGCGCGCCAACCGCGACATCAATCTGGAGATCGCGCGCGGCACTATTCACGGCATCGTCGGCGAGAACGGCGCCGGCAAGTCGACGCTGATGTCGATCCTCTACGGTTTCTACCAGGCCGACAGCGGCGAGATCCGTGTCGGCGGCAAGCCGGCGTCGATCAAGACCCCCAACGACGCGATCGCGCTCGGCATCGGCATGGTGCACCAGCATTTCATGCTGGTCGACAATTTCACGGTGCTGGAGAACATCATCCTCGGCGCCGAAACCGATGCGCTTCTGAAGAGCAGCATCGCCAAGGCGCGCTCCGAGCTTGACCGGCTGGAACGCGAATACGGGCTGGAAGTCGATCCCGATGCGATCATCGAGGAACTGCCGGTCGGCCTGCAGCAGCGCGTCGAAATCCTGAAGGCGCTTTATCGCGGCGCCGAAATCCTGATCCTCGACGAGCCGACGGGCGTCTTGACCCCGGCCGAGGCCGACCACCTGTTCCGCATCCTCAGACAGTTGAAGGAACAGGGAAAGACGGTGGTATTGATCACCCACAAGCTGCGCGAGATCATGGCCATCACCGACACCGTGTCGGTCATGCGTCAGGGCACGATGGTGGCGACCCGGGAGACCAGGAAAACCACCGTCGAGGAGCTGGCCGAGCTGATGGTCGGGCGGCGCGTCTTGCTCCGGGTCGAAAAGGGCGACGCCGAGGCCGGTGCCGTCAAGCTCGCGGTCAAGAACCTGACGGTCAGGGATTCCCGCGGCGTCACCATGGTCGACGACGTCTCCTTCGACTTGCGCGCCGGCGAGATCGTCGGCATCGCCGGCGTCGCCGGCAACGGCCAATCCGAATTGCTCGAGGCGATTTCCGGCATCAGGCACGCCGTTTCCGGTTCCGTGATGCTCGAGGGCAAGCCGATCGATCTCACCGGCAAGGCCGATCCCGGCGAATTGCGCGACCGCGGCCTCGCCCACGTGCCGGAGGACCGCCACCATGTCGGTCTGGTGCTGGCCTTCGAGGAAAACGAGAATTCCATCCTCGGCTACCACGACGATCCCCGTTACCTCAGGGGACCGTTCCTCAACATCGACGCCATCATGGCCGATGCCAAGGACAAGATCGAGAAATACGACATTCGTCCCGGCAATCCGCGCCTGAAGACGGCCAATTTTTCCGGCGGCAACCAGCAGAAGATCGTGCTCGCGCGCGAAATCGAACAGGACCCCGGCGTGCTGATCGTCGGCCAGCCGACGCGCGGCGTCGATGTCGGCGCCATCGAATTCATCCACAAGCGCCTGATCGCCATGCGCGACCAGGGCAAGGCGGTGCTGGTGGTCTCGGTCGAACTCGACGAGATCCGTTCCCTCTCCGATCGCATCCTGGTGATGTTTGCCGGCCGCATCGTCGGCGAGCGCGGCCCCGAGACGACCGAAGGCGAGCTTGGCCTGCTGATGGCCGGTGTCGAGCATCAGGAGGCCGCGCAATGAGCACGCCTTACGCCAAATTGCCGGCCTGGGCCGACTACGGGCTGATCCCGCTGATCAACCTGTCGGTCGCCTTCATCGTCGCCGGCTTCGTCGTCATGCTGGTCGGCGAAAACCCGTTCCGCGCCGCCGTCATCCTGGTCGAAGGCGCCTTCGGCAAGGGAACTGGCATCGCCTTCACCCTCTTCTATGCCACGACCTTCATATTCACCGGGCTTTCGGTGGCGGTGGCGGCGCATTGCGGCCTGTTCAACATCGGCACCGAGGGACAGGCCTACATCGCCGGCCTCGGCATCGCCATCGTCTGTCTTTCCTTCGACAGCACACTGCCCTGGTGGCTGACATTTCCGCTGGCCATCGTGGCCTCGGCGCTCGTGGGCGCGTTGTGGGCGTTGATCCCCGCCTACCTGCAGGCCAGGCGCGGCTCGCACATCGTCATCACGACGATCATGTTCAACTTCATCGCCGCCTCGATCATGGTCTACCTGCTGGTCGGTCCGCTGAAGCCGGCAGGGTCTCAGGCGCCGCAGACGCGCAACTTCCTCGCCGGCGCCGAACTGCCGAAGCTCAACTGGATCATCGAACTGTTCGGCGCCAAGATCCGCTCGGCCCCGCTCAACATCTGCTTCCTGCTGGCGCTGGCGATGGCCTTCCTGGTCTGGCTGCTGATCTGGCGCACGAGGCTCGGCTACGAGATGCGCACCTATGGCCACAGCCCGAAGGCGGCCCGCTATGCCGGCATTTCGGAAACGCGCATCATCATCACCGCCATGATGATCTCGGGCGCGCTGGCCGGCATGATGGCGCTCAACCCGGTGATGGGCGACCAGCACAATGTCGCGATCGACTTCGTCTCGGGCGCCGGCTTCGTCGGCATCGCGGTGGCGCTGATGGGCCGCCTGCATCCGGTCGGCATCGTGCTGGCGGCGATCCTGTTCGGCATGCTCTACCAGGGCGGCGCCGAACTCGCCTTCGAGATGCCGGCGATCAGCCGCGACATGATCGTCATCATTCAAGGCCTGGTCATCCTTTTCGCCGGCGCGCTGGAGCACATGTTCAGGCCCTATATCCAGGCTCTGTTCGCCTCGTTCAGCCCGAAATCGGTGGGCATGCAGGCTGTCAACGGGAAGGGCGCCTGAGATGGACATCTTCAACGCAATCATCCAGGTGCTGGACTCGACCATCCGCCTGTCGGTGCCGCTGCTGCTTGCCTGCCTCGCCGGCCTCTATTCGGAGCGGGCCGGCATTTTCGACATCGGCCTCGAAGGCAAGATGCTGGTCGGCGCCTTCGCGGGGGCTGCTGCGGCTTCCGTGTTCCACTCGGCGCTTATCGGTCTCGGCATGGCGGTCCTGATCTCTGTCGCTTTCGCGCTGGTGCACGGCTTTGCCTCGATCACCCATCGCGGCAACCAGATCGTTTCGGGCGTGGCGATCAACTTCGTCGCCGCCGGATCGACCATCATCCTCGGCCAGGCCTGGTTCCAGCAGGGTGGCCGCACGCCGGCGCTGCAACCCGGCGAGCGGTTCGAGGCGATCATCTGGCCTGGCGCCGACGCGGCCAGGGACGTGCCGATCATCGGTCCGATCTACGCCGAACTGATCTCCGGCCATTCGATCCTCGTCTATTTCGCCTTTGCGATGGTGCCGTTCACCTGGTGGGTGCTGTTTCGCACGCGCTTCGGCCTCAGGCTGCGCGCGGTCGGCGAAAATCCGGCCGCGGTCGACACGGCTGGCATCTCGGTCGCCTGGCTGCGCTATCGGGCGCTGATCTGCACCGGCATCCTGACCGGGTTCGCCGGCGCCTATCTTTCGATGGTGCAGAATGGCGGCTTCGTGAAGGACATGACGGCGGGCAAGGGCTACATCGCGCTGGCCGCGCTGATCTTCGCCAAATGGAAGCCGGTCAACGCCATGTTCGCCTGCCTGCTGTTCGGCTTCCTCGACGCGGCGTCGATCCGCCTGCAGGGGACACCGCTGCCCATTGTTGGCAAGGTGTCGGTGCAGTTCATGCAGGCGCTGCCTTATGTGCTGACCGTCATCCTGCTCGCCGGCTTCATCGGCAAGGCCATCCCGCCGCGCGCTGGCGGCGTGCCTTACGTCAAGGAACGCTAGGACAAGACTCCCCACGCCGGGTTTTGGACACGATCATCGGAGAGAACACCTGAATGTCGCATGATCTGTTCGAAGCGGCCAAGGCCGCCATGGCCAAGGCCTATGCGCCCTATTCGAAATTCCCGGTGGGTGCCGCCTTGCGCACCGAGGACGGGCGCGTCTTCACCGGCGCCAACATCGAGGTCGCCTCTTATCCCGAGGGCTGGTGCGCCGAGACCACCGCGCTTGGCCACTACATCATGGGCGGCGGCGGCAAGATCGTGGAAATCGCCGTCCTTGCCGAACGCATGGCCAAATGCTCGCCGTGTGGCGGCTGCCGTCAGCGGCTGGCCGAATTCTGCCGCCCGGAAACGAAACTCTACCTCTGCGACAACACCGGCGTGGCCGAGACCGTGACCATGGGCGACATGCTGCCCTATGGCTTTCGCGGCGATATCCTCAAATGACGCGTTGGCTCACATGCAAAGCTGGCTCAAATGAAGCGTAGGCCGAGATGACGGAAAAAGCGCTGGACCATCTTATCGAAAGGCTGGACGGCCTGGCGCCGTCGACCGCGCTGGTGCTGGGTTCGGGGCTGGGCGGCCTTGTCGACCGGATCGAGAATCCCATCCGCGTCTCCTATGCCGACCTGCCTGGCTTTCCCAGGAGCGGTGTCAGCGGCCATGCCGGCGAAGTGGTCGCCGGGCTGTTTGCCGGCGTTCCGGTGCTGATGTTGTCCGGCCGCGCCCACTACTATGAGCATGGCAACGCCGCGGCGATGCGTCCGGTGCTGGAAGTGCTTGCCGGCATCGGCATCACGAAACTGATCCTCACCAACTCAGCCGGCTCGGTCGATCCGGACATGCCGCCGGGCTCGGTGATGCTGCTCACCGATCACATCAACTTCTCCGGCACCAATCCGCTGATCGGCGAGCCGAGCGACCGCCGCTTCGTCGGCCTGACCGAAGCCTACGATGCCGGCATCCGTGACGCGATCGAACGCGCGGCCAAGGCGACGGGCACAGCGCTGCACAAGGGCGTCTATATGTGGTTCTCAGGCCCCTGCTTCGAGACGCCGGCCGAAATCCGCATGGCGCGCATCATGGGCGCCAACGCCGTCGGCATGTCGACCGTGCCGGAAGTCATTCTCGCCCGGTTCCTCGGTCTGCGCGTCGCCGCCTGCTCGGTCATCACCAATTTGGCCGCCGGCATGACCGGAGCCGAGCTTTCGCACCAGGAAACCAAGGACATGGCGCCGGTTGGCGGATCGAGGCTGGCAACGGTGCTGCAGCGCGTGTTCCGTGACGGGCTGCTGGAGAGCTGATGCTTCCACAGGAAATCATCCGTCACAAACGCGACGGCCACAGGCTGGCGCCTCACGAGATCGCCGCCTTCATCGACGGCGTGACGTCGGGCACCGTAACCGACGGCCAGGTCGCGGCCTTCGCCATGGCGGTGTTCTTCAACGGCATGAACCGCGACGAGGCCGTGGCGATGACGCTTGCCATGCGCGATTCCGGCGACGTGCTCGACTGGTCGGATTTGCCAGGCCCCGTCACCGACAAGCATTCGACGGGCGGCGTCGGCGACAATGTCTCGCTGATGCTGGCGCCGATCGTCGCCGCCTGCGGCGCCTATGTGCCGATGATCTCGGGCCGAGGCCTCGGCCATACCGGCGGCACGCTGGACAAGATGGATGCCATTCCCGGCTACACCAGCCAGCCCGACATCGCGCTGTTCCGCAAGGCGGTGCTGGAAACGGGCTGCGCCATCATCGGCCAGACCGCTGATCTGGCACCCGCCGATCGCCGGCTCTACGCCATCCGCGACGTGACCGGAACCGTGGAATCGGTGCCGCTGATCACGGCATCGATCCTGTCGAAGAAGCTCGCGGCGGGCCTGCAATCGCTGGTGCTCGACGTCAAGGTCGGCAACGGCGCCTTCATGGAGAAATCCCGTGATGCGACCGCGCTCGCCAACAGCCTGGTCGAGGTCGCCGGCGGGGCTGGGCTGAAGGTCTCGGCGCTGATCACCGGCATGAACGAACCGCTGGCCTCGGCCGCCGGCAATGCGGTCGAGGTGCGCAATGCCGTCGATTTTCTGACCGGCCGCTTGCGTGACCGGCGGCTGGAGGATGTGACGCTGGCGCTTGCCGCTGAAATGCTGCAGTCGGCGGGGCTGGTATCGTCCAACCAGGACGGCATGCGTCGCGCCACCGAGACGCTGGCCAGCGGCCGTGCCGCCGCCACCTTCGCGCGCATGGTGACCGTGCTTGGCGGTCCGGCCGATTTCATCGAGAAGCCGGAAAAATACCTGCCCGAGGCGGCAACGGAATTCGCCGTCAAGGCGACGACAGAGGGTTTCGTCACGAATATAGCCACCCGCGACATCGGCCTCGCCGTGGTCGGGCTGGGCGGCGGGCGCACCCGGCCCGACGACAAGATAGATCCCGCCGTCGGCATCACCAGGCTGCTGCCCATAGGCGCGGAAGTAAAAGCCGGAGACGCGCTAGCGCTGATCCATGCCCGCTCACCGTCCGATGCCGAAGCGGCAGCCGCGGCGGTGCTTTCAGCCTATGCGATCGGTGCTTCGAAGCCGTCCGCCGACAAGTCGGTCATCCGGCGGATTCTGCCGCGCGGCTGACTGCACCCTACTGAACCAACAGCAGCGTGCCGTTCTCGGCCTGGTATTTGCCGAGCCGATTGAGAAAACTCATACCGATCAGGTTGGTGCCCAGTGCCTTGTCGTCGAGCACGATCGCCTGCACTCCGTCGACGCTGATGCTGCCGATCTGCAGGCGGTCGATCATCACCACGGCTGCCTTGATGGTGCCGTTGGCGGTGTTGACCTCGTGGCTGAAATCGGAGGGATTGAGCGACAGCCCGATCCGGCGTGCCGTCGACATATTGACCGCCACCAGCGTCGCACCGGTGTCGATCATGCCGTCGACCTGACGGCCGTTGAGCCTGAAGGTGGACGAAAAGTGTCCGCGCCCGTCCGCCGCAACCACGACCTTGCGGCCGGTTGGCAGCGGCGCCACCGGCTTGTCGGGAACGGACGCCAGGCTGACCTCGGGTTGCGTCTCCGCCCCGGGCTTGGCCGTCACAGCCGATTTCAGCAGGTTTTCGAATATTCGCGGATTCGACTGGTAGACAACCGGGATTGATGCCGACGCACCGGCAAAGACGCTGAGAATAAGAAGCTTGCGCAGCATGGATCGGCCTCGCCGCATGACCCCGAAAATCGAGATCGATTTTCGGAAAGGCTCATGCGCAAAAAACAAAGTGCTACATCGTCCTTTTGTGCGTCCGAATGGAGACACGGCGCTGTAGTGAGAGCCGATTCATTAGCGCTGGATGGTGTTTGCCGCTTTAACGCGTGCCGAAACCGCGTCTTTGCGTAAACATTTGGTAAATCATACCAAGCACTTTGCTTGGTATTACTTCGTCCCGTACATGCGATCGCCGGCGTCGCCGAGACCAGGCATGATGTAGCCCTTCTCGTTGAGCTGGCGATCGATGGACGCGGTGAAGACCGGGACATCCGGATGTGCCTTGGTAAAGCGCTCGATGCCTTCGGGCGCCGCCAGCAGGCACAGGAAGCGGATGTTGGTGGCGCCGCGCTCTTTCAACTTGTCGATCGCCGCGATCGCCGAATTGGCGGTCGCCAGCATCGGGTCGACGACGATGACCAGCCGGTCGCCGAGGTCGCTTGGCGCCTTGAAGAAATACTCGACAGCCTCCAGCGTTTCGTGATCGCGGTAGAGGCCGACATGGGCGACACGTGCCGCCGGCACCAGGTCGAGCAGGCCTTCGAGCAAGCCGTTGCCGGCGCGCAGCACCGAGGCGAACACCAGCTTCTTGCCCTCCAGCGTCGGAGCTTCCATCGTCTCCATGGGCGTTTCGATCGTTGTCGTCGTCAGTTCGAGATTGCGGGTGACCTCATAGCCAAGCAGCAGCGATATCTCGCGCAGCAGCCGCCGGAAGCCGGCCGTCGAGGTCTCCTTCTTGCGCATGATGGTCAGCTTGTGCTGGACAAGCGGATGGTCGACGACGGTGACGCCCTTCATGATGTTCTCCTGATGCGGTGTCGCCCGAAACCGCGCGCATGGACCCTTTCGGACCTGTCGCGCTTCAAGCTGCTTGGGCGAACCCTAGCGGTATTGGACCGGCCAAGGAACCGCTTGGCCCGCATCGACCACAGCTTTGTCGGAAGAAATCAGCGAGCGGCGCTGTTCAGCCGGCCAAGAAGCGCTGCTTTGGTCTTGCGGTCGACGAAAGCCGCCTCGATAGCCGTCCTGGTGACCGCGGCGAGCGCTTTCTCATTCATCGCGAAATGCTCCGCCGCGATGTCGTATTCGCGCTTCAGCGAGGTCCAGAAATAGGGCGGGTCGTCGGAGTTGAGCGTCACCTTGCAGCCCGCCGCCTGCAGGGCCGGAAACGGATGATCGGCGAAACTGTCGAACACCTTGAGCGCGATGTTGGAACCGGGGCAGCACTCCAGCACGACGCCCTCGTCGGCGATGCGCCGGACAAGGTCGGGGTTTTCGATGGCGCGCACGCCATGGCCGACGCGCGATGGGCGGATATGGTCGAGTGCCGCCTGGACGGTCTCCCAGCCCGTCAGTTCGCCGGCATGGATGGTGATGCCGAGCCCCGCCTCGCGGGCGATCTCGAACGCCCTGACATAGTCTTCCATGTCGCCCATGCGCTCGTCGCCGGCGACGCCGAAGCCGGTGACCAGCGGATGGCCGCAGCGCGCCGCGAAGCGTGCCGCCCGCTCTATCGATTCAACGCCGACATGGCGCACGCCGGTGACGATCATGCGGCCCTCTATGCCGGTCTTGGCCTTGGCGCGCAGCATGCCTTCGCCGAGCGCGTCGGTGTAGGCCTTGGGTGACAGCCCGGCTTTCGTCGCGTGGTCCGGCGAGGTGAACACCTCGGAGTAGATTGCCCCGTCGCGGGCCAGGCTGGTCAGATAATGGTCGGCCAGCCGCGCATAATCCTCCTCGGTCCGGAACAGGTCGGCGGAAAAGTCGTAGGCCGCCAGAAAGGAGGTGAAATCGTGCCAGACGAAGGAACCGTTCTGGATATAAGGCGAGGTATCCTTGCCGTATTTCTGCGCCTGCCGGATGACGAGCTCGGGCGCCGCTGCCCCTTCAATGTGGCAGTGCAGTTCCGCTTTCAAAGGCATTCAAACATCCCGTCGGTCAGTCCAGGTCTTGAAAACCCACCACCTGGAAGCGCGGCTGAACACCGCGCCTTAAACAATAGCGCCCGCATCATCGATCGGCTATGGTCCCGCCGGTTTTATGACGGATCAAAAAAATGTCAGTTGAGAGAACCACGGCCGCCGGCGGCATGGAAACCTCCTATGGTTTCAAGCGTGTAGGGGAAGGCGAGAAGCAGTCCCTGGTCAACGATGTTTTCCACAAGGTCGCCAACCGCTACGACCTTATGAACGACCTGATGTCAGGCGGCCTGCACCGGCTGTGGAAGGACGCCATGGTCGCCTGGCTCAATCCGCCCAAGCGCGCCGGCTGGCGCGTGCTCGATGTTGCCGGCGGCACCGGAGACATCGCCTTCCGCATCGTCGATGCCAGCCATGGCCATGCGCATGCCACCGTGCTCGACATCAACGGCTCGATGCTCGCCGTCGGCCGCGACAGGGCTGAAAAGAAGAGATTGTCCGGCAACACCGACTTCGTCGAGGCCAACGCCGAGGAACTGCCGTTCCCTGACGCCAGTTTCGACGCCTACACCATCGCGTTCGGCATTCGCAACGTCCCGCATATCGACGTGGCCCTGGGTGAGGCGTTCCGTGTGCTGAAGCCCGGCGGCCGCCTCCTGTGCCTGGAGTTTTCCGAGGTCGAGATGCCGCTGCTCGACAAGGTCTACGAAGCCTGGTCGTTCAATGCCATTCCCAAGATCGGCAAGATGGTCACCGGCGACGGCGAGCCCTATTCCTATCTGGTCGAATCGATCGCGAAATTCCCCAATCAGCAAAACTTCGCGGCGATGATTTCCCGCGCCGGCTTCGAGCGCGTCTCCTTCCGCAACTATTCCGGCGGCATAGCGGCCCTGCATTCGGGCTGGAAGCTTTGAAGCCGTCGCCCATCTCCTGCACGCGACGCGCCTTGCTCCAGTTCGATGAACCGGTGGGGCGGACGCGGCCATGAGCACCGTCAGCGCGGGATTCCGGCTCATACGGGCCGGTTGGGTGCTGGTGCGCGAGGGCGTCGTCGCTGCTCTGCCCGGCGAGGAACTGTCCGGCCTGCCCAAATTCGGCTGGCGGCTGGCGCGGCTGTTCACCCGCCGCCGCGCGCTCGCCTATGAGCGCAGCGATCGGCTGGCGAAGGCGGTGGTCCGGCTCGGCCCTTCCTACGTCAAACTTGGCCAGTTCCTGGCGACGCGGCCCGATGTCGTCGGCAACGACATGGCGCTCGATCTCGCCATGCTGCAGGACAAAATGCACACCTTCCCGAAGGCCGAAGCGATCGCGGCCATCGAGGCCTCGCTCGGGCGCAAGGTGGGCGATCTCTATGCGCGGTTCGGCGATCCCGTTGCGGCCGCATCCATCGCCCAGGTGCATACCGCCGACACCATGCATGACGGCGTGGCCACCCAGGTGGCGGTGAAGGTGATCCGGCCGGGCGTTCGCCGCCGCTTCTTCCACGATCTCGAAAGCTATTTTCTCGCTGCTCGCCTGCAGGAAAAATACATCCCTTCCTCGCGCCGGCTGCGGCCGGTCGAAGTGACCGAGACGCTGGCCCAGACCACCAGGATCGAGATGGACCTGCGCCTCGAGGCGGCGGCACTCTCCGAACTCGGCGAGAACACCAGGGATGACCCCGGCTTCCGTGTCCCAACCGTCGACTGGGAGCGCACCGGCCGCGACGTGCTGACCATGGAATGGGTCGACGGCATCAAGATGAACAACATCGCCGGCCTCGAAGCCGCCGGCCATGACCTGAAGGCGATCGCCGCCAACCTCATCCAGTCCTTCTTGCGCCATACGCTGCGCGACGGCTTCTTCCATGCCGACATGCATCCGGGCAACTTATTCGTCGAGGCAAACGGCACCATCGTCGCCGTCGATCTCGGCATTGCCGGGCGCCTCGGCAAGAAGGAGCGCCGCTTCCTCGCCGAAATCCTCTACGGCTTCATCACACGCGATTATCTGCGCGTCGCCGAGGTGCATTTCGAGGCCGGCTATGTGCCGCGCCAGCACAATGTCTCTGCCTTCGCGCAGGCGATCCGTGCGATCGGCGAGCCGATCCACGGCCAGCCCGCCGAAACGATTTCGATGGCCAAGCTTTTGACGCTGCTGTTCGAGGTGACCGAACTCTTCGACATGGCGACGCGGCCTGAATTGATCCTGCTACAGAAGACCATGGTGGTGGTCGAGGGCGTGGCGCGCACGCTCGACCCGGCCTTCAACATGTGGAAGACCGCCGAACCGGTTGTCGGCGGCTGGATCGCCGGTAACCTCGGGCCGCGCGGTCTTATGGTGGATGCCCGCGACGGAACCAAGGCGCTGCTGGCGCTGGTGCGCCAGGCACCGGAGCTTGCGGCGCGCACTGACCGGCTGTCACGCGAAATCGACCTGATGGCGGAGCACGGGCTGCGCTTCGACGAGACCACCGCCCGCGCCATCGGCAAGGCCGAGGCGCGCTACAGCCGATCCGGCCGCGTGGCGCTGTGGGTGATCACGCTGACGCTGGTTTATATTGCCTGGAAGCTGCTTTAGGCCTCCGAGGGGGGCCGGCGGCTTGCGGCAGTTTGATTGCATTGCTATCATCGCTATCAGGCAAGATGAGTAGAGTGCAATCATATGGCCAGCATCACCATCCGCAACCTTGACGATGAGGTCAAGGAGCTGCTGCGCCGGCTGGCGGCGGAAAACGATCGCTCCATGGAAGAACAGGCGCGGGTGATGATCCGGGCCGCTGTCGACGGCCGGATCGGCCCGGTAGGCCGTCTCGACCAGATCGAGAAAGCCCTCCACGAACTGGCCAATTCGCAAGGCACCCCGGCGTCAGCCTTGGCAGGCAAGAGCTTGCCGCGAGGCACGCTTTCCAACAAACGCATCCTGCTGATCATCGGCGGCGGCATCGCCGCCTACAAGGCGCTCGACCTGATCCGCAGGCTGCGCGAGCGTGGTGCGGCGGTGCGGGTGGTCATGACGTCGGCGGCGCAGGAATTCGTGACGACGCTGTCGGTCGGTGCGCTCTCCGCCGACCATGTCTTCACCGACCTGTTCGACCGCAACGATGAACACGATGTCGGCCACATCAGGCTGTCGCGCGAAGCGGACCTCCTGGTGGTGGCGCCCGCCACCGCCGACCTGATGGCCAAGCTCGCCAATGGCCACGCCAACGATCTGGCCTCGACCGTGCTCATCGCCACCGACAAGCCGGTGCTGATGGCCCCGGCGATGAACCCGAAGATGTGGTCGCATCCTGCCACCCGCCGCAACCGCGCGACATTGGGCAAGGACGGCATCGCCTTCGTCGGCCCCGCCAAGGGTGAGATGGCCGAGAGCAACGAGGCCGGCGAAGGTCGCATGGCCGAACCGCTGGAGATCGTCGCAGCGGTCGAGGCGCTGCTCGATGCCGGCCCCAAGCCGCTAGCGGGGCGCAAGATCATCGTCACGTCAGGCCCGACACACGAGCCGATCGATCCCGTGCGCTATATCGCCAACCGGTCGTCCGGCAAGCAGGGCCACGCCATCGCCGCGGCATTGGCAAGGCTCGGCGCCGACGTGCGCCTCGTCACCGGCCCCGTCGCCATTGCCGATCCGGCCGGGGTGAAGACCGTCCATGTCGAACGGGCGCAGGAGATGCGCGACGCGGTGGAACAGCTTCTGCCCGCCGACGCCGCGGTGTTCGTCGCCGCCGTTGCCGACTGGCGCACCGAGAATTCGGCCGGCGAGAAGATCAAGAAGGTCGCGGGCGAAGGCCCGCCGATGCTGCGCATGGTCGAGAACCCCGACATCCTGGCGGGCGTCGGCCACCACAAGCAGCGACCAGGCCTGGTCGTCGGCTTTGCGGCCGAGACACAGGATCTCTTGCGCAATGCCGAGGCCAAGCTCAGGAAGAAAGGGGCCGATCTCATCGTCGCCAACGATGTGTCGCATACCAGCGGTATCGGTCCTTCAGGTGTGATGGGCGGCGATCGCAACCGGGTGCGGATCGTGTCGAAGGCCGGCGTCGAGGAATGGCCTGAAATGACCAAGGACGAAGTGGCGGCGCGGCTCGCCGCGCTCATCGCCGAGCGGTTGAAAACGATCATCGTCTGACAAGTGTCGGCGCAAGCATTTACCGCCAACACCCTGTCGCTTGCGGTGACGGTCTAAGCCGTCAGTTGGCCAAAAGCTCCGCGGTGCGGGCAAGCGCCCCACCGAAGCCGTTGAGCGGAATGGAAAAGCTTACGACTTGCCCCGTATCCGCCGCGAACGCATCGATCTTGAGCGTGGTGCCGTTCTTGAGCAGCGGCGTGACATTGGCATCGAACGCCACCGGCACCAGGCAGCCGACCACCTGGCAGGTGTTGAACGGCAGGCTGCCGTCGAGCTTCTGGTCGTCTATGGTCAGCGTGACGCCCTTGGCAAGCGCCAGGCCGAACGGCAGGGCAAGGGTTCCGGTCGCATCCTCGCCGGTCTTGCTCGACAGCTCGATCGCCAGCAGCCGCTGGTTGCTTTGCTTGTTGAACTGCTGGTGCGACAGGCTACAGACCTTGTTGGTGCCCGATATCTGGCAATTGACCGTCCAGTCGCCATGGGTTTCGGACAAGGCCGAAGCACCACCGGGCAGCTGCGGCGCGTCAGCCGCGGCGGGCGGCGTTGCCGTCACCTTGTCGCTCTTGGTTTGCGCCGCCATGGCCGGCAGGCCTGCGATACAGGCAGCACCCAGCACGGCTGCGAAATACGCGTATTTTCTCATCAAGATCTCTCCCGCCGGGCTCCGCCTCGAGCCAGCCTAGAAACTGACCTTGAGAGACGCGCTGACTGCATTCTGTTTGACCGTTTCCCCGAAGGCGCCACTATACCTGACGGACATGCCGACGCCATTGACGCCATTCAACTCGAGGCCGGCGCCGACCCGATAGAGCGGCGAATCGATCGCCTCCGTCAAGTGCAATGCCGGGTTGCCGGGCAGATTCTCCGCAGCCGCGAAGCGTCCTTCGATCTCCCACTCCTTGGTTGAAAACTCCACCCCAGCCTTTCCATAGAGGCGAAGGCTGGCAATGTCGCTGAGTGCGATGTCGGTTCCGATTTCGAGCGCCGGCGTCGCCGCATAGAAGGTGTCCGCCGATCCGTCGAAGTTGAAACCGGCAGCCGACCCCTCTTCCTTTCCCGAAACACGCAGCCAGCGCGCGTCGAACTGCAAGGTCGGCTGCAGGTAGAACGCGCCCATCTGTTGCGTGAAGCCAAGCCGTGCCGAGCCACCGAACTGAGCGGTCTTCTGCGTGTAGGTGACGCTGTTGCCGATCCCGGGCAGCATTTCCTCGTCCAGATAATCGCCGATCAGCGTTTCGCCGGGAATGAAGAACGCCGGATCGATATGGGTATCGCGCTCGCCCTTGAAGGAACCGGTGCCGCCGCCGAGCGCGAAGTCGATGAAGTAATTCTTGTCGGCGTACTTCGCCAGCGCATAGGCCTGCCAGGCCTCACCGGTGGTTTGTGACAGCATTTCGCCGTTGGCGTCGATCTTGGAGTCGAATTCCGTACGGCCGATGGTGGCGCCCAGCGACCAGTTCTGGCCGACCTCGCCGATACCGCCAAGCGACATGGTCTTCAGGACATCGTCGCGGCTGGTGGTCCCGGCGCCTGAATCCCGGCTGTATTCGGCCTGCGGACTGATCGTCGCCCAGATGCAGCGGCCGTCGGGGTTCTTGTAGGCGGGCACGCCGGTGCACTCGCGCGCCGCTTCCAGCATCATGTCGGCTTCGCGGTTGATCATGTCGAACGTATGCACCGCATAGTGCGGCGTCAGTCGCGTCAGCGCGGCACCCAGTTCCTGCTCGTTGGGCAGGAAGCGCAGCATGTTGATCAACCGCGCCATCGGGTTGTCCGGGGTCGAGGCCGCCTCGACGTCGTCGAGATACTGCGCCAACTGGAACACGCCCGGATCGGTGGTTCCGGAACCGGGATCCTGCGCCAGTTCGAGGAAGGTCGGATTGTCGGCGTAGAGAACGAGATCGGTGCCGTTATCCACCTTGAACTGGAAGTTGAAGCCCACCGCCGGATGCAGGGTTTTCGCCTCGATGCCGGAATCGGTCATCGCCGAGCCTTTGGCCACCACATATTCGGTGAACAGCTTGTCGATCGTGAGGAAGTTCAACGGAGCCTCGCCGTTGAAGTCGCCCGCGCCTGTCAGCGCCAGCGCATCGGTGATCTGGTTGTTGAGGTCCACGTCGGTGACGAAGTCGCCGGAGAGAACCTGCTTGAAGCCGCCGCCGACATCCACTTTCGCAACCACGCCGATGCCTTGGTTGGTATAGAGCCCATCATTGGTGAACAGCCCGCCGCCGAGATCGATGGTCTTGAGGCCGACCATCGAGGAATCGGCGAAATTGTGGAAGCTGTTGTTGCCGCCGCCGAGGTCGATGTTGCCGATGACGCGTCCCAACGTGTCGGCCGCCTTGGAATTGTCGACATGGTCATCACCCGATGTGCCGGTAATGGCGAGCGGACTGAAATCGTCCAGCAGCGATTCCAGGATCGCGTTTGTCGGCACCACCGGGCCGGGCGCCAGCAGGAAAGCCTGAAACGCCTGGAACTGCGCTGCCTGGATCTCGAAAGTCGGCGTCGCCCCCATCGCGTAGAGCAGGCTGTGGTTGGTCAGCGTGTTGTCGGCGCCGCCGACGAGCATCGCCGCGACACCGGTTCCGGCCCCACCGATCGTATATTGGCCATTGAGGTTGATGGTGATGTTGCCCTTGGCGCCCTTGGCCGTGCTCTCGCCATAGACAGCCACCGAATCCGCGCCTTGTGCGAACAGGCTGTCACCCGCCGTCAGGTCGACCGCATGGGCGTCGCCATTGCCTGTCGCGCTCTGCCCGAACATGGCATAGGCACTCGCGCCCTTCACCCAGACCCGGCTGTCGGTGCTGGCGGATGCCGCCGCGGCGTCGCCGACACCACCTTGCGAGCCCGCGGCCGACTGGCCCATGCCGAGCGAATCGGTGCCGCCGGCGCCACCGCCGCCACCAACCGCCTGGGCGACGATGCCGTGGCCACGGTCGCCATCGGTCTCGATCGCGCCCGACTGGATGATGGTCACCTTGCCGCCGGTGCCCTTGGTGCCGCCGGGCGTGTTGAAGCCGATGGCATTTGGCCCGCCGCCATCGTCGTCGGCGCCAAAGCGGCCGAAGCCAGCACCACCGATGCCGCCGCCGCCGCCCACTGATTGTGCGATGATGCCGATCGAATCCTTGCCGGTGGTGGTGATCGTGCCGGTGCGGATGACGGTGACGTCGCCGCCATCGCCGCCTTTGCCGCCGACACCACCAATGGCCAACGCGTTCGAACTCTTGCCCTTGGCGTCACCGCCATAGCCGCCACCGCCGCCGACCGATTGCGCGACCACGCCATGCGCGCGTTCGCCATGGGTGATGATGGTGCCGGAAACGGTGACATCCACTTGCCCGCCATTGCCGCCATTGCCGCCGAAGCCGCCAAGCTGCAGGGCGACCGATTCATCGCCTGCCGTGTCTGCTGACACCACGCCGCCATAACCGCCGCCGCCGCCGATGGACTGGGCGAAGATGCCGAGCGCGCCATCCTTCCAGGTCTCGATGGCGCCGTCATTGTTGACGATGACATGGCCGCCATTGGAGCCGTCGCCGCTTGGCAACGAGGCCGCGCCGCCGATCGTCATGTCGGCCTTCGAGGTGTTGGCCGCGGCACCCGATGCGCCGCCACCACCACCGACCGACTGCGCAAAAATACCGTGCGAGAGGTAGCCCAGGGTGGTGATCTTGCCGTGGTTGTCGACCGTCACGTCACCCCCACGGCTGCCTACTCCACCCAGGCCGCCGATTGCCAGGGACACAGACGTCTCGGCGCTGCCCGTCTCGGTCGAACCGGCACCGGCGGCACCGCCGCCGCCGCCAATCGACTGCGCGAAGATGCCATAGGAATTGTCGCCCTTGGTCAGAATCTCGCCCGTGTCGAAGTTCGTGACATGAACGAAATCGCTCTTGCCGCCGTCGCCACCGGCTCCGCCGAGGCTGAGCGTAATGGCCACATTGGAGTCCTTGGCCGAAGTGCCGGAAGCGCCGCCGACGCCGCCGCTGCCGCCAATCGACTGCGCCATGATGCCGTGCGAATAGGCCGCCTCGGTGTGGATGTAGCCGCTGTTCTCGACGACGATCTTGCCGCCGTCGCCGCCGACCTTGCCCGATCCGCCGAGCGAGAGGTTGACGCTGACTTCCGAGTCATCGGTCTTTCCGGTGCTCTCGCCGGCACCGCCGGCGCCACCGCCGCCACCCACGGACTGCGCGAAGATGCCGATCGAGCGCTCCTGCTTGGTCCAGATTTCGGCCGTCCCAAGATTGAAAACGTCGACCTCGAAGCCACTGCCGCCGCCGCCGCCGGCCCCGCCGAGCGCGCCGCCGATGGCATATTTGCCGAGAACGCCCGATGTCGCCGAACCGCCGACGCCACCACCGCCGCCGATGGAGTTGGCCGAGATGCCGTAGGAATCGGCGCCATCGGTGACGATCAGGCTCCGGTTGGTGACCGACACGGTGCCGCCATTGCCGGCGCCGCCGGCAGCAAGGCCGATGGCCGCGCCGATGCCCACGGATGTCTCGCCCTCGCTGCCGCCGCCGACGATCTCCTCGTCGGTCGAGGCCGCTCCGCCGCCGCCGCCGCCGCCGCCGACCGACATAGCTAGTATGCCTATCGAATTGAAACCCTGGGTCCGGATCACGCCGGAATTGTCGACATGCACGCCGGCGCCGATGACATTGCCGCCGCCATCAAGGCGGAACATCGCCGCATCGTTTCCGGACCCGCCTTTGCCGCCGAT
The DNA here is from genome assembly GCF_004792065.1 of Mesorhizobium sp. M8A.F.Ca.ET.165.01.1.1. NCBI lineage: Bacteria > Pseudomonadati > Pseudomonadota > Alphaproteobacteria > Hyphomicrobiales > Phyllobacteriaceae > Mesorhizobium > Mesorhizobium sp. M8A.F.Ca.ET.165.01.1.1. Next base: position 337,292 of record NZ_SRTH01000001.1, on the reverse strand, counting down.
GCCGACATTGACGGTGACGCTCGTCTCGCTGGTGCCGCCCAGATGGAACGCCTTGGCGTTGCTCGCGCCGCCCATGCCGCCGCCGCCGCCCAGCGACTCCGCGACGATGCCCGAGGAGAAATCGCCCGTGGTCGTCAGGTTGCCGCTGTTGATCACGTCGACCGCGCCGGAAGTATTGCCTGTGCCGCCGCCGCCGCCGACACCGACATTGACCGCGACGTTGACCCCCTCGCCGCCGCCGAGATCGGCGGTCGCGCCATTGGTCGAGCCGCCATTGCCGCCGCCGCCGCCGATCGACTGAGCCATGATGGCCGCGCTCATGTCGCCGGCGGTTTGCACCGTCAAGGCGTTGTGAACGAGCACGTCATCGCTGACATTGCCGTCGCCGCCACCGCCGCCGATGCTGACCGTCGCATTGATGGCGACATCGTTGCCGTAACCGCCGGCCGCCCCCCAGGAATCGCCGCCATTGCCGCCGCTGCCGGCGACCGACTGGGCAAGAATGCCGACCGCCTGATAGCCACTGGTGACGATGCTGCCGCCACCGTTCAGGCCGGTGTCGACCGTCACCAGGTCGCTTATGCCGCCATCGCCGCCCCAGCCGCCAACCGTAACACCCAGGCTGACACTGGCGTCGGTGCTGACAGCACCGGTGATTGTGGTCGCCCGCCCGCCATTGCCGCCGCCGCCGCCGATCGACTGCGCGACGATGCCGCCCGATCCGACCGCATCGGTATCGGCAATGATGTTGCCGTCCGCCTTGACCGTAACCTTGCCGCCAGGGCCGCCGTCGCCGCCAGTGCCGCCAATCGACACACCCACGGCGGCGGAGAAATAAAGACCGCCGCTGAAGGCGCCGGAATAGGCATTGCCGCCATTGCCGCCGCTACCGCCGACTGACTGAGCAAGAATGCCCTTGGAGCCGGCTCCCGCCACGTGAATGTCGCCCTTGTGGGTGACCGTGACCTCCTTGCTTAGATTCGCGTCGCCGCCACCGCCGCCAAGCGCCACGCCGGCCGCGCCGAACGCGCCAACGGCAACGGCCCCGGTGCTGCCGCCATTGCCGCCGCCGCCGCCGACCGACTGCGCCAGTATGCCATTCGAGAGCGCGCCCTTGGTTGTGATGTTGGCGTTGTTGATAACCTCGACGACGCCACCCGCGCCGCCACCGCCGCCCGCGCCGCCGATGCCGACGGCGGCGAACAGCCCGCCGGCCACGGCAAAGCCGCCGTCGCCGCCGGACCCACCGACCGACTGCGCGAAGATGCCGTTGGACAGGTCGCCACCCGTATCGATCTTGCCGGAGTTGTTGACAAACACCTTTTCGCTCGTGCCCGCCGAGGCGCCGGTACCGCCCAGCGAGAAGGACGGGCCGCCCAAGGTGACGCTGAAGCCGCCAGACCCCCCACCGCCGCCGATCGATTGTGCCAGGATACCGTGCGACTGGTAGCCCCCGGTGCTGAGCGCGGCCGCGTTGATGACGTCGACCGTGCTGGAAACGCCGCCGCCTGCGCCCTTTCCGCCGATGCCGATGTTGACGCCGGCACCGAGCGCGACGACGCCGCCACCATTGCCGCCGCCACCACCGATCGACTGTGCCACCATGGCCGAAGACCGCTCGCGTGTCGTGGTGACGGAGCCGCCATTGTCGGTGATCTTGACCGCACTGGCGTCGCCCGCAACGCCGCCGCTGCCGCCGATGCCGACAGACGCGGCCAAGCCGAGGCCACCGACGAAGCTGCCATTGCCGCCACCGCCGCCAATCGACTGGACAAGGATACCGATCGAATCGGCACCCGCGGTTTTGACGACGGAATTGTCCGTAAAGAAGCTGGCGGCCATGCCTTTGCCGCCGCCCGCGCCGCTGCCGCCCACGCCGACATTCACGCCCAGGCTGCCGCTGATCACCGCGCCGGCATTGCCGCCGCCGCCGCCAATGGACTGCACGATGATGCCGGCCGACCGATCGTTGGACGTTGTCACGCTGCCATTGGAACGCGCATCGACAACGCCGCCATCGCCGGCGGCGCCGCCACTGCCGCCAACGCCCACGGAAACGATGGCCGAGACGGCGATCGAAAAGCCGCCATTGCCGCCGCCGCCGCCAACCGACTGCACGATGATGCCGGCCGAATCCGCGCCATGCGTCGTCACATCGGACTGGGTGCCGTTGAAGGTGACCGCATCGCCGGTGCCGCCGCCGGCGCCTTTCCTGCCGATGCCGACACTGACGCCGGCGCTGCCTGCGACGCTGCCGCCGCCATTGCCGCCACCGCCGCCGATCGACTGCGCGATGATGCCGGCGGAGCGATCCTGGAATGTTTCGACGCTGCCGCCGGTCGTCATGTTGACCGTGCCGCCCTTGCCGCCCGGGCCGCCTTCGCCTCCGACGCCGACCGAGATAAGCGCGGAGATCGACAACGCAAACCCGCCATTGCCGCCGCCGCCACCCACCGACTGGGTCAGGATGCCGGTCGAGTCGGTGCCATGCGTCGTCACATGCGAGGTGCCGACATTGTAGATGACGTTACCGCCGGCGCCGCCCGCGCCACCCTTGCCGCCAATCGAGGCCGAAACCGCTCCGCTGACCGTATAGCTGCCGCCCCCATTGCCGCCGCCGCCGCCCACCGATTGCGTCAGTATGCCGATGGCAGAGATTCCGCTCGTCTCGACCGTTGGACCGCCGGCGGTCTGCTGGACGTTGACGTCGCCGCCATTGCTGGCCGCACCGCCGGAACCGCCGACGCCGACCGCGACCACCGGGCCGCCGGCGACGGCGAAACCGCCATTGCCGCCACCACCGCCGATCGACTGGATGACGATGCCGATCGCGCCGTCGCCGCTGCCGTCGGCGCCGGTCTTGATCGAGCCCCCGAGATTGCCGAAGACACTGCCGCCCTTGCCGCCGCCGCCGCCGGATCCGCCGAGTGCGATCGATCCGATCGCGCCGCCGCCGTCGCCGCCACCACCGCCGACCGATTCAACCAGCATGCCGATGGCGCCGACGCCGTTGGTGGTGATGGAGCCCGTGTTGGTGCCGGTCGCTGTGCCGCCATTGTTTCCGTCTTGGCCCGAGCCGCCGCCGCCGAAGAAGCCGAAGGCTCCGCCGCCATCTCCGCCACCGCCGCCGACGGACTGGATGACCATACCGCTGGCGAAGTCGCCCATCGTGGTGATGTTTCCGGAATTCTTGCCATCCGCCGAGCCGCCGATGGTCGGTACGCCGCCATTGCCACCGCCACCGTTGATAATTCCGGTTCCCTGCGCTCCGTCGCCGCCGGAGCCACCGGCCGAACGAACCAGGATTCCCTTGGCAAAGGCACCTTGCGTGTGAATGTCGCCTGCATTGTCCGCCGACGCCGAGCCACCATTGCCGCCGGAACCGCCATCTCCACCTTTGCCGGATCCGATGCCGCCGACGGCGGTGCCGCCATTGCCGCCATTGCCGCCACTGGCGTTGACGGTGATGCCGTTCGCCAGGTCTGCTGTCGTTGTGATGTTGCTGGTCGATGTGGTCGTCACGGTCGCGGTGCCACCGTCGCCGCCTCTGCCACCGGTACCACCGTTGATCAGCAGCAGATGGAAGGCAAATCCACCATCGCCGCCATCGCCGCCACTTGCATTTGCACTGATGCCGCTCGCGGAGGCGCCACTGGTCTGCAACTGGGCCGTATTCGTGATATCGACGACGCCACCCTTGGCCCCATTACCGCCATTGCCGCCATCGACCTCGAAGAAGGGAGGGACAATGGTTGGCTCGACGGTCGAGCCGCCATTGCCGCCTCTGCCGCCAACGGCGCTGCCGACAAAGGCGCTGCCGACGCTCGATTGCGGATCATTATTTGTGTAGTTGACCGGTCCGGTGGGAGGATGGCCGTCATCCGCATCGGCATCGCCGATCACATTTGCGCCGTTGTCTCCGGGCGCACCGTCGTGATTGATCACGACCTGCGCATGGACTGGGCTTGTGTGCAGAAGGGCAAAACCGCTCAGAGCCGTGGCACCAAGCAACAGGGTCAGCCGCGCTGCCATGACTGCCAGACGAGGGTTTCCGGCCACCGGAGATTCTGCAACCAGGGGAAGTCGGCTTCCCGCCAGGATCGGCATAAAGGAACGGCGTCCGACCGCTTCGCCGTCAAAATCCGCGCACTCAAAGTCCGCGCACTCAAAAGAGCGCCTTGAGAACAACGCCATGCACTTAGCCCCCTTAGAGCAGGCGCTCCCAATCCCTCCTTGAGTTAGGCGCCCCCGCCACGGTCAGTCCACGCAATAAAATGCCGGCACTTTGCAATAAGGTTCAATGCATTGAGGCCAGCAGTCCGCAGTCCCGCTTGTGAAGTACTGGCTCAATTAGAATACATAAACTTGCGCCAGAAGGAACCGAAAACTTACGTAAGGGACACTGACCAAAGCCATCTGCTTTTCATAGTCGTCATATGACGGCAATCTGCGTCCCGGGACTAGCCGGCAGTCAGTACTCGGGTGCGGTTGGTGTGAGGGCGATCACCATTCTCGCCATGGCATCGCCGGACAAACACCCTATATATCCGGCGTGATGAGATTTTTTGCAGGAATGGGCGGGTGTGCGTCGCGTTCATCGATGATTTTCGTATTGGCGGTGCTGGCTGGGGCGGCTTCCGCTGGCTTTGCATCGCCCGCTTCCGCGCAGGTGATCAATCCAGCGGCCAGAAACAATGTGATCATCCAGCAGAATGATCTGCAGGCCTTGCAGAACCAGGTTCAGCGGCAGCAATTTCAGCAGCAGCAACAGCAGTATCGTGCCCAGGATCGCGTCATCGTCCAGCAGCCGCCGCCTGTCGTTCCGCAGGTCAGGCCGAGCTGCCAGACGCAGATAATCGGCAACACCGCCGTCAGCACCTGCCGCTGACAGACGGCACCTTCTTTTATTTAGCCGACTTACATGATAGGGCACTTTGGGTGCCCCCGCGGTCGTTTGGATTTTGCAAAGGCATCGCATCACGCTAAGGGGCATTGCAGCGACTGGATTGTTAAGATGGCAGCCACCAAGAAAAAGGCCGTACGCCAGGCCAAGAAAGGCGAAAGGATCCGCCAGGTGGCGGCGATTCCCTTTCGGCTGAACGCGCGCGGAGACATCGAGGTGATGCTGGTCACGTCGAGAACGACGAGACGCTTCATCGTGCCCAAGGGGTGGCCGATGAAAGGCAAGAGCGGGCGCAAGGCAGCCACTATCGAGGCGCTGGAGGAAGCCGGCGTGCGTGGCAAGACGCTGAAGCGGCCGGCGGGCACCTATTCCTACTGGAAACGCCTGGCCAACCGCTTTGTCCGCGTCGACGTCATCGTGTTTCTGCTGGAAGTGACGGAAGAGCTCGCCGACTGGCAGGAAGCCAAACGGCGGCAGCGGGCATGGCTGGCGCCGGCCGACGCCGCGATGCTCATCGACGAGCCCGATCTCTCGACGCTGGTGAGCACCTTGACGCTGCCCGAGCCCACGACGCTCGTGCGGCCATAAGCCTCAATTCTCGATGCCCTCGTCCCCAGGAACCGGCCGCGCCGGCGGGCCACTATAGGCCCACAGCCATTCGCGCGGCAGCGGCCCCTTGTTCCGCTCGGCCTGCTGCGATTGCTCCCAGGCATGCGCCAGGATGCCGACAGACCGCGACAGCACGAAGAGGCCACGCGTCAGCGGCGGCGGAAAGCCGAGTTCGCCGTAGATGACGGCGGTGGCGCCATCGATGTTGAGCGGGATTTTTTTGCCCTTGCGCCGCGCGACATCGGCCTCGACCGCCTCGGCGATGTCGGCGTACCGTCCATTGACGACGCCATGCGCGGCAAAATCTCTGACCAGTTCCAGCAGGCGCGGCGCGCGTGGATCGACAGGATGGAAGCGATGGCCAAGCCCCGGCACGTAGCCCTCTTCCTCCGCGAAGAACCGGTCGAGGCGTGTCGAGACCGCTTCGTCGAGGGCAATCCCGCCCTCGAGCGCCACGGCAATATTGCCATAGAGGGAAAGCGCCTGCTCGCCGGCTCCACCATGCACGTCGCCAAGCACATTGATGGCAGAGGCCATGGCGCTGTTGATGCCGACGCCGCAGGTTGCCGCCATGCGGGCGATGGCGATCGACGGCGCCTGCGGCCCATGGTCGACGGCCGCCCCCAAAGCGATGCCGAGCAGTGCCGCCTGGTCCTCGCTGGGCAGTTCGCCACGCAGCATCAGCCAGATCATCGCGGGGAAGCTGACACGGCCGATCAGGTCCTGGATCTCGTAGCCGCGCAGCCGGATCATGCCGGGGCTCATCTCGATGATGCCGGTCCGCCACCATTCCTCGCCGCGCTCGCGGCCTGTTTTCTTCTCCACGCCGCTCATGCCCTGGCCTTTGCCTTGGCGCGCGGTGGCAGGCCGGCGAACACCTCGTCCATGTGCTCGCCCAGCACCGGCGGCGGCCGTGTCGGCAACGGTGCCGTGCCGTCGACCATGAACCCGCCGCGCAGGACGGTGAGTGGCCCGTCCATGCCGGCCACATCCTCGAAACGAGCCGTCACCTGGCGCTCGAGCACTTGTGGTTCGGTTAGCACTTGCGGGATCGTCAGGACCCTGCCCGCCGGCACGCCGGCTCGATTGAGCGCCTCTTCCCAAACCGCCGCCGGAGCGCTTGCCAGAGCGTCCTCGATCTCGACCTTGAGCGCCGCGCGGTTCTTCTTGCGCGTCTCGCGCTCGGCAAAGCGTGGGTCCGATGCCAGTTCCGGCCGTCCGATCAGCCGGCACAGCGTCACGAACTGCTCCTGCTTGTTGGCGGCGATGTTGATGAGCCCGTCGCCGGTGCGGAAGGCGCCGGAGGGAGCCGCGGTCATATTCTCATTGCCCATCGGCTTGGGATCGACCCCTGCCGTCAGATAGTTGGAGACAGGCCAGCCAAGTGCCGAAAGCGTACATTCGAGCATCGACACGTCGAGGAACGCGCCCTCGCCCGATGTCTTCTGCCGGACCAGTGCGGCGGCGATGGAGAACGCCCCGACCAACCCTCCCAGCGTGTCGGCAACGGGATAACCGACGCGCAGCGGCGCGGTTTCCGGCGTGCCGGTTATGCTCATGATCCCGGAAAGGCCCTGGACGATCTGGTCATAGGCGGGGTTGTCGCGCATCGGCCCGCTCTGTCCGAAACCCGATATCGCGCAATAGACGAGGCCGGGCCGCACAGCCTTCAACACATCGTAGCCGAGGCCGAGGCGCTTCATCACGCCGGGGCGAAAATTCTCGACCAGCGCGTCGGCGCTGGCGACCAGGTCGAGGAAGCGCTCGCGATCCGCCTCTTGCTTGAGGTCGAGCATGACGGACCGTTTGCCGGCGTTCTGCGCCAGGAACGACGCGCCCATGCCGGCGCCGTTGAGCTTTGGCGAACCGCCGAGCTGGCGCGCCAGGTCGCCGCCTTGCGGCCCTTCGACCTTGATCACGTCGGCTCCCAGCAAGGCCAGCTGATAGGCGCAGTAAGGCCCGGCGAGCACATTGGTGAGGTCGAGGACGCGGATACCGGAAAGCAGGTCTGTCATATCTTTTCAAATCGCTCAGGCATCGCCCGGCACATGTTCGGGCCCGCGCCGGCGCCGGTGCTCGATGAAGGCCCAGACATGCGGCCCGACAAGGCCGATGAAGGCGAGCGTCAGCAAGGTCAGCGACAGCGGATGCTTGTAGAACACCGACCAGTCGCCGTTCGATATGGTCATCGCGCGGCGGAACTGGGTTTCGGCGAGCGGCCCCAGGATCATGCCGATGATGACGGGCGCGGTCGGGAAATCGAAGCGCCGCATCAGGAAGCCCGCGGCCCCCAGGAGATAGAGGATGACGAGATCGATCGGCGACTGCGAGATGCCATAGGTGCCGACAGTGGCGAACACCAGAATCCCCGCATAAAGCTGCGGTGCCGGGATTTTCAGCAGCCGCACCCACAGCCCGATCAGCGGCAAATTGAGGATGACCAGGATGACGTTGGCGATGAACAGGCTGGCGATCAGGCCCCAGACAAGGTCGGCCTGTGTCGTCAGGAGCAACGGCCCGGGATTGATGCCGTAGCTCTGGAAGGCCGACAGCATGATCGCCGCCGTCGCCGAGGTCGGCAGACCGAGCGTCAGCATCGGCACCAGCACGCCTGCCGCGGACGCGTTGTTGGCGGCCTCGGGCCCGGCAACGCCTTCGATGGCGCCGACCGTTCCGAATTCCTCCTTGTGCTTCGACAGTTTCTTTTCGATCGCATAGGACAGGAAGGTCGGGATCTCTGCGCCGCCAGCCGGCATGGCGCCGATCGGAAAGCCGATCGCGGCGCCGCGCAGCCAGGCTTTCCACGAACGCCCCCATTCGGCCGCCGTCATGTAGAGCGAGCCTTTCAGCGGCACGATCTCGTCCTTGCCGGCATAGCGGCGCGAGGCCATGTAAAGTGTCTCGCCAACCGCGAACAGGCCGACGGCGGCGATGATGACGTCGACGCCGTCGAGCAGTTCGGTCATGCCGAAGGTGAAGCGCGGCTGGCCCGTCTGCAGATCGACGCCGATCATGCCGATTACGAAGCCGGCAAACAGGCTGGTCAAACCCCGCACCGACGATGAACCAAGCACCGCCGAAACGGTGATGAAGGCCAGCACCATCAGCGAGAAATATTCGGCCGGGCCGAAGGCCAGCGCGAACTTGACCACGACAGGCGCCAGGAAGGCGACGCCCAGCGTGCCGAGCGTGCCGGCGACGAAGGAGCCGATCGCCGAGGTGGCGAGCGCGGCGCCCCCGCGGCCGGAGCGGGCCATCTTGTTGCCTTCCAGCGCGGTGACGATGGTTGCGCTCTCGCCTGGCGTGTTGAGCAGGATCGACGTCGTCGAGCCGCCATACATGGCGCCGTAATAGATGCCGGCGAACAGGATGAAGGACGCCTCCGGCGCCACCTGGTAGGTGATCGGCAAGAGGAGCGCGATGGTCAGTGCCGGCCCGAGGCCAGGCAACACGCCGATGGCCGTGCCGAGCGTGGTGCCGAGCAGGCACCACAAAAGATTGGTCGGCGAGAATGCGACCGCAAAACCGTGTGCGAGATGGCCGAGCGTTTCCACGGTCTCAGCCTCCCAGCGTGCTGGTGAAGGCGTCGATCACCGTATTCAACTGGTTCTCGATGAAGCCGGCGCCGATGTTGACGCCGAGCGCCTTGGCGAAGCCGAAATAAGCCGCCAGCGCCAGCACCAGCCCGGTAAGTACATCGCGCAGCGTGTGCCTGCTGCCGAAGCCGTAACAGACCAGAACGAACATGATGACCGATGCGGCGGTGAAGCCAAGCGGCTGGATGAGCACCAGATTGGCCAGAAGACCGATGACGACGAAGCCCATCGCCTTCCAGTCGGTCGAAGTTTCCTTTTCCTCCTCCGGCTGCCAGCCGCCGCGAAGTGCGGCGAGGATGAGCAGCAGGGAGAGCACCACGAGGCCGACCATGGTGAGATAGGGAAAGACAGTCGGACCGACCTTGGAATAGAGCGGCGACACCGGGATCGCCAGCGTCTGCCAGGCGACAGCCCCGGCGCAGGCCAGAAGGCCGATGCCGATCGACAATTCCGGTACGGCAAGGCGTGGGGGCGCCGCCGGCTGGTTGATGGTGCTCATGAACGTCCTCCCCGTTATGGCCGAGACCGGCGGCAGCCCGCAGCCAGCCTGCACCGTACCTTCACCTTTAGACCGATCGCCTCCCTACGGTCGGCTGCGATTGAAAAATGAGGGGCGGAGCGAGCCGCCCCTTGGGGAAAAATCAGGCGAGACCGAGATCCTTGAGGATGGCCTCGATGCGAGCCGAATCCTCGGCGACGAATTTCGCATAATCGTCGCCGGTGAGCAGGATGGACGTCCAGTTGCGGTTCTTGCATTCGCTCGCCCATGCATCGCTCTTGGCCATGGTCTCGACCAGCGTGATCATCGCCGCCTTGTCGGCATCGGAAACGCCGGGTGGCGCGAAGACGCCGCGCCAGTTGAACAGTTCCACATCAATGCCGGCTTCCTTCAGCGTCGGCGCGTCGATGCCGTCCTGGCGCTTGTCGGCCGAAATGGCGAGCAGCCTGAGCGCGCCGGCCTTGACCTGCTCGGAGAACTCGCCGAAGCCGGAAATGCCGGCCGCGACCTGGTTACCGAGCAACGCCGACAAGGCCTCGCCGCCGCCCGCGAACGGCACGTAGGAAAGGCTGGGGGCCGGAACGCCGACCGTCTTGGCGATCAGGCCGAACAGGATGTGGTCTGAGCCTCCGGCGGAACCGCCCGCGACTGGAACCTTCGTCGGATCGGCCTTGAGAGCCGCGACGAAATCGGCGGCCGTCTTGAACGGCGAGTCCGCCGGCACCACCAGCGCCTCGAACTCACCGGTGAGACGGGCGATGGGGGTAACTTGGGTCAGGTTGTTGGCTGCCTTGTTGGCGATGATGGCACCCACCATGACCATGCCCGCGACCATCAGCGAATTGCCCTTGCCGCCCCACTGATTGATGAACTGCGGCAGCCCGACCGTGCCGCCGGCGCCCCCGACATTGGTGATCTGCGAGCCCGAGATGAGCTTCTCGCTGCGCAGCACCTGGTCCATCGTGCGCGCCGTCTGGTCCCAGCCGCCGCCGGGTGCCGCCGGCACGAAGACCTGGATTTGCGGTGCACCTTCTGCGAAGGCGGGTGAGAAATGCGATGCCACCAGCCCGGCCGCGCCTGCCGCCGCCGTACTCATCAAAAATCTGCGTCTGTTCAGCATGGGATTCCTCCAGATCACGACACCTCCTCCGGTGCCTGCCAAAACGCGCTTGTTCACAGACCCGTGATCGAGTTCAAGCAGATTTTACCTCGTTCCGTCAACAGGAACGATATTCTGCTGGACAGAACGCTCCAGCGGCGCGACAGAGTGGTTCCGCTCGGGCTTCTCCGATTTGGAACCGCAATGGACTTACCAGCCAACTCAGCCGATGTGGAAATCCGCCGAGCGTCCGCCGACGGTGTTGCCGCACTCGATCGGGCGATCGCCATCCTCGATGCTTTCACCACGGTCGACCGCTCGCTTAGCCTGGCTGAAATCGCGGGGCGCACCGGCCTCTACAAAAGCACGATCCTGCGGCTCGCCAATTCGCTGTTGCGCGGCCACCTGCTCGAGCGCCTCGACGATGGGCGCTACCGTGTCGGGCCCGCCGCCTTTCGGCTGGGCGCGCTTTACCAGCGCTCGGTCGTGGCGGTCGACATACTGTTGCCGATCATGCGCGAGCTCTCAGAACGAAGCTGGGAGAGCGTTGCCTTCTACGTCCGCTCGGGAGACGTGCGCACCTGTCTCTATCGGGTCGAATCCAAGCATCCGATCCGCTACACGATACGCGAAGGCGACGTATTGCCTCTGCTGGCCGGCTCCGGCGGCCGCGTGCTGGCAGCGTTTTCCGGCCAGCAGGGCGAACCCTACGAAACCATCCGCAAAACCTACAACTGTCTCGCCGTGGGCGATCGCGACCCCGAGACTGCTGGCGTGTCGGCGCCGGTTTTCGGGCCGGGACATGTGCTGCTTGGCGCGTTGACGCTGGCTGGTCCAAGCACGCGCGTCGACGCAGCCTTCCTGCAGCGCATGAAACGTCCGCTGCTCGAGGCGGCGGCTCGTGCCACCCGTGCCTTCGGTGAGGATGCCTCCATGCTGGAGCAGGCGAGCCTAGCGGCGGACGCTCTGCCGTAGCCGCGCGGCTACGGCCGGAAGAGGGCCGCCAGGTTTCGAATACAAACTGATTCAACTTGAAGCTGTTACTTGACGCAGCGTAATATTCGGTCATTCCCGGCAGCCGGAAACTATTTATTTGCTGTTAAGCCCCTCATGATACCCGGATTGGTGTCGCCATCTGAGCGACATGAGGGAGCAACATCGTCTCAACCGGCGGATGAAACAGCCGGACGGACGCGCTGACAGGATCATGGCACGTCCATGAATTCGATGAAGCTGTCATCGATCGACGCAAGCCCCCGCCTTCTCGGGCTTGTGTGGCCGTTCGTCGCCGTCGTTCTCATTCAGGCGCTGGTCGCCAGCCTGAGCCTCTATACGCTTTCGGCGGTTCGCGCCTATGTCGGCGGCGAAAGCCAGTGGTCCAAGGGGCAAAAGCACGCCATCTATTTCCTCAGCCTCTACGCCGATACCGGCAATGAGGAATTCTTCAGCGAGTATCGTGCCGCGATCGCCGTTCCACTGGCCGATCGCTCGGCCCGTCTGGCCCTCGAGCAGTCCGAGCCCGACACCCAGGCTGCACGCGCGGGCTTTCTGCACGGCAGGAACCACCCGGACGACGTTGCGGGGATGATCTGGCTGTTCCAGAATTTCCGTAGCTTCAGCTATCTCGACGCCGCCGTGCGGCACTGGACGGCGGCCGATGTCATGATCCTCGCCATCCGGCAGCTCGGCGACGAGATGCACGACAAACTGAGCAAGGCCCCGGCATCCCTGGCCCAGATCAGCGCCTGGAAGACGCAAATCCATCAACTCGATCGAGAGATCAGCCCGCTCTCCAAGGCCTTCTCGGACAGCCTCGGCGAAGGATCGCGCTTCATCAAGATGCTGCTCACCTTTGCCAATCTCGTCACCGCCGCCTTGCTGATACTGCTCGCCGTCTGGCGCACCCGCAAACTTCTGGCGCAGCGCCAGGCCTTCCAGCTGGCGCTCAACGCCGAGCGCGAGCGCGCCCAGGTCACGCTGGCTTCGATCGGCCAGGCCGTCATCAGCACCGGCCCCGATGGGCGGCTGGACTACATGAACGCGGTTGCCGAGAAATTGCTGGCATGCCCGTTCGGCTCCGCCAGAGGCAAGCCGTTGGCGTCGCTGTTTCGGCTGGTGGACAAGGACACCAGCGTCGAAGAGCCTCAATTGATCGAACGCCTGCTGGCCGGCGAGCCACGCCGCTCCAGCGCCCGTCCGCAATTGCTGCAGCGGCCGGACGGCTCCGTTGTTCCGGTCGCGCTGACCGGCGCGCCGCTGCTCGTTTCCGGTGGGATCGTCGGCGCCGTGCTGGCCTTCCACGACATGACCCGGGAAGAGGATTATATCGAGCGGCTTTCCTGGCAGGCTTCGCATGACGCGCTGACCGGGCTCGCCAACCGGCGTGATTTCGAAAGCCGGCTGGAACGGACGATCGTCGAATTGCAGGACGGGGCCCGCCAGCATGCGCTGATGTATCTCGATCTCGACCAGTTCAAGCTGGTCAACGATACGTGCGGCCATGCCGCTGGCGACCAGTTGCTGCGCCAGATCTCCTCGCTGCTGATCAACGAGCTGGGGCCGGGCGACGTGCTGGCCCGGTTGGGCGGGGATGAATTCGGCGTGCTGCTGATCGATTGCGAGGCGGACAATGCGGCCGACATCGCCGAACGGCTGCGCGCCGCCGTGCAGGAGCTGCATTTCGCCTGGGATGGCCGGCCTTTCAACACCAGCGTCAGTGTCGGCATGGTGCAGATCGCCAATACGCATGTGACGATCGAGGAGGCACTGCGTGCCGCCGACGTCGCCTGTTACATGGCCAAGGAGAAAGGCCGCAACCGCGTCCAGATCCATAGCGACGGCGACGTCGCCTTGCGCGAGCGCTTCGGCGAGATGGCCTGGGTGCAGCGCCTGCACGCCGCGCTCGAAGAAGATCGCTTCAGGCTTCATGCCCAGGAAATCTGGCCGCTCAACGACGACGTCGCCGAGGCTGGAGCGCATATCGAGATTCTCTTGCGGCTGACCGATGAAGACGGCGGCTTCGTTACCCCGCAGAGCTTCATTCCCGCCGCCGAGCGCTACGGCCTGATGCCGTCGATCGACCGTTGGGTGGTGCGCAATACATTCCGCATCCTGGCGGCGCGGCAAGCCGATCAGCGCATGCCGCCGATTGCCACATGCGCCATCAATCTTTCCGGAGCGACGTTCGGCGACGAGACGTTTCTCGGCTTCCTGCGCGAGCAGTTCCTCGTCCATGGCATTTCGCCGGCCATGATCTGCCTGGAGATCACCGAAACCAGCGCCATCGCCAATCTTACCAGTGCCATGCGCTTCATGGCCGACCTGCGCGGGTTGGGCTGCCGTTTCGCGCTCGACGATTTCGGCTCCGGCATGTCGTCCTTCGCCTATCTGAAGCACCTGCCGGTCGACTACCTCAAGATCGACGGCAGCTTCGTCAAGGACATGCTGGATGACCGCATCGACCGCGCCATGGTCGAGATGATCCACCATATCGGCAAGGTCATGGGCAAGCGCACCATCGCCGAATTCGTCGAAAGCGACGACATCGCCGCCGCTCTGAAGACCATCGGCGTCGACTATGCCCAGGGCTACGGGATCGCCAGGCCGACGCCGTTCGATGCCTCGACGGTGCTGCTGGGCCGGAGCGTCACGCCGGCCGCGCCGAGCGCCGATCCATGGGCCGACCTTGCTCGGAAACTGGGTCGCAAGGCCGGCTAAACGATCAGTTCAGTTTCACCAGAACCACCCGGCGGTTCTTGGCACGGCCCGCCTCGTCATCATTGCTGGCGACGGGCGCCATCATGCCGGCGCCGGCGGCGGTCAGCCGCTTGCCGTCGATGCCATATTTCGACACCAGCACCTTCTTGACCGCTTGCGCACGCCGCGACGACAGATCGATATTATAGTCGAAGGCGCCCTGATTGTCGGTGTGACCGACGACGATGACCGCCATATCGGGTTCGTTTGCCAGCAGCGTCGAAATCTCCTTAAGCGTTGGTTCCGATTCCGGCTTGATGACCGCCTTGCCGGTGTCGAAGACGATGCCGTAGAGTGAAATGCTGCCGGTGGCGGAAATCGAATCCGCCATCTTGGCCGCCTCGACGACCACCATTTTCTTGTCGCGCGCCTTGGGTTCCAGCACCTGCACAACGGCAACGGTGCGGCCGTTGAGTTCCTTGCAGTAGAGATCGTCGGTCAACGAATAGGTCTGTACCGTGATATAGGCGTCGCCGCCGTCCTGTGGCACCTTGGCCGAGAAATAGCGCTGGTCGTTGATGCCGGAAGCCAACGCGCAAGCGCCATTGGAGAATGCCGCGTCCTTGAGATCGCTTTCGTGGAAGGAATACATCGTCAGGCTCATGTCGCCGCCGCCGCCGCTCGACGAGCGGTCGGCAGCGCCGCCACATTCCTCCTTCTTGCATTCGAACAGGACTTCGCCGCCTGCTGCCTTGATCACATCCTGATAATTGCGCAGCACCTCGAGCGGCGAGCGCTCGGCCGGCAGCACATAGGCGATACGGGTCAGGGCACCCTCCACCTCGGCCTTCTTGTCCGGCGCGAAAACGCGATTGTTCATGGCGTCGCGCGCGTCCGGATCTGCGCTTGGCTTCAGGGGCGACAGCGGTACGCTGAAGTCGGTAAAGGCAAGCTTTGCGTAGGACACGATGAAAGAGCCTTCGTAGCGCTTGGCCAGTTGATTGTCGGCGGCGCCCCCGATATCGGCGGTCGGCACCGTCGCGTCGGCTGCCGCGAGCCGCAGTGTCAGCGCGAGAACAAGCCCCGCCCAGAAAAACCTCATGATTGTCGACTTTAATGCATGCATCGATCGATCCCCTCGCTTGATGATCGATGCTAGCAGAGCGGGTATGTCCAGTCGATGACGCCACTCAGGGCAGCCGCTCCAGCAGGATGGTCGGCGCATCGTGATAGAGGGTCTGCGTCAGCTCGGTATAGCCGCACTTCCTGGCGACGTTCAACGAGGCCGTATTTTCGGGATCGATGATGCAGACGGTTCTGGCACGTCCGAACGTCTGGTCGCCCCAGCCATGCACACGGCTGACGATCTCCGTGGCAAGGCCAGCGCCATGCGCGGCCGGAGCGAGCGCCCACCCCGCCTCGGGGATGCCTTCGATCGACGGCTCCATGTCGCGCTTCAGATCGTGGAACCCGGCCTCCCCGACGAAGCGGCCAGTCGCTTTCTCCTCGATGGCCCAGAACCCATAGCCCAACAGCGACCACAGGCCGGCGTGACGCAGGAAGCGCATCCAGCTTTCCTCACGCGTACGCGGCTTGCCGCCGATGAAACGGGTGACGACCGGATCGGCCCACATCGTGGCATAGGCATCGAAGTCGCCGAGCTGGTGTGGCCGCAGGATGGTTCGTGGCGTCTCGATGACGGGGGCGACAGTCGCTTGCGTCGGATTCATTGGATTTGCCTCGCGTTACGGCCTGCGGGTTAGCAAATCGACGGCGCCGTGCAAGAGCCAGGGAACCCAGGGACCGTCATCCAGGACGAAAGCGCGACGTCCGGCTGCCTTCACGACATCCGGGCAGCGCTTTGGGATTTTTGCGCGGCGGTGTTATTTTCGACGCGGGCTGATTCAGCAGCCCAAATTTTGAGGCGCCCAGTGCCGCCGATCCGAGGGAAACGAGCATGGACACCACCGACCTCGTGCTCGCCATCATCCACCATCTGCTGGTGTTCTCGCTGGCGGGGATCATCGGCGCCGAATTCGTGCTGATCCGTGGCGACCTGCCCGCCGCGACGCTCAAGCGGCTCGCCGGCATCGACCGCCACTACGGCATCATCGCCGCGCTCATCATCATCGTCGGCATCGGCCGTGTCGTCTGGGGGCTCAAGGGCTGGGAGTTCTACGTCCACAATTGGGTGTTCTGGGCCAAGATGGCGGCGTTCGGCATCGTCGGCCTGCTGTCGATCGTCCCGACCGTGCGTTTCATTTCCTGGAGCCGGCAGGCGAGTACCAATCCTTCCTTCGCCGTGCCTGTCGGCGAACTGGCCTCGGTGAAGACCTATATCCGCGCCGAGGCGTTCGTCTTCCTGCTGATCCCGGTCTTCGCGGCGGCGATGGCGCGTGGCTACGGCTACTGATCGTCGGCGGAAACCGTTTCAAGTGGAGCGATCGGCACCAGGGGTGCCGGAATGCTGGTCGTCTTCACCTCCGCCTTGCAGATATCGGCGATGACGCAGGCCGGACAATCCGGCTTGCGCGCCTTGCAGACATAGCGGCCATGCAGGATCAGCCAGTGATGGGCGTGGCGCATATATTCGTCCGGGATGATCCTCAACAATCCCTGCTCGACCTGTTCCGGGGTCTTGCCGGGCGCCAGGCCAAGCCGGTTGCCGATGCGCAGGATGTGCGTGTCGACCGCCATCGTATGTTGGCCGAAGGCCATGTTGAGCACGACATTGGCGGTCTTGCGCCCGACACCGGGCAGCTTGACCAGCTCATCGCGGTCGTCAGGCACCTCGCCGCCATGGTCGCGGATCAGCGCCTCCGACAGGGCGATGACGTTCTTGGCCTTGTTGCGCCAGAGACCGATGGTCCTGATAAAGTCGCCGACCCTGGCTTCACCGAGCGCCAGCATCTTTTGTGGCGTATCGGCAACCTTGAACAGGGCGCGCGTCGCCCTGTTGACGCCCGTATCGGTCGCTTGCGCCGAAAGCACCACGGCCACCAGCAGCGTGAAGGCGTTGACATGTTCGAGCTCGCCCTTGGGCTCCGGTCGCTGCACCGAAAAGCGCCTGAATATCTCGTGCACTTCCGTCGGGCTGTAGATCGATCTGGACCGCGCGGGCCTGGGGCGCGGTTTGGCGTTCGCGCCGACGCGCCGTCCGGGCAACAGTTCACTTTTGGGCAGGGACGAATCTTTGGACTTGGGGCGCGCCATTTCCCTCCTATAATAGTCTGTCATGAGCGACACAAACGCCTCGTTTCAGGCTGATGAGCCCTTTTTTCATGCATTGCTGACCCCACACCGGTCGCTGGGCAGGACGGGCTTCCTGATCCTGATGGGCGCGCTGACGTTCGGCTGGCTGGTGACGGGCGCGTTCTTCCTGTCCCGCGGCGCCTGGCCGGTGTTCGGCTTCTTCGGCCTCGACGTGATCGCCGTTTACATCGCCTTCCGCGTCAACTATCGGGCCGCCCGCGCCCGCGAGGAAGTGTCGGTCTCGCGAACCAGCCTCGATATCCGCAAGACGGCCCCCTCGGGAAAGTCGGAAGCGCACCGCTTCAATCCGTTTTGGGCTCGGTTTTCGATCGCCCGGCACGCCGAGATCGGCATCACCAGAATGACCGTGGAAGCACAGGGCCAGAACGTGCCGATCGGCGGCTTCCTCGATCCCGATTCCCGCGAGAGCTTCGCCACCGCCTTCGCGCGCGCTCTGGCGACCGCCAAGGCGCGCTAAGCAATTCCCAGAAAAGTGTGAAGCGGTTTTCCGTCCGCAATTGCGGCAAACAATGTGCTTCAGAAGCGATACCGCAGCAGCCTGCCGACCTTGCGCAGCGCCGGAATGTGTTTCCAAAGGCGGACGAACAGCTTGGCGGACCAGCCCATGCGGGCAGCGTGCTCGGGCTTGTAGGCCGAAATATCCTCGATGAACCGCAGCTTCGGAACCGCTAGTTCCAGCTCGTGCGGGTCGTCGATCGCCCAGTGGACCTCGGCGCCCGTCGCCTTGATCGTCGGATTGAGGCGAAGCAGCGTCAGGCCGAAACGGCTGTAGGCGTCGAAGATCAGTTCGCCGCCGGCAAGATGCGAGACAAGCCGTGAAAGCAGGCGCAGCCCTTCGTCGGCGGGGAGATAGGGCGTCAATCCCTCCGCCACCACGATGGCCAGGCGGTTGCGAGGCACGTCGGCCAACCAGCCGGGCTCGGTCACCGACGAAGCGATGAGGTGGTAATGGTCGCGGGACGGGTAGAGCTTGCGCCTGAGTTCGATCACTTCGGGATAGTCGATATCGAACCAGTCCACCCACGGTGGAGGATCGACCCGGAAGATGCGGGTATCAAGCCCGCAACCCAGATGCAGCACGATGGCGCCAGGATTTCTGGCCAGAAAATCCTCGACGCGGACGTCCAATGTCTTGGCTCGGATCGCCAGGCCGATGCCGAGATTCTCGTCGACCTTGAGCCTGGCGAAATCATAGTCGATCTTGCGCAGCGCCGCGTCGGCGAAATGGTCCCCGAGCAGCGACTGGGGCATCCTGCTCTCCAGCGCCTTGCCGTACAGGGTCATGAGCAAGGTCTCTTTTGCTCCCGTCAAATGTACTTTTTCGCCAACCATGAGCGGCTCCCGGGCTCGAATCCCCAGTCTATCTGGGCAGGTGCTGCAAGAAGGCAAGTTTCGGGTGGCGATCGGCGCCCCAAGGGGCGATATTCCCGCCCAAGGAGACAGGTCCATGAGCACACACACGGCAGTCCTCAAGAGGGACATCACGCCCAAGGGCAGCGACTACGAAATCGTGCGCCGCGCCATCGAGAAGATCAGCCTCGACTATCGCGACCAGCCATCGCTGGAAGAACTGGCCGAAGAGGTCGGCGAGACGCCGACCGGCTTGCAAAAACTCTTCACCCGCTGGGCCGGTCTGTCGCCCAAGGCCTTCCTGCAGGCGGTGACGCTGGACCATGCGCGCAAGCTGCTCGATTCCGGCATGCCGCTGCTCGAAACCTCTTTTGAACTGGGCATGTCCGGTCCCGGCCGGCTGCACGACCTGTTCGTCACCCATGAGGCGATGTCGCCTGGCGACTACAAGACGCGCGGCGCCGGCCTCACCATCCGCTACGGCTATCACCCCTCCCCATTCGGCACCGCCTTGATCATGGCCACGGACCGCGGGCTTGCCGGCCTCGCGTTCTCCGACGCCGGCGAGGAGCGCACCGCCTTCGCCGACATGTCGGGGCGCTGGCCCAACGCCCTCTATGTCGAGGACCGGGAAGCGACAGGCCCTTATGCCGCGCGCATCTTCGAGCCGACGTTGTGGCGCGCCGACCAGCCGCTGCACGTCGTCATGATCGGCACCGACTTCCAGGTCCGCGTCTGGGAAGCCTTGCTGCGGATCCCGATGGGCAAGGCCCGCACCTATTCCTCGATCGCCGCCAGCATCGGCGCGCCGAGCGCCAGCCGCGCGGTCGGCGCCGCCAACGGCGCCAACCCGCTCTCTTTCGTGGTGCCTTGCCACCGCGCCATCGGCAAATCAGGCGATCTTACCGGCTATCACTGGGGCCTGACCCGCAAGCGCGCCATCCTGGGCTGGGAGGCGGGGCAGATTTCGTCCTGAAATGTCGATTTTTAATTCCGGTTCCAAGGAATATATGAATATTCGGATTTTAAAGTATTAGTGCGAATCTTTTCGGAATCGCTGGATACAACCGGTGACAACCATCGGTTTCTTCATGACTGTTGTTTCGACACTTTATTTGAGTTTACGCTAAATTAACCATGCTAAAGCGATGATGACCCATATTAATTCGGGCGGTCCGACTTAATAGGAGGGTCTCTATGACGTTGTTTCGCACCACTGTCGGTGCAGCCTTGCTTTTCGCGTGCCTGGACCACGCCGCGATGGCCACAACGCAGAATGTCATTTTCAACGGCACGGTAACCGCGACCTGCACGCTCGTTGTCGGCTCCAACGGCACGATGACGGTGAGCCCCGACCTCCAGTCGCTGAGCTCGCACAACAGCGGCGGTTCGGCTGGAACAGTCACGCTCACCACCACCGGAGGTGTTTCGCTGAGCGTCGATCCGGTGACCCTCACCACCGTGCCGGCCGCCGACAGCACGGCCACCACCTGGACACCGACCTATTTGTCCAGCGGCGCCCACACGATCGCGGAAACGGGTTCCTCCACCGCCCTGACCGCCCCCGGCGCCGACCTTGTCTCGGTCCATCTCGCCGGCACCAAGGGTGGCAGCAACCGCTTCGCGAACGGCAACTATCAGGCAACCGTAACACTGCGCTGCGAATAGGCCGTCGCGAAGGAGGGATCCTTGAAACATGCTCTGAACCTGGCGGCGGCATTGGCCGCCGGATTGATGCCCATTGCCGCGGGCGCCCAGTCGATGTCGCCGATGCGGGGTGAGGTCAACAGTTTCACCGACGCCTTCGCGGTCCGCGTGTTCCCCGCCAATCCCTACGACCGGAAGATCAAGGTCGAAATCCACGTCTACGATCAGGATTTTCAGCCGGTGGACGCCAAGATCTCTCCAAGTGTCTTCCAATTGGGCTCGCAGGCTTCCCGCCCTGTCCTTGTGGTCGTGCCCTTCGGCGGCGCTGCCGAGCGTAAAGTGCGTATCTGTACCGAGAGCATCCCCTTTCCCAATCAACAGACGCAGATAAGGGCACAGATATGCGGAAAGTTTTTTGGGCACCGCAAGTCCTGACGCTGGCGCTCGCGGTTGCTGTGACCAGCACCGCTCCAACCCAGGCCCAGGAACAGATTTACAATCTCAACCAGAACGAGAACGGCTTCAACTTGCCCGGTGTCACTCTACCCCAGGGCCAGGACGAGGTTCACGCCGCGGATGGCACCACTTGCCGTTCCGCCGTTTCCGGTTCCGGTGCCTATGTCGATCTCGGCGTTATCAGAGGCAACAGCCAGACGAACAATGGCGTCGCCACCTATGGCCGGGTGGTGATCCCGATCGGCCGGACGCCGAAGCGTCTCGACTGCAGCCGGCTCTATGAACTCGAGGTGCAGCGCCTTCAGATGGAGCTAAAGCTGTTGAAGATGGGCGTCAATGTCGACGGCGGCACGACCGCGAGCGTGGCCGCAAGCGCTCCCGCCACCGCTGCCGCATCACCTGGATGGGCCAACGAAGGCTGGAGCATCAGGACCGGAAACAGCGATGGCAAGAAAAAGAAGAAGAAATAACCGGGCGCTGCTTGCGATGGCCGCACTCGCCGGTTTCTGCCTTCCGGCGCAGGCGGCGATCATCGGCACCTGCACCATCATGGTCGGGGCATCGGGCACGATGACCGCAAATCCGGCCATCGGCATACTGGGCTCCAAGCAGGCAGGCGGATCGAGCGCCAATGCCACCGTGGTGGCTAGCTCCCTGCTGTGCTCGATACTTAACCTGCTTGACTGTTATTCTGTTTCAGCGCCCGCGCCTGCCGCGTTCTCGTCGGCGCCGAGCGGCGGCGGCACCAACGTGACCTTCGCCTCGGTCTACCGCCTCGATGGCTCGGGGGTCGACAACAATGGGGGCGTGCCGCAAAGGGTCGTCAACGGCACCCACGCCATGCAGATCGACCTCACCGCCACCAAATCGAGCGGTATCTTCCCCGCCGGCAACTATCAGGGCATCGTCACCGTGCGATGCGAGTGAGGCAGCAAATCGCGCTGGACCATTCGCGTGGTCTGGCATCGAACGGCCTGGCAGGGTAGCTTCCCGTGCGTTCAGCAGGAGGCACTTTCTTGATAGTCGTTGTCGGCTCGATCAACCTCGACCTTATCGCCAACGTCGACCGCTTGCCGAGCCCCGGTGAGACGGTAAGCGGTTCCAGTTTCTCGACGGCGCCTGGCGGCAAAGGGGCCAACCAGGCATTGGCCGCCGCGCGTGCCGGCGCTCAGGTGCGCATGGTCGGCGCCGTTGGCAAGGACAATTTCGCACCCGAAGCACTGGCGTTGCTGCGCGAGGCCAAGGTCGACCTGTCTGGCGTGGGAGAGACCTTTGCCTCGACCGGCACGGCGCTGATCATGGTCGGCGACGACGGCGAGAACATCATCGCCGTGGTGCCCGGCGCCAATGCTTCCGTGGTGCCCGGCGACCTCTCCAAGGCTTTTCTGAAGAAGGGCGACGTCGTGCTGCTGCAGCATGAGATTCCGCTCGCGACGATCGATGCGGCACTCGACCAGGCAAGGACGGCCGGCGCGGTCACTGTCCTCAACACCGCCCCTTTTCATGGCGAGGCAGCCGCCTTCCTCGGCAAGGCCGACTACGCGGTCGCCAATGAGACCGAGTTCGACCTCTATGGTGAAGCGCTGGCCTTGAAGGGTCGCGATCGTGCGGCCCGCATGCGCGATTTTGCCGGGAAAACCGGACGCACCATCGTCGTCACCCTCGGCGGCGATGGCGTGATGGCGGCGACACCGAGCGATTTCCTGACTGTTCCCGCGCTGAAGATCACGCCGGTCGACACGGTTGGGGCCGGCGACACGTTCTGCGGCTATTTCGCCGCCGGCCTGTCGTCGGGCCTCACGCTCGAACAGGCACTTGCGCGTGCCGGCGCTGCCGGCTCGCTCGCTTGCCTCAAGCCCGGCGCCCAGCCGGCGATCCCGCTGGCGAAAGACGTCGACCAGGCCTTGCAAGAGGCCCGTTGAAATGATGCGCCCCCGCACGAAGCATGCCGTACCCGCGGCCAGCGACATCTGTCGCCTGTCGGCTGTCAAACTCGTCGACGCGATCCGCCGAAAGAAACTCTCCGTGCGCGAGGTGGTGACGGCTTTCCTGGACCGCATCGATGCGGTCAACCCGCAGGTCAACGCCATCGTCTCGCTGCGAGACCGCGCCGATATCCTGCGCGAGGCCGACGCCGCCGATATCAGGCGGACGGATGGAACCGGCGCGCTCTTTGGCCTTCCCATCGCCATCAAGGACCTTGCCTCCACAACGGGCCTCAGAACCTCGTTCGGCTCGCCGATCTTCGCCGATTTCGTGCCGCAAGAAGACGATTTCTTCGTCGAACGCATCCGCGACGCTGGCGCCATCATCATCGGCAAGACCAATGTTCCCGAATTCGGGCTCGGCTCCAACACCTACAACAACGTCTTCGGGCCAACGCTGAACGCCTTCGATCCGGCGCTGACCGCCGGCGGCTCGAGCGGCGGCGCGGCGGTGGCGCTGGCGCTGGACATGGTGCCGGTCGCCGATGGCAGCGATTTCGGCGGTTCGCTGCGCAACCCGGCTGCCTGGAACAATGTCTACGGCTTTCGGCCATCGCAGGGGCTCGTGCCCGGCGGTCCCGACTTCGAGGTTTTTCACGCGCAGATGGGCGTCGAGGGGCCGATGGGCCGCAACGTCGCCGACATGGCGCTGTTGCTCGACGTGCAGGCCGGTTACCATCCGCAAGCGCCTCTCTCCTATGAAAAGCCGGGATCCTTCCTCGAAGGGCTCGCGCCACCGGCGACCGGCGGCCGCGTCGCCTGGCTCGGCGATCTCGGCGGCCATCTGCCGGTCGAGCCCGGCATCCTCGACCTGTGCGAGGCAGCGCTGGCACGGTTCACGGATGCATCCTTCCGGACCGAGCCCTTGCGTCCGGATTTCGATTTCGAGGCACTCTGGCAGGCCTTCGTGACGCTGCGCCAGGCCAGCAGCGGCTGCGCGCTGAAAGTGCACTATGACGATCCCGCTAGGCGCAGGCTGCTGAAGCCGGAAGCCGTCTGGGAGGTGGAAAACGCCATGCGGCTGACGGCGCCGCAGATTCGCGCGGCCTCGGTCATGCGCACGTCCTGGCACCGGATGCTACTATCGATCTTCGAACGCTTCGACCTCATCGCGCTGCCGACCGCGCAGGTCTTTCCCTTCGATGTCGGCACCCATTGGCCGCGCGAGGTCGCCGGGCGGGCAATGGACAGCTACCATCGCTGGATGCAGGTTTCGGCCTTCGCCACCTTGGGCGGTTGCCCGGCGGTCAATGTCCCGGTCGGCTTCGACGACAGGGCCCGGCCCATGGGCATGCAGTTGATCGGCCGGCCACGCGGCGACCTCGCCGTGCTGAAGGCCGCGGTCGCCTATGAGACGACCCTGCCCTGGCCGGCCGGCGCCTGAGCCACGTACGACGCGCGCCAGCTTGCTTCGCCCTCGCCGTCATGCATTGATTGTCGCCTAACAGGCCGCGACAGCGGCATTGCGAGGAAAAATCATGTCGCTGGAACTCTACGCCGCCTATGTTCTTGCTTGCATCGTCATCATCCTGGTGCCTGGGCCGACGGTCACGCTGATCATCGCCAACAGCATCCGCCACGGAACCCGTGCCGGCCTCGCCAACGTCGCCGGCACGCAGGCTGGCCTTGCCGTCATGATCGCCATCGTCGGCATTGGGCTCAACACGCTGATCGCGGGCATGGGCCACTGGTTCGAATGGGTCAGGCTGATCGGTGCGGCCTATCTGATCTGGATGGGCGTGCAGATGTTCCGCTCAAAGGGCACGCTGAACGCCGACGGAACCGCTCGGAAACCCCGCGGTGGCTTCTTCCTGCAGGGCTTGGCTGTGGCGCTCAGCAATCCAAAGACGCTGGTCTTCTTCGGCGCCTTCTTTCCGCAGTTCATCTCTCCCGCCGGCAACTACCCGCTGCAGATCGTCATCATGGGCCTCACCGCCATGATCTTCGCCGCCATGTCGGATTCGACCTATGCGCTGGCCGCCGGCCGCGCCGGGCGCATGCTCTCGGCCAGCCGCATCAAGCTCCTGTCGAGGATCAGCGGCAGCTTCATGGTCGGCGGCGGCCTGTGGCTGGCGTTTTCAAGGTCGAAGTAACGGCAGCCGAGGCCGGCGCCGCGTTAAAGCTGCGTCGGCGGCTGATTGAAAGTCTACTTTCCAGCTACCACATGAATCGACATTGAGGGATTCATGTTTTCACCGTCGACTTATGAGAGTTTGAAGAGGAACGCGCCAAGCGTGGTCTTCTTCTCCGGTTTTTTTGCGATAATGTTCATATTGGCCCAGAATAAGTGGGAGAATGACGCAACGCCGATTCGATCAGTTGACCCGATCAACGCGACGATCGAAGGCGTTTACTGGCACTGGACCAGCACGTCTCAATATGGATTGTTCCTGGAGAACAACGCTCTGGTTTTCGTTGACGACGATCGACCCCGCCTGATTGGCTCCCGTGTCAAAATTGAGCGCGTTACCCGCGACAATGGCTCCGTCTTCTACCGGTTTGCCGATTGAGGGGCTGTTCGTCGTGTGCCGACACGCCATGAACTATCAGGTCAGACTGCTCAATCTAAAGCCGCCCCAACCTCTCCACCAGCAGCGCGAAAAACCCATCATGGTCGATGTCGCGCATGACCATGGCGTTCTTTTCCCGCTTGGTGACACCCCACCAGTCGACCACGGTCATGCCCATGGTCAGTTCTGAGGCGGTCTCCACGCTGACGTTGCAGTGGCGGCCCTTGAACAGCTCCGGCTTCAAGAGATAGGCGATGACGCAGGGGTCGTGCAGCGGCCCGCCGTCAGTGCCGTATTTGCCCTCGTCGTAGCGTTCGAAGAACTCCAGCATCTCGGCGGTCGCGGTGCCGACCTTGGTGCCCAGTGCGCGAAAAGCCTGTATGCGCTTGGTGGTGGTCAGCGCCTTGTGGGTGACGTCGAGCGGCATCATCACGATCGGGATGCCGGACTTGAACACCAGGTCGGCGGCCTGCGGATCGACATAGATGTTGAATTCGGCCGCGGGCGTAACGTTGCCGCCCTCGAAGAAGCCGCCGCCCATAAGCACGATTTCCTTGATGCGCGGTGCGATGCGCGGTTCGCGGATCAATGCCAGCGCTATGTTGGTGAGCGGCCCGAGCGGGCAGAGCGTGATGGTGCCGCTCTCTTCCCGCATCAGCGTCTCGACGATGAAATCGACGGCATACTGCGCCTGCAGTTGCATCGTCGGTTCGGGCAGCTGCGGCCCGTTGAGGCCGGTCTTGCCATGCACTTCCTCGGCGGTGACCAATTCGCGCGCCAACGGACGGATGGCGCCGGCATAGACCTTGACGTCCGGCCGACCGGCCAGTTCGCAGATCTTGCGGGCGTTCTTTTCGGTCAGTTTCAGCGGGACGTTGCCGGCAACGGCGGTGACGCCGACGATGTCCAGTTCGCTACTGCCGAGCGCCAGCAGAATGGCGACGGCATCATCCTGGCCGGGATCGGTGTCGATGATGATCTTGCGTGGTTGGGGCATTTGAATTCCTTGTTTAGCGGGCCATCAGCTCACCGGGCCGATCGTGCGCCCGAAAGACGCCAACCGGCTGCAAGCTGCCGAGCCGCTTGACGGGGAACGGTCCCGGCCTGCGCGCTTCTCGTTGCATCCGCGCGTCGTTTCAAGCGCCATGGCGATTATTCCTGTGAGTCCACGACCTGGTCTTTTTGGGCGGGTCTTTTGGTGGCTTGAACTTGGCCGCGGGGCGGACCATATCAAGACCATCGGGAAAAATGCCATCCGGGTTTTTCCAGTTTATGTCGCTCTTGAGAGGACAGTGTAACATGAGCCGAATGACGCCTTTCTCCAGCCCGCTTCTCCTGGGTTTCGACGCCATGGAAAAGACGCTGGAGCGCCTGGCGAAGTCCGGCGACAGCTACCCTCCCTACAATATCGAGCGCCTCAGCGGTGCCGACGGCAAGGCCGAAAGGCTGCGCATTACACTCGCCGTCGCCGGTTTCGCCGAAAGCGATCTCGATGTGACAACGGAGGAAAACCAGCTGGTCGTGCGCGGCCGTCAAACCGACGACACCGAGCGCGAATTCCTTCATCGCGGCATTGCCGCGCGCCAGTTCCAGCGCTGTTTCGTGCTGGCCGACGGCATGCGGGTGATCGCGGCGGAACTGAAGAACGGCCTTTTGTCGATCGACCTCGATCGGCCGGAGTCCGAACGGCTGGTACGGAAAATAAATATATCGGTGAAAGACTGATCTTCACTGATGGCTCTCATGCGGGATGGCCTTGAGCGGCGTCCTCGCGCCAAGGAGGCTTGAAATGACCAGAACTGACGAAATCATCACCATGACCAGCGGCGAGTTCGCCCATCTCGGCGAAGGCTCGGTCGCCTATCTGCGCAAGGTCTCGAGCGACGAACTGCTCGGCCGCTTCCCCAACATCGGTGAAATCGCACCCGGCATGGAGCTGTGGGCCCTGTTTGGCGCCAACGGCCAGCCGATCCTGCTTTCCGATGCGCGTGACCGTGCTCTGGCCGGCGCCATGGAAAACGATTTGACCACCGTCGCCATTCATTAAGGCGGGACGGAAACGAAAGGGCCGCTCACGGCGGCCCTTGGGGTGATATCTTAAAGAAGATGACTTCAGGCCGCGTGCGAGGCCTGCGTGTCCGACAAAAGCGCATGGATCGCCGTGGCGTCACGCGTTCCCCTGATCTTGGCCACCGTGTCGGCATCGCGCAGCACGCGCGCGATGCGCGACAGCGCCTTGAGGTGATCGGCACCCGCCCCTTCAGGCGCCAGCAGCAGAAACACCAGATCGACCGGTTGGTCATCCAGCGATTCGAAATCGACGGGCGTTTCCAGCCGGGCGAAAACGCCGGCGATGCGCTTCACGCCGGCAAGCTTGCCGTGCGGGATGGCGATGCCGTTGCCGACGCCGGTCGAACCCAGGCGCTCACGCTGCAGGATGGTGTCGAACACCTCCCGTTCCGGAATGCCCGAAATCGCCGCCGCCCGCTCGGACAGCAATTGCAGAAGCTGCTTCTTGGAGTTCGCCTTCAACGCCGGCAAAATCGCCGGAACGCTGATAAGATCGCTCAGATCCATACTTGAAAATCCTTGTTCGCCTGCCGCGCCAGTCCCCACCCCTCGTGCGGCTGGCTTTTATCCCTGTGCGACTTTGGTCGTGGACGGATCGATCCAGCCGATGTTTCCGTCGGGCCGGCGATAGACGATGTTGAGATGGTCGGTTCCGGCATTGCGGAAAACAACCACCGGACTGTCCTTGGTATCGAGCTCGATGACGGCCGAGGCCACCGACATGGTCTTCAGCGTCATGGTTGATTCGGCGACGATGGCCGGTGCGAAATCCTCCGGGATTTCCTCATCGTCATCGGCAAGCGGTGCCATCACGGTATAGGCAATGTCGGTCAATTCGCCGTTGCCATTGCCCGAATTGTGCGATTTCAGACGGCGCTTGTATCGCCGAAGCCGGGTCTCCAGCCGATCGGCTGCGGCCTCGAAGGCCAGCGTCGGATCCTGGGCATCGCCGGTGGCTTGCAGCGAGGCGCCTGAATCCAGCCGGATCATGCAATCCGCCGAATAGCGCGAACCCGATTTGATGACGGTGACGTGTCCCGCGAAGCCGCGATCGAAATATTTGCCGATCGCTTCACCGACCCGATCGTTGATGCGTGTGCGGAACGCATCGCCGATATCCATGTGCTTTCCCGATATGCGCAGATTCATCTGAAAACTGACCTTCCTTGCTCAGGCTTCAAACTGGCCCGAGTTTATACTCGTGATCCGTGCGCACAAGCTTTGCGGCGTCACTCGCGCCGATTTAAATCCGAACTTTCCGGTTGATCACAAGCCGCCTTCTTGACCGTCCCGGGGTCATGTCGTGACGGACCATCCGCTAGCGGGCATCAGGCCCGTCTCATGCGGGCGGGCTTCTAGCCACTTCACCGTGGCTTGTCAATGAAACTCGAAAACTGTGGAAATCGTGAGCGCATGGAGCTGTCCATCATTTCACGGAAACGCCGCTCCATCTCTTTGCCTTGGCGCAATTGCCAAGGGAAGCGCTATGCGCTTTTCCCGGGAAACCGCTTTACAATTTTCCTGGACTTGCTCTAGCGGCCGGCGCTGGCGAGCGCCCGTTTCTCGCGCCGGCGCTGCACCGACGAGGGAATATTCATGCCTTCCCGGTATTTGGCGACCGTGCGCCGGGCGATATCGACGCCGCTTTCCCTGAGCATGTCGACGATAGCATCGTCCGACAGCACATCGACGGGCTTCTCCTCGTCGATCATTTGCTTGATGCGATCACGCACCGCTTCGGAGGAATGCGCTTCGCCACCGCCCGATGCCGCGATCGAGGCGGTGAAGAAATAGCGCAGCTCGAACACGCCGCGCGGGGTCAGCATGTATTTGTTCGCTGTGACCCGGCTGACCGTCGATTCGTGCATGCCGATGGCGTCGGCCACCGTGCGCAGGTTGAGCGGCTTCAGATGGCGTACGCCATGGACGAGGAAGGCGTCCTGCTGGCGCACGATTTCCGAGGCCACTTTGAGGATCGTCTTTGCCCGCTGGTCGAGGCTGCGCGTCAGCCAATTGGCGTTCTGCAGGCACTCGGCCAGGAAGTCCTTCTCCGCCTGGTTCTTCGCGTGCGGCGACACCTGGGCGAAATAAATATGGTCGACCAGCACGCGCGGCAGCGTTTCGGCATTGAGTTCGACGGTCCAGCTGCCGTCATTGGCCGCCCGCACCTCGACATCGGCGACGATGGCGTCGCTGGCGCCGCCCGAAAAAGCCATGCCGGGCCGCGGGTCGAGCGCCCGGATTTCGGCCAGCATGTCGAGCAAATCCTCCTCGTCGACGCCGCAGACCCGCTTCAGCGTCTGGAAATCGCGCCGTGCCAGCAGTTCGAGATTGGCGACCAGGGCCTTCATCGCCGGATCGAGCCGGTCACGCACGGCAAGCTGCAGGGAAAGGCATTCCGCGAGATCGCGGGCGAACAGGCCGGCCGGCTCGAAGGTCTGGCATACGGCCAGCACCTTGCCCACCGCCAGGCTGTCGATGCCGAGCCGCGCGGCGATCTCCGCCAGATCGGCCCTGACATAGCCGGTCTCGTCGAGCCCATCGGAAAGTTCTCCGGCGATCAGCCGCGCTACGGGATCGGTGAAGGCAAGTGCGATCTGCTCGCCGACATGGTCGCGCAGCGTGATCGCGCTCGCCGCCATGTCGCCGGCATCGAGCCCCTCGGACGAGGAGCCGCCGCCGCTGCCCGAAGCCGATTTCCATTGCGCCGTCAGGTCGGGCCCGAGCCGTTCGCTGGTGCCGGGATCATCGGGAAACAGGTTTTCCAGGGACGTATCGAGCTTTTCCGAGATCGCCTCGGCGCTCCATGCCGTTTCGTTCTCGAACCAGTCGCCGTCGGGGGCGGCTTGCGGCTCGGCCTCGAGCTTCTGCGCCTGATCGCTCGCGGCATCGTCCTGCGGCTCGGCGCGCTCCAGGAGCGGATTGCGCTCGATCTCCTCGTCGATGAAATGCTCAAGCTCGGCATGGGTGAACTGCAGCAGCCGAATCGACTGCATCAGCTGCGGCGTCATCACCAGCGACTGCGACTGTCGGAGCTGTAGTTTCGCCGCCAACGCCATGGCTCGGTTTCAAACGCCTCCTGAACGCGTCCGGACTTCCGGAATGAATTTCACGGCGGGCATAGAAACTGGCCCGGCTTTTGCTTGTCAAGGCAAAGCCTAGCGAAACCCGATTACCGGAGCGTTATCCCGCGGCAAAACCGCGAAAAAACAGGCCGCACCGCCCGAAAAATCGTGTCAGGAAACAAATTTCACGCTCAGAGCAATTCCAAGAGCCGGGGAAAAAACAGCTTCCTGGCCGGAACTTCGTAAAAACAGACGCAGCGAAGCGGCGTGTAGGACAAGGAATTGCTCAGAGGGTAAAACCCTCGCCGAGATAAAGCCGCCGCACGTCGGGATTTGCCACCACTTCGTCGGCGCGGCCATGGGTCAGCACCTGGCCGGCGTGGATGATATAGGCACGGTCGATCAGGCCGAGCGTCTCACGCACATTGTGGTCGGTGATGAGGACACCGATGCCGCGCGCCGTCAGGTGGCGCACCAATTGCTGGATGTCGGCGACCGCGATCGGATCGATGCCGGCGAAGGGTTCGTCGAGCAACATGTAGGCCGGACGCGTCGCCAGCGCGCGCGCGATTTCCAGGCGCCGCCTTTCGCCGCCCGAGAGCGACATGGACGGCGCCTTGCGCAGATGGCTGATGTGGAATTCCTCGAGCAGTTCGTCGAGGTTGCGCTCGCGGACCTTGCGGTCTTTTTCCACCACTTCGAGCACGGCGCGGATGTTCTGTTCGACATTGAGGCCGCGGAAGATCGAGGCCTCCTGGGGCAGATAGCCGATGCCGAGGCGCGCGCGGCGATACATCGGCATCGAGGTGACGTCGAAGCCGTCGATCTCGATCGTGCCTTCATCCACCGGCACCAGGCCGGTAACCATGTAGAAGCAGGTCGTCTTGCCGGCGCCGTTGGGGCCGAGCAGCCCGACGGCCTCGCCGGCGCGTACGCCCAGCGTGACGCCGCTGACGACCTTGCGGCCCTTGTAGCTCTTGGTCAGGCCCTTGGCGATCAAGGTTCCCTTGAACTTCGCCTTGTCGGCGGTGACCGTGGCCGGAGCCGAAAGCTTGCCTGC
This sequence comes from Mesorhizobium sp. M8A.F.Ca.ET.165.01.1.1, assembly GCF_004792065.1. Classification (NCBI taxonomy): domain Bacteria; kingdom Pseudomonadati; phylum Pseudomonadota; class Alphaproteobacteria; order Hyphomicrobiales; family Phyllobacteriaceae; genus Mesorhizobium; species Mesorhizobium sp. M8A.F.Ca.ET.165.01.1.1. The sequence goes on along the minus strand of NZ_SRTH01000001.1, from coordinate 305,474 downwards.
GGCCCGTCCCGGAAGACGCGCCGTCAGCGACGACAGGCTGGCCATCAGGGGTTCGTCGCTCCCGATTTCGACGCATCCGATTTCGGCGGCGGCGTGATCGACATCTGCACGCGCTGCCCAGCGCATGGATCGACCTGGGCCAGTCCGCTTTTCATCTGCACGGTAAGCTTGCAGCCGACCAGCACATTGTCGTTTTGCGACAGGACGACCTTTTTGCCCGAAAGCACCAGCACCTGGCTCTTCATGTCGAAACTGCCCTGATCGCCGGTAGCGACCTGCTGATCCGACTTGATGTACACCTTGTCGGAGATTTCGAGATGGTCGATGTTGGCCGAGCCGGTCATCGCAGCGCCCGCGGCTTCCGTGCCCTTGGCCGCGGCATTGGCATCCTTGATGTAATAGACCATCATCTTGCCGGCCTTCATCAGCGTCGGCCCCTGGACGACGGTGACATTGCCCGTGAAGATGGCGACATTCTCGGCTTGACGCACTTCCAGCTTGTCGCTTTCGATCTGGATCGGCTTGTCACCGGCCAGTTTGAGGCCTGACACCTGACTGGCGGCAGACGACTGCGCCAGCGACGGCGCCAGGCTGAGCAGGAGCAGCGCCGAAGTTGCGGCCGCAAGCCGTGTCGAACTATTGAGCCACATTCGCTTCTTCGCCCTTTGCCTCAGCGCCTTCAGACTGGCGGCATCAATGTTGACGCGCACCCTATTCTCGAACACCAGGATCTTGCCATTGTCCTGGACCGACAGGGAATTCGCTGTGATCTGCGACCCGCCACGGCTGACATCGACGGGATCATCCGTCTTCATAGTGCCTTTGCCCATGTCGAGGAAGACCGATTTGAACTTGGCCTGCATGCCGTCGGTCGTGGTGATGGTGACGTCGCTGTCCAGTTTCATCGTATTGCCGTCGCGATCATAGGTGCCACGCGAGGCTTTTACCGCCGCGACATTGTCGGGAGCGATCGGCACCTTGGCGTCGATGCCCTCGAGCTCGATGATGCCTTGCGTGCTCACATCCTGTATCGCCCGCAGCGCCGTCATCGAGTAGGGCTGCTTCTGCTTGGTGAAGCCATTGAGTTTGGGATTGGCCATCACCAGCTTGCCGTTGGAGAAGGCGGTGCCTTCCGCCTGCACCGCGACGGAAACGGGGGCGGCGAGATACGAATAGATCGGGAAGGCGACGGCGATCAGCGCCGCGGCCAAGGGCACGGCGAATTTGAGCACGCGCACGCGGCGCGAGTGACGCTGAGCGCGGTCGAAGGCCTCGTCCCGCGTCCAGCCATCCTCCGGGGGAGCCAACTCCGTCTCCGGGCTGGCCGGTTCATTCGGTCGCGCTAACATGACTGCTTTCTTCTAAAACCCGCCCCCGGGGAGCACCGCCTATAGGTGGGACGCCAGCGTCCTCACGCAAGCACAAGCCGACGAAAACCGCAAAAATGTGACAGCTGCCATTGCACAAACGAAACCCGGGTCAGCGCAATAGCCAGTGCTTCATAGCAGAAATAGTCGCCCTTGCGTCTTTTTTCATCACCGAAGTTCTTCCCACTTACCTTGCGTCCCCCGCACAGACCAGTCACAAAACAGACAGCATAAGGACCGTCGCGCGCGGATTGCCGCGCCATGTGCGGGATGGAACTGCTTCCCGATGGAGACATCATGGTCTAAAAGCGTCTCTTCCCGCTGACTGTGAGGCTGACGATGGCATTGAGAGCCGACGACCTGATCGACCGCCGCCGCTTGCGGCGCAAGCTGACTTTCTGGCGTGTCGCGGCCTTTGGCATCGTGGCGCTCGGGGTGATTGCGCTGTCGGCCTGGTTCTATGGCGACGATTTCGGCGGCTCCACCGTCGACCACATCGCCAAGGTCAGGATCGAAGGCACCATCACCGAGGACGACGAACTGATCAAGCGGCTGGAGACCATCCGCCAGTCGTCGAAAGTAAAAGGCGTGATCCTAGTGATCGATTCTCCCGGCGGCACCACCGTCGGCGGGGAATCGATCTACGAGGAGGTGCGCAAGCTCGCCGCCGACAAGCCGGTCGTGGCCGAGGTCGGCACGCTCGCCGCGTCGGCGGGCTACATGATCGCAAGCGCCGCCGACCATATTGTCGCCCGCAAGACCTCGATCGTCGGCTCCATCGGCGTGCTGATCCAGTATCCTGACGTCAGCGGCCTGATGGACAAGCTCGGCGTCAAGCTGGAGGAGGTGAAATCCTCGCCTCTGAAAGCCTCGCCCTCGCCCTTCAAGCCGACCAATGACGACGAACGCGCCATGGTCCGCAAGCTCATCCTCGACAGCTACGACTGGTTCGTCGGCATCGTCGCGGAACGCCGCAAGATGACGCACGAACAAGCACTGGCGCTCGCCGACGGTTCGATCTTCACCGGCCGCCAGGGTGTTGCCAACGGGTTGATCGACGCCGTCGGCGGCGAGTCCGTGGCCATCGACTGGCTGGCGACCAAGGGTGTCGATGCCAAGCTCAAGGTGGTCGAATGGAAGGACACGGAACGGCGCGGCGGCTTCCTGTTCTCGAAGGCGATGGCACGCACGATCGCCGGCGCGCTCGGCTTGCCGGATTCCGGCGGCGACGTCATCCATGAACTTGGCGCCAACCGCTTGTTTCTTGACGGTCTCGTTTCCGTCTGGCACCCTTGAGACGCGTTGGGACAGCTGAAAAAGCAAATAAAATCATCCTGATAATTTTGGCCGAACTGCTTTCACGGGGACCCGTCTGATGATCAAGTCCGAGCTTGTGCAGATTATTGCCACGCGCAATCCGCATCTTTTCCTGCGCGACGTCGAAAACATCGTCGGCGCGATCTTCGATGAAATCACCGACGCGCTTGCCGAGGGCAACCGGGTCGAATTGCGCGGCTTCGGCGCTTTTTCGGTGAAGAATCGACCCGCCCGCACCGGCCGCAACCCGCGCACCGGCGAGTCCGTCGAGGTCGAGGAGAAATGGGTGCCGTTCTTCAAGACCGGCAAGGAACTGCGTGAAAGGCTGAACGGCGGCAAGTAGCCGGACTGCCTTGTCCGGCCGCTTGCAACGGAAAACATTATGCTCAATCGCTTCATGCTCATCGTGGTCTTCGTGCCCCTGGCGATCATCCTGATCGCCTTGGCCGTTGCAAACCGCGAACTCGTCGCCTTCACGCTGGATCCATTCAATCCCGGCAATCCCAAGCTGACGCTGACCTTGCCGCTGTTCATCTTCCTGTTCCTGGCGCTCGCCATCGGCATGATCGTCGGCAGCCTGGCGACCTGGGTAAAGCAAGGCCGCTACCGCAAGCTGGCGCGCCAGCGCGGCGCCGAGGCGGAAAACCTGCGCCAGGCGGTCAGCCGCGCGCCCTCAGTGCCCCAGGGGCCAGTCCAAGGGTCGGTCCAAGGGTCGGCCCAAGGACCGGCCCAAGGACCGGCATTGCCGAAGCCGACCACTTGAACCGCAGGCCGGCGCATTTCTTTTCACGGAGCTTTTCATGCTGACCATTTCGGCCGCGGAGGTCGATCGTGCGCTGACCTTTCCTGGACTGGTCGAGACGCTGCGCACTGCTTTTCGCGAGGGCGCGGTGCAGCCGGTCAGGCATCATCACGCGGTGGAAAGGCCTGATGGCGCGGCGTCGACCCTGCTTCTGATGCCGGCCTGGACCGATTTTCACGCCGCCGGCGGTTCGGCCGGCGGCCATATCGGCGTCAAGATCGTCACCGTCTCGCCCGACAACAACGCCATCGGCAAGCCAGCCGTGATGGGGCTCTATCTCCTGCTCGATGGCGGCACCGGCGAACCGGAAGCCCTGATCGACGGCCAGCGGCTGACGCAGTGGCGAACGGCCTGCGCCTCGGCGCTCGCGGCGTCCTATCTCGCCCGCGACGACGCCTCGCGGCTGCTGGTGGTCGGCGCCGGCGCGCTCTCACCCTTCCTCGCCAAGGCGCACAGCGCCGTGCGGCCAATCAAGACAATCCGCATCTGGAACCGTACCCCGGCCAACGCCGAGAAAGTCGCGGCCGATCTGTGCGCCGAGGGCTTCGCGGCCAGCGCCGCGACCGATCTCGATGCCGAGCTTGGCCAGGCCGACATCGTCTCCTCGGCGACAATCACCACCAAGCCGCTGGTCAAGGGTACGCTGCTGCGGCCGGGAACCCATGTCGATCTGGTTGGCGGCTTCACCCCGACGATGCGCGAAAGCGATGACGACGCGATCATGCGCGCCCGCGTCTATGTCGACACCCGCGCCGGCGCCACCAAGGAGGCCGGCGACATCGTCCAGCCACTGGCCTCCGGCGTGCTGAAGCCGGAAGCCATCGTCGCCGACCTGCACGAACTGGCGCGCGGCCAGAAGCAAGGCCGCGGCAGCCCCGACGAGATTACGCTTTTCAAATCGGTTGGCGCAGCACTCGAGGATCTTGCCGCCGGCATTGCCGTCTACAAGGCACTCAGGGGCTAGTCGAAGCCAGTTTGGCGCCCATTGCCCGTGCGATCAGGGCGAAATCGGCCGCGCTGATCGGAAACAGGCCAAAGCGCAGCTGGTAACCCCAGTTCGATTTGCCTGCGGTGAATTCCAGCCTCTCAAGCAATGGCTTGATCGGCGTTTCCCCGGCCTGCGCCCAGCCGACATCACGGCGGAACGGCGTGAAGCCGCCGCCCATCTCGCCTTGATAAGGTTCTCCTTCCCGCACCGTGCCGATCGCCGTGAACGCCTGCAGACCGTCTTTCTCCCCCGAAACGGTGGTTGGCGAGTAATAGACGATGCCGTCGCCGGGCCTGACGCGGCGCAGAGGTGCAGCCTTGCCGTGGTTAACCTGCATGAAGCCGCCCTGCCGGCCGCGCCGGACATGCTGCGCCGACGCCACCGCGATCCAATACGCGCTCATTTCTGTTCCCCATTGGCCTGTTCTCCATCGGCCAATGCTTGCCCTCTGACCGGCCGGTGGAGCCGGCGCAGCAACTGGATGAGGTCGAGCAGGCATTCGGAGCGGGACATGGATGATTATCCGGGAGTGGTAGACGATAGGGTCAAGGCTGCGGCAACGGCAAGTGGCGCGCCTGTTCGGAACGGCTTCGGTTCGGAACCGTTGTTGCGTCATGCGAATATACGGCCTCCTGCTATTCTGGTCTGTCTTGACCGCCACGATCGCTGCGCTCAGCCTCGGACCGTCCTTCGCTCATGTCCTGGAATCGGTGCCCCGGCTCATCCGATGGTCCCCGGCGCTTTGGCGCGAGGCCACCGTTTTCAACGGCCAGTTCCTGCTCTTCGCAATCATTGGCGCGCCGCTGGATGTCGCCGCGGTCGCCTGCCCGGGACTGCTGGCATGGCTGTTGCGCGAGGATCGGCCGGCGTTCTGGTTCGCACTCGCCGCCACCTTGCTCTATGCGCTATCCCTGGTGCTTTGGTTCGTTCTCGTCAAACCGGCCAACAATGTTCTCGCCACCTGGATGCCAGGCCCGATTCCGGACGATTTCGAAGCCATGCGGCTGCGCTGGGAGACCGGCCACATGGCTGTCACGGCCGCCAAGGCTGCCGGCTTCGTTTCGTTGGTTGTCGCCCTGCTTTCGATCGGGCGCGGCTGAGCCATCGGCAATCGCAATGTCGCGCGGGTTTGTTGCGCCGGAGGGCATAGCTGTGGCAGAAGCGGGCCGAACCGCCGGAGAAGCTGCCTCTTGAAGTCTTTTCGCGACAAACGCCGCGACGGCCGCCCACACCCAGCGAAGAGCGGGGCCGGACAGCCGCGCCCGCCCGAGAATCGTTCCGCGGTCAAGCCAGATGCCAGGCCGCGCGAACAGCACAATGTGAAAGCGGACAGCCAGCCCGCGCCGAAATCCGCGCCGCGCAACCTCGCCCGTCGCGAAGGCGCCCTGCCCGCAGAACATTTGCCGTTGGTTCTCGAAGTGGCGCCGAATGCCGATTATGCGTTGCTCGACAGCGGCGCGGGACAAAAACTCGAACAATACGGTCCCTACCGCATCGTCCGGCCCGAGGGCCAGGCGATCTGGCAGAAGGCCCTGCCGGCAAGGGACTGGGAGCGCGCCGACGCCATCTTCACCGGCGACACCGACGAGGAAGGCATCGGCCGCTGGCGCTTCCCCAAGACGCCGCTCGGCGAAACCTGGCCGATGAAGCATGACGGCATCGACTATCTCGGCCGTTTCACCTCGTTTCGCCATGTCGGCGTCTTTCCCGAGCAGGCTTCGCACTGGGATCATATGGCAGGGCTGATCGCTGCGGCCAGGCGCCCCGTCAAGGTGCTCAACCTGTTCGGTTATACCGGCCTTGCCTCGCTGGTGGCGGCGCGCGCGGGCGCCGAGGTCACCCATGTCGACGCCTCGAAGAAGGCGATCGGCTGGGCGCGCGAAAACCAGGAGATGGCCGGCCTTGGCGGCAAGCCGATCCGCTGGATCGTCGATGACGCGGTGAAGTTCGCCGAGCGCGAGGAGCGTCGCGGCAGCCGCTACGACATCATCCTGTTCGATCCGCCGGCCTATGGCCGCGGCCCCAAGGGCGAGGTCTGGCAATTGTTCGAGGACCTGCCTGATTTGACGGACCTCTGTCGCTCGATCCTGACCCCAAAACCGCTCGCCGTGGTGCTGACCGCCTATTCGATCCGTGCCTCCTTCTTCGCGATCCACGCCCTGATGCGCGACACCTTCGCCGGCATGGGCGGCAAGGTTGAATCGGGCGAGTTGATCATCCGTGAAAAGTCCGCCGGCCGGGCGCTTTCGACTTCACTGTTTTCGCGCTGGGTGGCCTGACATGAACGAACGGCACGCCGGCGCACCCGGCCAGGTGAAGGAAGTCACCAGTCTTGCCAATCCGCTGGTCAAGGACATCAAGGCACTCGCCTTGAAGAAATTCCGCGACCAGCAGAACGCCTTCATGGCCGAAGGGCTGAAGCTGATCATCGATGCGCTCGATCTGGGCTGGCAGATCAGGACGCTTGTTTTCGCCAAGGCCGGACGCGGCAACGCGGCCGTGGAAAAGGTCGCGGCGCGCACGGTTGCCGCCGGCGGCACCGTGCTCGAAGTATCGGAAAAAGTGCTTGTCGCCATCACCCGCCGTGACAATCCGCAAATGGTGGTCGGCGTCTTCTCGCAGAAATTCCTGGCCCTGAAGGACATCAGTGCCGACAATGGCGATGTCTGGGTCGCGCTCGACCGGGTGCGCGATCCCGGCAATCTCGGCACCGTCATCCGCACCGTCGATGCCGTCGGCGCCAAGGGCGTCATTCTGGTCGGCGACACAACCGATCCGTTTTCGGTGGAAACGGTGCGCGCCACCATGGGTTCCATTTTCGCCGTGCCAGTGGCGAAGGCAACGACCGAGGCATTCCTTGCCTGGCGCGGCGGCTTTTCAGGTCTCGTCGCGGGCACCCATCTGAAAGGCGCGGTCGACTACCGCTCGGTCGATTTTTCCCGCGGGCCGGTGTTGCTGATGATGGGCAACGAGCAGCAGGGCCTGCCCGAAAGCCTGGCGGCGAGCTGCGACAGGCTGCTCAGGATTCCGCAGGCAGGCCGTGCCGATTCGCTCAATCTCGCGGTCGCCACCGGCATCATGCTGTTCGAGATCAGGCGCGGCGCGCTGAAACTCGAACCAATCCCGGACCAGCAATGAAGGTTGTCCAATCGTGAAATCATGGTCTGCCTACGCGCTGCTCGTCATCGTGGCCATCGCGCTCGACCAATGGATAAAGACACTGGTCGAGGCCGGCCTGCCCTTCCAGGAAAAGCTCGACCTGCTGCCCTTCCTGGCGTTGTTTCGCACCTACAACACCGGCATCGCCTTCTCGATGTTCTCCTCCTTCGGCGACACCGGCCTCGTGGTCATCGCCGTGCTGGTCGTCGCTTTCGTGCTTTACCTCGCCACGCGCACGCCATCGGGCCATGTCATCGCCCGTACCGGCTTTGCCCTGATCATCGGCGGCGCGCTGGGCAATCTGATCGACCGTGCCGTCTACGGCCACGTCATCGATTACATCCTGTTCCACACGCCGGTCTGGTCCTTCGCCGTCTTCAACCTTGCGGACGCCTTCATTTCCGTGGGTGCGGCACTGGTCGTGTTCGACGAACTCATCGGCTGGCGGCGTGAACCCAAACCTTCGAACGCCAAGCCTTCCAAAGATTGACCCCGCGCGGCCATCGCCGCACAGTCAGACGCCAAGCAAGTTCGCGGAGAGAAAGATGACCGAAACGTTCAAAGCCATCCTCGTTTCGCGCGACGCCGAGAAAAAACAGTCGGTCGCCGTGACTGATCTCACCGACGCCGATCTGATGGAGGGCGACGTCACCATCGCGGTCGAGGCGACGACGGTGAACTACAAGGATGGACTGGCCATATCGGGCAAGGCGCCGGTGATCCGCCGATGGCCGCTGGTGCCGGGCATCGACCTTGCCGGCACTGTCATCTCCTCTTCCAATCCCGACTGGCGCAAGGGTGACAAGGTCATCCTGAACGGCTGGGGCGTTGGCGAAACCCATTTCGGCGCCTATGCCGGGCGCGCCCGCGTGAAGGGTGACTGGCTGGTGCCGTTGCCGGAGGGCATGAGCGCGCATGATGCCATGGCTGTCGGCACCGCCGGCTACACGGCCATGCTCTGCGTCATGGCATTGGAACGGCACGGCATCCTGCCTGATCGCGGCCCTGTCGTGGTGACGGGCGCTGCCGGCGGCGTCGGTTCGGTCGCGGTCTCCATCCTGTCCAGCCTCGGCTACCATGTCGTCGCCTCGACCGGCCGCAATGCCGAAAGCCCTTATCTGATCAATCTTGGCGCGGCCGAAGTGATATCGCGCGACGAGCTCAACCAGCCCGCCAAGCCGCTGGCCAAGGAGCGCTGGGCCGGTGGTATCGATTCGGTCGGCAGCCACACATTGGCCAACGTGCTGTCAATGACCTCCTATGGCGGGGCGGTCGCGGCCTGCGGCCTCGCCGGTGGCATGGATCTGCCATCGAGCGTGGCGCCCTTCATCCTGCGCGGCGTCTCCCTGCTCGGCATCGATTCAGTGATGGCGCCGAAGGCCGTGCGCCTCGAAGCCTGGCGGCGCATCGGCTCCGATCTCGATGTGGACAAGCTCGCCAGCCTGTCCACGACCATCGGCTTCGACGGCATCATCGGTGCGGCACACGACATCGTCGATGGCAAGATCCGCGGTCGCGTCGTCGTCGACATGTGACCGGACTGAGGGATCGCAGGCCGGACGGAATTGCCACATCGGGCGGCAAATCGGTCTTCGCCGGGGCAAAAACCCCGATCCGCTAAAATTCGAACGATCCCCCGCAATTTTCCATAATGTCTGTGTGGCAAGGATTTCGCATGATCGCGGAATCCGACAGCCAACGGGCCGACCCTGGCGACGACATCGTTGCGGCGCAAGCGCCGGCAATGGCGCGGCGGTTTATCGCCGCGCCGCCGCTGGTGCCCGATCAGCAACCGGCCAAGCGCGAAGGCCTGCCGATCCTGACCTTCGTTGTCATGGTGCTGGCCGGCCTCTCCTACCTGACCGGAGCGCCGGTCTTCATCAGCCTTGCGTTGCTGGCAACAGGCCTTGCCGGCCTGGCCATGCACCTGCACGCCAGGCGCAGCGTACGCCGCAGTACGGTCCTGCTCGACGAAACCACCGCCCGCAACCGCGCCGAGATCGAGACGCTGGCCGACCGCATGTGGGAGATGCAGGAAAGCGAGGAGCGCTTTCGCGGTCTCATCGACGCGCTCGGCGATCTCGTCATCCATCGCGACCGCGACGGTTACATCGTCTATGCCAACAAGGTGTTCGCCGACCTTGTCGAAACCGATCAGCGCGACCTTGCCGGCAAGACGCTGGCCGAACTCGGCATCGAGGTCGGCATCGTTCCCGATGCCGCTTTCTCCGACCATGAATGCCTGAGTTCCACCGACGTCGCCATCCGCACGCCATCCGGGCCGCGCTGGTTCTCCTGGATCGAGCTGTCCGTGCGCGACAAGGACAGCGATGCCGTCTCGCATCGCGCCATCGCGCGCGACATCACCGCCCGCAAGCGCGCCGAATCGTCCATGATCACGGCGCGCGAGCGGGCCGAGTTCGCAAGCCAGGCCAAGTCGCGTTTCCTCGCCACTGTCAGCCATGAGATCCGCACGCCGATGAACGGCATCATGGGCATGGCCAAGCTGCTCGCCGACACCAGCCTGTCGCCGGAACAGCAGACCTATGTCGGCGCCATCTCGACCTCGGCCAGCGCCTTGCTTGCCCTGATCGAGGATCTGCTCGACTATTCCAAGATCGAGGCCGGACGCTTCGATCCCGAACCGCAGCCCATGTCCGTGCGCGAGATCGCCGACAACATCATCGAATTGATGGCCGCGCGCGCCTTCGCCAAGAATATCGGCCTCGGCTGCCATGTCGAACCGGATGTGCCGCAATTGATCACCGCCGATCCGGGCCGGGTCAGGCAGGTGCTGCTCAACCTCATCGGCAACGCCATCAAGTTCACCGACAGCGGCGGCGTGCTGGTCAGCGTCGCGCGCGCCCGCACCGAGACCAGCGACCGCATCTGCTTCACCATCGCCGATACCGGCCCCGGCCTGCGCGACGAGGACATGGAGCGCATCTTCGAGGAATTCGAGCAGGCCGACGGCACCTCGACGCGCACGCATGGCGGTGCCGGACTGGGGCTTGCCATCTCCAAGCGTCTGGTCACCGCCATGGGCGGCACGATTTCGGTATCCAGCCGGCTCGGCCAGGGATCGGAATTCGTCTTCGAGATTCCGGCCATATCGGCTACCGAGCCGCCGCAGGGCCGGCTGAACGCGCTTGCCGGCCGACGCGCCGTGATCCTGTCCAAGAACACCGTCGAGGCCGACGCCATCGCCCGCACCATCCGCGCCAATGGCGGCGCGGCCGGCATCGCCACCACCGTGGCCCAGGCCGCATCCTTTGCCGACGGCTGTGACGTGCTTCTGGTCGACGCGGCCCTGGAAGAGAGTGACGGGAAGCTGCTCAAGCGGCTTCGCCAGCATGGGTTCACCGATTGCGAAGCCGTCACGCTGATCGCACCCACCGACCGCGGCATGCTTGGCGAGTTTCGTGCCAGCGGCTACGCGACATTCCTTGCCCGGCCGGTGCGCGGAGGAACACTTTTGCGTGTCCTTTTGAGCAGCCAGACGCCGGTCCTCGCCCCGCCGCGGCCGGAAAATCGCCGCGCACCGGCGCTTCGTGCCTCAGGCGAACGCCAACAGGGCCTGTCCGTGCTGATCGCCGAGGACAACGACATCAATGCCATGCTGGCCCGCGCAACGCTGTTGAAGGCCGGGCATCGCGTCAAGGTGGTCGGCAACGGCAAGGCTGCCGTCGAGGCGGTCACCGGCGCCGGGCACAAGCACCGCTTCGACGTGGTGCTGATGGATCTGCATATGCCGGTCATGGACGGATTGGACGCCATTGCCGCGATCCGCCGCCACGAGGAGGAAGCCTCCGTACCGCCGGTGCCGATCATGGTGCTGTCGGCCGACAGCCAGGAAAAGACCCGCCATGCGGTGCTCGCCCACGGCGCCAGCGGCTTCGTCACCAAGCCGCTCGACCCCGACGCGCTGGTCAGCGCCGTCGAGGGCCAGGTAGCCGCTTGAGCCGCCTTTTCACGGTGCATGGCAGACGAAGCCCGCCAAAAAAAGCAGCCCGGTTTCGGGCGCCCGCGAAGCCAACGCGCGTAGGCTCTTGTGCCGCAACATAGCCGGTTGACCGTTTTCGCCAGCCGACGAAGTATTGCCCGCGACGCTGTATCACGGTACTGTCACAATCCTGTTGCACCTACACCGTATCCCCGTGCCAAGAGGGATGGCTCGAAGGAGAATCACTCGTGCATACAGTTATGCCGGAATGTGACACTCGGCCGAACGCCAGCAGCGCCTTGCTCGCCGGACGTAATGTCGATTCCGTCATAAAAGGCGCAGCGCTCGGCCGTATCGGCAATCTCGAAGTGCGGCTCGCCCGCAACGAGGCCGAGATCGCGGCCGCGCAGGAAGTGCGCTACCGTGTATTTTATGACGAGCTTGGCGCCAGGAAGGATCTGTTCCAGGCGCAGGACCGCCGCGACGCCGATCGCTTCGACCCGCTCTGCGACCATCTCCTCGTCCTCGATACCTCGCTTTCCGGCCCTGAGCACCGCCGCATCGTCGGCACCTATCGCTTGCTGCGGCAAGAAATCGCGGCAACCGCCGGAGGCTTCTATTCCGAAGGCGAATTCGAGCTGACCAAGCTCATCGCCCGTCATCCCGGCCAGCGTTTCCTGGAACTCGGCCGCTCCTGTGTGTTGCCGGAATACCGTTCGAAGCGCACCATCGAGGCGCTGTGGCAAGGCATCTGGGCTTACATCAATCACTACGAGATCGGCGTGATGACCGGCTGTGCCTCCTTCCACGGCACCGTGCCGGCCGCGCACGCCGAGGCGCTCACCTATCTCGCCCATCACTGCCGCACCAACTCGGCCTGGGACGTGCGCGCTGTGTCCGGACGCTATTGCTCCATGGACCTGATGCCGATCGAGGCGGTCAACACCAAGGCGGCGATCGCGGCGATGCCACCACTGGTCAAGGGCTATCTGCGGGTCGGCGCCCGCATCGGCGATGGTTGCGTCATCGACCGCGAATTCTCGACCGTCGACATTTTCGTGGTGATGCCGGTCAAGGAGATCGGGGCCCGCTACGTCAACTATTATGGCGGCGAAGCGCAGCGCTTCGCGGCGTGAGCGAGTAGGCAGTAGGCAGTAGGCAGTAGGCAGTGGTGAAGACGCCACGATTCACGCTTCGGCGACTACTGACAATTTCCCTACTCCCTACTCCCTCTCTTCAGGGAATGTCTTCAGGCCGCCGGCCGGGCCGGCTTTTGTAGGCTTGAAACGTCCAGCCGAAACGGAGCGCACCGCCGCGCACCGCGAACGCCGCGGCGAAGCCGGCCAGTTCTGAAACGATCGGCGGCAATCCTGTGACGTCGCCAGCCGTGAAGATTGCAGCACCTGCGAGAGCGGCCGTAACGTAGATTTCCGGCCTCAGCAGCACCGAGGGCTCGCCGGCCAGCAGATCACGCAGGATGCCGCCTGACGTGGCGGTGAGCACGCCGGTGATGACGGAGACGACCGGCGAACCGGTAATGGCCAGCCCCTTGGCCGCCCCCATCACCGAAAAAGCGGCCAACCCGATGGCGTCGAGCCAGAGCAGCCATTTCCAGCGGGATTCGACACGGTGCGCACCAAAGAACACCAGCACCGCAACCGCCGCGCAGATCAGCACATAGCTGGAGTTGGCGACCCAGAAAACCGGCAGATTGAGGATAACGTCGCGAAGCGTGCCGCCGCCGATACCGGTGACGCTGGCCAGGAACAGAAAGCCGATAATGTCGAGCTGCTTGCGCGACGCCGCCAACGCCCCCGTCGCCGCGAAGACGGCAACGCCGGCATAGTCGAGGAGGGCGATGGGGTTCATGAATTATGCGGTTAGGGGAGCAGGGGAGTAGGGGAGTAGGGGAGCATGTTTAGCACGAAGCCGCATGATTCATACGGCTTCCTGTTTTCCTGCCCTACTCCCCTATTCCCTAATCACGCATCCTTTTCGGCCTGCTCATTGACCGGCCCTGGCTCGACCGGCGCGTCGGCGGCAATTTTCGGGCCGCCCTTGGCGACGCCGACCATGGCCGGGCGCAGCACCCGCTCGCCGATCGAATAGCCCGGCTGCACGACCTGGACCACGGTGTTGGCCGGCACATCGGGATTGGGCACTTCGAACATTGCCTGGTGGAAATTGGGATCGAACTTTTCGCCTTCCGGCGCGAGTTTCTTGACCCCGTGCCGTTCCAGCGCCGACAGCATGGCGCGCTCGGTCAGGTCGACGCCTTCGATCAGTGCCTTGAAGCCGGCGTCCCCCGACGCCTTGGCCTCGGCGGGAATGGCATCCAGCGCGCGGCGCAGATTGTCCGACACCGACAGCATGTCGCGGGCGAAATTCGCCACCGCATAGGTTCGCGCGTCATGCACGTCGCGCGCGGTGCGGCGGCGCAGGTTCTCCATCTCGGCCGCGACGCGCAGCGCGCGGTCCTTCAGTTCTTCGTTTTCCTTCAGCAGTCGTACAAGCGCTTCATAGTCGCCATCGATGCTGCCTTCCGTGCGCTCGGCATTGGCCTCGGCCGCCTCGGCTTCACTGGGCGCGCGTTCGTCTTTTGCCTGGTCGCTCATCGCCGTTTCCCGTCATCTTGAATGGTGTGGATTTTGTGCCCGATATCGAGGTTCGCAGGCCAAAAATCAAGGGGAAAGCAACCGCAAGGCCCTTTGAAGACGCCGGGACGATGCTGCGATTTTAATTCAAATTTTACCGTACTTGCCGGCTTTGCTTGCCTCAGGGGCGTGATGGGGGAACCATTCCCTTGCTGGAGGAGTTTCGGAGCCGACGCAGGATTTTTGAGATGATGACCCGCAAAAAGCTTGAAAAGGGCGAGAGGCTCGCCGCGGAGGTCCGGCGCCAGCTCGGTGCCGAGACGATGGCGCGCTTTCTGCGCACCTTGCCAGCCTTCCACACGGAGACCGACATCCCCGATCGTTTCAGGCAATTGCTCGACCGCCTTGACCGGGTCGAGAATGGCGACGCCTGGCGGCGGCAGTAGGCGCCTCGTCCGGCCTTACGCGACAATTACGCACAGTAACTTTACGTGAAGGCCGGCTTGCGGCGGCGGCGCACCCTGCCTATGCTTCCTGATGAACATGATTTCCCCCGAAATGGCGGCCAGTAGCAAGCGCGCCTGGCTCAAGATTCTGGCACGCTACAAGAAGCCCGACAGGCGGCGCAGCGCACTCGAACTCGCCATTACCCTCATTCCTTTCGCCTCGCTGTGGGCTCTGTCTTCCGCCGCCTATGCCTACGGCCATTGGTGGGGGCTGATCCTCATCCTGCCCGCGGCCGGGTTCCTGGTGCGGATCTTCATGATCCAGCACGATTGCGGCCATGGCTCGTTCTTCGCCAATCGCATTGCCGACGACTGGATCGGCCGAGCGCTCGGTGTCCTGACGCTGACGCCCTACGATTGCTGGCGGCGTGCCCACGCCGTGCATCATGCCAGCGCCGGCAATCTCGATGAGCGCGGCATGGGTGACATCAGGACGTTGACCGTCGCCGAGTACCGGCGCCTGTCCTGGCGCGGGCGCCTGGCCTATCGCCTCTATCGCCATCCGCTGGTGATGTTCGGGCTCGGGCCGATCTGGTTGTTCATCTTCTCGCAAAGGCTGCCCATCGGCATGATGCGCGGCGGCTTTACGCCCTGGGTGTCGTCGATGACCACCAATCTCGCCATTGCGCTTGCGGCGGCATTGCTTATCTGGGCCGTCGGTCCCGGCGCGTTCCTGATTGTCCATCTGCCGATCGTCATCCTCGCCGGTTCGGCCGGCATCTGGCTGTTCTACGTCCAGCATCAGTTCGAGGAGACCGAATGGGCGAAGGACGAGGAATGGCAGTTCCAGCATGCCGCCCTGCACGGCTCGTCCTACTACGACCTGCCGCCGGTTCTGAACTGGTTCACCGGCAATATCGGCGTCCACCACGTCCACCACCTCTCCGCCAAGGTGCCCGGCTACCGGTTGCAGGAAGTGCTGCGAGACTATCCGGAACTGCGCGGTATCGGCCGCGTCACGCTGCTCGACAGCCTGCGCTGCGTCAAACTGGCCTTGTGGGACGAAAGCCGCAGCAAGCTGATATCGTTCCGAGAGGCACACGCGGCGCTGTAGCGCTTGTCTTGCTTCCCATCAACGGAGAGGTGAAGTGCGGTCCGCGCAGCGGACGAAAAGCCAATTGCCTGGCTTTTCGAACAATGCCCAAGGGCCGCATGAGGAAGCAGCGCAAAGCTTTCCAACCTGAGTTGAAAGCGTAGAAGAGCAGCCGGTTCTCAGAGCCTCAGGCCGCCTGCCGCTCGTCGCGCATCAGGATCTCGCCATGGCGGATCTCCGTGCCCAGCACCTTCAGGCATTCGCGAATGAAATTGGACAGGCCCGGCCAGCCCTTGGCAGATACGAGATTGCCGTCGACATGGGCTCCGTTCGGCGCGACGTCGATATAGATACCGCCGGCCAGCGTCACTTCCGGCTCGCAATAGTGAAGCGCCGCCACTTCCCTGCCCCGCACCACGCCGTCGACCGCGATCAGGATCTGCACGCCGTGGCAGATGGTGAAGATCGGCTTGCCGGTCTCATGGAAGTGCCGCACCAGCGCCTGCACGCGCTTGTCGATGCGGATGTATTCGGGACCGCGCCCGCCCGCCGCGTAGACGGCATCGTACTGGCCCGGATCCACCTCGGAAAACGTCTTGTTGAGGATGTAATCGTGGCCGAGCTTTTCGGTGTAGGTCTGGTGGCCCTCGAAATCGTGCAGCGATGTCTTCAGCACATCGCCCGCCTTCTTGTCCGGGCACACGACATGCACGGTGTGGCCGACGGCATGCATGGCCTGCTCAAAGACGAAAATCTCATATTCCTCGCTGAACTCGCCAACGAGCATCAATATTTTCTTACCAGCCATTCCCGGTTCCTCCCTTTGTGGCCATTTATTTCGGATGACGAAATAATCGACTTATCGTAAGGGCAGGACGGTGAAAGGGGAAGCGGAAATCGCCCTATTGGTAAGACCAGTTTTCGGAGACGGGCACGATCACCAGCAAATTCGAGTCGTTAAAAAGGCCAAAATGGAATCATTGGTTCGACCAGACTACGGTCAGGCAACCGCCTTGATCATGCCCGCGGCCTTCTCGGCGATCATGATGGTCGGCGCATTGGTGTTGCCGCCGATCAGCCTCGGCATCACCGAGGCGTCGACGACGCGCAAGGCTTGCATGCCGTGGACACGCAGTTCCGGATCAACCACCGCCATATCGTCGATGCCCATCTTGCAGGTGCCGGCCGGGTGATAAATCGTGTCGGCGCGGGCACGGATATGGGACATAAGCTCCGCGTCGCTCGACACGCCGGCAGTGTAGATTTCCTTGTGGCGGTATTTGGCCAGTGCCGGCGCCTCCAGGACACCGCGCATCATTCGAACACCCCTCAGCAGAAGCTCGCCGTCACGTTCGTCCGATAGAAAGCGCGGGTCGATGCGCGGTGCCGCCAGCGGATCCGCGCTCGACAGCCCGACCTCGCCCCGCGAATATGGCCGCAGCACGCAGACGTGGCAGGAAAAACCGTAACCCATATGCAGCTTGCGGCCGTGATCGTCGACGATGGCGATGCAGAAATGCAGTTGCAGGTCGGGCCGGTCGATCGCTGGGTCGGATTTGAGGAAGGCGCCGCCTTCCGCGTAGGGCGTAGCGATCATGCCGCCGCCATCCCTGCGCCAGCGCAGCATATGCCGCAGCAGGCCAGGCAGACCGCGCACACCGATGCCCATCATGTCGGCGTCCTTCGACGTCCAGCCCAGGATGAAATCGAGATGATCCTGCAGGTTCTTGCCCACTCCGGGCAGTTCGTGAGCAACCGGAATACCGTGCACGGCAAGTTCGGCGGCGGGGCCAATGCCCGATAGCAACAGCAGTTGCGGCGAACCGAAAGCGCCGCCGCAGACAATGACCTCGCGCCCGGCTTGTGCAATCGCTTCGCTGTTGCCCTTGCGATAGCGAACGCCGGTCGACCGCTTGCCGTCAAGCACGATGCCCGTGGCTTGTGCTCCGGTGATGACGGTAAGGTTGGGCCGGCTCATGACCGGATGCAGATATGCGGCAGCCGCCGAGCATCGTTCGCCATTGCGGCGCTCGTCCCAGAATTGCGTCACCTGATAGAGCCCCGCCCCTTCCTGCTCCGGTCCGTTGAAATCGTCGTTGCGGCGTATCTGGTTTTCGCCGCAGGCCTCGACAAAGGCCCTTGAGAGCGCACGCGGCTCCTGCTGTTCGCCGACCCGCAGCGGTCCTTCGCTGCCATGTAGTGCGTCTGCACCGCGCTGATTGCCTTCGGCGCGCCGGAAATAGGGCAGCACGTCGTCCCACGACCAGCCCTGGCAGCCGAGATCGGCCCATTCGTCATAGTCGCCACGGTGCCCGCGCGTGTAAAGCATGGCGTTGATGGCACTGGAGCCGCCGAGCGTCTTGCCGCGCGGCTGGTAACCCTTGCGGCCGCCAAGCCCAGGCTGCGGCACCGTCTCGAACGCCCAGTTGTTGATCTTCGGCCGGCCCGGCAGCAGCGCGATGACGCCGGCGGGTGCGCGGATCAGCAGATCCTTGCCGGCTCCTCCCGCCTCGATCAGGCAAACTGTTTTCGAGGTATCTTCGGAGAGCCGCGCGGCAAGCGTGCAGCCGGCGGACCCGCCACCGGCGATGACATAGTCGTAGCGCATGAGACCCCTCCCAGATCGTCAGGCGGATATTTCTATCCGGACGATCAGAGAAGGCCCGATCGCGGGCGATGTAAAGACGCGTGGACCTACCGCCGCGTCAGTTGCCGCGGGCCCGCCGCCAGGAATATCTCGGACCCTTGGGCTCCGATATGGCGGCCGGCTGGTAGTAAAGCCCCAACCCGCCGGTACGGCCCTCCTCCAGGCGTTTCAAGAGCACTGGATTCGAGATCTCGAACTCGTCGAAGCCAAGCCGCAGCATGTGCGGCAACGGGTCGACCAGGATCTGCCCGGTGGCACGCAGCGCGCCCGTGAAATGATAGCGGTTGCGCAGCAGTTCGCCCTTGGTGAAAGACCGGCCGTCGCCGAAAGCCGGGAAGGCCAGCGCCACCAGCGACAGCTGGTCGAGCAGGTCGGCGATCTTCTCGAGCTGATCGCCGGGCTGCAGCACGACGCCGAGCCGCTCCTTCGCCGAGCGGCGCACCTCCGGGTCAAGATCGAGGAATGCCTGCAACGGCAGGATGAAGCGGCCGTTGCCTGCCAGCGCGTCGGCGCTTTCGGCATGGGTCCACTCGTCCTCGCGAAACCCTTCAGGGGTCCAGAGCCGGGTCTCCGGTGTCGTCGGTTCAGTCATCAAAATTCCTAAAAATTCAAAGAGCTCAAGGGTGTGCTGAAATTCAGGTCAGGCCGCTTCGAAAACGGCTGCTTCCGAGAACCGGAGCGGAGCGTACTTGAAGTACGTGAGCCCCGGAAGCGCAGGAAGCTGCCGTTTGCAGGCCGGCCTCACCTGAATTGCAACATACCCTATAGTGATGCGTCGGTCAGCGACACTTCCAGTCCCGACAGGTGAATGCCGCACTCGGTCTTGGCGTGACCGGCCCAGCGGCCGCTGCGCGCGTCCTCGCCCGGCTGCACCGGCTGCGTGCACGGAAAGCAGCCGATCGACAGATAGCCATAGGCGACCAGTGGATTTTCGCGCAGCGCATGCGAACGCATGTAGTCGGCCTGATCCGACGTCGTCCAGTGCGCCAGCGGATTGATGCGGATGCGCGGGCCGACCGCCTCGAACACCGGAAGTGCGGCCCGTGTCGAGGCCTGGAAGCGCTTGCGACCTGTGAACCAGGCACGGAAGGGGGCGACGCCACGTGCCAGCGGCTCGACCTTGCGCACGTCGCAGCAGGCATCGGTGTTGTTCTGATGCAGATTGCCGGTCGGGTCGATCCGTTCGAGCGCCGCCTCGTCGGGCTTGATCACCCGGATGTTGGTCAGCCCGAAATCGGCGACCAGCGCGTCGCGATAGCCGAGCGTCTCCTCGAAATGCTTGCCGGTATCGAGGAAGATGACCGGTAGCGTGCGGTCGATCTCCGCGATCATGTGCAGCAGCACCGCCGAATCCGCGCCGAACGAAGACACGGCGGCGATCTCGTCGTGGAACAGGTCCCTGGCCGCACGTTCGATGATCTCAAGCGGCTTCAAATGGCCATAGAGCGCATCGAGGCCCGCCGCCTTGGCGGCGGCGCCGTCCTCGACGTCGGCAACACGGTCAAGCGGCCTTGGCTTCGCCAGCATAGAGCGCCTCCTTGAACGGCGCGGGACCGACACGGCGGTAGGCGTCGATGAATATTTCCTGTGGGTTGAGCCGAAGGCCGAGATAGGTATCGACGATCGTCTCGATGGCGTCGGTGATCTCTTCCGACGAGAAGCCGCGGCCGATGATCTCGCCGACGGAGGTGTTTTCGTCGGCCGAACCGCCGAGCGTCACCTGGTAGAGCTCGGAGCCTTTCTTCTCGACACCGAGGATGCCGATATGGCCGACATGGTGGTGGCCGCAGGCATTGATGCAGCCGGAGATCTTGAGCTTCAATTCGCCGATCTCGCGCTGCCGCTCCAGCGAGGCGAAGCGTTGCGAGATTTCCTGCGCGATCGGGATCGAGCGCGCCGTCGCAAGCGCGCAATAATCGAGGCCCGGGCACGAGATGATGTCCGAGATCAGGTTGGAATTGGCCGTCGCCAGCCCGATGTCGACCAGCGCGTCATAGACCGCCTTGAGGTCGGCGCGCGCCACATGTGGCAGGATCAGGTTCTGCTCATGGCTGACGCGCAACTCGTCGAAGGCGTATCTTTCGGCGATATCGGCGACGGCTTCCATCTGGCTGTCCGATGCGTCGCCCGGTACCTCGCCGATGCCCTTGAGCGAAATCGTCACCGCGGCATAATCGGGATGGCGATGCGTCACCACGTTCTGGTCGAGCCAGTCCGAGAAGCCCTTGGAATCCAACCGCGCCACCTTGACGGCCGCGTCGCCTTCCGGACGCCCGGCCAGCGCCGGCGGCGCGAAATAGGCCTCGATGGCGCGGATGTCCGCCTCAGGCAGCTTCAGTTCCGCATCCTTCAACTCCTGCCACTCGGCCTCGACCTGGCGGGTGATTTCCTCGGCGCCGGTCTCGTGCACCAGGATCTTGATGCGCGCCTTGTACTTGTTGTCGCGGCGCCCATAGAGATTGTAAACGCGCAGGATCGCCGTGCAGTAGGACAGAAGGTCGGCCTCCGGCAGAAAGTCGCGAATCTTCCTCGCCACCATCGGCGTGCGGCCCTGGCCACCGCCGACATAGACGGCGAAGCCGAGTTCGCCGGCGGCGTTCTTCTTCAGGTGCAGGCCGATGTCATGCGTCTGGATGGCGGCGCGGTCACGCTCGGCTCCCGTCACCGCGATCTTGAACTTACGCGGCAGGAACGAGAATTCCGGATGCACCGACGACCACTGCCGCAGGATTTCCGCATAGG
Source organism: Mesorhizobium sp. M8A.F.Ca.ET.165.01.1.1 (assembly GCF_004792065.1). Classification (NCBI taxonomy): domain Bacteria; kingdom Pseudomonadati; phylum Pseudomonadota; class Alphaproteobacteria; order Hyphomicrobiales; family Phyllobacteriaceae; genus Mesorhizobium; species Mesorhizobium sp. M8A.F.Ca.ET.165.01.1.1. The sequence goes on along the minus strand of NZ_SRTH01000001.1, from coordinate 284,376 downwards.
GGCGCGGATCGGCGACCTCGTCGGCGGCAGCGCCGGCAAAATGGTCCGCGGTGACATTGCGGATGCAGTTGCCGCTGGTCTGGATGGCGTGCATCTCGACGCTGGCCAGGTCCGCCAGGATCGCCGGAATGTCCGACAGCGCCGGCCAGTTGAACTGGATGTTCTGGCGCGTGGTGAAATGGCCGTAGCCCTTGTCGTATTTGCGGGCGATGTGGCCGAGCATGCGCAACTGCTTGCCGTTCAACGTGCCGTAGGGCACGGCGATGCGAAGCATATAGGCGTGCAGCTGCAGGTAAACGCCGTTCATCAGCCTGAGCGGCCGGAACTGGTCCTCGGTGATCTCGCCGGACAGCCGGCGCTGGACCTGGTCGCTGAACTCGGCGACGCGGGCCTGGACAAAATCGTGGTCGAACTCATCGTAACGGTACATGCTTCGTCTTTCAGGGCGCGTCCGCCCACTTTCACTTTCAGTCTGGCTTACGCCGCCCGTATAGCCTGCTTGCCGAGATCGCCACGAATAGTGGGACCGGCGGCGCGGATCTTCTCGCGCAACCGCACCGGCTCGACGACGCCGTCGACGACTTCCGCGTCGATCAGATTGACGTCGACCACTTCATTGTCGGCATAGGCCTTGGCGCCGATCGCCTCCAGCCGATCCTCGGCCGCCTTGTCATGGGCAAGGTCTGCATGGTCCACCGTCTCGGCCCAGCCGCCATCGGCGTACCAGACGGCGATGCCGTCGCCGAGGCGATTGGCGGTCAGTATCTTCATGGCTGAACTCCCTCGGTGGCCGCTACGGGCGCATGCCTGTGAGCCGCGAGCGGCTCGGACCGCTCGAAATTGGCCCCGGCGACAGCGTCGCCGATGATGGTCATGACCGGTCCCGACAGATCGGCGCGCGCTTCCAGCGACGGCAGGTCGGCGAGTGTGCCGTGGAAGCGTCGGCGATTGGTCAGGCTGGCATTCTCGACCACGGCGACTGCCGTGTCCGGCGATAGGCCGGCCTCGATCAGCCGGCCGGCAACTTCGGCCGCGACCGAGCGGCCCATATAGACGGCGACGGTAGCACCGGAAATGGCGAGCTTGGCCCAGTCTGGCAATGAATTGCCCTTGAGATCGTGGCCGGTGGTGAACACCATCGAGGAGGAAACGCCGCGCAGCGTTAGCGGCAGCTCGAAATCGGCGGCAGCGGCGAAGGCCGCGGTGACACCCGGAACCACCTCATAGGCGATGCCGGCATCGCGCAGCGCCGCCATCTCCTCGCCGGCGCGCCCGAACACCAGCGGATCACCCGACTTCAGCCGCACGACGCGCTTGCCCGCACGGCCGAGCTCCCCCAGCAATGCATTGATTTCGGCCTGGCTCTTGGTGTGGCAGCCCTTGCGCTTTCCCACCGGCAGACGCTCGGCATCGCGGCGCCCCATGGCGACGACCGCCTCCGGCACCAGCGCGTCATGGACGATGACGTCGGCTTCCATCAGGAGACGATGCGCCCGCAGGGTCAGGAGATCCTCGGCGCCGGGACCGGCGCCCACCAGGGCGATGTGGCCGCGAACGGGCGCGTCGGACATCAGCAGATCGGCGGCGGCTTCGCGCGCCCGCGAAAATTCGCCAGCCTCGACCGCGCGCGCCGGCGCTCCGCCGAAGAAGTCGCTCCAGAAACGGCGACGTATATTGCCCCTGGGCAATCTCTCGGCGGCATTGCGGAACGAGGCGGCAAGCGCCGCCAGCGCGCCAAGCGACGGCGACAGCATGCGGTCGATGCGGCCGCGCAGCATCTGCGCCAGCACCGGGCCCGCGCCTTCGGTGCCGATGGCAATGGCGACCGGTGCGCGGTTGACCAGCGCAGGCGTGAAGAAATCGCAGAGGTCCGGCCGGTCGACCGCATTGACCGGAATGCCCAGCCGGCGCGCGTCGGCGGCCACGCGACGATCGAGCGTCTCGTCGCCGCTGGCGGCAAACACCATCACGGCGCCTTCGAGCCGCGAGGCGTCATACCCGGCGGCCACATGGTTCGCGCCGGTCTCGGCGATGAAGGCCAACAGCTCCGGTTCGGCATTTGCGGCGATGATGTACAGAACCGCGCTCGACTGGGCGATCAGCCGCGCCTTGGCCAGCGCCTGCTCGCCACCGCCGACAATGGCCACGGCTTCGCCCTCGACCCGCACGAAGACGGGAAAGGCATTGAGCTTGGTGGTGGCTTGCGGCATCAGAAAAGCAATCCGGGAACAGTTTCGCAGTTTTACGCCTAGGCATAAAAAAGCAGAAGCAAAGCACTCGCTCATCCGGTGATGGCAGGCAATCGCTTTTTCGCAACCGCGAAGAGCAGGAGAAAAATATTCCACGCCCATGCCCTGAGCACACCGGGGCCGTCGAAACAGGCCTTGATTTCAGGCACTTTTAGCTGCCGGCGACTTATCTCGCAAAATAGTTTTTTCTAAATTCTACCAATTCAGTAGATTAAAGTCGTGCTGAGGCGATTTCATGTTCGCCGCCCGTCTTCGCGACCGCTCGGTCCGCCGTTTCAGTGGAACGTGACCGGCCAGAGAGCGTTCCCGGAATAGCCAGCACTCAACAAGGAGCGTTTTCATGAACACGATCATTTTGAAGCATGGCATTTGGGTTCTGGTGGCCGACGGTGAAAAGGCGCTCCTGCTCAAGAATGCCGGCGACACCAAATTTCCCAACCTTGAAGTGGTGCAGGTGATGGAACAGGAAAACCCGCCCACCCGCGAACAGGGAAGCGACAGCCCGGGCCGATACAATGATGGCCCATCCGTACACCGCAGCGCGGTCGAGGAGACCGACTGGCACCGTATCGGCAAGGAACGCTTCGCCCAAGAGATTGCCGCCCGGCTCTACAAGCTTGCCCATGACGGCGAGTTCGACAGCATCGTGCTTGTCGCCCCACCGGTGGTGCTCGGTGCCATGCGCAAGAAGCTGCATAAGGAGGTTGGTGACAAGGTGACGGCCGAGATCCCGAAGACCATGACCAACCACGACATTTCCGAGATCGAGGCCTTGCTGCAGACAGCCTGATCGCCGGCAACAGGGCGAATACCGTCGCGGGCTCGAACAGATCGGCGGCATCCGTTCGCCGGTCCGGCATTTTGTCGCCGCGCCGTCGCTTTTCGCACCCTTGCGGGTTGCATCATCGTTACCGCTTCCACCATATTGCAAGCCAGGCGACGGCTTCGGGCGGCGCATATCCGACATCGCTAGCTTGAAAGGCGCTCCATAGACAATGCCGCATGACACGCCCCTTATCGCCACCATCGTCGCCGGTCTGGGGCTGGCTTTCGTCTTCGGCGCTCTCGCCAATCGTTTCCGCATTCCGCCACTGGTCGGCTATCTCGTAGCCGGCGTGCTGGTCGGGCCGAACACGCCCGGTTTCGTCGCCGACGCCGGGCTTGCCAACGAATTGGCCGAAATCGGCGTCATCCTCCTGATGTTCGGCGTTGGCCTGCATTTTTCGCTCAAGGACCTTCTGTCGGTCCGCGCCATCGCCGTGCCTGGCGCCATCGTCCAGATCGGCTTTGCCACCGCACTCGGCGCCGGGCTGTCCTGGATGCTCGGCTGGTCGATGGGCGCGGGCCTGGTGTTCGGCCTGGCGTTGTCGGTCGCATCGACCGTGGTGCTGCTGCGCGCACTTCAGGAACGCCGCCTGATCGAGACCGAGCGCGGCCGCATCGCCGTCGGCTGGCTGATCGTCGAGGACCTGGCCATGGTGCTGGCGCTGGTGCTGCTGCCGGCGCTTGCCGGTGTGCTCGGCGGCCAGGAACAGGCCGATGCCCATTCGAGCGGCCTGCTGTCGCTGCCGGCCAGTTACGGCATCTGGGGCGTGGTCGGCATCACGCTGGCCAAGGTCGCCGCCTTCGTCGTCGTCATGCTGGTGGTCGGCCGCCGGGTCATTCCGTGGATCCTGCACTACGTCGCCCATACCGGGTCGCGCGAGCTGTTCCGTCTCTCGGTGCTCGCCATTGCCCTCGGCGTCGCCTTCGGCGCGGCAAAATTGTTCGGCGTCTCGCTGGCGCTGGGCGCCTTCTTCGCCGGCATGATCATGAGCGAATCCGAGCTCAGCCACCGAGCGGCGGAAGAATCGCTGCCGCTGCGCGATGCCTTCTCGGTGCTGTTCTTCGTCTCCGTCGGCATGCTGTTCGACCCGTTCAGCCTGATCAGCAACGGCCTGCCGATCCTGGCGACGCTGGCCATCATCGTCATCGGCAAGTCGCTGGCGGCGTTCGTCATCGTCGTCGCCTTCGGCTATCCCTTGGCCACGGCCTTGATGATTTCGGCCAGCCTTGCCCAGATCGGCGAATTCTCCTTCATCCTGGCCGAACTCGGCGTCGGGCTGAAACTCCTGCCCGAACAGGGCCGCGACCTGATCCTGGCCGGGGCCATCCTGTCGATCGTGCTCAACCCGCTGATGTTCCTGGTCATCGACTGGATGAAGCCGTGGCTGGAGGCCCGCGCCGCCAGGACGGCACCACCGGTGGACGCCAAGCCGCTCGGTCCGGCGACGGAACCGGGCCAGGTGGCCTCCGTCGCCGCAACGTCCAGCAAGGAAGACGGGCCGCCGCCGAGGACGACGCTTGCCGGTCATGCCATCCTGATCGGCTATGGCCGGGTCGGCGGCCTCGTCGGTGCCGCGCTGAAGGAAGCGGCACTGCCTTTCCTCGTCATCGAGGACGCCGACAAGACGCTGGCGAAGCTGAAAGCAGACGGCATCGAAACCATCGCCGGCAATGCCGCCAATGCCGAAGTGTTCGCCGCCGCCAATCCGGAGGGCGCAAATCGGCTGATCCTCGCCATTCCCAATGCCTTCGAGGCCGGCCAGATCGTGCTGCGGGCGCGCGCCGCCAATCCCAACATCAACGTCGTCGCCCGCGCCCATTCCGACGCCGAGGTCGAGCATCTGAAGGGGCTCGGCGCCGATACGGTGATCATGGGCGAACGCGAGATCGCGCGCGGCATTGTCGAAGAGGTGCTTGGCCACAAGCCGCGGGCCGCTGAACCGTCCGCTGCCTGAACCGACGTGCCCACAGGCGCTTTGATCATGCCACGAACGCCGAGCCGCCGTTTTGCGCGACACTGCCGAGGTATTTTGCCGGAGGCTTGCCAAGCGCCTTCTTGAACATGGTGATGAAGGCGGTGACCGAGCTATAGCCGAGATCGCCCGAGACCTGTTGCACGCTGGCGCCCGACGCCAGCTCGCGAATGGCGACGATCAGGTGCAATTGCTGGCGCCAGCGCCCGAAGCTTAGGCCTGTCTCCTTGACTATGAGACGCGCCAGACTGCTTTCGCTGAGCGCAACGCGGCTGGCCCATTGTGCCAGTGTACTGCGATCGGCGGGGTCCTGCGCCAACGCCTCGGCGATCCGCCTCAATCGCGGCTCGGCTGAAATCGGCAGATGCAGTTGCTGGACAGGCATGCGCGCCAGTTCGGCAAGCAGGGTCCTGGTCAGGAGGTCATCCCTTGCCTTGTCGTCCTGCACGCTGTCGGACAGCTCGACGATTAGTTCGCGCAGCAGAGGCGAAATTGAAAGCGTGCAGCACCGGTCTGGCAATTCGGCGGCTCCCGGCTCGATATAGACGAAGAAGATCCGGGCATTGGCCGTGGCGATGTTGCTGTGCTCCATGGAACCGGGGATCCATACCCCGCAATGCGGCGGCACCATCCACAGGCCGCTCGGAACGCGGCATGTGACGCCGCCTCCGAGCGTAAAGACGAGCTGGCCCTTGCGGTGCCAATGCGCGGGCACTTCCGCTCTGGTTTCGGTGACGTCGACACGAACGGCGATGGCTGGCGCCAGCACATCATCGACATCGAAATTGAGCCATGGGTAGCGAAGAGGCTGTCTCATGATCGACTGCTTTTAGCGATTAAATGCCATGATAGCTAAATTCTTCAACCTGCGAAGCCGGTAAGGTCCGGCGTCCAGCAAGAAGGGTACGTAGCCATGCTCGCCTTAGTCATATCTTCCGACAGCGCCACGCGCCTCCGGCTCGTCGAGGTGGAAGAACCTCGGCCCCTCGCGGACGAAGCGCTCGTCTCCGTCCACGCAACCTCGTTGAACCGGGGTGAACTGCGCCTGCTCACCATCCGTCCGAACGGCTGGAGACCCGGCCAGGACATCGTTGGAATTGTCGAACGCGCGGCCGCCGATGGCTCCGGGCCGGTCGTGGGCACCCGGGTCGCGGCCTTGGTCGACCAGGCCGGCTGGGCCGAACGGGTCGCCGTTTCAACCGACCGTCTCGCCGTCCTGCCGGATGAGGTCGGCTTCGTCTCGGCAGCCACGCTCCCCGTGGCGGGCACGACGGCGCTCAGGACTTTGCGCCATGGCGGTGACCTGGCCGGCCAAAAGGTCTTGATCACCGGTGCAAGCGGTGCCGTCGGTCGCTTCCAGATCCAGATCGCCCGCGAGCAGCGTGCTTCGGTGACCGCCATCGCCGCCGGCCGGCACCACGAGGATCTGCGTGGGCTGGGAGCCGAGCAGATCGTCGAGTCGATCGAGCAGGCCGAGGGGCCGTTTTCGCTGATCACCGAGTCGGTCGGCGGCAAAAGCCTCGCACATGCGATCGAACGCGTCGCGCCCGGTGGGACAATCGTCATCTTCGGTTCGAGCAGCGGCGAACTCACGCCGGTTGGATTCCGCCAGTTCGTTCCGGGTCACGAAGGGGCGAGGCTTCAGACGTTCGCCTACTACACGTCCGGTTCAGCTATCGGCGCTGACATCGCCGCGCTGCTCGCCGTGGTCGCCGCCGGACGGCTGGAAACCCGCGTGGCTATGACCGTGCCGTGGACGGAGATCGGACAAGCCCTGGACGCACTGCGCCAGCGCAGCTTCAGCGGCAAGGCCGTTCTCACCGTGACCGGATGAGCAGCCCTAGGCCCGACCAGTTCACACGTGCTGGCCGCCATTGATGTGGATTTCCGAGCCGGACACATAGGAGGACTGGGCCGAGCACAGGAAGAAGATGATGTCGGCGACCTCCGCCGTGGTGCCCAGGCGCCGCAGTGGAATGGTCTCGACGATCTTTTCCGTGCCCGGCGACAGGATCGCCGTGTCGATCTCGCCCGGTGCGATGGCGTTGACGCGGATGCCGTGCGGGCCGAAATCATGCGCCATCTCGCGCGTCAGCGAGCCAAGTGCGGCCTTCGACGTCGCGTAGGCGGTGCCGGCGAAGGGATGCACGCGGGTGCCGGCGATCGAGGTGACGTTGACGATCGAGCCTTTCGCGGCCGCCAGTTCCTTGAACAGGCCGCGCGCCAGCATGATCGGCGCGAAGAAATTGACCTGGAACACGTCGCGCCAGACATGCATCGGCGTGTCGATCGAGTTCATGCGGCTGTTGCCATCCCTGAGCTTGGGCGAAATCCCGGCATTGTTGACCAGCGCATTGAGCTGGCCGCCATGCGCTTCGAGCCGATGACGGATCTCCGACACGGCAATACCGACATCTTCCTGATCGGCGAGATCGACCTTGATGTGGTCCTCGGGACCGGCAGGCCACGGGCAATCCTCGGCGAAGGCCTGGCGCGAGCAGGTGATGACGCGCCAGCCCTCGCGCGAAAAGCGCTTGACCGTGGCATGGCCGATGCCCCGGCTGGCGCCGGTCAGCACGATGGTTTTTCTGGTGTCGAGTTCAGCCATGTCGCGGTCTCCGGCCGGAGGTGTAGCCGAACACCGTGGCGCTGGCGAGAGGCGGATTGACGCTCAGCCGCCACCGAGAATGTCGAGGATCGAGGTCCGCTTCTTCTTCAACGGACCGCCAACGCTGCCCGGAGGGACCGGATGCTCGACCGAGGCGGTCGTGCCATTGTCAGCCGGCATGTCAAAACCATCGGCATCGACGGTCTGGGCAGGCCGCGCCGCGCGGACCGGTGCTGGCCTCGCCGGTGCCGTCGCCTGCGCGATCGGCGCTTGCTGTCCGACCGAAGCCGACGGAACCGGTGCCGGCTGGTTGTTGTCGGCCGAGGGAATGTCGTCGGGCACAATGGTATCCGGCGGCGTCGACTTCCAGGTGCCGGGCAGCGGCCGCACCGGCACGCCCTCATGCGCGGCGACCATGAATTCGTGCCAGGCCTGCGCCGGCAGCGCGCCGCCGGTGACCTTCTTCATCGCCGTGCCGTCATCATTGCCGAACCACACGCCGGTGGTGAGATTGGCGGTGTAGCCGACGAACCAGGCGTCGCGCGAATTCTGGCTGGTGCCGGTCTTGCCGGCCGACGGCCAGGCGAAGGCCGCCTTCTTGGCGGTGCCAACCTCGACCGTCCCGGTCATCATCGAGTTCATCATGCCGACGATCTCGGGCTTGATCACGCGCGGTGCGCTGCCGCCGGCGCTGTCATAGAGCACCTTGCCGTCGGCTGTCGTCACGCGGCGGATGAAGTGGATGTCGGGCTTGTAGCCGCCATTGGCGAAGGGCACATAGGCCGAGGTCAGCTCCAGCGGCGTCACTTCCGAGGTGCCGAGCGCGATCGAGGTGTTGGCCAGCAGATCGGACTGGATGCCCATGCGGTGCGCGGCTTCCACCACCGCGTTCGGCCCGACCTCCATGGTCAACTGCGCGGCAACGGAGTTCAGCGACTTGGCCAGCGCCGTCGCCAAGGTGACTTTGCCAAAGTACTTGCCGCCGTAATTGTCGGGCGTCCAGTTGCCGATCTTGATCGGCGCGTCGTTGCGCACGCTGTCGGGCGTACGGCCGGCCTCGAGCGCCGCCATGTAGACGAACGGCTTGAACGCCGAGCCAGGCTGCCGGCGCGCCTCGGAGGCGCGGTCGAACTGGCTGGTCGAATAGTCATAGCCGCCGACCATGGCGCGCACCGCGCCGGAATCGTCGATCGATACCAGCGCGCCCTGGGTGACGTTGAGCTTCTTGCCGCTGTCGTCGATCAGCCGGCGGATCGACTGTTCGGCAAGCTTCTGCAGGTTCAGGTCGACGGTGGAGTCGATGACGATATCGCCGCGCACGTCGCCGATCAGGTCGGGCAGTTCTTCCATGATGGTGTCGGCGACATAGTTTTCCGAGCCGGTCCAGTAGGACGGCGAGCGCGTCGCCGGCGCGCTCAGCGCCGTCTTCAGCTCCTTCTCGCTGATCTTGCCCTCCTCGCGCATGGCGGCGAGCACCAGTTGCGAGCGCTCCTCGGCGGCCTTGGGATCGCGCGCCGGCGACAGCCGAGAGGGCGCCTTCAGCAGGCCGGCCAGGAGTGCGGCTTCCGACAGGGTGACGTCGCGCGCGCTCTTGCCGAAATAACGCCGCGAGGCCGCCTCGACACCAAAGGCACCGGAGCCGAAATAGACCCGGTTGAGGTACATTTCGAGGATTTGGTCCTTGGTGTGCTTGTGCTCCAGCCACAGCGCCAGCAGCACTTCCTGCACCTTGCGTTCCAGCGTGCGGTCGGGCTTCAGGAACAGGTTCTTGGCCAATTGCTGCGTCAGCGTCGAACCACCTTGCGAGAAGTGCCCGCCGGCGAGATTGGTGACCATGGCGCGCGACAGGCCGATCGGATCGACGCCGAAATGCGAATAGAAACGCCGGTCCTCGATGGCGATCACCGCCTCGGGAATATAGGGCGACATTTCGTGCAGGCCGACCGCTTCGCCGCCACTCATGCCGCGATTGGCCAGCAATTGCCCGTCGGCAGAGACGATCTTGATGTTGGGCGCGCGGTCCGGGATCGACCAGGTCGTGGCCGCGGGCATCTTGGCGCCGTAGTAGACAACGACGCCCGCGACCGCGATGCCGCCCCATATGGCGAGCACGAAGCACCAGTAGACCAGCCGGCCGAGCACGCCGAACAGGCCACGCCCGCTTCCACCGCGCCTCCCCCGGGCCGATTTCCCCTTCGATGATTTGCGTTTGGCGGAGGCTTTGCGGTTGCTCGGCACGACGCGGTCCTCCTCGCTCACCGAAAGACCCGTCTGGGATTTCGCCCGTGGCGGTCCCTCGAAGCTGGGCTCGATGCGGCTGTCTCTGCGGTTCGCCATGCGCTGCGCTGATGTCCCCGGTGCCAATGGCGCTCGGGTTGAAGAGTAGATGCGGCGATTTAAGGGCGGGTTAAGCAGGCCTTCGGCCAAGCCTTTGAATTTCGTTAGGAATTTGTTAATCCTGTTGCCGCCGGTCTTGGTGGCCGGATGACAGCCGGCTTATGCGATGCGAAGCCTCTGCTGGACCTCTTGGCCGCAACGCGCGCCTTATTTGCCTTCCCTACGTTTTTCGATCTCATAGGTCAGCCATCGGCAGAACATGCCGGCAATCGAAGCCGCCGCGCCGACAAGCAGACATGTGGTCAGCAGCGGGCTTTTGGAAGCGCTCGACCAACTGACGATGGCCAGCAGCACAACGCTCAGGGTTGAGATCAGATAGCCCACGCCCTTGAGCAAGTGCAAAGAAGCTTTTGTCATGCCCTGAAATCTCCTCGGCCTGCTCTTGGGAACATTCATTGCGCCTTGGAGTTCCATCCCGGATCAACCCGGAACGCGACAGAGGCGCCTCATGCCCGACTACCTCAAGCTGCCGACGACGACGAAGGGCCTAGTCAGGGTCGTCATCGAAACCCCGCGCGGTGCCGCGGCCAAGGTAGCCTATGAGCCGGCTATCCAGGTATTCGGCTATGTCCGCCCTTTACCAGTCGGAATGACCTATCCCTACGATTGGGGTTTCATTCCCTCCACATTGGGGGACGATGGCGATCCCCTGGATGGGCTAGTCATCCATCAGGCCGCCACGGGTCCCGGCACCGTCATCAAATGCAACCTCTTGGGTGCGCTGCGGGTCAAGCAGAAGGATCACGGCGGCGAGGCCCTGCGCAACGACCGTTACGTCTTCTGTCCTCACAAGGAGGACGCTGAGGACGAGCCCGTGGCCGCCGACCGCGTGCCCGAGCATCTCAGGCGCGAGATCGAACAGTTCTTTCTGTCATCGGTGCTTGGCACCGGCAAAACCATCAAGTTCAAAGGCTGGCAAGATGCCGGTGAAGCGCGCAGGGCAATCAAGAAGGGCATGAAGGCCTTTGCCGCCAAGCTGCGCAAGTAAGCATGGCCATTTTCTGGTGCGTTGTTCCGATCGATCAGGCGCTTAACGGCGCGCCACGCCCGGCTCGATCCCCGACCTCGTCTTCCCGATAATCGACGCCAGCGGATAGAAGGTCAGCGCCTGCTCCTCGCAAGTGACCGCAATGACACTGTTCGAGCGGTCGATGTCGAGACCCTTGGGGCCGCCTTCCTCGACACTGGCCCTGCCACGCAGAAAGGTCTCCTCGTCGAGCACGGTCACCGAGGCCGCGGGTGCCCGCTGGCCCCTCCAATCGCCGTCGCCGCCATAGACATGCACCATACGGCTGCCCGCGTCGGCGACGAGGATGTGCCGATCATCCGCTGTAAAGCGCACGCCGTGCGGATAGCCGGCGTGCTGCAGGACGCCGGCGGGTTCGCTGTCAGGCCCAAGCGAGGAGGACATGCGGTAGAGTTTTACATCCTGGGTGCCGTGGCTGCTGACGGCGATCCAGTCTCCGTCATGGCTGAGCGCAATGCCGTCGGGTATGTCGAGACCACGTTCGAGCAGCCGCTGGTTGCTCGTCGTGCGATAGCCGAGCCACCGGTTGACCACATGCTGGGTGACCAGATGCGTATAGTTGTTGCAGACCAGCAGGCTGACGCGGCCGCGCGACTCCGGCCTGACGGCAATCGAGCCCGGCGAATTCAGTTTGCAAGGCCGCCGGCCCTTTACCCGCCGAATGGCCGATATCTCGCGACTCTGGCCGGCTGGCTGCTCTCGAGGCAGGTTGAATATGGCGACCAGTCCATCGCGGTTGCCAATCGCCAGGGTGCGGTCATCGATGAAATCCAGGCCATGGATTTCGCCCATGTCGCCTGATGTCAGCTCCATGAAACCATGGATCGTGACATCGGGACCATCCGATCCGGCCTCGACGTCGATGCGCAGCACCAGCAGGCGCTTGCGCGCATAGCCGGCGATTGCCAGCAATCGATTGTCCGGTGAAAAGCGCAGGTCCTCCGTACGTCCGATCGCCGAAAGCGCCGCCCTCACCGCCGCGCTGGCCTTGAAAGCGATCCCCGGGATCATTTGCGACCCGCCCAGCGGATCGAACGCTGGAAGGGATCGAGAACCGTCCAACTGCTCGCTGTCCATTGACGACTGTCTGCCCCGCTTTGATGTCGCCGACTAAGCCCGATCGCGCGCTCGACGGTCAAGCGCAATGCAGGGGTTCCAGGCCATATCGGTTGGATATCCGCCGCCTTTGCGCTGACGCTGGTGCCCGATCCGCCATATGGTTGATGTCGCCGCCCAATCGGCGGCAGGCTCAGTTCTGCTGGATCGAAATGCCCTTGTCGTCGATCTTGAGTTCGACGCCTTTCGGCCTGGTCTGCTCGCGGTAGACGTAGACGCCCAGCGCGATGACCACGACGATGAGCGCGCCAATGATGAGATAAAGTGTGTTCTGCTTCATGGCGCGCCCTTTGTCGTGCCGAGCCTCAGGCTCGTTTCAGGACCTTGACCAGAACCAACAGGATGATGGCGCCGATCGTGGCGTGGATGATGGAGGCGATGATGCCGCCGCCGATCGAGAAGCCGATCCGTGGGAATAGCCAGCCGGCGATGAACGCGCCGACGATGCCAATGATGATGTTGCCGATCAGGCCGAAGCCGAAACCCGAAACGATGAGACCGGCGAGCCAGCCGGCGATGGCACCAATGATGATGAAGACGAGAAGGCTTTCGACACCCATAGCGGTTTCCTCCGAGCAAGAGGGCGAGCGCGGAGCGGAAGGCTCCGAATCGGCCCCGATATCAACGGCTTCAGGCTATGCGAAAGCACCCCGCCTAGCCAGCGACGCGCTCACTGGTCGTCGTCGTCGCCGGCAGTGGGCCGCCAGCTGGTCGGCTCGACCTTCTTCTGGGTGTGGCTGTCGGTGTAGACCCACCAGCCGCCGTCGCGGTATTGCGCTATGGATTCATTGAGGACGCCGTCGCTGTCCTTCCAGGTGACGGTGACCTTGGAGCCGTCGGTCGGCGCGGTCGATATCGGCTTTCTGTCAGCCATCTCATCCCTTTTTCAGCTGTGGGCGAAGATATCCTCTTCGGCCCAGCCCATCAGGTCAAGCTTGGACCGGGTCGGCAGAAAGCGGAAACAGGCGTCCGCCTCCTTCGTGCGCCCCTCGCGCGCCAGCCGCCCGGCCAGCACGTCGCGCAACCGATGCAGATAGAGGACGTCCGAGGCGGCGTATTCGAGTTGCTCGGGCGACAGCGTTTCGGCCGCCCAATCCGACGATTGCTGCGCCTTGGACAAGCCTACGCCGAGAAGCTCGAAGCAGATGTCCTTCAGCCCGTGCCGGTCGGTGTAGGTGCGCGTCAGCCGCGAGGCGATCTTGGTGCAGAACACCGGCTCGGGCATTACGCCAAACGCATTGTAGAGCACGGCGAGATCGAAGCGACCGTAGTGGAACAGCTTGGTGATGGTTCGGTTTCTCAACAGGCTGACAAGGTTCGGCGCCTTCTTCTGGCCCGGCGCGATCTGGATGACATCGGCGCTGCCGTCGCCAGGCGAAATCTGCACCACGCAGAGCCGATCGCGGTGCGGGTTGAGGCCGAGCGTTTCCGTATCGATGGCCACCGCCGCGACATTGTAGTGTGAGAGGTCAGGCAGATCGTTTTTATGGAAGCGGATATCGCTCATCGTCTTCTCCGGGTCGCGGCCTTCGGCGTCGCGCCTCCATCGAAGAAGCGCACACGCGCTCCAACACATTGCGCTGTCGACCCGTCCTCGCCGTGATCGGCGGAAAAATCAACAGAAAGTTGATTTTTCCGCTGTCCAGGGTTGTCCGCCTTACCGTGTCAGAGCATCCAGAATGCGCGCCCATGAGCGCTGCCCCTTGTGGAAGGAGCTGAGCTCGTATTTCTCGTTGGGCGAATGGATGCGGTCGTCATCGAGGCCGAAGCCGACCAGCAGCGATTCCATGCCGAGATAGGTCTGGAAGTCGCCCACCACCGGAATGGAGCCGCCGCTGCCGGTCGTCACCGCGGGCTTTGGCCATTCGTCCGAGAGCGCGATCTTGGCCTTGGCCAGGAAAGGCGAGTCATAGGAAAGCTGGATTGCCGGTGAACCGCCATGGGCGTGGAATTCGACCGAACAATCGGCCGGGATACGCTCCTCGACGAATTTCTGGAAAGCCGCGCGGATCTTCTTTGGATCCTGCTTGTGAACGAGGCGGAACGAAACCTTGGCCGAGGCTTCCGCCGCGATGACAGTCTTGAACCCCTTGCCGGTGTAGCCGCCGATGATGCCGTTGAACTCGGCGGTCGGCCGTGCCCAGGTCAGTTCCAGCACCGAGCGGCCTTTTTCGCCCGACGGGATCGACAGGCCGACAGGTCCGAGGAATGTCTCGGCCGTCTCGCCCAGTGTCTCCCATGATTTCAGCACCTGCGAGGGCGTTTCCTCGACACCGTCATAAAAACCCGGAATGGTGATATGACCGTCCTTGTCGTGGATGTCGGCCAACACCTTGGCCAGGATGCGGATCGGGTTGGCTGCAGCCCCGCCATAGAGGCCCGAATGCAGGTCGCGGTCGGCGGCCTTCACCGTGATCTCCTCGCCGACCAGACCGCGCAGCCCGACGCAGATCGACGGCGTGTCTCGGTCCCACATGCTGGTATCGCAGACCAGCGCGAAGTCGGCCTTGAGTTCCTCGGCATTGGCCTCGAGGAACGGCTTCAGCGAGGGCGACCCGGATTCCTCCTCGCCTTCGAACAGGATGGTGACGCGGCACGGCAGACTGCCGTGCACCTGTTTCCACGCACGGCAGGCTTCGACGAAGGTCATCAGCTGGCCCTTGTCGTCGGCCGAGCCGCGCCCGGTGATGACCTTGTGACCAGGTCCGATCTCCTTGATCGCGGGGGCGAAGGGGTCGTTTTCCCACAGTTCGATCGGGTCGACCGGCTGCACGTCGTAATGGCCGTAGAACAGCACATGCGGCGCGCCCGCCGGCCCGTCATGATGCGCAACCACCATCGGGTGTCCAGGCGTGTCGCGCACGCTGGCGTCGAAGCCGATCAGCTTGAGTTCCGCCACCAGCCATTCCGCCGCCTTGCGGCAGTCGGCGGCATAGGCTGGATCGGTGGAGATCGACTTGATCCCGAGCAGGCCGAAGAGCCGTTCCAGGCTTTGATCGAGATTCTTGTCGAGGCGGTCGAGGACAGGGGAAACTGCGGACATGTGCATAGCCTTTCGATTCAGTGCCGGAACCGTAAAGGCAGAGCGGCGAAACGAAAAGCCCGGGACAATTGGACCACGGCCCGCGACGGCGGCCGCGGGCAAAAAAAACCGCCGTGGTGGAGGGGGAACCACGGCGGTCTTGTACTCGAAACGATGCGGCAGCCCGGAGAGGGGGGATAGGCTGCCGCAGTTGTCCGGTATAGGCGGGGGACGGGCCTTGCTCCGGACTTCGGCGAAAACTGCCGATAACGTGTATTTGGGTCTCTGAACATGGCGATTCAAGGGCGTTAACGTTACACTTTTGTAACGTACCCGTGAGCGGGCCTGTATAACCCCGATCTGTCAGGGTTCCCGATCTGTCAGGGTGTTGACGGAACCTATGTCTGGCGATGTCTTTGGCATGGACCAAGCCATCGCGCCGCGCTATCCCTGCCGGCATGAAAAAAGGCGATCATCTCTTCCTCATTGACGGCTCTGGCTACATCTTCCGGGCCTATCACGCACTGCCGCCGCTGACCCGCAAGTCCGACGGCCTGCCGGTCGGTGCCGTTTCCGGCTTCTGCAACATGCTGTGGAAGCTGATGCAGGATGCCCGCAACACCGATGTGGGCATTGTGCCGACGCATTTCGCAGTCATCTTCGATTATTCCTCGAAAACCTTCCGCAACGACCTCTATCCCGAATACAAGGCCAACCGTTCGGCGCCGCCCGAGGATCTGATCCCGCAATTCGGCCTGATCCGCCAGGCAACCAGGGCTTTCAACCTGCCTTGCGTCGAGATGGAAGGCTTCGAGGCCGACGATCTCATCGCCACTTACTGTCGGCTGGCCTGCGAGGCCGGCGGCGACACCACCATCATCTCCTCCGACAAGGACCTGATGCAGCTGGTGGGCGACACTGTCGGCATGTACGACCCGATGAAGGACCGCCAGATCGGCATCCCTGAAGTCATCGAGAAATGGGGCGTGCCGCCCGAAAAGATGATCGACATGCAGGCGCTGACCGGCGACTCCGTCGACAATGTGCCAGGTGTGCCCGGCATCGGACCAAAGACTGCGGCGCAACTGCTCGAGCAGTTCGGCGATCTCGACGGATTGCTCGCCCGCGCCGGCGAGATCAAGCAGGAGAAAAGGCGGGAATCGATCATCGCCAACGCCGACAAGGCGCGCATTTCGCGCCAACTGGTGACGCTGAAGAACGACGTGCCGGTGGCCGAGGGGCTGGACGATTTCGTGCTGCATGCTCCCGACGGGCCGAAGCTGATCGGCTTCCTCAAGACCATGGAATTCACCTCGCTGACCCGCCGCGTGGCGGAAGCGACCGGCACGGAGGCCGGCGACGTCCAGGCCGTCGCGGTAACCGTCGAACGCGCGGACAACGCACATGGCCCCGACGTCGGTGCCGGAATGCCGCCTGTCGCCCGAAACGGGGCGGGCACCGAGCCTGGCCAGGCCGCTGAAGCCGAGACGGAGACGCCAAAACAAGGTGACACCCCTTCCCTTCTGGCCGCATTGCGGCTGGAGGGCGCGGCGACCGCCAAGATCGATACCTCGGTCTATCAGTGCATCCGCGATATCGCGACGCTGAAAGCCTGGGTGGCCGAGGCGCGGGAGGCCGGTATCGCTGCCTTCGACGTCAGGGCCACCTCGACCGATCCGATGCAGGCCGAACTGATCGGCATGGCAATGGCCACGGCGCCCGGCCGCGCCGCCTACATCCCCTTCGCCCACAAGAGCGGCAATGGCGACCTGCTCGGCGGCGGCATGCTCGAAAACCAGATCCCGCTTCGCGAGGCGCTGGCGGTGCTCAAACCACTGCTTGAGGACAGATCGGTCCTCAAGGTCGCGCAGAACCTGAAATATGACCTGGTCATCATGAGCCGCTACGGCGTCGATGTCGCGCCCTTCGACGACACCATGCTGATCTCCTACGTGCTCGACGCCGGCACCCCCCATGGCCACGGCATGGATGCCCTTGCCGACAAATGGCTTGGCCATGCCCCCCTTCAGCTCAAGGACGTGACCGGTTCCGGCAAGAGCTCTGTCGGTTTCGACCAGGTCGACGTCGACAGGGCGACCGCTCACGCCGCCGAGGATGCCGATGTGACGTTGCGGCTGTGGCTGGTGCTGAAGCCGCGGCTTGCCGCCAAGGGCCTGGTCTCGGTCTATGAACGCCTGGAGCGGCCGCTGGTGCCGGTGCTGGCGCGCATGGAACAGCGCGGTATCTCGGTCGACCGGCAGATCCTGTCCCGGCTGTCGGGCGAGCTGGCGCAAGGTGCGGCCCGGCTCGAAGAGGAAATCTACCAGCTCATCGGCGAGCGCATCAACATCGGCTCGCCCAAGCAGCTCGGCGACATCCTGTTCGGCCGCATGGGGCTGCCCGGCGGCTCCAAGACCAAGACCGGCCAGTGGTCGACCTCGGCGCAACTGCTCGAAGACCTTGCCGCGGAAGGTCACGAACTGCCGCGCAAGATCGTCGACTGGCGCCAGCTGACCAAGCTGAAATCGACCTACACCGATGCTCTGCCCGGCTTCGTCAATCCCGACACCAAGCGGGTCCACACCTCCTACGCGCTGGCCGCGACGACGACCGGCCGTCTGTCGTCCTCCGACCCCAACCTGCAGAACATTCCGGTGCGCACGGCTGAAGGGCGCAAGATCAGGACAGCCTTCATCACCGACAAGAGCCACCGTCTGGTGTCAGCCGACTACAGCCAGATCGAACTGCGCGTGCTCGCCCACGTCGCCGAAATCCCGCAATTGCGGCAGGCCTTTGCGGATGGCGCGGACATCCACGCCATCACCGCGTCTGAAATGTTCAACGTGCCCGTGGAGGGCATGCCGTCGGAAGTGCGCCGCCGCGCCAAGGCGATCAATTTCGGCATTATCTACGGCATCTCGGCCTTTGGCCTCGCCAACCAGCTGTCGATCCCGCGCGAGGAGGCAAGCGCTTACATCAAGAAATATTTCGAGCGCTTTCCCGGCATCCGCGACTATATCGAGGAGACCAAGGCCTATGCCCGCGAGCACGGCTTTGTCGAAACGATCTTCGGCCGCCGCATCCACTATCCCGACATCAGGTCGTCGAACCCGTCGCTGCGCGCGTTCAACGAGCGCGCCTCGATCAACGCCCGCCTGCAAGGCACCGCCGCCGACATCATCCGCCGCGCCATGATCCGCATGGAGGAAGCCTTGGACAAGGCCAAGCTGTCCGCCCGCATGCTCTTGCAGGTGCATGACGAACTGATCTTCGAGACGGTCGAGGCGGAAGTCGAGGCGACGATCCCGGTCGTACGCCACGTCATGGAAAACGCAGCGATGCCCGCGGTCTCGATGTCGGTGCCGCTGCATGTCGATGCGCGGGCCGCCAACAACTGGGACGAGGCGCATTGAGGCTGCGTTAGGCGGCCTCAGCGCGGCATTTCGCGCAGGTCCCGCGAAATTCGATCACCGCCTTCCTGGCGGCGAAGCCGGTCGAGTTGACCCATTCGTTCAGCCGGTGGTCGACGTCGTGATCGGACATTTCGGTCACTTGCCCGCAGCTGTCGCAAATGGCGAAGGCGGTCATCGAGTGGCTGTGGTCGTGCGGCTCGGCGCAAGCGACGAAGGAGTTGATGCTCTCCAGCCGATGCACGAAGCCTGATTTCACCAGCGTGTCGAGCGCCCGATAGACTTGTAGCGGCGCCCGAAAACCGCGCTCGCGCAGCTGATCGAGCAAGGTGTAGGCGCTGAGCGGCCCGCTGGCGGTCTCGAGTTTCTCGAGCACGCACAACTGGTTTTTCGTCAGCACATCCCTTGCCGCCATGGTTCTGTTCCAGCCTGCCCTGCGCCATCCCACGGCTGTTTGCTCACGCAAACGGCCTGATCCCATTCAGATAGCGACGAACCGCCTTCTTTGCTACTCTTCTGTTGCTGTCCCGAGCCGATCGATGACATGCCGGCACATTGGTGATGGCAGGCTTGATGACGGAGCGACATTCAAAATACTGCCAAAATCCTCGACGAGGATGGTTTCGCTTGGGAATTCGATCGGGCTTGGGGAAGCAATATGATCAAATTGACACGCCGAACGCTGCTTGTCGGCACGTCCGCGCTGATGGCTGCCGGCACGATTTCGTTCCGGGCGTTGGCCGCGTCGCGCACCTACCATGCGCTGCTCGTCGCCTGCACCGAATATCCGGCCTTGCCGCAGAGAAACTGGCTTATCGGGCCGAAGAACGATGCCGCCCTGGTGCACGAATACCTGCTGAAGAACGTGCCCGATCCGGTGCGATTCGCGCCGGAAAACGTCACGCTGCTGGCCAAGGACGTGCCCGGCGCCAAGGGCTTGCCGACCCATGCCGCGATCATGACGGCACTGGCCGACCTCGGCGCCAAGGTTCAGCGCGACGACTTTGTCTACCTGCATCTGTCCGGCCACGGCGCCCAGCAGCCCGAGAGGGTCAAGGGCGACGAGACCGACGGACTCGACGAAATTTTCCTGCCCGTCGACATCGAGAAGTGGATCAACAGGGATGCCGGCGTGCCGAATGCGCTGGTCGACAATGAGATCGGCGACGCGCTCGATGCCATCCGCGACAAGGGCGCCTTCGTCTGGGCGGTGTTCGACTGCTGCCATTCCGGCACCGCCACCCGCGCCGTCGATGTCGATGACGAGCTGGATCGCAAGGTCGAATTCGCCGACCTGGTCGGTGGCGACGAGGCGGCCAGGGCGGCAGCCATCAAGGCGTATGAGAACACCGTCGCAAGCGCATCGCGCGGCCTCGACGAGAATGGCCAGCGCAAGCCGGCCTTCAACCTGTCGCCGACTGGCGGCGAGCCAATCACCAAGGGCAAACTGGTCGCCTTCTATGCCGCGCAGACAGTCGAGACGACACCGGAGATGCCGCTGCCCAAGGGCACGGCCGACGCGCCACGCTTCGGCCTCTTCACGTTCACCATCCTGTCGAAGCTCGCCGAAAATCCCAATGTCACCTATCGCCAGCTTGGCCAGGCCGTGCTGCAGCAATATTCGGCCGACAGCCGTACCCGGCCGACGCCGCTGTTCGAAGGCGAACTCGACGCGCGCGTCTTCGGCACCGACAAGACGGATGCGGTCATGCAATGGCCCATTATCGTCAAGGACGGCGAGGCGACGATCGGCGCCGGCCTGCTGCATCGCCTCACGCCGGGCAGCAAGCTCGCCATCCTGCCGTCGGCGCTGTCGTCGCTATCCGACGCCGTCGGCTATCTCGAAGTGGAATCGGCCAAGAACCTGGAGAGCCGGGTCAAGCCGGTCGATTTCGACAAGAAGCCCGCACTCAAGGTTGCCGATATCCCCGCCAATGCGTATGCCCGGGTGGCGGAGATCGCCGTCGACTACATGCTCGCCGTTGCACGGCCGGCCGCGACCAAGGGATTGGAGACGGAAACGGCACTCGTCAATTCGGTTCTCGACGAACTTGCAGCGGCCAAGGAGACCGGCTTCAACATCGAACTGGTCGATCCGGGCAAGAGCGCCGAACTTCGCTTCGCGGTGATGCGCGAGAATGCCATTGCCGGCGCCGACGGGAACGCGACCGACAAGCCGGCCCTGTGGTTCCTGCCGGCTTCGGGCGACGTGACCTTGAAGGATGGCGGTAGGCCGCCGCTGATCATCATCCACCCCGACGACCGCCAGAAGCTTGTCGATGCGACGGTAAGGAATTTGCGCACCATCTTCCGGGCCACCGGTCTTTCCAGGCTGGCGGCCGCCTCCGACTACAAGCCAGAGGACGTCGACGTGCAATTCCAGGTCAAGCGTCGTGACAAGGACGGGCTGGAGCCGTTGCAGGCCTCGGTGGTGCCACGCGTCTCGCCCGGCGACGAGGTGCATGTGCTGGCGAAGAACAGGTCGGACCAGCTGGTCGACATCAATGTGCTCTATGTCGGCAGCGATTATTCGATCACTCACATCGTTGCCGAGCGCCTCGCCCCGCAGGCTACCGTCGAGGAAGGGTTGCTCGCCTTCACCGACACCAGCTTCGGCATGGAGCGGATGATCGCGGTGCTGACCGAGGCGCCGCCGGAAAGCGAAAAGGAGGATCTGAGCTTTCTGGCGCAGGACGGTGTCGCGTCGATGACGCGCGGGATAGGCTCCGCCAGCTTCTCCGACATGCTTGCCGATATCGGCGTGGCGCCGTCGACCCGATCGGTGATGCGGCTTGCCGACAAGAGCGGCCCGAGGGGAGCGGTGATGATCTTCCCGATGGAGACGGTGCCGCGCGCCTGAGAATCCAGGCGGGGGTGTTCATGGCCAGGCCTTGCACTGCCGGCACGATGGGGTGAAAACTTTTAGCCGCAGCGTCGGGAGATGACACGGCCGGCGCAATGGATGGGGTGGTTCGTGAGCTATAGCCTATTTTCCTGGAGTGCCACGGTTGGCGGCATCGCCGCCGGCCTGCTGCTGGTTGCCGACGCGTCGGCACAGGACGCCTGCGGCCTCTGCGCCAAGCAGGTGGTCATCAATTCGGAACTGGCGACCTGCTTTCTCGACCAGTACGACCAGATCGCCAAGGCCAGCAGCGACGCGATCGTCGTCGATCTCTCGGGCTGCGCCTCGCGCGGCATCGTCGAGGCCTTGCCGTCGCCGAACAAGGCCCCGGCGGAACCGGACGTGCAGTTCATTGTCTCGCGCCCGCAACTGGCGTGCCTGAAGAAGCAGCTCGAAGCGCCGGGCGTCGTGCTCGATCCCTCCGCCACCATCGAACTGGATAGCTGCAAATGAAGAAGCCGGGGGGCACGACGAAGCAGGCAGCAGCAGTGACACCGGCAAAGGACGCGGCTGCGAAGCAGGCGCTGCCGGAAACCACCGAAGGCTTCCCGTGGCCGAGCAGCCATGAGATCAAGAAGGAAAGCAACCCCTTCACCGACCGCGACTGGCGCATGCTGGTCTATGCCTGGTCGGGCATGCTGGTGCGCTTCGCCATCATCTTCACCTTGGCATTCTCGGTCTATCAGTTCCTGGCCAATCAGGAGCAGAAGCGCGTGGAGCAGACCATGTCCCTGGTCGAGCTTTGGGAGACAAAGGATTATCAGCAGGCGCAACGAGCGCTCAAGGATCGCCTCGCGGCCCTCAATTCCAAATACGACAATCTGCTCAGCGCCAACCCTTCGCCGACCGAGGAGCAGGTATTCCGGCAACGTATCGGCATCGAGGCGATGAGCGCTTCCGGTGGCGACATGCCGCTCGCCGACTTCGGCGAGAATTTCGACCGCATCGTCTATTTCCTCAACCGGCTGTCCTTCTGCGTCGATGGCGACCTGTGTTCGCGCAAGGTGACCGACGCCTATTTCCGCGACTATGCCGTCTCCTTCTGGAGTTACTTTGCCGGCTATGTCGACAAACAGCGCAAGGCCGGCTCCCCCACTTTCGCCACGGCGATCGAAGCCTATGTGCGCAGCGGGCGACCGTCGGCTGAAGCCAAATAACGATGACAAGGATGAGCCTCCGCCTCATGCGTGCCTTCCGCTGGCTCGCCATGGCTGGAGCCTTGGTCGCCGCGTCGGTCGCCCGTGCCGAGGACGCCCCGGATTTCCACCTCGATCTCGACACTGGCGGCCACAGCGCGCGGGTCACCGATCTCGCCTTCACGCCCGATGGCGAGAACCTCGTCTCGGCCTCCGACGACAAGACCATCCGTATCTGGGACTGGCAAAACGGCGTCAGCCTGCGCACCATCCGTGGCTATCTCGGCAACGGCAACGACGGCAAGATCTTCGCGGTCGCGGTCTCGCCGGACGGCAAGACGATCGCCGCCGGCGGCTATTTCGGCGCTGGTCTCGGCGACAGGCCGCCCTATGGCGACATCAGGCTGTTCGACTTCGCCACCGGCAAGATGAAGGCCGTACTCAAGGCAGCCGACTACGCGACCTATGACCTTGCCTTCTCTCCCGATGGAAAGATGCTGGCCGGCGGTGGCGCCGATGGCGTCGTCTATCTCTGGAGGCTGGACGACAAATCCACGGCCGGATGGACGCTGGACAAAAAGCTCGACGCCGATTCCTGGCATATCGACAAACTGGCTTTCGCCGCGGTGGGAACCCGACTGGCGGCGACAACGACGGACAATGGCATCCGGCTCTGGGACATCACGAAGGGCGAGCAGATCGCCTTACCGGCCGAAGCGGAGCAGCTGCGGGACGTCAGCGTCATGGCGCTGGCCGTTTCGCAGGACGGCAGCCAGTTTGGCACCGGCAGCAAGGACGGGCAGGTCCAAATCTGGCGTGCGGCTGACGGCACTCTGGTGCGCGCCATGCCGAAGCAGGATTTCCTCATCGGTTCGCTGACCTTCGCCAAGGGGTCACGTCTGATCGCTTCCTGCGGCTACCGCTGCGCCAACAAGCACCGCTCCATCGTCTGGAACACCGACACTGGAGACAAGCTGCTCGACTATGCCGGCCATGACGGCACAGTCTACGCCAGCGCCGCCAATGCCGACGGGTCGCTGGTGGCGACGGCCGGCGGTACCCGCAACGCCATCCAGGTCTGGGACCCGGCGACGGGTGAACGCAAGGCCCTGCTGCAAGGATCGGGGGAGCCGGTGACCGCGGTCGGCATCGACGCGGCGAACGGCATCATCGGCTGGGGCGATGCCAACCCCTGCCCCGAGCGCGTCGCCTGCCCGGAACAAATGGGCGCGCTGGAAAAGAAGCTGGAACTGCCGACCGCCGAGCGGTTCTTCGACGACCCCCAGCTGCTGACGGAGCAAAACTCGTTTGCCCGCGCCACACTGACCAGCGGCCAGTGGTCGCTGCACGCCACGGTCGGCGGCAAGGACGCGCTGGAAAACGCAGTGCTGGAAATCGCCAATGGCGGTAAGGTCGTGCGCACGATCGAGAACGACGCCACCAACGGCTTTGCCCATTCCGCCTTCACGCTGATCGACAACGGGCTTGGCCTGATCACCGGCGGCAATGACGGCACGCTGCTGGAGTACAAATCCGCGACCGCCAGGGTATCAGGTGAATTCACCGGCCACACCGGCGAGGTCAACGCTATGGTCGCCTCCGAAAAGGCCAGCCTGCTGGTCACCGGCAGTGCCGACCAGACGCTCCGGCTCTGGAACCTGAAGACGCACGAACTGATCGTGTCGATGTTTTTTGCCGGGTCGCAATGGATCGCCTGGATGCCGCAGGGCTATTACTATTCCTCCGACGAGGGCGACAAGCTGATCGGCTGGCACGTCAACCAGGGTCGCGACCATGAAGGCCGCTTCATCCGCGCCGGCCAGCTGAAGAAATACCTCTGGAGCCCGGAAATGGTGCGCCGCGCCATCATCCTGCGCAGCGCCAGGCAGGCGGTCAAGGAGATGCGGCCCGGCGTCGACGACGAGTTGCAGAAGCTTCTCCAGCGCAAGCCGCCGGAGTTCGGCATCCGCCTCGCCGGCGATCAGAGCAAGGTGCGAGACGGCTACGTCGCGGTCGAAATCACGGGCGCCAGGGAGGCTGGCGCTGATGCCGCCGGCTTCTCGATCCTTTCGAACAGCCGCAATGTCGGCGACGTCACCGCCCGCTCGGTGGACGGCAACAACACCATCGTCGAGGTTCCGGTCGAGGATGGCCAAAACACCATTCGCATCACCGGCACCAATGAATACGGCTATCTGACCGAGCGCAGCGTGACGACGCTGGCAAGGAAGGCCGAGAAGGCCCAAGCCAAGGGCAAGCTCTATGTCGCGGTCATCGGTGTCGACAAATACCCGTTCCTGACCGATGCCTGTTCCGGCCACGCCTGCGACCTGCGCTACCCCGTCGACGATGCCACCGAGTTTCTCAAGGTGGTTGCGCAGAAGTCGGCGCCGCTGTTCTCGTCGATGGAATCGCTGGTGCTGGTCAACCGCCAAGCGCTCGACGAGAGCCCCGACAAGGCGCAGCAGACCTACACCGTCGCCAGTGCCGGCAGCATCATGGAACCGGACTCGCACACGATCGATGACCAGCTCGCCGATTTCCTCGACCGGCCTGGCGAGCACGACACCACCATCATCTTCGTAGCCGGCCACGGCATCAACATCGACGAGGATTACTATTTCATCCCGACCGATGGCCGCAAACAGGACGCCGAGCGCTGGAAGCGCTCTTCGCTGGTGGATTGGTCCGACATCCAGAAATCGGTCGAGCGGGCCAAAGGCATGCGCTTCATGCTGCTCGACACCTGCCACGCCGCCAACGCCTTCAATCCGCGGCTGGAAAAGGATGCGCAGGACGCGCGCATCGTCGTCTTCTCGGCCACCGCCGCCAACAACACCGCCGCCGAATTGCCCGAACTCGGCCACGGCGTCTTCACCTATTCGATCCTCGAGGGCCTGCGCGGCAAGGCGAGAACCCCGGATGGCGGCGTCACGCTGTTCGGGCTGGCCGATTTCATTTCGCACGAGGTGGTGCGGCTGACCGCTTCGAAGCAGAAGCCGTTCTATTATGTCGGCGGCGTGGAAAACATCGTGCTGGCCGAGCCGTGACCATCAAACGTCGGCGCCAAGGGACCCCCCTCTGTCCTGCCGGACACCTCCCCCTCAAGGGTGGAGATCAGCTGTTTCCTGGCTTTCGCCAATCCCTGACGTTGAGAAAGAGAGCGCCGCCAATGAAGCTGCCAATCTCCCCCCTTGAGGGGGAGATGTCCGGCAGGACAGAGGGGGGCCGACTGGGCGCCGACATTTTGCAGATCTTGGCAGCCCTCCTGTTCACCCTCCTCCCCCTGCCCGCCTTCACCGCACCCGTCATCTGCCCGTCCGGCAGCTCAAACTTCCCGCCCTTCTACGACGACGCCAAGCTGTTCGAGAATGCCATCGCCAGCGCGGCCGAGGTCCAGCCATCCAATCAGCGACTGACCGGCATCACCGTGCCGCATCATCTCCTGGCCGCCGACCTGGTGGCGCTGGGTTTTCATGCCGCCTCGGGCTTCCGCTACAAACGCATCGTCATCCTGTCGCCGGACCATTTCCACAAGACGCACAAGCTCTACGCCACCACGGCGCGCGGCTTCGATACCGTGCTTGGTCCGGTCAAGGCCGACACCGATGCCGTGCGGCTTCTGGAGAAGAACAGCGACATGGTCGAGGAGTCCTGCCTGTTCGACAAGGAGCATGGCGTACGTGCCATGCTGCCTTTCCTGCACCACTATTTCCCCGAGGCGAAAATCGTGCCGGTGGCGATGTCGGTGAAGGCGCGGCGCCGCGACTGGGACAGGCTTGCCGAGGCACTTAAGACAATTGTCGACCACGACACGCTGATCGTCGAATCCACCGACTTCTCGCACTATCTGCCGCAGCATGAGGCACGCCGTTTCGACCAGCAGTCGCTCAACATGCTGGCCGCCAGCTCGCTCGACGGCATCGCGGCACTGCGCCAGCCCGATCATGCCGATTCGGTCGGCGCGCTCTACATCCAGACCAGGCTGCAGCGCGAATTGTTCGGCGCCCTGCCGCTGGTCGTCGCCAATGAGAACTCGCAGGAACACACATCGGATTATGTCGAGCGCACCACCAGCTATGTGGTGGCGCTGTTCGGCGCTTTCGGCCCCGACTTCAACAACCCCACACGGCCCAAGGACAAAATCTATTATCTCGCCGGCGACGTGAATTTCGGCCGCGCCATGAAGAAGATTTTGGTCCGCGACGGTGTTGCCGACCGCATCGTCGACAGCATCCTGTCGCTGACCAACTCGCGGCCGCTGATCGTCAATCTCGAAGGCGTCATCCTGCCCAACGTGCCGGAGGCGATCGACGATATGACGCTGGCGATGCCGGAGGGCCTCGCTGTCGACATGCTGAAGCGGCTGCATGTCGCCGGCGTGAGCCTCGCCAACAACCATGCCTACGATCTCGGCCCGTCCGGCTATGCCGAGACGCTGCAGGCGCTGGACGAAGCCGGCATCCCCCATGTCGCCCAGGGCGAGACGCTGGCGCTCGCCGATCTCGACCTGGTCGGCCTGACCGACATCGACACCAACGGCTCGAAGAACACCGACCTGCTCACCCCTGCCTTGCTCGACCGCCTGCTGCACGAAAATGCCGAACGCCCGGTGGTCGCCTTCGTCCATTGGGGCCGCGAATACAAGACCGAGCCGTCGGCGCGCGAAGAGATGCTCGCCGACCAGATGCGGCTGCGCGGTGTGTCGGCCATCGTCGGCGGCCATCCGCATGTGTCGAGCGAGGCAATCGTGCCGCTCGGCGGCGGCGATGTGGCTGAAGTCTATTCGCTCGGCAATTTCCTATTTGACCAGAAGGCGGAACGCTCGTCCGGATCGATGCTGGAACTGCGCGTCTTTCCCCAGGGCACGATCTTCGCCCGGCTCATTCCCCTGCCCAACTATTTCGAGATGGGCCGCAAATAGCCGTTCCTGGATCAGGATGCGCCAGGCTTAAGATCGGGCCGGCATCACCTGAATATCGATACGTCCTAACCGCTGCAGCCGACCATGTCGCGTGGCAGATAACACGCCGCCGGCTCGGTCTTGGTCTCGAACAGCGACCGCTTTGGCTTGAAATAGAAGAAGGTCACCGGCTTGCTCTCGCGAACGCTGCCATCGGCGAAATGCGCGGCGATGCTGAAGTTGTGGATGGACGACATCGACGACCACATCTTCAGCCGCGCCGTATAGGCGCTGATGTTCTTGTTGCCGCGCACCGGCATGGCGATCGTGTAGTCGTGCTTGCCGATTGGAAACTCGATGTTCTGGTAGCGCATCGCTTCCGGTGTGCCGCCACCGCCATCGCCGCATTCGGCCATCGATTCCGGGGTCTCGAAAACCGCCACGGTCACCGAGGTGCGAAACGGCTCGCTGTTCTGATTGATATGACCTTCGTCATCTGTCCAGGAATAATCGAGCTTGCCGATCGCATTCAGTGTCATCGCCTGCTGCATATTGCCGAGATAGTCGGCGACCTCGCCGAACTTGATCTTGTTGGCCAACTGACTGCGGCAGACATTGAGACTGTCCACCGACGGACAGGGAAACCGCCCCGTCTCCAGGCTGGCGGTGTCGACGCCGGCTTCAGTGAGCACGCTCTTGATCGACACGTCGACGCCCTCGCCGAAACTGCCAATGTCCTTGCTGAACATACGGCTTGGCTGGCCGCTGGGATTGCCATCCTCGTCCACGGTCGTGAACTGGATGGACATTTTCATGTCCTTGGCGTCGCCCCAGCCATTGTTGATGATCGAGAAATCCGGCCGGAAGCCGACACAGCCGAAATGCTCCGATATCGACAGCATCGGCTTGCGGTAGGCATCGCTCGAGGCGACCTTCATTTCCAGGCGGTCGAGCCTGACTTTGGATTGGTCCGTCGTTTTGAGGTCGACCTCGGCGAAGGCCGGCGCTTCGTCCCAGTCCTTGCGGCCAAAGACATTGCTGGTCGTAACCTGCCCGGTGCCGTTCCAGCTGTCATTGTCCTCATCCGCCTGCGGATAGATCGCGATGTCCTCGTCGCG
Source organism: Mesorhizobium sp. M8A.F.Ca.ET.165.01.1.1 (assembly GCF_004792065.1). Lineage (NCBI taxonomy): Bacteria > Pseudomonadati > Pseudomonadota > Alphaproteobacteria > Hyphomicrobiales > Phyllobacteriaceae > Mesorhizobium > Mesorhizobium sp. M8A.F.Ca.ET.165.01.1.1. The sequence goes on along the minus strand of NZ_SRTH01000001.1, from coordinate 255,690 downwards.
CACCAGGTGCTGGTACTGCATGTCGGATTGCTGCGTCATACGTTGATCCACCACGACCCCGATCTCGACCTTGTCGGCGTCGCCGCCGCCGGTCTGCGCCTTCAAAAGGCCGCCGACCCGGGCATCGGCCAGCACGTCTGGACGCGAGCTGCCGACCTCCTTGCCCATCACCCATTGCGATTGATAGACCGTGCCGCCGGCGAGCCGGGTCCGACCCTTGCCGTTCTTCAATCCGTCGACAAAGGAGCCGGCGAATATTTCGCCGGTCTTCGACATGAGCCGGCCTTCGCCATTCGCGACGCCAGCGACGAACTGGCCTTCATAGCGGTTGCCCTCGGCATCGATATGGATGCCCTTTCCGTTGAATTCTCCCTCAAGCCACAGCCCGTCGAAGACCTCGCCCGAACGAAGCTCGAGCCGCCCTTGCCCATCCAGCCGGCCGTTCCTGACGGAGCCAAAATAACTGGAATAGACGGTCTTCGGGTCATAGTTCGCAGAGCCGCGCACGCGCCAGACCAGGCGGCCCTTGCCGTTGACGGTGCCGTCTTCGGCGATCGTCCGATCGGGAGACTGGCCAGCGGCCGGCTCCCAGGTGAAGTCGAGATTTTTTTCCGGTTGGAAATCCCACACCCGCACCATCCTGCGCAGCACCGAACGCGTCCGGCTCTGATAGAGGACCTGCACGCGCTCCGCCCAGGCGCCGGCTGGCTGCGAACTGCCTCCGTTGGCGAAGGCCTGTCCGGTAAGAGATGCCGACAACATCAACGCCGCCAGCAGGGGAGCGGCAGCCATTGCCCTCATTGCGAAGATTCCTGGCCTTGCCATATCCCACCCCTCAACGCCCAACCCCTTGGATGACCAAGCGTAATCGTGGCGGTGGGCTGGCGCAAGTGACGGCTCCGACCGTGCACGCCATCGCATAGAAAACCGGCGGCGGGAACGTCCCGCCGCCGGTTCTTTGTTTCTCTGTCGCGGCACGCGCCGCGACCGTCGGCAGCCGTCATTTGTAGAGGCTGTTGATCCACTGGATGTTGGCGGCGTTCAGGCGTACGGCAGTGTTCGCGTCGGGACTTTCCGCCACGTTGACGCCGGTGATGATGCGCTGCTTGGAGTTGTTGTCATAGGCATAGACCGAGCTGCCGCTCGACCCCGGAAACGTATCGCAGTCATACTGGAAATATTCCGGAGCGATGTTTTCGGCATGCACTTCGCAGCTTGCCTTCCACATCGTCCCCATCGGCTTGTCGCCGGGATAGCCGACGAGGTTGGCGGTGAAGTCGCCGAGATCGTCATAGTTGGCGTAGCCCAGCCAGCCGAGATTGGTGCCGACATCCTGCTTCAGCGTGATGATGCCGAGATCCCACGGGATCACGGAGCCATAATAGCCCTGGTAGTTGTCGATGAAGCCCTGCAGCACATAGGCGCTTTCATAGCTGAAGGCGCCGAACGGAGCGTCATCGGCGGTGCTGCCATTGAGGCCCGGCACGAACAGGTAGTCGGAGAGCCAGTCCTTGTCCTCGTGGCTGTAGAGACAGTGTGCGGCGGTAAGCACGGTGCGCGGGCCGATCAGCGTTGCCGAACAGCTGCCGTAGCCGGTCTTCGACTTGGCTTCGAGATAGCCGATTGCCGAGAACGGATAGGTCTTGGTGTTCTTGACCTGCTCACGATCGTCGGTGCCGAAAACCTGACGTCCGGCTTCGCCTTCGCCAAGGTCAGGATCCTCGGTCTTGCGCGGGCCGCCCTCGGCGCCATTTGCCGGCGCATTCAGTTCCTTGATGATGATCTCTCGCAGCGCTTCGCTCGGTTCGATCTTGATCTCCTTGCCATCGGCGGAACGTCCGATGATGCCATAGGATTTGACAGCCGCTTTCTCGTCGGTGATCGGCGCGGCGCGGTTGTCTTCGTCAGTCAGCGTCGGCGGCGCGATCGGCTTGGCCCGCCCGGGCTTGTAGTCGCCTGACGTCACGTCCCGCATACTTTCGCCATTGCCGGCACTGGCGGAGCCAGGATCGGCGGCGAAAGCAGGGACTGCCGACATTGCGGTGGAAAGCAATGCGGACGCCATCATAAGCTTTGTCAGTTTTGTCATGGTGAGACTCTCCCAAAAGTCAGCAAGGACTGGATCAAAATACAGAAATATTGTCGAGATCGTGGTGGTGCTGAAAAATCGGCAAAGGCTATCGGCGAACGTACCGGATCGTTGTTTGCCTCGGTCAATCTAAAGCCCCCGCCTAAGACCCTGCCACGACATACTGCCTAAAATAATCCAAGATTGGCAATGATAAATCGCTTCCACGTAGCCCGTGGGGGGCTATAGAGTTTTGTGCGGGTTCTGCTCGCGGGCACGGTTAGCAAAAGTGGAATTCGGTTTTGTGACCGATCGCGCGCCGTTCGATACGGTGCGTATCCGATCGCCGAACCGGCGGCCCCTGGTGCACAATGCCCGGCGTCGATCCGCGCGGGAGAATTGTCTCAGGAGGGGTTCAGGTGCACATCACAAATCGGTTCGGGCAGGTCGTTGCCGCATCGCTGCTTGGCATCGCCACTGCCGCTGCATTCATCAACGCCGGCCAGGCGGACGAGGCCGCCGTCAGGCCGGAAGCGGCCGTTTCGCCGATGCAGCGGGTGACCGATGCCAGGGCCAAGGCAGCGGCGGAGAACCCCGATGGCACCGATCGCGTCTATGGCGGCAATCAGGCTGAAAAGGGCGCCTATCCCTTCCAGGTGGCACTCCTCACCACCGCCAGGCTGGACGAGAATCCGGCCTCTCAGGCCAACGCGCAGTTTTGCGGCGGCAGCCTGATCGCGCCGCGATGGGTGCTGACGGCGGCGCACTGCCTCAACGACAAGGGCCGCCCGATCTCGCCCGATTCCGTCACCGTGCTGACCGGTGCCACGGATCTCAGCGAAGGCAAGCGGCACAAGGTTGTCGAAGTCATCGTCAACGAGGGCTACAGCGAGCAGACGCTCGACAACGATCTCGGCCTGCTCCGGCTCGCCGACCCGGCCGATGCACCGACCATCAAGCTTACCCATGACGCGACACCCGACACCGGCAAGACCACCGTCACCGGCTGGGGCAAGATGCAGGACGGCACCTTCCCGACCACGCTGATGGTCGCCGATCTCGATCTTCAGCCGAACAGTGCCTGCAACAGCGGCATCAAGGCCATCTATGCGCATGACCTGAAAGCGGCTCTCGGAGACCTGTCGCACCGCATGCGCTATTCGGAAAAGGGCATCGATGCCGCGGCCAATGCGATTGCCGCCGACATGACCGACCCGCTGACCAGCAACATGATCTGCGCCGGCACCACCAGCGGCGTGCGTGACGCCTGCAATGGCGACAGCGGCGGACCGCTGTTCATGACCGGCGCCGGCGGCCCGGTCCAGGTCGGCGTCGTCAGTTGGGGCGAAGGCCCCGCTGATGGCAGCGCTGCCTGCGGCCACAAGGACGCCTATGGCATCTACACGCGGCTGGCCAACTACACCGGCTGGATCGAGGCCAAGATGAAGACATCCGCCCCGGCGCCCGAAAAGCCCAAGGCCGGACTCGGCACCGCCCAGAAGCCAAAGTCGCCCTGAAGCGGCCGCTTCGGATTGCCGTGGAAAACGGCGGGAACATCCCGCCGTTTTGTTTGCCGGCTTGCCGAGAGAGCCTATTTCCTTGGCGGACCTTTGCGCTCGGCGGAGGCCGCCCACAGATTGATGTCGGACTCGCGCGCGTAAGTATCGATCTCGGCCAATTCGGCGTCGCTGAAATCGAGCACCTTGAGCGCGCCGACGCAATCTTCCACCTGCTCGGGCCGGCTGGCGCCGATCAGCGCCGACGTTACCTTGCCCTTGCGCAGCACCCAGGCCAACGCCATCTGCGCCAGCGTCTGGCCGCGTTTGCCGGCGATCGCGTTGAGCGACTTGATGTTGGCAATGGTGCGATCGTTGATGAAAGCCGTCTTCAGCGACTTGCCCTGGGAGGCCCGGCTGCCATCGGGAATGCCGCCGAGATATTTATCGGTCAGCATGCCTTGCGCCAGCGGCGAAAACACGATGGAGCCGACGCCGAGCCCTTCGAGCGTGTCGAGCAGCCCGTCCTCCTCGACCCAGCGGTTCAACATCGAATAGCTCGGCTGGTGGATGACACAGGGCGTGCCCAATTGCCTCAATATGTCAGCGGCCTCGCGGGTGCGCTGCGAATTGTAGGACGAGATGCCGGCATAGAGTGCCTTGCCCGAACGCACCGCATGGTCGAGCGCGCCCATGGTTTCTTCGAGCGGCGTGTCGGGATCGAAACGGTGCGAATAGAAGATGTCGACATAGTCGAGCCCCATCCGCTTCAAGCTCTGGTCGAGGCTGGCCAGCACATATTTGCGCCCGCCCCATTCGCCGTAGGGGCCGGCCCACATCTCGTAGCCGGCCTTGGTCGAGATGATCAGTTCGTCGCGATAGGCGGAAAAATCGGTGCGCAGGATCTCGCCGAAAGCGGTCTCCGCCGAGCCGGGCGGCGGCCCATAATTGTTGGCGAGGTCGAAATGGGTGATGCCGAGGTCGAACGCCTTGCGGACGATGGCCTGCTTGGTCCGATGCGGCGTGTCGTCGCCGAAATTGTGCCACAGCCCGAGCGAGATCGCCGGCAGCTTGAGGCCGGACCGCCCGCAGCGGTTGTAGATCATGTTCTCGTAGCGGTTTTCAGCGGCGATATAGGGCATGGGAAATCCTCGGATATGAACGGACAGGGCACTGTCATCGCAGAGGCGACGAACATGCCCGTACGCCATCCTTTACCCCCTCTCCGTCGGAACGGGGAGAGGGGTAAGCAAAATTATCGATAATCTCCCGCGATCTATTTTTTCTTGGCCAGGAGATCCTTGGCTTGCTTGACGCCAAGCGCGGCCGGGCGCTCGCAAGTGGTCTGCATGGCGACGAACTTGCCGGTTTCGCCGGAGCACAGAAGGCCGGTCATGACATCGACGGCATGCAACGCGAGTTCCATCGAGCAGCGGTGCGGCCGGCCCTCGGTGATCGCCAGCGCCATGTCGGCCAGGCCCGCCGTGCGGTAATTGGCCATCATGCCTTGGCCGTGCATCTCATTGGGGATGCCCAGCGGATGCTTCCATTTCGGCTGCTTCTTGACCGGTTTGCCCTCTTCGGTGAAGCGCACATCGCCGCCGAAGAAGTTCGGATCCGGCACGAACACCGTTCCGGCCTCGCCATAAAGCTCCATCGGCGCGTGGCCGTGAGCCCAGACGTCCCAGCTTGTGTTCAGCGTCACCACGGCGCCGTTCTCGAATTCGAGCAGGCCGTGAATGGTGGTCGGCGTGTTGACCGGGATCTTTTCACCCGCTCGCGGCTTGGAACTGATGGTCCGCTCCTTGGCGGGGGTCGTCGCGAAAGCCGCCACCTGCTTCACCGGCCCGATCAGCTGGATCAGATTGGTGATGTAGTACGGTCCGATGTCGAGCACCGGCCCGGCGCCCGGCTGGAAGAAGAAATCCGGATTCGGGTGCCAGTGTTCCATGCCATGGCCCATGACATGGCAGGTGCCGCTGGTGATCCTGCCGAGCTTTCCCTCGTCGATCAGTTCGCGCACCAGCTGGTGCGCGCCGCCGAGAAACGTGTCCGGCGCCGAGCCGATGCGCAGCCCCTTCTTCTCGGCCCGCGTCTTGAGGTCCTGGCCCTCCTTGAGCGACAGCACGAACGGCTTTTCCGAATAGACGTGCTTGCCGGCATCGAGCACCTGCTTCGACACCTCGTAATGCACGGCCGGAATGGTCAGGTTGACGATGATGTCGATATCGTCGGCCTTGAGCAGATCCTCGACGGTCTCGGCACGGAGCTTGAATTCTTTCGCCCGTGCCCTGGCCGCGTCCATGTTGATGTCGGCGCAGGCGCGCATCTCGATGCCGCGAAACAGCGGCGCCAGCGAGAAATACGCCTTCGAGATGTTGCCGCAGCCGATGACGCCAATACCCAGTTTCTTTGCCATGGTGGTTGTTCCTAGTAGCTCTTGACGGTTGCGATCGAGCGGCGGGCGAAGCGCTCGATGTCGTTGGGATTGTCCTGTTCCATGACAAAGTATTTCGCCGCGCTCTTGGCCTGCAACACCTTGATCAGGTCCGCCCAGTCGATCGTGCCGTGGCCGACATCCGACCAGCCATCCTCATCCAGCCCCTCACCCGGCTTCGCTATGTCCTTGACATGCACGGCGACGATGCGCTTGCCGTGCTTTTCGATCCAGGGCAGCGGATCGGCGCCGCCGCGCACCACCCAGGCAACGTCCATTTCCCAGCCAATGTCGGGGGCGGACGACAGGATATGATCCTGCGGCAGCGAGCCGTCGGCGAGCGCCTTGAACTCGAAATCATGGTTGTGCCAGGCAAAGCCATAGCCGGCCTTCGAGGCCACCTCGCCGACCTTGGCCAGACGCTCGCCGAAGCCGCGCCAGCCGGCGGTATCGGATGGCCTGTCCTCCGCCATCAGATAGGGGCAGATCAAGAGCTTGACGCCGAGCGTTTCGGCGATCCGGCGCACGCCGTCGAAATCCTTCTCCAGCGCATCGATGGAAAAATGCCCGGTCGGCATGGCAAGGCCGTTCTTGTCGAGTTCGGCGCGGAAGGCCTTGGGATCGTCATAGACGCCGCCGAAGCCTTCGACCTCGGCGTAACCGAGCTTGCCGAGCATTTCGAGCACATCGATCCAAGGCAAGAAATTGCGGGCGCTGTAAAGTTGGAATGACCAGTTCATCGTCTCTGTCCGTTCTGCTTGGGGATTGTCTTTGGGAGGATGGTCTTCTTGGGAGCTACATGCGGTTGCCGGATGGGGTATCGAACAGCGAGGCGCGGGCAGGGTCAAAGCCGATCCGGATCGGATCGCCATTGCGCAGCGTCTTTTCCGCCTCGACGCGGAAGGAGAAATTGCGGTCGCCGAGCTTCGTCCACACCAGTGTGTCGGAGCCCATCGGCTCGACGATTTCCACGGCGGCGTCGGTGGCAAAGGGCATGGAGTTCGCGGCCTCGCCAAAGGCAACGTGCTCCGGCCGGATCCCGAACACGCAAGGCCCGCTCTTGTTGCCGGCGCCGTCGAAGCCGTAGTGATCGAGCGGTATGGTCAAATCCCCGGTCTTGAACACCGCCGTCGTGCCGGCTTCCAGTTGTCCCTCGACGAAATTCATCGCCGGCGAGCCGAGGAACCCTGCAACGAACCGGTTGACCGGACGATTATAGATGGTCTGCGGCGCGTCGAGCTGCTGGATGACACCGCCCTTCATCACCGCGATGCGGTCGGCCAGCGTCATCGCCTCGATCTGGTCATGGGTGACGTAGATCATCGTGTTCTGCAGCTTGCGGTGCAGAAGCTTGATCTCGACGCGCAGCTCCGAACGCAGCTTGGCATCGAGATTGGACAGCGGTTCGTCGAACAGGAAGACATCGACATCGCGCACCAGCGCCCGCCCGATCGCCACGCGCTGGCGCTGGCCGCCCGAGAGTGCGGCCGGCTTGCGCTGCAAAAGCGGCTCGATCTGCAGGATCTCGGCGGCGCGTGCAATGCGCTTGGCGATTTCGTCCTTGGCGATGCCGGCGACACGCAGCCCGAAGGACAGGTTCTTCTCCACCGTCATCTGCGGATAGAGCGCATAGGACTGGAAAACCATGCCGATGCCGCGGTCCTTGGGCTCTTCCCAGGTGACGTTCTTGCCCTTGATGAAGATGCGGCCTTCCGAAATATCGAGCAGGCCGGCGATGCAGTTGAGCAAGGTCGACTTGCCGCAGCCGGAAGGTCCGAGCAGCACGATGAACTCGCCTTCGGCGACATCGAGGTTGAGCGTCTGCAGCACCGAGACCGCGCCGAAGTTCAGCGACAGGTCCTGGATCGAAACGCTGGTGCCGTTCGCCGCCATCGACATCACCCTTTCACCGCGCCGGCGGCAATGCCGCGCACGAACAATTTGCCGGAAATGAAATAGACGATCAGCGGCACCAGGCCGGTCAGGATGGTGGCGGCCATGTTGACGTTGTATTCCTTCACGCCCTGCACCGAGTTGACGATGTTGTTGAGCTGCACTGTCATCGGATAAGTGTCGGGACGGGTGTAGACGACGCCGAACAGGAAGTCGTTCCAGATGCCGGTCACCTGTAGAATGACGGCGACGACGAAGATCGGCAACGACATCGGCAGCATGATGCGCAGATAGATACCCCAGAAGCCGGCGCCATCGACACGCGCCGCCCGGAACAGCTCCTCCGGCATCGAGGTGAAATAATTGCGGAACAGAAGCGTCAGGATCGGCATGCCGAAAATGGAATGCACGATCACCAGGCCGGTAAGGCTGCCATAGAGGCCGACCTCGCGCAGGATGATGACGATCGGATAGATCATCACCTGATAGGGAATGAAGGCACCGACGATCAGGATGACAAAGAATGTGTCGGCGCCCTTGAAGCGCCAATTGGCGAGCGCGTAGCCGTTCACCGAGGCGATGGCGATCGACAGGATCACCGAGGGAACGGTGATGCGCACCGAGTTCCAGAAACCGCGCGAAAGCCCGTCGCAATTGAGGCCGGTGCATGCCTGCGACCACGCCTTGACCCAAGGCTCGAAGGTGATCTCGAGCGGCGGCGAGAAGATGTTGCCGAGGCGGATTTCCGGCATGCCCTTGAGCGAGGTGACGACCATCACATAGAGCGGCAGGAGGTAGTAGAGCGCCACCACGATGAGCGTACCGTAGAGGAAAATGTTGCGGCGCGAGAACATATGTCGCGGCTTCGGTCCGCTCGGTCCGGAGACGCCAGCTTGCGGGTTTGACGACGCGGCGGACAAGGAGACGACGTGGTCAGACACGCTTGCGGCCTCCGAATTCGAGATAGGCCCATGGCACGATGACGATCATCACCGACAGCAGCATCATGGTCGAAGCGGCAAAACCCTGGCCGAGATTCTGGGCGAAGAACATGTAGTCGTAGACATATTTTGCCGGCACTTCGGAGGCGATGCCGGGACCGCCGCTGGTCTGCGCAACGACGAGGTCGTAGACCTTGACGATGCCGGACGCGATGATCACCAGCGTGGTGATGAACACCGGCCGCATCATCGGGATGATGATGAAGAGATAGGTCTTCCACATGGGTATCCCGTCCACCCGTGCGGCCTTCCAGATATCCTCGTCGATGCCGCGCAGGCCCGCCAGCATCAGGCACATGATCAGTCCCGTGCCTTGCCAAAGCGCGGCGATCGATATGCCGTAGATGACGATGCTGGAATTGTAGAGCGGATTGAAGTCGAAGCTGGTCCAGCCGAGGCTTCGCACCACGCCCTGGACGCCGAAATCCGGATTGAGCAGCCACTGCCAGACAAGGCCGGTGACGATGAAGGAGAGTGCGAAGGGGTAGAGGAAGATGGTGCGGAACGTGTCCTCGAAACGGATCTTCTGGTCGAGCAGGGCTGCCAGCAGAAACCCGATCACCAACGAGAACACCAGTGAGATCACGCCGTAGATCAAGAGATTCTCGATCGAGATCAGCCAGCGCGGCGTCGCCCACAGCCGATAATACTGGTCTAGCCCGACGAAATTCAACCGCGGCAGGAGCTTCGAATTGGTGAAGGAATAAAGCACCGTCCACGCCGTGCCGCCGACGAACACCACCACGGCGGTGAGCACCATCGGGATCGAGGCGATTTTCGCGTTGAGATTGCGGAAAAGCTGGTTGGGGCGTTCGCTGTTGCTCATCTCGGCAGCCTCGCTGGGACAATGAGAGCCTCACGCTCCCGACCCTCGATTGACAAGGGCCGGGAGCTGGCGGGGGCGCCCGAGATCAATCGGCGGAAGCGATGATGTCGGCGAAACGCTTCTGCGCCTCTTCGAGGGTCATGTCGGGCTTGGCGAAGAACTCCGAGAACAGGTCCTCCTTCTGCTTCTGGCTGTCCTGCGAGAGAAGCTGGTCCGTCCACGGGATGACCGCGCCCTTGGCCAGGATGGCGAGGCCCTTCTTCATGCAGTCATTGGCCGCGTCGAGGTCGACGTCGCCGCGCACCGGCAGCGAGCCCTTCTTGAGGTTGAAGGCGACCTGGGTCTTGGGATCGAGCAGGGTTTCGGCCAGTACTTCCTGCGCCTTGGCCTTGTCGGCATCCTTGAGCAGCGGGAAGTAGAAGGCGTCGCCGCCCGTGGCGATGACCTCGTTCAGGCCAAGGCCGGGAAGACAGGTATAGTCCTTGCCGGCGGTCTTGCCGGCGACCTGGAATTCGCCTTGCGCCCAGTCGCCCATGATCTGGCCGCCAGCCTTGCCGGTGATGACCATGTTGGTGGCCTGGTTCCAGTCCTGCACATTGGTGTTTTTGGCCATCTTGCGCGCATCGTCGGCTGCCTTGAAGACCTTGGCGACTTCGGGACCGGCTGCGAACTTGGCGTCCTTGTCCTTGTAGACCTTGAGGAAGGTGTCGGTTCCGCCGACCGCGGCAAGCAGCACGTCGAAGGCGCCCGATGCCTGCCAGGCCTGCCCACCGACCGCGAGCGGCACGATGCCTGCCTTCTCCAGCGCCGGGGCCGCGGCCACATATTCATTCCAGTTCTTCGGCACCGGCACGCCGGCCTTTTCGAAGGCCGCGTTCGACAGCCAGAGCCATTGCCAGGAATGGATGTTGACCGGAACGCAATAGATCTTGCCGCCGATCGTGCAACTGTCGAGGAGGCTCTTGGGCCGCACCACTTCCGTCCATTTGCCCTTGGTGGCGACATCGGTGAGGTCGCGCATCAGGCCGGCCTGCACCAGTTCTTCCGCCTGCCGGCCATGATTGAATTGGGTGGCTCCCATCGGATCGCCGCCCGTGATGCGGCTGATCATGATCGGCCGCGCCGTGCCGCCGGATCCGGCGATGGCACCGTCGACCCAGTGATTGCCTGTGGCGTCGAATGCCTTGGCGAGTTCGGCGACCGCCGCCGCCTCGCCACCGGAGGTCCACCAATGGGTGACTTCCAGATCGGTCGCGGCCGCTGGCCCGGCGGCGTTGAGCGCAACTGTCGCGGCAAAGGCAGCGGTCATGAATTTGTATCGCATTTCGGCTTCCTCCCAGAAATCTGAAACGTTACAGATTTTCGATACGGCAATTGCGCCGATGGTGCAACCCCGGCCGTGCGGATGACCTTACATTTTTTCGAAGCGCGAATAAATTCTTGGAGCCCGCCGCGTGTGCTGCATCGCAACACGCCGCGATTGCAGTGCAAAACGGTCAATTTTCCTGTAAAACTCGGCAAAGTCGCCGCGAAGGCGGCATTTCGCCTTGGATTCCCAAGAGAATTTGCCCACCAGATATCCGCAACCATACTGGCGCACGACAAGCCGAGATTGGCAATCTGTAACGTTTCAGTATATTGCAGCCACACAAGGCCTGAAATCACGCCGGATTGCGGATTGCGGCGATTGCCGACCCGGCCTGCGGCTGCTATGCGCCTGACGGGCGGGAAGAATGGACAAACAGCGGACGGAAAAAAACGAAGAGGCGTCGACGCGAGAGCGGCCGACGCTGAAGACGCTTGCCTTCATGACCGGGCTCGGCGTGACCACCGTATCGCGCGCCCTGAAGGATGCCCCGGAGATCGGCGCCGAGACCAGGCGCCGCGTCCAGCTCGTCGCCAAGCAGATCGGCTACCGGCCCAACCGCGCCGGCGTGCGCCTCAGGACCGGCAAGACCAATGTCATCAGCCTCGTGCTCAACACCGAGCAGGAGATCATGAGCTTCGTCTCCGACATCATCTACGGTGTCACCGAAGTCATCGCCGACACGCCCTACCACTTGATCGTCACACCCTATTCGCGCTCGCAGGATCCGCTGGATCCGGTGCGCTATCTCGTGGAGACCGGTTCGGCCGACGGCGTCATCATCTCGCGCACGCAGCCGAACGATCCGCGCGCCCGCTACATGCTGGAGCGCGGCATACCCTTCGCCACGCATGGCCGCACCGATATGGGGCTGGTTCATCCCTACCATGATTTCGACAACTACGCCTTCGCGGCCGAGGCCGTGCGCCATCTCGCCGGCATGGGCCGCCGCCGGCTCGCTTTGGTGACGCCGCCGGTCGGTTTGAGCTACTACCGCCATACGGTCGACGGCTTTGCCGACGCGCTGAGCGAAGTCGGCGCCAGCGAGGTGCCGTTCAACACCATCTCGATCGACCATTCGATCGAACAGATCAGGATGAGGACCGCGCAACTGATGCGGCGCGACATCAGGCCGGACGGCATTATCAGCAGCGCCGCCGCCGCGACGCTCGCCATCGTCGCCGGTATCGAGGATGCCGGCTTCAAGCTCGGCCGCGACGTCGACGTGGTGTCGAAACAGTCGTCGGATCTGCTGCATCTGTTCCGGCATGAATTGCTGGTCGTCAACGAAGATTTCCGGCTGGCCGGCTCCGAGCTTGCACGCTCGGTGCTCGGCTGGATCGGCGGCACCGCGCCCGGCTCGCTGCAGAGCCTGAGCGAGCCGAAGGGCGTCGTGGCCTATCGGCGCTCAGGCGACTAACCCGCGGCGCCGCTGCCCCACGGGCCGTGGAACGCACCCTGCTCGCCGATGCGCTCGAAACCATGCGCGCCGAAGAAGTCGCGCTGCGCCTGGATCAGGTTCGAGGTGCCGCGGCCCTGGCGATAGCTGTCGAAATAGGCAAGCGCCGAAGACAGAGCCGGCACCGGCGTCCCGGCTTCGGAAGCCCTCGCCACGATGCGCCGCAGCGACGGATGCGCCTCCTGCATCAAGCTGATGAAAGCCGGCGCCATCAGCAGGTTGGTCGAAGCGCCGCCACTGCTGAAGGCCTCGGCCATTGTGTCGAGCATTTGCGAGCGGATGATGCAGCCGGCGCGCCAGATCTTGGCGATGGTCGGCATCGGCAGGTTCCAGTTGAACTCCTTCGAGGCGCCGGCCATCACGGCAAAGCCCTGCGCGTAAGCAGCGATCTTGCCGGCGAATAGCGCCAGTTCGAGGTCTTTCAGCAGCGTGTCCTTGTCGCCCGAAATTTTCGTCACGCCGATATTGCCATAGGCCTTTTCGGCTGCCTGCCTTTCGTCCTTGATCGACGACAGCACGCGCGCCGCCACCGCCGCCTCGATCGCGGTCGCCGGAATGCCGAGCTGCTGCGCCTCGATGACGGACCACTTGCCGGTGCCCTTCTGGCCGGCGCGATCGAGGATGATGTCGACCACCGGCTTGCCGGTCTTCGGATCGTCGGCGGCGAGCACCTTGGCGGTGATCTCGATCAGGTAGGAATTGAGCCGGCCCTTGTTCCAGTTGGAAAATACCGTGCCGATATCCTTCGGCCCCATGCCCAGGCCATCGCGCAGGATGCCGTAGATCTCGGCAATCATCTGCATGTCGGCATATTCGATGCCGTTGTGGATGGTCTTGACGAAATGCCCGGCGCCGTCGGTGCCGAGCCAGGCGGCACAGGGCTCGTCCTTGAACTTGGCGGAGATGGCGGTCAGTACCTTCTCGACGCGCTTCCACGAGTCCTCGGTGCCGCCGACCATGATCGACGGTCCATGGCGCGCGCCCTCCTCGCCGCCCGAGACACCCATGCCGATAAAGGTCAAACCCGAGCCGGACAGTTCCGAGAAGCGCCGCATCGTGTCGCGGAAGTTGGCATTGCCGGCGTCGATGACGATGTCGTTGGCCGACAGCACGCCGCGCAGCGCCTCGATCTGCTCGTCCACCGGCTTGCCGGCCAGCACCATGATGATGATCGGGCGCGGTGGCCGGATCGCCGCGGCAAGCTCTTCCAGGTTGTAACAGGGGACGACCATGTTCCTGAGCGCACCGGCATTCTCCACGAAGGCGTCGGTGCGTGCCTTGGTGCGGTTGAAGACGGCGATGCGGTGCCCGTGTTCGGCGATGTTCAGCGCCAGGTTGGAACCCATCGTGCCAAGGCCGATCAGGCCGATTTCGGCTTTTTCCATCGTTTCTTCCCTGCTTTCGGATCGCTTTGTTGAGGCCGTGTTTTGCGGGCGATGATTGACGAGCGTTTCGGGCCGCGTCAACCGCCTCGCCGAATTGTGTTATAGCCGCACGCAGACGTTTCCCGTTCGACAATGGTATCACATCCGTGAGTTACGGCCTGATGTCGATCGGCGCCTCGATCTTCACCACGTCGAAGTCCGAGACCAGGATGTCGATGCGCGCCGTCCAGCGGCCGGGCACTGGAATGACGAGATTGTCGACACGCCAGCTGCCGTCGCCGGGCTTGGTTGCCGCGCGCTTCAGCGGCTCGATGCCGGAGTCGGGCTTCGACAGCACCAGCGTCACTTCCTTGGCATCGAGCGGTCCGAAATCTCCGGTCATGATGATCATCGAGGCGGAAACCCGGCCGGCGTGGCCAGGCGCGATGCTGAGATCGGCCATCGCCTGCAGCGCGTGGATGTGGACCGAAACCGGTTGCGCCGCCGCGATCGCCAGCGCCCGCGGCGGCGGTGTAAAGCGCCAGCCCGCGGCGACACCGAAGATCGCCAGCACGATCAGCACTTCGACGCCGACCGAGCGGGTGAGCCTGCGTTGCACCTCGGTCGCGCCCGCCTCGGCCGAAGCGGTGAGCTTCCAGCGATTGACGGCGGCAAGCGTGAACAGGAAGACCAACAGCGCGAGCTTGACCAGCAGCAGCCGGCCATAGGCGGTGTCGATCAGCGCCAAGGGCGTCCGCACCTGGATCACGGCCAACACGACGCCCGCCGCGGCAAGCAAGGCGACCACAGGCAGGATGGCCCATGAGAAGCGGCGCAGGAATTCGACGGCACCGGCCGCTTGACGCTTCAGCGCGAGACCGAGCGGCACCAGAGCGCCGGCCCAAAAAGCGATACCGGCGCCATGCACGAAGACCAGCGGCCGTGTCAGCCATTGCGGCTCAGCGGCACTGGCGTGGCCGCTTGCGGCAAGTGCCGCGCCCACACCCGCCAGCCCGGCAAGGGCAAGCGGCCTGGCAGCCGCGCGCGGTCCGGCCAGCGAAAGCAGGCCGAGACCCAGCGCGATCAGAGCGATCAGCACCGTCCAGCCGAAGCTGGTGCCGAGACCGGTGCGCCAGACAACCGGCTGCGCCAGATGGGAGAGCGGCGCTCCAAGCGCATCGAGGCCTTGCAAGCCCAGCGATAGCGGCGCCGCCACCAGTCCGCACAGAATCGTCCCGGCAACAAAGCGCTGACCGGCGCGGCCATCGCCAGCCAGCCAGGCAAGGGCGAAAGCGCCGCCAATGCCGAGGAAAAGCCCTGCATAGAGAAGGACCTTGCCGATCCAGATCGCCGACCGCAGCGGCCAGTCGATCGCTTCGGAGACGGCCGGCGGCTCGCTTGGCGCGCCGATGGAAAACAAGAGCGAGCCGCCGACCGGATGGCCGTCGGCGGAAATGACACGCCAGCTCAGCACATGCGTGCCCGATTTGAGCGCCTGCGCATTGTCGATGTCGACCGTCTGGTCGCTGAGGCGGAAGGATGTCAGCGCAACTGGCGTGCCGTCGGGCCTCACCAGTGTCAGCACCAGCGGCGCAACCGGCTCGCTGAAGGTCAGCGAGAACCGCGCCGGCGCCTGTGCCAGCACGGCGCCGTCGGCCGGGTCGGTCTTGATCAGCGCCGCATGGGCAAAGGCCTGGCTTGTCGAGGCCATGACGATGAACGCGATGACCATCGCGAAAAGACCGGGCCAGCCGAATCGCTTGCTGGTCGTTGCGGGCCTTTGAAGTGGGGATCTCGCGTTCATGCTGTCGCCATGGAATTGACGGCGCACCTTGCCGACAGGGCGCGCCGCCAGAAAATCATTTCTTCGGCGTGAGCTTGATGCCGGGCGCCGGGTTCTCAAGCGCGTCCTCATCCTGTCCGGCCGCCGGAATCTCGATCCAGCGGGCGGCGGCATCGCCGCATTCCTGCACCACCGGGAAGTAGAGTTTCTGGCCGGCGGGCAAATCCGCCGTCAGCGTCGCCCGGAAGGCGAACTCGTCGTAAAATTCATCCGGCAGATTGCCGCCGCTCCAGTCGACTTCCTTCACCCCGTCGGCCACCGCCTCGCCGAAGAGCAGGTACGACTTCTCGAACTTGCCCTTCTTGGTCTGCAGTGTCCAGCCAGGCTTGGGCATCGGCTTGACCGCAATCACCCCTTCCGGGATCTGCACGCGTACGGCGGTCGTCGCCTTGCCGTCGCAACCATGCGGCACGCGCAGCACTGCCTTGTAGGTCGAGCCGACCGCCGCCTCCTGGGTCTCGAGCGTGATGTGCGCGAAGGCGGCATTTGTCCCCAGCACGAGAAACGCGCCGGCCGCCAAAAGATATCTGATCATGAGGGTCCCTCTGATGTCAAAATAGGTGGATCGGCACGATCAATTGGCGTGGTCGTCCATGCCACCCATTTCGCCCATGCCCTCGACGGCGAACTCGACGCTGACCGTACCGGCCTTCTCGAAGGTCAGCGTGGCGGCGAACTTTTCGCCCTGCTTGGGTTGCCGCTTCAGGCCGATGAACATTAGGTGATAGCCTCCAGGCGCGAGCGCGACCTTGCCGCCTGCCGGGATTTCCAAGCCACCGTCCACTGGCCGCATGGTCATGACGCCGTCCGTGACCCCCATTTGATGCAGTTCGGCCTTTTCGGAGACGTCGGAGGAGATCGACAGCAGCCGGTCCGGTGTACTGCCCTTGTTGACGATGGTGAAATAGCCGCCGGCCACCTTGGCGCCAGCCGGCGTGGCGCGCGACCAGGGGTGTACGATTTCGAGATCGCCGACCTTGAATTCATGCGCCGGTACGGCCTGGGCGCCAACGAACAACAGGGAAAAGGCCAATGTGATGATGCCAAGATCGGCTTTGAAGCGAGACAGGGTGCGGCCGAACGCGATGCCCGCCGACATACGGAAAGAATGGGACATGGTTGCTCCATGACGTGATGATCGCGCCGTCGCCGGTCGCGAATGGTTTTGATCTTGGATGAGTACGCTCGCGAAAGGTTCCGCAAGCAAGCAGGCTTAACCCGCCAGCGGCGGCGCGCGCGGGTTCGACGGGGAGCGTTCGCGGGCGAAGTCGAGATGCGTGGTCGCCGGGAAGACGAAGGCGACGGCCTCGAAGGAAAGGGACGCAAGTGCAAGCCCGGCATCGGGCGGCGGCGCATAGGCCGGCGAAAACATGCCGCAGCCAAGTGTGCAGCAGGCCGGCAGGTGGGACGGATGCTGGTCGCCGCCGGGAAGCTGGGAGGCGCCGTCGTGGGTACAGATGACGTTGCCGAAGGCATCGAGCTGCGCGGCACTCGGCGCGGTGCTGAGGGCGAACGCACCAAGTGTCGACTGGAGCAACAGCAAATAGGCCGCGACAAGCACGACCGGAATGCTCCACCGTCTCCCCGGGCCGATCAAGCCATCTGCCTCTTCAAACAATCGATGACGATACCTAGCACGGCCGAGACAGGTCGAAAATCGCCAATTCGATGCTGCGGCAACGCGGCAGGATCAGCTCTTTTGGGATGGCCGGCTTTCCGGGATCGAGGTCAGCAATGTCTGGCGTGCCGACTTCAGATGCTTGCGGCAGGCTGCATCGACCTTGCCGAGGTCGCGCGACTTGAGTGCCTCGATATAGGATAGATGCTCGCCGATCGCGACTTCGTTGCGCTCGCGTTCCTGTGCCTTGTTCCACTGGTAATGGTAATGGAAGATCATGGCGATGACGTCGTAGAAATCAACGATGAAGCGGTTGTGCGAGGCGCGATGGATAAGCCGGTGGAAGCGCTCGTCCAGCTCCGAAAACTCATTGAAGCGCGTTGCAATCTCGCGCGCCAGAGCGCGGTGTTCCTCCTCCAGCCGGTCGAGATCCCCCCAGACCGGACTATCCCGCGGCAGCGCGGTGAACGCGGCGGCCGAGCGCAATTCGAATATCTCGCGGATCTCGGTCAGTTCCAGCGCGAAGGCGCGTGTAAAACCTTTCAGCACCCAATGGCTGTTGCGGCGTTTCTCGATCAGGCCGAAACGGGAGAAGCGGATCAGGAACTCGCGCACGCTGGTGGTGCCGACACCGATCTCACGCGCCAGTTCGAGCTCGTTGATCTGCATGCCGGCCTCGGCGCCGCCGGCAAGCAGCCTCCGCATGAACGACCGCTCGATGATCTCGGCCAGTGTGTCGGTCTCTTCCTCGGGGAAGAAATCGTCGGGATGCGGGTCGCGCAGCACCGTCTTGGCGCGCTTGTTCCAGGCGATCAGCCCGGTTTCCTCCATACGCGCCAGGATGCTGCGCACGGTCGTGCGGCTGACGCCGAGCAGCGCGCCCAGCTCGGGTTCCGACGGCAGGCTGCGCGTCTCGTCGAGCAGCCTGAGGCACCGGTTGTAGGCATCCTTGTAGACGTTGTTGCTCTTCGACATCCCTGACCCATTCATCCCCGCGCTTGCGGCGGCCGGCTTGAAGCGCAATATGATCTTCCCAGGACCCTGAAAGCAGGAATCGCTTTCACTGGGCCAGGCTCATTGTTTCCAGCGCCACCAAGGGCCGACCCGAGCGAAAAAACAATTGACGCAAAACTGTTTTTTCACGATAAAAGACATTATCTCTTAACAGGCGCGTGTCAATCCGCGCATCCCAGGATCACCCAGGAAACGCCCGTGAACGCCTCGAACACCATTCTTCTATCTCCCGCCGACAATGTCGCCGTTGCCAATGGCCGTATCGAGATCGGCACCACGCTGCCGGGCGGCGCGCTCGCTGCCGCCGTCATCGAGCCTGGCCACAAGGTGGCGATCAAGCCGATCGCCGCGGGTGAAGCCGTGGTCAAATACGCCCAGGCGATCGGCCGCGCCACACAGGACATCGCGCCGGGCGAGCACGTCCATTCGCACAATCTGGTTTTCGAGGCCGGCCGGCTGCCGGTGGTGCCGCCGAGCGAAGCCGAGCACGCAACCGAAGCTGACCGCGCCCGCACTTTCATGGGCTATCGCCGAGCCGATGGCCGCGCCGGCACGCGCAACTTCATCGGCATCATCGCCAGCGTCAATTGTTCGGCCACCGTCTGCCATTCGATCGCCGACACGGCCAACAGGACCTTGCTGCCGAAATATCCCGGCATCGATGGCTTCGTGCCGATCGTCCATGGCCAGGGTTGTGGCATGAGCGGTACCGGCGACGGCATGATGGTGCTGCACCGGACCTTGGCCGGCTATGCCCGCCATCCGAATTTCGGCGGCGTGCTGATGGTCGGCCTCGGCTGCGAGGTCAACCAGCTCACCCTCTACGGCCAGAAGGGTGCCGCCGCCGGCAAGCGCCACTTCAACATCCAGGATGCCGGCGGGTCGCGCAAATCGGTGGAAAAGGCGATGGGCGTGCTGGCCGAGATATCAGAGGAAGTCGGCCAGTTGAAGCGCGAGCCGATTCCGGTCAGCGAGATCGTCGTCGGCCTGCAATGCGGCGGCTCCGACGGCATGTCTGGCATCACGGCCAATCCGGCGCTGGGCGCGGCGGTCGACATTCTCGCTGGCGTCGGCGGCATCGGCATCCTCTCCGAGACGACGGAGATTTATGGCGCCGAGCATCTGCTCGCCTATCGTGCGGCGACGCCCGAGGTCGCCAAGAAGCTCGATGGCTATGTGAAATGGTGGGAAGATCACGTCGCCAAGCATGGCGCCTCGATCGACAACAACCCCTCGCCCGGCAACAAGCGCGGCGGCCTCACCACCATCCTGGAAAAGTCGCTCGGTGCCGTCGCCAAGGGCGGCCAGACGCCGCTCAACGGCGTGTTCGGCTACGCCGAGAAGGTCACCGGCAACGGGCTGGTGTTCATGGACACGCCCGGGTACGACCCGGTCTCGGCCACGGGACAGGTCGCGGGCGGCGCCAATGTCATCGTCTTTACCACCGGCCGCGGCTCCTGCTTCGGCTGCCGGCCGACACCCTCGATCAAGGTCGCCACCAACTCGACCATGTATCACCAGATGGAAGAGGACATGGACGTCAATTGCGGCGTCATCGCCTCCGGCGAAAAGACCATCGCCGGCATGGGCCGCGAGATCTTCGAACTCATCGTCGAGACGGCTTCGGGCCGCAAGACCAAGAGCGAGGATTTCGGCTATGGCGACAACGAGTTCGTGCCCTGGCATCTCGGCGCGACACTCTGAAATTCAAGCAATATCTGATAAACTTGCCGGGCTGGACAACGGCCGGGAACGGGGAGGTTGTGCATGGAAAGACGCCGCATCGGCCAGACAGCGCTGGAGGTCACAGAGATCAGCTTTGGCGGCGCCGCGATCGGCGGCCTCTACCGCGCCTGTTCGCGCGAGGCGGCGATGGAAACGCTGCAAGGCGCCTGGGAGGCGGGCTTGCGCTATTTCGACACCGCGCCCTTCTACGGCTTCGGCCTGTCGGAGCGTCGCTTCGGCGACTTCCTGCGCTACAAGCCACGCGATTCCTACGTGCTTTCGACCAAGGTCGGCCGCCTGTTCCGCCCGGTGCCGGAAGACCAGGTTCCCGACCACTCCTATGTCGATCCGCTGCCCTTCGCGCTGGATTACGACTATTCCTATGACGGCATCATGCGGTCGGTAGACTTCAGCTATGCGCGCCTCGGGCTAAACAGGATAGACATCCTGTATGTGCACGACATCGGCGTCTACACGCATGGTGTGGAGAAGACCAAGCTGCATTTCCGCCAGCTGATGGATGGCGGGCTCAAGGCGCTTGAGGAGTTGAAGCGGGCCGGTACGATTTCCGCCTATGGGCTCGGCGTCAACGAAGTCCCAATCTGCCTTGACGTGATGCGCCGGGCGCCGCTCGACTGCATCCTGCTCGCCAGCCGTTATTCCTTGCTCGACCGCAGCGCGGAAGCCGAACTGCTGCCGCTGTGCCGTGCGCAACAGACGTCGCTGGTGATCGGTGGCGTTTTCAACTCGGGCATATTGGCGACCGGGCCGGTGCAAGGCGCCCATTTCGACTACCAGCCCGCCAGCCACGATGTGCTCGACCGTGTCGACGCCATGGAGAAGATCGCCGGTGAAGGCGGTTATCCGCTGCCGGCGGCCGCGTTTCAGTTTCCCTTGCACGAGCCAGCCGTCGCCACCGTGCTGACCGGCACGGCAAAATTGGCGAACCTGACGCGCAACCTCGAACTGCTCGATATCGACGTGCCGGAGACGGAATATGCCAAGTATCGTCCCTACACGGTGGTGCAGGAACTGGCTTGAGGCCCCGTACTTCGCGATGTCCATAGGGTCAGGGGCCGACTTCACAATGTCGCGATCCAGAAAAGAACGAACATTCCATATTGACTGGCATATGGAATTAATATTCCATACGTTCTCGGAACGGAAACGGGAGCGCCTGACTACGACAAGGGAGGAGCCGCGCTGGTAGGCGAGGCATTGTCAGGCCTTTGGAGGACTGACTGGAAACACCGCTTGCATCGGCTGGATCGATGCACTATCAAAACAGTGCAACTGTTTTTTATTGATAAAGTTCCGTTTGGGCCACGCCTATCCGAACGGAGCTAAACCTTCACCAGGCGACTTAGGGAGGAACCTAATGAAATTCGTGACCAGCCTTCTCAACCGCCGCGCTTTCGTGGCCCTGGCAGCAGCGTCGATGCTTGCCGGCGCGATGCATTCCGCGCCCGCCTCGGCGGCCGACGTGACCATTCCGATCATCGTCAAGGATACGACCTCTTTCTACTGGCAGATCGTTCTGGCCGGCGCCCGCAAGGCCGGCAAGGATCTCGGCGTCAATGTGCCGGAGCTCGGCGCCCAGGCTGAAACCGACGTCAACGGCCAGATCTCGATCCTCGAAAACGCCGTCGCCAGCAACCCGGCCGCCGTCGTCATCTCGCCGACCGAGTTCAAGGCGCTCGGCAAGCCGATCGACGAGGCGGCCTCCAAGGTCAAGGTCATCGGCATCGACTCTGGCGCCGACTCCAAGGCCTTCACCTCCTTCCTGACCACCGACAACGTGCAGGGCGGCCGCGTCGCCGCTGACGGTCTCGCCGCCGCCATCGGTGCCGCCAATGGGGGCAAGGTCGAAGGCAAGGTCGCGCTGATCACGGCGCTTCCCGGCGCTGGTTCGCTCGAGCAGCGCAAGCAAGGCTTCATCGAACAGATCAAGGCCAAGTATCCGGGCCTCGAGCTTATCGCCGACAAATACGCCGACGGTCAGGCCACCACCGGCCTCAACATCGCCACCGACCTGATCACCGCTAATCCCGACCTCAAGGGCATCTTTGCCTCCAATCTGATCATGGCGCAGGGCGTCGGCCAGGCGATCGCCGAGAACAACCTTGCCGGCAAGGTCGGGCTGATCGGCTTCGACAGCGACGAGAAGCTGATCAAGTTCTTGAATGATGGCGTCATCTCCGGCCTCGTCGTCCAGGACCCGTACCGGATGGGCTATGACGGCATCAAGACCGCACTCGCCGCGTCGAAGGGCGAGAAGGTCGAGGCGAATGTCGACACCGGCGCGAACCTCGTTACCAAGGCCAATATGAAGGATCCCAAGATCGACGCGCTGCTCAACCCGAAGCTCAAATAAGCAGCGTCGCGACAATCGTTTCCGGGGCGGCGTCGCCCCGGAAACATCCATCGGACGATTTGGAAATTCGCCTGCGTGCTTTAGGCTCCGCCTTCAAGATGCGTGTTCAAGACGCATCGCTGCGTACCCAACGATTGAGACCAATCTGGGAGGATTGTTATGACGTCGACGGCGCAGGAACTGCACCCGGCACCTACGCTGCAGCCGGGCAGGACGATCCTCGAACTCAACGGCCTCGAAAAGCGCTACCCCGGCACCCATGCGCTGAAGCCGGTGCACCTTGCCTTCAAAGCGGGCGAGATCCACGCCATTGTCGGCGAGAACGGCGCCGGCAAATCGACCCTCATAAAACTTCTGACCGGCGTCATGCCGCGTACCTCCGGCGAGGTCATCTGGGAGGGCAAGCCGGCGGCTTTGGCCACCCCGCACGAGGCGATGGCGCTGGGCATTAACGCCGTCCACCAGGAGGTGGTGCTGTGCCGCCATCTCACCGTCGCCGCCAACATGTTCTTAGGCGAGGAGGAGTCCCGCTTCGGCCTCCTGCAACAGCGCGCCATGGTCAAAGACGCGCAGAGGATCATCAACGGCCTCGGCTTCGACCTACCGGCGCATGTCATGCTCGGTGACCTCACCATCGGCCAGCAGCAGCTGATCGCGGCCGCCCGCGCCACCGTGCGCGGCACCAAGTTCCTGATCTTCGACGAGCCGACCGCCTACCTGACCCGCAAGGAGGCCGACCAGCTCTTCACCTTGATCCGCCGGCTGAAGTCGGAGGGCGTGACGATCATCTATATCAGCCATCGCATGGAGGAAGTGTTCGAGCTCGCCGATCGTGTTTCGGTGCTGCGCGACGGCACGCTGGTCGGCACCAGGAACATCAGCGAGACCAATGACGCCGAACTCGTCAAGCTGATGATCAACCGCTCGATCGAACAAATCTACCACAAGGATCATTTCACTCCGGGTGCCGCGATCGTCGAGGCCAGGAACCTCTCGGGCAAGGGCTTCGAAAACGTGTCGATGACAGTCCGTGCCGGCGAGATCGTCGGGCTCTACGGCCTGATCGGCGCCGGACGCAGCGAATTCGTCACCACGCTCTACGGCCGGCACAAGAAGTCGGCCGGCCAGGTCCTGTGGGAAGGCAAGGATGTCCAGATCAACTCCGAGCATGACGCGATCAAGCTCGGCATGGCGCTGGCGCCGGAAAGCCGCCGCGACCAGGGCCTTTGTCTCAACCTGCCGGTTGGCCTCAACCTCAATTTGCCGATCTACAAGCGCATCTCCCGCAACCTGTTGATCTCGAGCGCGAAAGAGAAGGCCGAGGCCGACCGCCAAATCGCCGGCCTCAGGATCAAGACCCCGACGCGCCATGCGTTGGCTTCCAGCCTTTCGGGCGGCAATCAGCAGAAGATCGTCATCGGCAAATGGCTGGCCCATGGCGCCAAGCTGTTCATCTTCGACGAGCCGACGGTTGGCGTCGATGTCGGCACCAAGGCCGAAATCTACCGCCTGTTCAGCGCGCTCTTGTCAAAGGGCGCCGGCATCATCCTGATCTCATCCTATTTGCCGGAAGTCTATGAACTGGCCGACACGCTGCACGTGTTCCGCCGCGGCAAGCTGGTGGCCACGCACGGCTTCCACACCGCCGATCACGAGGACATCCTCACACAGGCGCTCGCCGAGAAACAAGAAAAGTTGGGAGGAAAGACATGAGCACCGAGGCGATCCCTGCCGAAAAACCGAAGCGCAATTACAACGCCCTGTTCGGACTGACGCTGCTGGCGCTGCTGGTGCTGCTGTGGGTCATCCTGTCGTTATCCACATCGAGCTTCGCGTCGGCCAACAACATCTCGAATCTGCTGCGCCAGGGTTCGATGATCGCCATTTTGGCTGTCGGCCAGACCTTCGTCATCATCACCGGCGGCATCGATCTGTCCGTGGGCGCGGTGGTTGGCTTCGCAACCGTCATCGCCGCGATGTTGATCAACGCCGGCGTCCCGGTCTTCCTCGCCATCCTGCTCACCTTGCTGGTCGGCGTCGCCATCGGCCTCTTCCATGGTTTTGGCATCGTCAAGATGGGCCTGCCGCCTTTCATCATCACGCTGGCGACCCTGACGTCGCTGCGCGGCATTGGCCTCTTGATGACCAACGGCAATTCGATTTCGATCAACAATGATGCTTTCCAGGAATTCTCGCGCAACTCCTTCCTCGGCGTCCCTAATCTGTTCTGGATGGTCCTGCTGGTCGGCATACCCGCCTATGTCTTCCTGCATCACAGCCGCTGGGGCCGGTATCTGTTCTCGGTTGGGTCGAACGCCGAGGCCTCGCGCCTGTCCGGCGTTAACGTCCAGCGCACCATCTTCATGGCCTACACGCTGTCGGGTCTGTGCGCGGCGTTCGTCGGCGTGCTCTTGGCTTCGCGCATCGGCATCGGCAACCCGACCCAGGCCGAAGGGTGGGAACTGCAGGCGATCGCCTCGTCGGTGATCGGCGGCACCTCACTGTTCGGCGCGGTCGGCTCGGTGCACGGGCCACTGCTCGGCGCCTTCATCCTGGCGACCATCAACAACGGCGCCAACCTGCTCAACGTCAACGCCTTCTGGCAGCGTGTCATCACCGGCGTGCTGATCATCGTCATCGTCTATTTCGATGGCCTGCGCCGCCGCGGCGGCAAGTAGTCAACGAACCGAAAATCGAACTCCGGCCCAGTATCAAAACGGGCCGGAGTTTTCGTAAACCCAAATTGGACCGAACCATGAAAGCCGTCGTCTGCCGCTCGCCCGGCGAACTCATTCTGGAAGACCGTCCCGCTCCCGGCTCGCCGCCTCCCGGCTGGGCACTGGTGGCGGTCAGCCATGTCGGCATCTGCGGCACCGACTATCACATCTTCGAGGGCAAGCACCCGTTCCTCGCCTACCCCCGCATCATGGGCCACGAAGTGTCTGGCACCGTCGTCGAAGTCGGCGAAGGAGCCGGTCTTGCGGTCGGCGAACCGGTGATCATCAACCCCTATCTCTCCTGCGGCAAATGCATCGCCTGCCGCCACGGCAAGCCCAATTGCTGTGTGCGCATCGAAGTGCTCGGCGTGCATCGCGATGGCGCCATGTGCGAACAGATCCTGGTGCCGACGCAGAACCTCTATCCCACCAACGGCCTGTCGCTCGCCGACGCCGCCGCCGTCGAATTCCTGGCCATCGGCGCCCATGCCGTGCGCCGCGCGCGTTCCGAGCCCGGTGCACGCACGCTGGTCATCGGCGCCGGTCCGATCGGCCTCGGCACCGCCATCTTCGCCCGCATCGCCAGGCTCGACGTCAGCTTGCTCGACATGAGCAGCGAAAGGCTGGGCTTCGCGTCAAGCGAGCTCGGCTTCTCAGTCCTTGACGGCTCACAAGCGCCGGTTGCCGATCTGGTGCGCGACGCGACTGGTGGCGAAGGCTTCGACGTGGTCTTCGACGCCACCGGCAACACCTCCTCGGTGCAATCGGCCTTCGCCCATGTCGCGCATGGCGGCACGCTTGTGCTGGTCAGCGTCGTCAAGGACGACATCGTCTTTTCCGATCCCGAGTTCCACAAGCGCGAGATGACGCTGGTCGGCAGCCGCAATGCGCTGCGCGCCGATTTCGATCATGTCGCCGCCTCGATCCGCAATGGCGCCGTGCCGCTGGCCAAGCTCGTCACCCACCGGACCACGCTGACCGATACGCCAGGGGATCTCGCACGCTGGGTCCATGAAAAGTCGGGCCTGATCAAGGCCGTGATCGAGATCGGATAGCCGGGGCGTTACAGCGCCGACAGCTTCAGCTCCACCCGCTCGGCCGGAAAACGTGACTCCGAAAACTGGATCGGCTGGCCGTCGGGCGTGACGTTGACCGCCACCGTGACCAGCACGATGGCGCCCGGCTGCAGATCGAGATCGGCAAGATCCGCGGCGTCGGCATGGCGCGCCGAGAGCACGGTCGATTGCCTGAGATAATCGTCGATGCCGAAACGCGCGAGCGACGCGGTGATCGAACCGGTCTGCGCCATCGCCTCGTCGATGCCGGCAAAGCGTCTGGCATCGAACCAGCTGGCAGCACGCGACACGGACCGTCCGTCGGCCTCGCCGCGTGTTTCCAGCCGCATCACGTCAGCGCCCCTGGCAAGGCCAAGACCCTCGGCGACACGCTGGCTGGCCGGCTCGATCGATGAAGAGAGCAGCACGATGTGTCGTTCCGACGTCTGTCCCTGCAGGCCCGCCGAGAAACGCGTACGCGCGCCGATCGGATAGGACAGCCGCTTGCGCGACAAGACGAACGTGCCGCGCCCTTGCTCGGCCCGCAGCACGCCCTCCTGCACGAGGGCCGATATGGCGCTGCGTACTGTGTGACGGTTGACGCCGTAGCGCTCGGCCAGCGCGACTTCGGGCGGCAGCGCGGCATTTTCGGCGAAATCGCCAATGGCAATCGCTTGCAGGATCCTGTCGGCGATCTGGCGCCATAGTGAAACACCGCTGCGCCGCTCGATGCTGTCGGCCGCTTGCTGCCCGATCATGTTTTGCCCCCGCCTGTCACGCACCCGTCATGGACTCGCGTTAGGGAATATGTATAATTTGTATAGTTGTCTATATCAATAGACAAATCTGGCGAAGAGGAAAGCTGCCGATGCGAGGACAGGAAGCCCGCGACCAGGCCGAGCGCAAAGCCGCCATGGCGACGCTGGCGCAATCCAGCGGCGACGACATCGTCCGGCTCTGGAACGAGGCCGGCCTGCCTTCGCAAGCCGAGCTGCTGCGCGGTCCCGAGACCGGCCTGGTCACGCTGCGTGGCCGCATCGGCGGCGGCGGCGCGCCCTTCAATGTCGGCGAAGCGACCGTTACCCGCGCCACGGTCCGGCTGCCGTCCGGACAGGTCGGTCATTGCTACGCGCTTGGCCGCGACAAGCAGAAGGCGAAGCTGGCGGCCATCGCCGACGCGCTCTGGCAGGACCCTGCCCGCCGCGCCGAGGTCGAGACCAGGCTCATTGCGCCCTTACGCTCGGCTCTGACCGTTGCCCACGAAAAACGCCGTGCCGAGACGGCGGCGACGAAAGTGGATTTCTTCACCATGGTTCGCGGAGAAGATTGATGGATATCGCGGCACAATCGATCGAGGGCGGTTTCGCCGATCCGGTCTTCAACGCACAGACCGTGTTTCGGGCAGTCATGGACGCCATGGCGCGGCCGGGCAGCGTCCAGCCCTTGCCGGGCCTGGCCCGCCCGCCGGCGCCGCTTTCGGCAACATCAGGCGCCATTGCACTGGCGCTCTGCGACAACGACACGCCGCTCTGGCTCGACCCGGCCCTGCACGCCTCCGCGGCGATCGGCTCCTGGCTTGGTTTCCACACCGGTGCGCCGCTTGCCAACACCCCGGCCGACGCGCATTTCGCGTTTGTTGCCACACCGGCCGAGATGATGGCGCTCGACGGTTTCTCACAAGGCACGCAGGACTATCCCGATCGATCGACAACGCTGATCCTGCAGGTCGGCGATCTCACTTCAGGAACCCCGCTGTTGCTCGAAGGCCCCGGCATCGAAACCAGCGCCACGATCGCGCCGGCACAAATGCCGCGCCATTTCGTCGAGCAGTGGAAGCAAAACAACAAGCGCTTTCCGCGCGGCGTCGACATCGTCCTCGCCACATCGCAAGGCGTAGCCTGCCTGCCGCGCACGACGCGCATCAAGACGATGGAGGCTTGAAGATGTATGTCGCGGTAAAAGGTGGCGAAGCCGCCATTGCCAACGCCCACGGCCTGCTTGCCGACCGCCGGCGCGGTGACCGCTCGGTGCCCGCGCTCCGCCTCGACCAGATCGTCGAGCAGCTGGCGCTGGGTGTCGACCGGGTGATGAGCGAAGGCTCGCTCTATGACCGTGAACTCGCCGCACTCGCCATCGTCCAGGCGCGCGGCGACATGATCGAAGCGATTTTCCTGGTGCGTGCCTACCGCACCACGTTGCCGCGCTTCGGTTACACCAGACCGATCGACACCAGCGCGATGCTGGTCGAACGGCGCGTCTCGGCGACTTACAAGGACCTGCCTGGCGGCCAGCTGCTTGGCCCGACCTTCGACTACACGCACCGCCTGCTCGACCCCGAGCTTGCCACCGGCGCCGATGTCGCCGAGCCCTTGCAGCGCGCCCGCGAAGCCGAGCCCATGCCGCGTGTCTCGGCCATCCTCGCCCGTGAAGGCCTGATCGAGCCCGATGGCAAGATGCCGCAGGATCACATCCCCGGCGACATCACCCGCGAGCCGCTGGAATTCCCGATGGCGCGCGACATCCGCCTGCAGGCGCTGTCACGCGGCGACGAGGGTTTCCTGCTGGCGCTCGGCTATTCCACGCAGCGCGGCTACGCCCGCAACCATCCCTTTGTCGGCGAGATCCGCATAGGCGAGGTCGAGTTGGAGCTTGACGTTCCCGAACTGCCCTTCGCGGTGCCGCTCGGCACGGTGCGGGTCACCGAATGCCAGATGGTCAACCAGTTCAAGGGCTCGGCCAAGGCGCCGCCGCAATTCACGCGCGGCTACGGTCTCGTCTTCGGCCAGAGCGAGCGCAAGGCAATGGCCATGGCGCTCTGCGACCGGGCGCTACGCGCCTCCGAGTTGGGCGAGGACGTCGTCGCCGCCGCGCAGGACGAGGAGTTCGTCATTTCGCATTCCGACAATGTCCAGGCGACCGGCTTTGTCGAGCATTTGAAACTGCCGCACTATGTCGACTTCCAGGCCGAACTCGACCTCGTGCGCCGCATGCGCGCCGAGTATGAGGCCCGCGAAAATCCAGCGAAGGCGGAAGAAACGAAGGAGGCAGCGGAATGACTGCGCAACCGACCGACATCGCCACCTACAACTTCGCCTATCTCGACGAACAGACCAAGCGGATGATCCGCCGCGCGATCCTCAAGGGCATCGCCATTCCTGGCTACCAGGTGCCGTTCGCCTCGCGCGAAATGCCGATGCCCTACGGTTGGGGCACCGGCGGCGTCCAGGTCACCGCCTCGATCATCGGCCCCGACGACGTGCTGAAGGTCATCGACCAGGGCGCCGACGACACCACCAATGCTGTGTCGATCCGCGCCTTCTTCAAGAAGGTCGCCAATGTCACTGTCACCACCGATACCGCCACCGCCAGCATCATCCAGACCCGCCACCGCATCCCCGAGCATCCGCTGACCGCCGGCCAGGTGCTGGTCTACCAGGTACCCATTCCCGAGCCGCTGCGCTTCCTCGAGCCGCGCGAGACCGAAACGCGCAAGATGCATGCGCTGGAGGAGTATGGCCTCATGCATGTGAAGCTCTATGAGGACATCGCCAAGCACGGCCGCATCGCCACCACCTATGCCTATCCGGTCAAGGTCGAGGGCCGTTATGTCATGGACCCCTCGCCGACGCCGAAGTTCGACAATCCCAAAATGCACCGCTCGCCGGCCTTGCAGCTGTTCGGCGCCGGCCGCGAAAAGCGCATCTACGCGGTGCCTCCCTTCACCGATGTGGTGAGCCTCGACTTCGAGGACCATCCGTTTGAGGTGCAGACTTTCGACCAGCCCTGTGCGCTCTGTGCGGCCGAGAACGTCTATCTCGACGAGGTCATCCTCGACGACCATGGCGGCCACATGTTCGTCTGCTCCGACACCGACCACTGCGAGAAGAGGCGCGAAGAGGGCCATCGCGGCCACCTTGCCCCCGAGACCCATCTGGCGCCAGCAAACATGGAGCCGGCCCAATGACCGACGAACCGCTGTTGCGCGTCTCGGCGCTCTCCAAATTCTACGGCTCGCGCGTTGGCTGCGACAACGTCTCCTTCGACCTGTGGCCCAGCGAAGTCCTGGCTGTCGTCGGCGAGTCCGGTTCCGGCAAGACCACGCTGCTCAACTGCCTGTCGACGCGGCTGCTGCCTTCCTCCGGCACCGCCAGCTACCGCATGCGTGACGGCCAGTTCCGCGAACTCTACCGCATGAGCGAGGCCGAGCGCCGCTTCCTGATGCGCACCGACTGGGGCTTTGTCCATCAGAACCCCGCCGATGGCCTGCGCATGACGGTTTCGGCCGGCGCCAATGTCGGCGAGCGTCTGATGGCGGTCGGAGACCGCCATTACGGCAAGATCCGCGCCACTGCGGTCGACTGGCTGTCGCGCGTCGAGATCGAGGAAGACCGCATCGACGACGAACCCCGCGCCTTTTCCGGCGGCATGCGCCAGCGCCTGCAGATCGCCCGCAATCTCGTCACCGGGCCACGGCTGGTGTTCATGGACGAGCCGACCGGCGGCCTCGATGTTTCCGTGCAGGCCCGCCTGCTTGATCTCCTGCGCGGTCTGGTCACCGACCTTGGTCTTGCCGCGATCGTCGTCACCCACGACCTTGCCGTGGCGCGGCTTCTGTCACAGCGCATGATGGTGATGAAGGACGGCCGCGTGGTCGAAAGCGGCCTCACCGACCGTGTGCTCGACGATCCGCGCGCGCCCTACACGCAATTGCTCGTTTCCTCGATACTTCAGGTGTGACGATGGCACCAGGTCACCCCCATCTGCCAAGCGCATTTTGCAACGTTGGAGATTGGCGAAACCGCCCGACACGGCCCCTTCACCCCGTCACTATACGGGGAGAAGTGCCCGGCAGGGCGATGAGGGGCGACGCTGACGTGGCGGGAACGCGCGCTGTGGACGCTTATGCTGTCCCGTTAGCCTCGCCCTGCCCAAAGCAACTTCTCAACCGGACCTCGGCGCTGCCCCTCATTGTCCTGCCGGACATTTCTCCCCGTATAGTGACGGGGAGAAAGAGCCGTATCCTCCCGCCGACCTACGACAATTGGAGAACCTTCTGATGCCGACTCCTCTCGTTGTCTCCGACGTCGCCAAGAGCTTCACCATGCATCTGCGCGACGGCATCAAACTGCCTGTCGTCTCCGGCGTCTCCTTCTCCATCAAGGCGGGAGAATGCACCGTGCTCGGCGGCCCCTCCGGTGCCGGCAAGAGCTCAATCCTGAAGATGCTCTACGGCAACTACGCCGTCGACGAAGGCCAGATCATCGTCACGCACGAGGACGGGTTGATCGATCTCGCCCATGCCAGCCCGCGCACCGTGCTTTCCGTTCGCCGGCAAACGATCGGCTATGTCAGCCAGTTCCTGCGCACCGTGCCGCGCGTCTCGGCTCTCGATGTCGTCGCCGAGCCGCTGGTCGAACGCGGCGAGCAGCGCGAGGCCGCCCGAGCCAAGGCCCGCGCCTTGCTGGCCCAGCTCAACCTGCCGGAAAAACTCTGGATGCTGCCGCCGGCAACCTTCTCCGGCGGCGAGCAGCAGCGCGTCAACATCGCGCGCGGCTTCATCACCGAGCATCCGATCCTG
The DNA here is from genome assembly GCF_004792065.1 of Mesorhizobium sp. M8A.F.Ca.ET.165.01.1.1. Lineage (NCBI taxonomy): Bacteria > Pseudomonadati > Pseudomonadota > Alphaproteobacteria > Hyphomicrobiales > Phyllobacteriaceae > Mesorhizobium > Mesorhizobium sp. M8A.F.Ca.ET.165.01.1.1. Next base: position 223,856 of record NZ_SRTH01000001.1, on the reverse strand, counting down.
CTGCTCGACGAGCCGACCGCATCGCTCGACGCCACCAACCGCGACGTGGTGATCGAACTCATCGCCGCCAAGAAGCTGGCCGGCGTTGCCCTGCTCGGCATCTTCCACGACCACGATGTGCGCGAGGCGGTGGCCGACCGCATCATCGACGTCACCGCCTTCGCCCCGGGAAAACTCGCCGCATGACCAGGAAATTGTCGGAGACGCCGCTGGTCCACCCCTCAGCGGAGGTGCACAACTCGACGCTCGGCCGCTGGACCGAGATCGCCGACCGCAGCCGGGTGTCGGAAAGCGAACTCGGCGACTATTCCTACATGATGCAGGACTGCGCCGTCTGGTGCGCGACCATCGGCAAGTTTGCCAACATCGCGGCAAGCGTGCGCCTCAACGCCACCAACCATCCGACCTGGCGGCCGACGCTGCACCACTTCACCTACCGCGCGTCGGACTATTGGGATGACGCCGAGCATGAGAGCGAATTCTTCGCTGAACGTCGCGCCAAGCGCGTCAACATCGGCCACGACACCTGGCTCGGCCACGGCTCGACCGTCCTGCCTGGCGTGACCGTCGGCGACGGTGCCGCCGTTGGCGCCGGAGCGGTCGTCTCCAGGGACGTCGCGCCCTACACCATCGTCGCCGGCGTGCCGGCCAAACCGATCCGCGAGCGCTTCGACCGCCGCACCGCCGAACGCTACCAGGCGCTTGCCTGGTGGGATTGGGACCATGCCAGGCTGCGAGCCTCGCTCGACGATTTCCGCGAACTGTCCGCCGAGGCGTTCCTGGAGAAGTACGAGGGATAGGACAATTCCAGGAAAAGGGAGAACCGGTTTTCCTGGAATTGTGTCAGGTGAAGAGACATAGCCGCTCACATCATCGTCATATGGCGGTCCTGTTCATATCCCTGACACAGGACTCGGACAGGACGCCATCTCCCAAGGAGATCTCCATGCCCGACACTGTCAGACCCTCGCTCGCTGGATTCTTTGCCGGCTCCAATCCGATGCCGCCGACACATCTCGGCACGCGTTATGACACTTCCGGCAATTTCCTGATCGAACCCGGCAATACCGTCGTCAGCCATCTGGTCAGCGGCTCACCATCGGAAGCCGTTGTGCTTGCTGTGCGCGATCGGATGATGGCGATGCCGGACGCCGACCGCCTCGCCTTCACGCCGGTTTCCAGCCTGCACATGACGCTGTTCCAGGGCATCATCGAATATCGCCGCCGCTTGCCCTTCTGGCCGCGCGACGTTCCGCTCGACACCGGCATCGACGCCATGACCCGCCTCTATCTGGAGCGCCTGAGAGGTTTCGAGGGCGCCGGCCCGTTCAATATCAAGGTGGTCGAGATCGTGCCGAGCGGCCTCACCGTTGCCGGCGCGACCGACGAGGATGTGCGCATCATGCGTGCATGGCGCGATGCACTGGCTGTGCCGTTCGGCTACCGGCACCCCGACCATGACGCCTACGTCTTCCACATCACCTTCGCCTATCAGATCCAGCGTCTCGCCGACGACAGGGCTGCTGCCTGGCAGGCGCTGTTCGATGAGAGCCTGGCGCTTTTCGGCCGGGAGGCCCCGGTGATCGAGATCAAGCCGCCCGCCTTCTGCGCATTCCGCGACATGAAGCATTTCGAGGAATTGCTGGTGCTCGGCTGATCGCCAGCAGGACGCGGCCGTCGTATCTGTGGAGCGTAACAAAACTGACATGCTGGCGACATGGCAGGTTCATGTGGCTGCGTTAGGCGAGTGCCTGACGATCAATATGGACCGGACTGGAACCAGCCCATGTCAGCAAGCTCTGCCACGCTCGAAATCCGCGGTGTCAGCCGACGATTTGGCAAGAACACCGCCGTCAGCGACGTCAACATCTCGATCCCGCAGGGGCAGATGGTTGGTGTCATTGGTCGTTCGGGCGCGGGCAAATCAACTCTGCTTCGCATGATCAACCGTCTTGTCGACCCCAGCCAGGGGTCGATTTTTTTTGACGGCGCCGAGGTTTCCCGGTTGCGCGGGTCGCCGCTGCGCCGCTGGCAGCGCGACTGCGCCATGATCTTCCAGCAATTCAACCTGGTGCCGCGCCTCGACGTGCTGACCAACGTACTGCTCGGCAAATTGAACCACCGTTCGACCCTGTCCAACCTTCTCGGCATGTTTTCGCGCGCCGAGTGCGCGGAAGCGGTCGCCGCGCTCGAGCGGCTCGACATCGCCCGCACCGCACTTCAGCCCGCCGGCACCCTGTCGGGCGGACAGCAGCAGCGGGTCGCCATCGCCCGCGCCATGATGCAGCAGCCCAGGGTGATCCTGGCCGACGAGCCGATCGCCTCGCTCGACCCGCTCAATGCCAAGGTGGTGATGGATTCGTTGCAGGACATCAATCTGCGCGAAGGCATAACCGTCGTCACCAATCTTCATACGCTCGATACCGCCCGCACCTATTGCAACCGCATCATCGGCATGGCCGCCGGCAAGGTCGTCTTCGACGGGCCGCCCGAAGAGCTCAACCGCGAAGCTGTGCGTCTTGTCTACGGCGCCGACAGCAATGGCGGCGAGATATCGGAGACCATCACCTCCACCAGCGCTGCCTTCAAGCAGAAAATCGCCGCATCCGCCGGACCGCTCGAACCCGCATTCCCGGGATACTGAGCCCGTTACGGGCCAGTAGCGAGCGCCTGGATCGTCCGCCCGCGTCAAGGGCACTTGTCAAGATCAAGAACGCTGCCGGCGCGGGGCCGGAACTTACAGGAGAGACATCAATGTTCAGGAAGATGGTTTTCGGCGCCGTTTCGGTGCTCGCCATGGCCACCAGCATTGCCCACGCCGCCGACATGAAGGAATTTCGCGTCGGCATTCTCGGCGGCGAAAACGAAACCGACCGGCTGCGCAACTACCAGTGCCTGGCCGACCACCTGAAGACCGAGTTCGGCTTCGAGAAGGTTTCGCTGTTTCCCGCCGCCGACTATGACGGCGTCATCCAGGGCCTGCTCGGCGGCACGCTCGACTTCGCCGAACTCGGCGCCTCCGGCTATGCCAGCGTTGTCCTGAAGGACCCGAAAGCCGTCACCCCGATCCTCACCACCAAACAGACCGACGGCGCCACCGGCTATTATTCGATCGGCCTGGCGCTGAAGACCTCGGGGATCACCGACATCAAGTCGGCCAAGGACAAGAAGCTTGGCTATGCCGATCCGGATTCGACTTCCGGCTATTTGATCCCGCTGACCCAGATTCCGAAGGACACCGGCGCTTCGAACGAGACCTTCTTCGCTTCGACCCAGTTCAATGGCGGCCACGAAAACAACGTTCTGGCCGTGCGTGATGGCAAGGTCGACGTCGCGGTTGACGATTCCTCGGGCATCGGCGACTTCAAGAACGGCTACACCTCCGGCACTTTCCACAAGGAAGTCGCCAAGGGCGCCGTCGACCCCAACGACTTCGTCGAAGTCTGGCGCTCGGGCCTGATCCCGAACGGCCCGCTGGTCGTGCGCACCGCGCTCGGCGACGACATGACCGCCAAGCTGACCGCCTTCTTCACTGATCTGCCCAAGAAGGACAAGGCTTGCTTCGAAGGCGTCGAAGGCGGCGATTTTACCGGCTACGTTCCGGTGAAGCCCGACTTCTACAACGTCATCGTCGAAGCCCGTAAGGCAGCCATCGGCGGCTAACGGTGAAATCGGAAGGGGCGGTGTTCAAAACACCGCCCTTTTTGCATCTCCGATCATGACCCTTTCCGTGACAGCCCCCTCCGACGGCATTCACCAGACGGCCGATGCCTGGCGACGCCAGACGTCGCTGCGCCGGTTCTATACCGTGCTCGGCGTCGGCCTCCTGCTTGCCGCGATGCTTTCCAGCATGTGGTTCGCCGACGAAGCCAATGCCGGGCATTTCTTCGACCGGCTGCCGCACATACTGGATTTCCTGAGCTGGCTGGTCCCGAAAGACTGGAACGACGTCTGGCGAGCGCTGTTCGACATCGCCTCGCCGCGTGATACCGGCACCCAGGAATTCAACTTCCCGCTCGGCCGCGTCTATGTCTGGGGCGGTTTCTACGTCCCCGAATATTTCGAACTGATGCTGACCACGGTGAACGTGGCGCTGGTTTCGACCTTCATCGGCTTCATCTTCGCGGTGCCTTTTTCCTTCTTCGCGGCACGCAACCTGACGCCCCATCCGGCACTGAGGCTGGTGGTCAAGCGTTTCATGGAATTGCTGCGTGCCTTTCCGGAAATCGTCATCGCCGGCCTCTTCGCGGCAATCGTCTCGACCGGTCCGATCGCCGCCATAATCGCCATCGGCCTGCATTCGATCGGCGCACTCGGCAAGCTGTTCTACGAGATCAACGAGAACATCGACATGCGCGCCGAGGAAGGCCTGACGGCGGTCGGCGCCAACTGGTTCGAGCGGGTGCGCTTCGCCGACCTTCCGCAGGTGTTGCCCAATTTCGTGTCCTATACGCTGCTGCGGGTCGAGATCAACGTGCGGGCCTCGACCATCATCGGCGCCGTCGGCGGCGGCGGCATCGGCGAAGAGCTGAAGCTGTCCATCTCGCGCGGCTTCGGCGCCAAGACGCTGGCGCTGGTGTTGCTGCTGTTCACGACCATCTTCATCATCGATCAGTTTTCCGCCTGGCTTCGCCGCAAGCTGGTCGGCGAACAAGCCTTTATGATGGGGGCATAGATCATGGCAACCATGACCGCCGAGGAGATGCTGTCGATCGAGGCGCGCCACCCGCAGGTTTTCTGGCGCCCCGCATACAAGCGCTTCGGTCCGCTGCTCCTGTTCGTTGGCACTCTCCTCTATCTGGTCTATGCCTTGTGGTTCTTCAGCCTGCCGCAGGTATTGCGTGAATCGCATTGGGAGCGACTGCCACTCTTCCTGACGCAGTGGATCAGCTACGATCTGCAGCCGGAATTCCGTCTCGACCAGCCGGAGATCATGCCCAAATATCCGCGTTTCTCCGCACTGGGCGACAATCCCAATCCGGATTGGGTAATCAAGAATGCCGACGGGTCCTTCACCGTGCGGATCGACGGCCAGGCCAAATCCGTCACCTTCGACAAGACCTATGCGACGATTGTCGCCAATGGACAGACAGTGCCGGTGGCGCTGACCGGCGGCAAGCCGGTGGTCTCGGGCCCGGTGCCCGACTGGATGACGGTTCACGATGACGAGGTGATCGCCAGGATGGGCTTTGTCGGCGACGTGCGCGTCACCGTCGACCGGGTCAAGGTGCGCAAGCGCTTCCTCGGCTGGGCGAACTTCGTCTTCGACACACGCTCGCCCTTCTTCGGCAAATCAGCGTCGGAAGTGATCTCGCTGATCATATCGGGGCCTGAGCTGAAACCTGGCACCTCGAACCTCGCGCTGGCCGGCGACAGCATCTGGAACAACGCCCAATGGCAGCACGGCGACGTCTGGACGAAGCTCCTGCAGACCATCGTCATGGCTTTTCTCGGCACGCTCCTCGGCGGCATCGTCGCCTTCCCGCTTGCCTTCTTCGCGGCGCGCAACATTACGCCAAGCGGCGTGCTCAGCCAGGGGCTCAAGCGCTTCTTCGACTTCATGCGCTCGGTCGACATGCTGATCTGGGCGCTGTTCTTCACCCGCGCCTTCGGCCCCGGCCCGCTGGCCGGGAGTGCCGCGATCTTCTTCACCGAGATCGGCACGCTCGGCAAAGTCTATTCGGAAGGTCTGGAGAACATCGACGACAAGCCACGTGAAGGGGTGCTTTCGACCGGCGCCAACGGCCTTTTGGTGCAGCGCTACGGCGTTATGCCCGAAGTGATCCCGATCTTCATCAGTCAGACCCTCTACCAGTGGGAATCCAACACCAGGGGCGCCACCATCATCGGCGCGGTCGGCGCCGGCGGCATTGGCCTGAAACTGTGGGAAGCGATGCGCACCAACTCCAACTGGGCCAACGTCTTCTACATGGTTCTGCTGATCCTGCTCGTCGTCTTCATCTTCGACAACATATCCAACTTCCTGCGCCGCAGGTTGAGCCGGACGATCCACGACTACAATAGGATCCAGGCCCAGCAAGGATAACGATCTCGCCTCAGGGCATGTTGAGATTCGGGTCAGGCCGAGTCGAAAATGCAGGGTTACGAGAACCGGAGCGGAGCGTACTTTTTGGGTACGTGAGCACCGGAAGCGCAGGAACCCTGCATTTGCAGACCGGCCTCACCCGAATATCGACGTGCCCTAAGCCTAAGCCGCCTTCTTCCACCCGTCCCTGATATGCTTGTATCCCTCGCGATAGACCGCTTCCGGCGTCTCGGAAAAATCGCGCCACACTTTCGTCGCCGCCGCCAGATCCTTCAGCGAGCGCCCGAACGCCTCGATGGTCAGCCAGTCGTCATAGCCGCTCTTGCGGATCGCCGCGAAAGTCTCTTTCCAGGGAATGTTGCCGCGCCCCGGCACGCCGCGATCGTTCTCCGATATGTGGATATGCACGACATTCCTGCGGTGCTTCGTATAAGCGCCGATCGGGTCGGCCTCCTCGATATTGGCGTGGAACGTGTCGTACATCGCCTTGATGTGCGGCCGGTCGATGACGTCGACATGCTCCGACAGGTCGGCCATGGTGTTGAGAAGATAGCATTCGAAGCGGTTCAGCGCCTCGAGCCCGATGGTGACGTTGCGCTTGCCGGCATGGTCACCAATGGCGCGCTGCGAGGCGACGGAGCGTTTTTTCTCGGCGGCTGTCGGCCCGGCTCCGGAAAAGGCGCCCAGCGTCGAATGCAGCGGTCCGCTCAGCGTGCGGGCGCCAAGCGCATCGGCGCAATCGATGGCCCATTTCATGTAATGGACACCAGCCTTGCGCGTTGCAGCATCGGCCGAGATCAGGTTCATCGAGGGATCGCCCATCGCTGAAACCGCCGTCCGCTCCAACCCGATGCGGTCGAGCAATTCGCCCAGTTTCCGGTAGTCGTCCGGCGTCCCGGCGAAGATCGGTATCTCGACACCGTCGAAGCCGGTTGCCTTGATGTCGCGAAGCAATGGCTCGTGCTTCTTCGACACCGCCGTCGTCCACAAGAACATGCACATGCCGATTTTCATCGACGCCCTCCCCATTTTCAAGGCCGGCTGGTTGTTCCCGCCAACTTCGCGCCAAGCCCCTCATCCGGCCGCTACGCGGCCACCTTCTCCCCGAGGGGAGAAGAGACTGACGCCGGCACCAGCGACCTCCTCTCCCCTCGGGGAGAGGTCGGATTGCCCCGAATTGCCCTTCGCAATTCGGTTGGCAATCCGGGTGAGGGGGAATTCCGCGCTTGCCAGGCCCCCCTTACAGCTTCGTCCACGCCCCATTCTTCTTCGACGACTTCACACAGGCTTCGATGAAAGCCATGCCTTCGACGCCGTCCTGAATGGTCGGGAAGACGACATCCTTTGCCGGCTTGCCGCCCTTGCGCCGCGCCGCGCGGATGGCGCGTGCGGCCTCCTGGTAGATATTGGCGAAGCCTTCGAGATAGCCCTCGGGGTGGCCTGACGGAACGCGGCTGACGCGGCCTGCCACCGGCAACGCGCCGGCGCCGTTGCGGGTGATCAACTGTTTCGGCTGGCCGAACGGCGTGTACCAGAGATAGTTGGGATCGGCCTGCACCCACTCCAGCCCGCCCTTCGAACCGTAGATGCGCAGCTTCAAGCCGTTCTCATGACCGGGCGCCACCTGGCTCGCCCAGATCATGCCCTTGGCCGGATGCGTTTTTCCCGCCGGTTTGAAACGCAGCATGACGTTGACGTTGTCGTCGAGCAGCCTCCCCGGCACGAAGGCATCGAGATCGGCCGACAGCGAGTCGAGCTCGAGCCCGGAGACGAAGCGGGCGAGGTTATAGGCATGGGTGCCGATGTCGCCGAGCGCGCCGCCGGCCCCCGCCTGCTTGGGGTCGCCGCGCCACGACGCCTGCTTCTGGCCGGTGGCGGCCAGGTCCTCGGTCAGCCAGTCCTGCGGATATTCCGACTGCACGATGCGGATGTCGCCAAGCACGCCCTTGGCCACCATTTCGCGCGCCTGCCGCACCATCGGATAGGCGGTGTAATTGTGGGTGAGCACGAACACCTTGCCGGTCTTTTCGACTATCGCCGCAAGCTTTTTCGCCTCTGCCAACGTGGTTGCCAGCGGCTTGTCGCAGATCACGTGAATGCCTGCTTCGAGGAAAGCCCTGGCCGCCGGCACATGGACGTTGTTGGGAGTGACGATGGCCACCGCCTCGATGCCATCCGGGCGCTTCGCCTCGGCCTTGGCCATTTCCGCGTAGGACGCATAGCTGCGCGAGGGATCGAGCCCGAGTTCGGCGGCCGAGGCCTTGGCGCGTGCCGGATCGGACGACAGGGCGCCCGCGACGAGCACGAAATCATTGTCCAGTCGCGCCGCGATCCGGTGCACCGCGCCGATGAAGGCGCCTTGCCCGCCGCCGACCATGCCGTAGCGGATCGGGCCGCCTCCCGTTTCCGACTTCGATGCGCCAACCATATTTTTCTCCCTCGTATGAAATACCCTCCCCAAAGGGAGCGAAAGCCGTGTCAAATTCCCATCATGGCGCGCAGCAGCTTCTTGTCCGTGGTGCCCGCGGCGAAATCGTCGAATGCCTTCTCGGTCACCCGGATGATGTGGTGCTGGATGAAGGGGGCCCCTTCGGCCGCCCCGTCCTCAGGATGCTTCAGGCAGCATTCCCATTCCAGCACCGCCCAAGAATCGTAATTGTACTGCGTCAGCTTGGAGAAGATGCCACCGAAATCCACTTGCCCATCACCGAGCGAACGGAAACGGCCGGCACGGTTCGTCCAGCTCTGGTAACCGGAGTACACGCCCTGCCGGCCGGTCGGATTGAACTCGGCGTCCTTGACGTGGAACGCCTTGATCCGCTCGTGATAGATGTCGATGAATTCGAGATAGTCGAGCTGCTGCAGCAGGAAGTGCGAAGGGTCGTAATTGATGTTGCAGCGCTTGTGGCCGCCGACGGCGTCGAGGAACATTTCGAAGGTGGCCCCGTCGAACACGTCCTCCGAAGGATGGATTTCGTAGCCGACATCGACACCATTGTCCTCATAGGCGTCGAGGATCGGCTTCCAGCGCTTGCCGAGTTCGCCGAAGGCTTCCTCGATCAGACCGGCGGGCCGCTGCGGAAAAGGATAAAGGTAGGGGAAAGCCAACGAGCCGGTGAACGACACCGAGGCATTCAGCCCGAGATTGCGCGATGCCTTGGCACCGAACTTCATCTGTTCGACGGCCCATTCCTGCCGCGCCTTCGGGTTGTTGTGCACCGATGGCGGCGCGAAACCATCCATCTGCGCGTCATAGGCCGGATGCACCGCTACCAATTGCCCCTGCAGATGCGTTGACAGTTCGGTGATCTCGACCCCGGCGTCAGTGCAGATGCCCTTCACCTCATCGCAATAGGCCTTGGAAGACGCCGCCTTCTTGAGGTCGAACAGGCGCGCGTCCCAGGTCGGGATCTGCACGCCCTTGTAGCCGAGACCGGCGGCCCATTTGGTGATCGACGCCAGCGAATTGAACGGCGCGGCGTCGCCCGCGAACTGCGCCAGAAACAGTCCAGGGCCCTTCATTGTCGTCGGCATCGGCATCCTCCTCATTTTGTCGCGACCAAGCATAGCGCCGATTGGAAGCAGGGCCAGCCATTTTGGTCTTTTCGAACCAGGCGCCTTACAGGCACGGCCATTCTGGTATTACCAAATGGGGGATTTTGGTCAAGCCCGACAATGTCACGGCAAAGCCCTCCGCATATCCAAAATATCGGCACATAACGCAATACAATCAATGTTATAATTCACACAGGAAGTAGCGTCTCCACGCTTCTTGCCGTTCCAGGGAATTTGCTGTAGACCTCGCTTCAGGCCCAATTGGTCGAACCAGTTTGCGGGAAAAGGCTGGGGATGCCTTGGGGAGGAAACCCTTGCGTCGTCTTCCGGCGATGCATGTCGCAGGCAAACCATACGGACGAATCTGGGAAGGACAGACCATGCATCTTTCGACGCACAACTGGATGCGCGCGGAACCCCTTGAGACGACGCTCAAGCGCATCAAGAAATTCGGCTATGAGTCGATCGAGATTTCCGGCGAGCCCGCGCAGTACAAGACCAAGGAGACGCGGGCGCTGCTGAAGGAGCATGGCATCCGCTGCTGGGGCGCGGTGACCCTGATGTTGGGCGAACGCAACCTCGCCGCCAGGAACCAGGGCCAGCGCGAGCGCTCCGTGCAATACGTCAAGGACGTGCTGACGATGGTCAGCGAACTCGACGGCGAGATCATCACGCTGGTTCCGGCAACCGTCGGCAAGGTGGTGCCGGACGGCACCGAGGAAGAGGAGTGGAAGTGGGTCGTCGACGCGACCCGCGAATGCTTCACCCACGCCAAGAAGGTCGGCGTCAAGATTGCCGTCGAACCGCTGAACCGCTTCGAGACCTATCTGTTCAACCGCGGCGCACAGGCACTGGCGCTGGCAGATGCGGTGAGCCCCGAATGCGGCGTCTGCCTCGACGCCTACCACCTCCACATGGAGGAATTTAACGTCCATGACGCCATCCGGCAGGTCGGAAAGCGCCTGTTCGACTTCCATGTCGCCGACAACAACCGCTTCGCCGCCGGCCTCGGCCAGATCGACTGGCCCAGGATCGTCGCGACCTTGAAGGAAGTCGGCTATGATGGCGCGCTGACCAACGAGTTCGTCGCCCCGGTCGACCGCACGCCGGCGGCACCCTATCCCGACATGGTTGAGCGCCACCCGGTCGATATCTCGCCCGAGCAGCTGAAGTTCATCCAGGATCACGGCTCCAGCGTACTCACCGAGAAATTCTACACCGACCAGATGCGCATCACCGCCGAAACGCTGTTGCCGCTGATCAAGTAGTCGACCGCCTCTGGGAATTTGCCCTTCCGCCCTGGCCGGCGGCGGGGCTGGGGAAAAATATGCGCATCAAGACAGTCCAGGCCTGGTGGGTCCGCGTCCCGATCGAAGCCGCGAAGCAGCATCGCAGCGACTTCGGCCAGGTGACGACCTTCGACGCGGCCATCCTGCGCATCGAAACCGATGACGGGCTGGTCGGCTGGGGCGAAGGCAAGAATGCGGCCGGCAGTGCCGGCAGCTATGGCGCCCTCGTCCATATGCTGAACCAAGAAGTCGGGCCGCAATTGATCGGCCGCGATCCGGCCGATATCGGCGTCATCTGGGAAATGCTCTACAACGGCGTGCGCCACCAGAGTGCCGCCCATGCAGGCCACGCCATGCCGCAGCTGGCGCGGCGCGGCATGAGCGTCGCCGCCATCAGCGCCGTCGACATCGCGCTCTGGGACATCCTGGGCAAGTCGCTAGGCCAGCCGGTCTGGCGGCTTCTCGGTGGCCGTAAGGTCGATCGCATGCAGGCCTATGCCTCCGGTGGCTGGGCGTCGGCCGATGCCATCGGCGAGCAATTGAAATCTTATATCGCCAGGGGCGGCTTCAAGGCGCTGAAGATGCGGGTGGGCGCCATGGATGGCGCCGCGCATATTTCCGCGGCTCGCGTGCGCGCGGCACGCCAGGCGCTCGGCCCCGATGTCGATCTGATGGTCGATGCCCACGGAACCTATACCGTGGCGGAAGCCAAGCGCTTCATCCACCTCGTCGGCGATCTCGATCTCGCCTGGTTCGAGGAGCCCGTGATCGCCGACGACAAGCCGGGCATGGCCGAAGTGCGCGCCGCCGGCGCCGTTCCGATCGCCACCGGCGAAAGCGAGGCGACGCGCTATGCCTTTCGCGACCTCGCCGTGCTCAAGGCCGCCGACATCTTCCAGCCGGATCCGGCCTTTTGCGGCGGCATCAGCGAGGCAATGAAGATCGGCACCATCGCCAGCGCCTTCAATTTGCGCTTTGCGCCGCATCTATGGGCCGGCGCGCCCTGCTTCTTCGCCGGGCTGCATGTCTGTGCCGCATCGCCTTCGAGTTTCACGGTCGAATATTCGCTCGGCGCCAACCCGATGATCCACGATCTGGTCGATGAGACTGTCGAAGCGAAGGACGGTATGATAGCGATCCCGGAAAAGGCCGGATTGGGATTCACCATTTCGGAGCGATTCCTGGAGGCGCACGCGCAACGCAATTGACGATGAAAGAAAACAACCTTCTCGCGGAACTCGCCGCCTATCTGTTCTCCCACTCGGACAAGGAGAGCGGCCGCACGCCTTCCGAACGCGAGTTGGCTGAGCATTTTGGCGTCAGCCGCGGGCAGATCCGCGAAGCGCTTGCCATCCTCGAAGCCATGCGCATCGTCGAGCGCCGCGCCAAATCAGGCATCTACATCGACACCAAACAGGCGAGCGTGGAGGCGCTGGCGCTGTTCGCACGCGCCGGCCTGCCGCTCGATCCCATGCAGATTTATGAAACGGTCGAGTTGCGCAAGATCCATGAGATCAAGGCCGCGGAGCTTGCCTGCTCGCGCGCCACCGAGGAAAATTTCGAACGGCTGCGCGAAATCCTGAAGGCCTCCGAGGAGCGCATCGCCGCTGGCGAAGGCTTGGCCAAGGAGGACCGCGAATTCCACCTCGAAATCGTGCGCGCCACCAAGAACAGCGTCTTCCACAACATCTGCAGCGTCTACTATCTGATGGGCGAGCAGCGCCTGCCGATCTACTTCAACGATCCCGAACGCAGCGTGCGCTCGCATGCCGAGCACGTGCAGATCTACGAGGCGCTGCTGCGCCGCGACGGCAATCTCGCCCAGGCGCTGATGAGCGCCCATCTGCAAGGCGCCGAAAGCTACTGGAAGGGCCTGATCGAGGGCGGCATGGCGGCTTCGCCCGCAGGCGCGGCGCTCGAAAAGGCCTGACCGTGACCCAGACCGTGCCAAAGATCCTGTCGACCCATCCGCTGCACCCGCGCGCCTCGGCCAAGCTCGCCGGCGCCGGTCAGCTGGTGATCGCTTCGGCGCTGGACGCCGGCACATTGGCCAGGGAGGCCAAGGATGCCGACATCGTCATCGTGCGGGCGCCGCTGCCGCCGGCGCTGTTCGAGGGCGCCTGGAAGCTGAGGGCCGCAATTCGCCATGGCGCGGGGCTCGACATGATCCCGATGGAAGCAGCCGCGGCAGCCGGCGTGCTGGTGGCTAACGTGCCGGCGGTCAATGCCCGCTCGGTCGCCGAACATGTCATGTTCACCGCGCTTGCGCTGCTGCGGCAATTCCGCAGGGTCGACCGCGACCTGCGCGCCAAGGGCTGGCTTGCCGGCCGCGAGCATGCCAACTCCAACATCGAACTCGCCGGCAAGACCATCGGCATCGTCGGCCTCGGCGCAGTCGGGCAAGCCGTCGGGCATATCGCCGCGCACGGCTTCGACCTCAAGGTTGTGGCAACGACGCGCAGCATGCAGCCGGCGCCGGAAAAAGTCGGCTTCCTGTCGATCGACGCGCTGGTCGAGCAGAGCGACATCATCGTGCTCTGCTGCCCGCTGACGCCGGAGACGCGCGGCCTGATCAGCCGCGAGCGCATCGCCCGCATGAAACCCAACGCACTGCTGATCAACGTGTCGCGTGGGCCGGTCGTCGACGACGACGCGCTGATCGAGGCCTTGCGGCAGCGCCGCATTGGCGGCGCCGCGCTCGACGTTTTCTCGACACAGCCGCTACCGGCAAATCATCCCTATTTCGGCTTCGACAATGTCATCATCACCCCGCATATGGCAGGGATTACCGAGGAATCGATGATGCGCATGGGCGTCGGCGCGGCCGGCGAGACCCTGCTGGTGCTGGCCGGCAAGCTGCCTGTCAATCTGCGCAATCCCGAAGTGGTCGATCATTACCGGCGGCGGTTTCCGGCCGACACGTGAAATACACCGCGGTTTCGCTTCAATTGTTGGTGACGCTGAAAGTCATGTTGTATCGTCGCTTGGCATCCTTGGTTCTCGCCGCGTGTTCGACCGCGGCCTTGCCTGCACTCGCTGCGGCAGAGGGCAGCGACTATGTCTACTGCAGCAATGGAATCGTCTGCTTCAGAGACCCTTGTCCCTCGGGTAACGCGCTGGATCTGGCCACCGGCAAGGTCATCAAAGGCGTGGCGCTCAACACCACCGAATTGGCGCTGCAAGACAGGGCCGCACCCGACACTTCCGACAAGCTCCACGCGGGACAGCTCGTCGTCAGAGGATCGATCCAGCATCGCGGTGAGCCGAACGAGCCGCCCATGCTGGTCGTTACGCGTATCGAACGCGCCTCTGGCAAAGCCGAGCGCAGGCGCTGCGCGGCGCACTGATTGCCGTGGGCACGCTGCTCGTCACAGCAGCCTCTCCACTTCAGCCGCTATCCGCAGCAGACGATGGTCGTGGCCGTTGCGCGCGACCAGCATCAGGCCAGCCGGCAGCGCCGTGCCCGGCATTGGCAGCGAGATCGCGCAGAGGTCGAACTGGTTGGCGACCTGCGTGTTGCGCAGCAGCAGTCCTTCGGTGCGGTCGCGCAGCTCGGCGTCCTCGGCCATGGAGGCGATGGTCGGGGCGGTCACCGGTGTGGCCGGCAGAGCCAGGAGATCGACCGACGCCAGCCGCTCGTCCATGGCAGCGACCAGTGCGGCGCGCCGGCGCAGCGCCCTGATATAGACGGGCGCCGGCAGCAGCGCCGCCCGCGACAAGGGTCCACTCACATGCGGGTCGACCGGCGCCGGCGCGCCTGCCGCCAGCCAGTCGGCATGCACCTCGGCGCCTTCCATGGCGGCGATCGAACCGCGCTTGGTGGCCGCACGAAACTCCGCGATCATGTCGTCGATCGACAGATCCGCAATGTGCGCGCCGGCCTGTTCGATCCTGCCAAGACAATGCTCGAAGGCCGCGGCAACCCCGCCTTCTATGTCGCCGAAAAGAACGCCGCGCGGAATGCCAATGCGAAGCCCGGCGAGTGGAATGGCGGCCAATTCGTTCGGCGCCTCGCCGGCCATCACCGCGTCGGCGGCTGCGCATTGCGAGACGGTTCGGGCGAGCGGCCCGATAGAGTCCAACGTGCCCGAAAGCGGAAAGGCGCCGGTCAGCGGCACGCGCCGTGCTGTCGGCTTGAAGCCGACGACACCATTGAGCGCCGCCGGGATGCGGATCGAACCACCGGTGTCGGACCCGATCGAGATGTCGCTCGTCCCCTCGCCGACAGACACGCCGGCGCCCGAGGACGAACCGCCTGGAATGCGCCCTGGGTCGACGGGATTGCCGGGCGTTCCGTAATGCATGTTGTCGCCGATCGCGGTGAAGGCGAATTCGGTCATGTTGGTCTTGCCGATGATGACCGCACCGGCTTGCCGAAGCCGGCCGACGATGGCCGCATCGCGCTGAGCCGGCGCGGCGGTCTTGCGCATCAGCGAGCCCGCCGTGGTCGCTTCGCCGGCGACATCGAACAGATCCTTGATCGAGACAATGGTGCCGTCGAGCGGCCCAAGAGTCACGCCGGCTCGTTTGCGGGCATCGCTGGCGTCAGCCGCGGCCCGTGCGGCTTCGGCATAAAGCTTCGTGTAGACCTTCTCGTCGGCTGCACGACTGGCAAGACGTGACAGGATGTTTTCGAGACGGTCGCGGATTGATTGCATGTCGATGTCGGACTCCGCCAGGATAGAACGTCCTTCGGGCAAGCAGCCGCCAGGCCTGCCGAAGGAATAACCCGGCCAGC
This sequence comes from Mesorhizobium sp. M8A.F.Ca.ET.165.01.1.1, assembly GCF_004792065.1. Taxonomy (NCBI): domain Bacteria; kingdom Pseudomonadati; phylum Pseudomonadota; class Alphaproteobacteria; order Hyphomicrobiales; family Phyllobacteriaceae; genus Mesorhizobium; species Mesorhizobium sp. M8A.F.Ca.ET.165.01.1.1. Next base: position 208,228 of record NZ_SRTH01000001.1, on the reverse strand, counting down.
GTGCCTTTGCACCGGCCAGCGACAGGAAGATACTGATGCTGTACAAGGGCAGCTGCCATTGCGGCAAGGTTGCGTTCGAAATCGAGGGCGAGCTCGAGGGCGTCGTTCGCTGCAATTGCTCGATCTGCGCCCGCAAGGGTGCGCTGCTGTGGGCCGTGCCGCATGACAAGCTCACACTCGTCGCCTGGGGCGATGACCTTGGCCGCTACACATTCGGCGACGCGAAAATAGCACACCGCTTCTGCCGAACCTGCGGCATCCATCCCTTTGCCGAAGACATCAGCGAAAGCGGCGAACGCAGCGCCTACGTCAACATCAACTGCTTGACCGGTCTCGACCCGTCCACCTTGTCGATCTTCGACTTCGATGGGCGCTCGGCCTGAAGCAGTTCTGCTCTACCGGTAGCCTGTTGCATCGGCTGGTTTGCCGGCATCCTGAACCTCCGGAACATAGCGCCAGGCATCGGGTCGCGAGCCGTCCAAATCGGTGAACCCATAGACCTGCGCCAGCCCGCCGCTGGACAGCGACTGGCCGTTCCAGCGCGAGCGATCCGGATCCGTGGCCAAAGCGGTGACGGCGCGGCCGACGAAGCGCGGCGTTTCAGAGATGACGAAATGGGGCACTTTCGCCGTGGCGTCGCGCCAGTTTTCTTCGGCGACGCCATAGATCTCCAGCATCATTTCCGAGCGCATCCAGCCCGGCGTCAGCGACACCGACGTGGCGCCGTGTTTCGCCAGGTCCTGGGCGTGGGCCCAGGCCAAGCGGTTCACCGCCACCTTGGCAAGGTCGTAGAAAGGCGACAGGCGATAATGCCGGGCATTGTATTCGGCGGTGCCGTCGGTGATCTCGACAAGCAGCCCGCCCGACCGCTCGATCATCAACGGCAAGGCATGGTGCGCGGTGATCAGATGCGTGTCGATGGCCAGGCGCAGCATGCGCAGGCCGTTCTCCAGATTATGCTCCCAGACCGGCTTGTCCCATTCGAACAGCTTTTCGCCGCCCCAGATATCGTTGACCAGTATGTCGAGGCGACCCTGCTCGTCACGGATGCGCTCGACCAACCTGCGTACTTCATCGGCGATGAGATGATCGACCTTCACGGCGATGCCCGTGCCGCCGTTCACGGTGACCAGTTCAGCCGTCTCCTCGATGGTCTCTGGCCGGGCATACTCGGATTGCTGGCCGCGCGTGCTCCGCCCCGTGACATAGACGGTGGCGCCGGCGGCGCCGAGTTCGACCGCTATGCCGCGCCCGGCGCCCCGTGTGCCGCCGGCAACCAGGGCAACTTTCCCTTGCAACGTCATTGAACTCTCCCAAAACAGCACCATCGATCAAATCCGAGCTGGCAAACGCCGCTCGCAACATATATAAATGATCATTCGGTTATATTGGAATGTCAAGATGACCCGTCCCAAAACCCGGTCCGACGAACAGGTGCTGGAAGCAGCCTTGCGATTGATCCACGAGCACGGGCCGGAGGCGCTTACCTTCGAGCGTCTGGCAAAAGCCTGCGGCCTGTCCGGCGCAACCCTGGTGCAGCGCTTCAAGAACAAGGCGCGGTTGAAGCAGCGCACCTTGCTGCATGCCTGGGATGATCTCGACGACAAGACCAGAACGCTGGCCACCGGCGTTGCTAGAACCCCGGCCGGTGCCATCGAATTGCTGGTGGCGCTGTCGCAGGGCTATGGCGGCATCGAGTCCTATGCCGAGGGCCTGCTCGTCTTGCGCGAGGATCTGCGCGATCCTGTGCTCAGGGCGCGCGGCGCTACCTGGAAGGCATTCCTGTGCGCTGCTCTTGCGGCCTGCTTCGCTGAAATCGACGACCCGCCACCAGACGTCGGCCTGCTGATGGCGTCGCACTGGCAAGGTTCGTTGCTATGGTGGAGCTTTGATCCGACCATCGAAGTGGCCGTCTATGTCGAGGACAGTCTCAACCGCTTCGTCGCCGCCATCACAACGGCAACGGCCCGAAAACCGTAGTGGTTCTCGGGCCGTTGCCAATGGTGGCTGTTGGGAGAGACTATTCGGCCTGCCTCGGGCCGCGCAGGAACACCACGATGGCAGCCAGCAGCGTTGCGATGCCGCAATAGGCAAAGGCGCTGGCGACGCCGGCATTGTCGACCAGCAGACCGCCAAAGACGGCGCCGATCGCAATCGCCACCTGGAAGGTCGCAACCATCAGGCCGCCGGCGCTTTCTGCCTGGTCGGGTGCTGCCCGTACCAGCCAGCTCTGCAGCCCGACCGGCACCGCGCCGAAGGCAAAACCCCAGGCCGCGACGGCAGTGGCGGCGATCATGGGCGAAGCGCCAAGGATCAGCATCGAGGCGGCCGCCAATGCAATCAGCAGAGGCGCGAGCGCGACGGCGGCCTTGAGGTTGCGTTCGGCGAGGATGCCGCCGGCGATGTTGCCGAAGAAACCGCCTATGCCGTAGGCCAGCAGCACCAGCGAGATCGTCTCGATGTTGAGCACCGGCACCTTCTCGAGGAAGGGACGGACATAGGTGAAACCGGCAAAGTGCCCGGACGCGACCAGCAGCACGACCAGCAGGGCAACCCTGATCGACGGCCGCTCCAGCACTTCGAGCAAGGTGCGGAAGCTCGCGACGCCCACCGGCGGCAGTTTCGGAATGGTCGCCAGTTGCACCAGCAGTGCCAGCGCCCCGACGATGGTCGCGATCATGAATGCCGTGCGCCATCCCCAGATGTCGCCGACATAGGCGCCGACCGGAGCCGCGGTGACGGTGGCAAGCGACACGCCGGTCAGGATGATCGACATCGCCCGCGGCATCAGCCGCATCGGCACCAGCCGCAACGCCATGGCGGCCGACATGGCCCAGAAGCCGCCAAGGGCCACGCCGAGCACGACGCGGGCCAGCAGGAGCATGGGCAGCGACGAGGCAAAGGTGGCGAGAAGGTTGGACAGGATAAGGAACGCCGTCAGCATCCACATCACCAGCCTGCGGTCCATGCGCCTTGTGATGATGGCCATGGTGGGAGCGGCGATGGCGCCCACGATCGCGGTCGCCGTCACCGCTTGCCCGGCAACGCCTTCGCTTACGCCGAGATCGCGCGCCATCGGCGTCAGCAGACTGGCGGGCAGGAATTCGGCGGTGACCAGACCGAAAACGCCCAGGGCGAGCGAGACCACGGCACCCCACGCCGGTTCGGTTCGTTCATCGGATTCGGCGGGGTCGAGAAGTGCGGCGTCAATGGCGCCTGTCGCGGGTTCGGCCATGGTCAGTCTCCGATCTGTTTGCGGCGCAGCATTTGGCTGCAGTGCAACATAGGGAGTGACGGCGTGGAGTTTCCATGCTAGAAACACCATTATGTTTGACCGTTCGTCCAAAATTCCGGTCACTGGCGACGCGCTGACCGACATATTGCGCGGCTTGCGTCTCGATGGCGTCGAGTATGGCCGCTGCGAAATGAAAGAGCCCTGGGGCATCCAGTTCCCGGCCCAGTCCGCGGCCCGGTTTCATTTCATCGGTCGCAGAGGCTGCTGGCTGAAGCAGCCATCCGGCGACTGGGTGCAGCTCAATGCCGGCGATGCGGTGTTGCTGCCGCGAGGCGCTGCTCATGTGTTGGCCAGCGAACCCGGCGCCCAGGCCTGGCCAATTCACAGCTATGGGCGCGAAGAGGTCTGCAAGGACGTCTATTGTACTTCGAACGCCGAGATGTGCGACAAGAATTGCCAGCCGGGCACGCTGCTGTTCTGCGCCAGCATGTACTTCAACCTCGATGGCCTGCATCCCCTGCTCGGCATGATGCCGGATGTGATGCGGACGCATGAGCTCGAAGACTACGAACCCGGCATTCCGCACCTGCTGGATTCGATGGCGCGCGAAGTGACGATGGAGCGCGTCGGCTCCGGCGGCATCCTGGCGCGGCTGGCCGACGTGCTTGCCGCCACCGTCATCCGCTCATGGGTCGAACGCGGCTGCGGCGACTCCTCCGGCTGGATCGCGGCGGTCAGGGACCGCGACATCGGGCGCGTGCTGGCCGCCATTCATCTTGAGCCGGACCACGACTGGACGGTCGAGTCACTGGCCCGGATGATGGGCGCCTCGCGCTCGGGCTTTGCCGACCGCTTCGCCACCATCGTCGGCGAAACGCCGGCAAAATATGTCACCCAGGTCAGAATGCATCAGGCGCGACAGTGGCTGGTTCGCGACCGAATGAAGATATCGGTCGTTGCCGCCCGTCTCGGCTATGAATCGGACGCCGCCTTCAGCCGAGCCTTCAAGCGCGTCATCGGTTCGGCGCCCAGCCACCTGCGCGCCGAGGAACAGGCCGACATCCGCCAGGCCGGCTGAGGCAGCCTCTTTCGTGCACCGTTGCCATACAAAATTGGACGAGGTAACGCTCGGCCGTGGCTCTCGACAATGACTCGCTCACCACCTATTAACCTCAAAACGGTGAGGATGCGCGGTGACTCACACGCCGAAATTCACGGCAGGAGAACTTAGGTCAGTGTCCCCCTTCCGGTATCCGGGGGGGAAGGCATTTCTGAGCGATTACCTGACGAAAAAACTAGGCCTGATCAAGGGTCAGAATAAACACTATGCAGAGCCTTTTTGTGGCGGCGCCGGCGCCGCCGTCATACTTCTAAAGGCTGGCTTCGCAAGCCATCTCCACCTCAATGATGCTGATGTGCGGGTCTATTCGGCATGGAGAGCGATGCTTGAGGAGTCGGACCGCTTTGTTGAGCGGATCAACACCGTTTCTGTCGACATGGAAACCTGGCAATGGGCGAGCGAAATTGTCAACAAATCCAATCTCAAAGAATACGACTTTGAGCTTGGATTTGCGGCGTTCTTCCTCAACCGGACAAGTCGATCGGGCATAATTTTTCGCGCTGGCCCGATTGGTGGATATAATCAGACCGGCAATTGGAAAATTGACGCACGTTTCAATGCCCCAGCGTTGGCAGGACGTGTGCAGTGGATCGGCTCGGTCAAAGACCATATCACGCTCACCAACGAAGATGGTTTGACGTTCCTACACCGGTCCCTGGCTCGCGTACCTGTCGCGAGAACTCTGTTTTTTATTGACCCCCCTTATGTACAAGCCGGAGGAAGACTCTACCTCAATGCAATGAATGACGCGAAGCACATAGCGCTCAGCGACATTCTGCAGAACTCGAAACTGCGGCATTGGATTTTAACTTACGATGACCACCCGTTGATCAGATCGCTCTATGGATCACAAGATATCTCGGACCTTGGCGTTACATACAGCCTTCAGAACAAACGCAAGGAACGAGAGGTCCTAATCCAGCCTTCGCTACGCCAAGGCGGCGGCCCGATACTCACGTAGCCACTCAACAACACTGTCAACCCGATCGGCTTCGTCGACCATCATCCCGTGAAGCGCCTGTTGGAGCCCTTTGTAGGCATGCGGTGGCAAGCGAAGGCGGTCGATTAATGATCGGTGCATTAAGTTCTGCGCCTGCCAGAACCTTTTGTCCCATATCCTGAAGGGTATGATGGTAGCGTGCCCGCGATTGCCTGTCATAATGTCCTGCAAGTAGTTATTCTCGAACACCCTTGCATGCTCGGAAACCGGCTTCCCGGGCCAGTTATTGCCGCTCGCAGTTTGACCGAACAGCAGATTAGATGGCGGAGGCATCATCTCTGGCGTCCAGGCCATCACGTCGATGCCACCATCCTTCTCCTCTGGAGGAGTATATTGGCCCGGGGGGGTTCTAATACCGAATCCCGCACCATTCGCCGCTGCACGCTCCATTAACTGGACGATCGGCTCTCCACTTCTCCGCGGCCACCCCACGCTAATCGCTGGCCCGCCCGAAAGGCCTGCCATTGCCAGCGTCGCGAGCACCTGGAATATTTGATTACGAAGACGGGTCAAGAGGTCGCCAGACGGCGGGATTTTCAGGATCGGGGATCCAGTCACATGCGAAGTTACCAGACAAACAAGGTAGAACGAATACCGTGGTTCGTCCCAATTTTCCACAATCTGCAGCTCTTCCGCACCGTCACCCAGCCTGAAAGGATAAGTGTCGCCGAGGTGATGTCGACGTAAGTCGATTTCGTTTTCTATCTCGTTGATAATTTGTTCTACCCCTCGGTTCGCTTCTCCGATGTTTTCCTCGGCTTCTTCGCTCAGCTGCTTTAGAGACGCGAGTAGCGAGTCGACACGAGCGGTTCGATACGGATCAAACAAGGCAGCTAGTTCCAACCAGTCAACCAGCTGATCGGCATTCAATTCGAGGGTGGGCGGATCGATCGCCTTGGCTGTCACTTTGCGGCTTCCGCCGCAGCGCGAGCCACTTCGGAATCGACCTGCGTCTTGATAAGGCGAGCACGTTTTGCGGCTGAGTCGGCGATAAGAACCATCTCGGGTTGGGCAACAGGGTCGAACCCGTCCAGCGCGCTTAGTCAATGCTGAAGTTCTGCATTCGCGGCAATCAGATGTTCTTCAAATCGCATACTCAAGGGTGTTCCCGCCACGACTGCCTCCTCGAGGCTGCCTCGCTCCTCAAGAACTTTAGTGGCAACCTTGGATCCAAGCACTTCCCGAAGGCGATTGAGATCAGGGTTCTGGCTCTTTACCACTGGCTGGATGTCGCGATCTTTCGATCCGTACAACCAGATCAGGAGCTTCTGGAGCTGGGGGAAGTTGTTTGTCGGAATTGGGTTCCTTTGAGGATCCGTAGACCGGTCAGGTCGTTCCATACCCAGGTAGGTCGTAAATTCGTCGTAGGCCAAGCCGGTATACAGGTGGGAGAAGCTGAACGACTTCTTTTTTCGATCTTCGACTTCATACACCTCATTTCTTTCGGCCTGCTCGAGAACGAATAGAGCGGTAACCATCCGATGGATAGTCATATGCTGGTCGCCCATGCGTCCAGCTATATCGGCCAGTGTCATTCCACCAGGTCGCGAGTGTTCGTCGTCCAACCAGCGGGCGGCGAAGCGTGCTTTCGCGAACGCATCCCATCCTTGCGGGCCATTGATATGCTTGAAGCCAATCAAGTCGCGGGCATCTGCCTCTGTCGCAACGCGATAGCATAGAAGATCGTCAAGCGAAGCCCGCTTGCTTTTGTCCATGGGCGGCAATGTCAGTTTGGCCCTAGCAGCCAGATCGTCATTTCGCAGCACTTTCACTGCTGCCAATCGCCGATTGCCCTCCAAAACCGCAAACCGTCCAGCCCTCTCTATTACGATCAGCGGCTCGATATTTATGTAGCCGCTTGTCGAGATGGATTGCACGAGCTCCGCGAGATCAGCGCTCTTTGCCAATTGAATGACGATATCATCATCGCTTGATGAGGCGGGTTCCTTGTCCGGCGTAAAGCGGGGGTTATTGGTGTCAAAGTCAAGCAACCCGACTGGTACCTTCTCCGCGTGTCCGACCGGCAATATCTTATCGAGGTCCATACCCAAAACCTTCCTAGCCCAGCGAATGCCAGGTCATTCTGACCGGTATCTCAGAAAAGGCCTGATAATTTCAACCCCAAAGCAGCACTATAACCCATGCCGTCATTCCCGCAATTCGGCTTGAAGCGCCCCCCGCCTGACGGCCGATGTCGATTTTCGGGACGCGCCTCAGACAGAGCCCTCACGACAGCCTTCGCTCGGCTGAGCCGAGACAGCGCGACTCACCCTGTGTGCCGCAAGCTGACTCCACTGCCCTTGTCGAACAGCACCACCTTGTCGGGGTTCCAGGCAAAGCGCACCGGTTGCTCGATCGCGACATCGGTCCTGGCCGGCACCGTGGCGCGCAGGGTTGTATCGCCGACCCGCAGCGTCAGGATCTTTTCCACGCCATGGTTCTCGACGTCGTGGACACGCGCCTCGACCGGTGCGCCGCTTTCCAGATACACATCCTCCGGACGGATGCCGAAGACGAGCGGGCGACCCTCGGTCGCCCCACTCGCCTTGGCTCCCCCTGCAAACGGCAGTTCAAAATTCAATGGCGCCATCACCGCACGGCCGTTCACCAGCCTGCCGTCGATGAGGTTCATCGGCGGCGAGCCGACGAAGCTCGCCACGTAGGTGTCGCGCGGGTTGTTGTAGATCTCGTGAGGCGTGCCGGTCTGGATGATGCGGCCATGGTTGAGCACGCCGACTTTGTCACCCATCGACATCGCCTCGATCTGGTCGTGGGTAACGAACAGGAAAGTGGCGCCGAGCTGTATCTGCAGGTTCTTCAACTCGGTGCGCAGCGCCTCGCGCAATTTGGCGTCGAGCGCCGACAGCGGCTCGTCCATTAGGAACACGCGCGGCTTGCGCACGATGGCGCGGCCGATGGAGACGCGCTGCATTTCGCCGCCGGACAGCCGGTCGGTCTTGCGGTCGAGCAGGTGCTCGATCCGTAGCGTGCGGGCGGCGCGGTCGACGCGGTCCTTGATCTCGGCGTCAGGCAACCTGCGGATCTTCGGCTTCAGCGGAAATTCGAGGTTTTCGCGCACCGTGTAGCGCGGGTAGAGCGAATATTGCTGCAGCACCAGCGCCACGTCGCGCTCGGCCGCGCCCCAGTCGGCAACGTCGACCCCATCGATGAAGACCTGCCCCGCGCTCGGCTTCTCCAGCCCGGCGATCAGCCGCAGCGTGGTCGTCTTGCCGGCGCCCGTTTCGCCGAGCAGGACGAAGAATTCGCCATCGGCGATGTCGAGGTCGAGCCCGGTCAAGGCCGTGTGGTTACCGAACGTCTTGGAGATATTCTTGAGCTGGATATGGGCCATCAGAGCCTCACCTCAAGCGACTTGCCGCTTGCCTTGTCGAAGAAATGCGCCTGCGTCGGATCGATCCTGGCAAAGACCTTTTCGCCGGGGCCTGAAATGAAGCCGCTCTTGGTGCGGGCACGCAGCATATTGGAGCCGACCTTGAGGTCGACGATGTCGAAGGAGCCGAGCGGTTCGACGATCTGCGTCTCGACCGCCATGAAGCCGTCGGCCGCATCACGGCGAATGAGCACCCCTTCGGGCCGGATGCCGAGCGCCAACGCGTCGCCGGCATGACCGTTGAGCTTCGACAGCAACGTGCTGGGAAACTCGAAGCCGCTGGCCGCGTCGCCTAGGGTCACCGATGCGGCCGAGGCTTTCTCGGTCACGGCCGCGTCGGCGACATTCATCACCGGGCTGCCGACGAACTGGGCCACGAACAGATTGGCCGGCTGCGAATAGACCTCGTCGGGCGTTCCCACCTGCTGCAACACGCCCTCATGCATGATGACGATGCGGTCGGCGAGGCTCATCGCCTCGATCTGGTCGTGGGTGACGTAGATGGTGGTCGAGCCCTGCTTGATGTGCAGCCGCTTGATCTCGGCCCGCATCTCCTCGCGCAGCTTTGCGTCGAGCGCGCCGATCGGCTCATCCATCAGCATCGCCTTCGGCCGCCGCACCAGCGCCCGGCCGATCGCCACCCGCTGCATGTCGCCGCCTGAAAGTGCCGACGGTTTCTTGGCCAACAGGTCTGAAATTTGCAGCGTCTTGGCGACCGAGCGTACTTCCTGGTCGATCTCTGTTTTGCTCTTGCGCGTGGCGCGCAAGGGAAAGGCGATGTTCTCGTAGACGCTCATATGCGGGTAGAGTGAAAACGACTGGAACACCATGGCGATATCGCGGTCGGCCGCCTTCAAATGCTGGACCGGCTTGCCGTCGATGAGGATGTCGCCCTCGCCGATGGTTTCCAGTCCGGCGATGGCGCGCAACGTCGTCGTCTTGCCGCAGCCGGACTGTCCAAGCAGCACTATGAACTCATTGTCCGCGATCTTGAGGTTGAGGTCCTTGATGACCTGGACGGCACCGAAGAATTTCTGGACGCCGCGAAGCTCTATCTGGGTCAATGCTGTGCTCCCGGATTTCGCGTATCCGCGCCATGGCCGGTGCTGGCCTCTTCCTCGGGCGCTATCTTCGAGGTGATGTTGAAGCCGATCAGCCCGATCAGGATGATGGTCAGGCCGTAGCTGTGCAGCAGCATGTTCCACGGCTGGCAGAGTGCGACGATGCCGAGCACCATCAGCACTTGGCTACCGGGCTCCAGATATTTCTGATTGATGGCGCGAAAGCTCATTTGCGGATCGCTCCGAAGGACATGCCGCGCAGCAGATGATTGCGAAGCATGAAGGTGAAGATGGCGACCGGCAGCAGGAACAGGAAGGTTCCGGCGGCAATCACCGTCCAGTCCGGCAGGCCGGAGCCGACCTGGCTGGGAATGAACGGCGGCGCCGTCTGGGCGCGGCGGTTGGTCATGATCAGCGCGAAGGCATATTCGTTCCACGCGGTGATGAAGCAGAACACGGCTGTGGCGGCGATGCCGGTGGCGGCCTCCGGCAGCACGATCTTGAAGAAGGCTTCCATGCGTGTGTAGCCGTCGACGAGTGCCGCCTCCTCATACTCCTTCGGGATTTCGTCCATGAAACCCTTCATCAGCCACACCGAGAAGGACAGGTTGAAGGCAGTGTAGAGGATGATCAGGCCGATATGGGAATCGTTGAGGCCGACCGCGCGGTACATCAGGAACATCGGGATCGCCACCACCACCGGTGGCAGCATGCGTGTCGACAGGATGAAGAAGAGCAGGTCCGCCTCTCCTTTCACCTTGAAGCGAGAGAAGCCGTAGGCGGTGAACGTGCCCATGCCGACAGCCAGCACCGTCGAAGTGATGGCGATGATCAGCGAGTTCAGGAAGCGGCTCGGATAGCCCGACCACTGCACCTGGCCCTTGCCGTCGCGCACGATCTTTTCACCGCCGTCGAACACGACGCGCTCCCACCATGGGGCGGCCGCGTACTCTTCCGGCGAAGGCGGACTGCGCAATTGGGAGCGCTTGGTGAACAGCTTCACGAAGGGCGATATCTCCGGCTGGAAGACGACGGTCGGCGGAATGGTGGTGGCAAGATTGCGCGGCTTGAACGCCGTCGAGGCGATCCAATAGATCGGCGCCAGGAAGATGATGGTCACCAGCAGCACGGCGACGATGGCGACGCGGTTGAAGGTGATTTCGGAAGAAGTGCGGACGGCCGCCATCTCAGCGCTCCTTCACCTTGTTGAGATATTTGACGTAGATGTTGGTGATCGCCAGCACCATGATCAGCACGATGTAGGCCATCGCGCAGGAGCGCCCGGTCTGCCATTCCTGGAACGCCATCTTGTAGAGCCGGATCGAGATCAGCTCGGCCGTCGGCTGGCTGGTCAGGATGTAGGCGAGGTCGAAGGTCTTGAACGCTTCCATGGTGCGGAAAATGACCGCGATCATCAGGATCGGCGCGACCAGCGGCAGGGTGATGCGGAAGAAGGTGTAGAACGGCCCGGCGCGGTCGATCGCGGCGGCCTCATAGAGATGCTTCGGCACCGCTGACAGGCCGGCCAGCGACAGCAGCATGACGAAGGGCGACCACATCCAGATGTCGGTCAACGCAACGGCGTAGAGCGCCATCTTGGGATCGGCCAGCCACTCGAAATTGCCGAGCCCGAGCGCATAGTTGATGACACCCCATGATGGGTCGTAAAGCAGTTTCCAGAACAGCCCCACGACCGCCATCGACAGCATCATCGGCAGCAGCAGCAGCGTGGTGATAAGACCCTTGAGCGGAATATCCCGGTTGAGCAGCATCGCCACGCCGAAGCCGACAAGCAGCTGTCCGACGACCGAGACAATCACGTATTTCGCCGTGATGGCGAAGTTCGACCAGACATAGGGGTCGTTGAGCAGGTCGCGATAGTTCTGCAGCCCGACGAAATTCGCCGGCGCATTGGTCGACGCGCGAAAATCGGTGAAGGAATAGCCGAGCGAGTAGATCAGCGGAAAAATGTTGAAGACGATCAGGAACAGAACCGTCGGAATGATGAAGAGATTGCGGATGGAGATATCGCTCAGGCCGCGTGCCGCGGCGCGCGAGGATCTGTCGAGGGTGGTGATCATCGTGGTCGCCAAGACCCTGCTCCCGGTTCAAGAAAAAGAAACGGAGGAGGCGACACCGCCCCCTCCGCGGGACATGAAGGATTATTGCACGCGGCCGTATTTCTTGAAGGTCGCGTTCCAGTCTCCAGCCAATGCGTCCAGCGTTTCCTTGGCGGTGCCACTGCCGCCGATCATGTAGGGGTAGATGCGCTGGTTGAGCTGCTGCAGCAGTTCGGCGTATTCCGGCACCGCCCAGAAGTCCTTCACCTTGAACATGGTCTCGTAGAAGGCCTTGTTGTAGGGCGTGGCGTTCTGGAACTCAGGCGACTTGAGCACTGCCTGGCTACAGGTGTAGCCGCCGAGGGCCGCCCACTTCTTCTGGGTCTCGTCCTTGATGAACCATTCGAGGAACTTCATCGCCTCGTCCTGCTTCTTCGAATACGAGATGACGGAGATGCCTTGCCCGCCCAGTGCGGCGAACTGGTCGCCATTTGGACCGGGAGGGTTAGCGAAGAAGCCGGTGTTCTTGGCATTCGGGTTCGAGGCCTCGTTGATCAGCGAGGGGAAGAACGCGAAGAAGTTCATGCTCATCGCGGCCAGGTTTTCCGTGATTGCCTGGTTGTCCTCGACGAAGAACGATTTAGCCCAGCCCGGAGGTGTGAACTTGTAGAGTTCTTTGTAGGCATCGAGCGCGGCAACCGCCTTGTCGGAGTTGATATGGCCGTCGACCTTGTAGGTCGTGTAATCGCCCAATTCACCGCCATAGGAGAACAGCGCGTTCTCGAAGCCCATCGCCATCGCGTCATAGGAATTGTCGGTGTAGATGGCGATGCCGTATCTCTTCTGGTCCGGCCGGTGGAAGAACTCCGCGATGTCACGCAGCGCCTTGAAATCCTTCGGCACGTCGAGGTCGTAGCCATACTTGGCCTTGAAGGCTTCCTTTTCCTTGGGATCCTCGAACCAGTCCTTGCGATAGGACCAGCCGACGGCGTCGCCCTCGAGCGGGATCGCCCAGTATTTGCCGCTGTTGCCGGGATACTCGGCATAATATTTCACCGTCGCCGGTGCCATGACGTTGCCGAGATCATGCTTCTTGAAGAAGTCGGTCAGGTCGACATAGTGGCCGCCGGTGGAGCCGGCCCCGAGCCACTGAGAGTCGCCGACGACAAGGTCATAGGCGTCGCCATGGGCGTTGAACTCGGTGAAGGCCTTGGTCTGGAAGTCGGACCAGGGCGTGGTTTCCACCGTGATCTTGACGCCGGTTTCCTTCTCGTACTCGTTGCCGAGTTCCTGCAGGTAATTGGCCGGATCCCACTCCGCCCAGAAGATGGTGAGCGACTTTTCCTGCGCGTAGACGGACGTTCCGCAGGCAAGCGTTAAGCCGATACCAGCAAGCATGCTGGTCACTAACTTGCGCATAATGATTTCCTCCCTTGTGCGCATTCTACCCTGTCTTGCGAGCCGGCGACGGAGCCGGCCCTGGTAGTTCCTCCCGTGGTCGCGCTTTCCGAATTCGGAGCCTCCTCGCCCTGTCCGGAAATGGATCGCAGCCCTCACTTTCGATCCGCTTTTCTTTCCAAATCTGGTATTACCAATTGTGAATGCCCGTCAAGCCCTTTCTTGAGCAGTGATGTCGGACAAAGTCGGCGAATTCCAGACTTATCCACCTGTTTTCTCTATATTTTCCTACTCATTGATACGCTTTGGCCTTGTACGGACTTTTGCATTGGAACTATTATCGCTAGTCGACACGCAAATCTGGTAGAACCAGATAAGCGCTATTTCTGTGTCGTTGCCTGCATGATCCGGGCCGTATCGACGGCCGACTCCGCGATCGCCGCGCGCACCAGCGCACGCGCCGCCCATTGCGCGACCGACATCGTCCGGCGGCTGTCCAGCCCCCATATATCCTTGAGCACGATCAGCACCTCCACACCGAAGATCAGCGACAGCGCCTGCGCCAGCCGGTTGAAGTCGCGCGGCGGCAAGCGGCCCTTGAGTGGCGCCAGCGCCTCCTTCAGCAATTCGACCCGATGGCCGCGCGTGAAGGCCGGCTCGCCGCCCAGCGTGCCCGCCTGGCGACGCGCCCATTGATCAAGCGACAACTTCAACGCTGCCTTGAATGTGGCCTCGAAGGCCTCGATGCGCGGCATGGCCGTGTCGAACAGTTCGGCCACGCGGCGCTCGGCATCGGCGGCGGTGGATCTCCAGGTGAGGATCGGCCCGAGCCCCTCGTCGACGACCGCCTGCACCAACGCTGACTGACTCGGAAAATAGCGATAGGCGGTGGCGCGGGACACTTGCGCCGCCTCCGCCACTTCGCTGACCGACGGGGTGACACCCGCCTGCATCAGCCTTGTCGCCGTCTCCAGCATCAGCCGTTTCGTACGCGCGCGGGGTCCGCGCTCGGCTCTCTCACCGGTATCGTCGTTCGTTGCCGGTTGTTGACGTGAGACATCCATACCAATACGATACGCGCGTCTCAAAAAATTGCAATGGCAGCCCAGCGCGACCCTGGCGATGAGACACACGCATCGCAGCCGCCAGGATTGGGGACCCTTGATGAAGCGCGTCTATGTGGTGGGCACGACTGACACGAAAGGCGAGGAACTCGGCTTCCTGGCCGATGCCATCGCTGCCACCGGCGCAGTAGTCTGCCGTGTCGATGTCGGAACGCGCGAGGCAACAATATCTGTCGACATCGGTGCCAAGGATGTCTCGGCGCATCATCCCGGCGGCAGCACGGCCGTGCTCGGCGGCAATGACCGTGGCGCGGCGGTCGCCGCCATGGGCGTCGCCTTCACCCGATTCATCCAGTCGCGAAATGACATTGCCGGCGTGATCGGCATCGGCGGCGGCGGCGGCACCTCGATCGTCACCGCGGGCATGCGCGCGCTGCCGCTCGGCCTGCCTAAGATCATGGTCTCGACGCTTGCCTCCGGCGACACCGCTCCCTATATCGACGTCTCCGACATCGTCATGATGCCATCGGTGACCGACATGGCCGGCCTCAACCGGCTGTCGCGTGTCGTGCTGCACAACGCCGCCCAGGCGATAGCGGGCATGGCAGGCAATCCAGCGCCGGCAGCGGACGGCAAGGCGTCGATCGGCCTCACCATGTTCGGCGTCACCACGCCTTGCGTGACCGCAATCGCCGATCGATTGCGCGACGTCTACGACTGCATGGTCTTCCATGCCACCGGCACCGGAGGCCGCAGCATGGAGAAATTGGCCGACAGCAGCCTGCTGTCAGGTGTCATCGACATCACCACGACGGAGGTCTGCGACCTGCTGTTCGGCGGCGTTCTGCCGGCGACGCAGGATCGTTTCGGTGCCATCGCCCGCACCGGCCTGCCCTATGTCGGCTCGGTCGGCGCCCTCGACATGATCAACTTCTGGGCGCCTTCGACCATCCCGGAACAGCATCGCGACCGGCTGTTCTACGAGCATAACCCCAACGTCACGTTGATGCGCACGACCGCGCAGGAATGCCGCGCGATCGGCGAATGGATTGGCACCAGGCTCGCCCAGTGCGAAGGTCCGGTGCATTTTCTGATCCCGGAAAAAGGCGTCTCCGCGCTCGACATCGAAGGCGGCGCCTTCTTCGATCCGGAAGCCGACGCCGTCCTGTTCGACGCCATCGAGCGCACCATCAGGCCGAATGCGACGCGCCGCGTCACCCGCCTGCCGCTGCACATCAACGACCCCGAATTCGCCCAAGCGGCAACCGCCGCCTTCCTCGACATTGCCAGACAGTGAGACCCAGACATGCCAGCCATACCGCGCAAGGACATATTGAAGAAGTTCAGGGGAATGATCGACAAGGGCGTGCCGATCGTCGGCGGCGGCGCCGGCACCGGCCTGTCGGCCAAGGCCGAGGAAGCCGGCGGCATCGACCTGATCATCATCTACAATTCCGGCCGCTACCGCATGGCGGGTCGCGGCTCGGCCGCCGGCCTGCTCGCCTATGGCAACGCCAACGAGATCGTCAAGGAAATGGCCTACGAGGTCTTGCCGGTGGTCAAGAAAACCCCGGTGCTGGCCGGCGTCAACGGCACCGATCCCTTCGTCATCATGCCGCTGCTTTTGGCGGAACTGAAGACGATGGGCTTTTCCGGCGTGCAGAATTTTCCGACCATCGGCCTGTTCGACGGCAGCACGCGGCAGAGTTTCGAGGAAACCGGCATGGGCTTCGGCCTCGAGGTCGAGATGATCGCCGAGGCGCACAAGCTCGACCTCTTGACCACGCCTTATGTCTTCAACCCCGAAGAAGCGCGTGCCATGACCAAGGCCGGAGCCGACATCGTCGTCGCCCATATGGGGGTGACGACGGGCGGCTCGATCGGCGCCACCTCGGCCAGGTCGCTCGACGACTGCGTCGTTGCCATCGACGCCATTGCCGAGGCAGCGCGCTCGGTGCGCAAGGATGTCATCCTGCTTTGCCATGGCGGCCCGATCTCGATGCCGGACGATGCGCGCTACATCCTCTCCCATGCCAAGGGCCTGCACGGCTTCTATGGCGCGAGCTCGATGGAACGGCTGCCGGCGGAAGCCGCGATCGCCAGGCAGACGGCGGATTTCAAGGCCGTCACACTGGGCGACGACAGAGCGCCCGCGAAGAAAAAGAAGGGATGATGAGAGATGACCGACAAGAGCAAGGTGTTTGTCTATCCGAAGGACGTCAGCGCCTTCGGCTTCGACTGGGGGAAATTGTCCCTGACCGTTGCGCCCGAAGTGAATGGCGCGACCCGCTTTTCCGGCGGCGTCGTCGACCTGCCCTCGGGCAAGGGCCATACCCGCCACAACCATCCGGGCGCCGAGGAAATCATCTTCGTCATTTCGGGCCACGGCGAACAGATGGTCGAGGACGAGAAGGGCAATCCGGTGGTCGAAAAGGTTGGCCCCGGCTGCACAATCTATGTGCCGGAAAGCCGGTTCCACTCGACGCTCAACACTGGTGACGGGCCGATGCAGCTGTTTGTGGTCTATTCGCCGGCCGGGCCGGAGCTGGTGCTAAGGGAGCTGCCGGATTTCAGGCTGGTGCCGGCGGGGGGGTGAACCCTTCGAGGGTCGCGCCGCCCCTCATTGTCCTGCCGGATATTTCTCCCCGTATAGTGACGGGGAGAAATATGCTGTCATCGCCGCTTTCGCCAATCGCCGAAGCTGCCTTCTTCTCCCCGTTCTACGGGGAGAAGGTGCCGGCAGGCGGATGAGGGGCAGCGCCAGCCTTGGGCATCATGAAATCCCACTCCTATTCCAACCCCGCCCGCGATCGCCAAACATCACATATCCCGCCTCAGTCACCGCCAGCGTATCCTCCAGCTTGATGAAGCCGCGCGTCGGGTGAAGCATGGTGGTCTCCACCGACAGCACCATGTTTTTCTCAAGCGGTTTGGCCGCATAGGTGCCTTCATAGGTCACCGGATGGTTGGTCATCAGGAACGGCGCCTCATGGGTGATCAGGCCCATGCCGTGGGCGAAGAAATCCGTATAGGGCGCGACCGTGGATTTCTTCAGCACGCCCTCGGCGTAAGCAATCATGTCGCCGCCAAGCACACCTGCCCTGACCTTCGAAAACGCCGCCTGCTGCACCGTCTCGACCTCGGCCAGCAGATCCTCCAACTCGGCATCGGGTTCGCCCAGAATGCCCATCCGGCAGAGGTCGCCGATATAGCCGTGATAATTGCCGCCGGAATCGATCGACAGCACCTCGCCCTTCTTCCATGCCTGTGGCGAGGCGGCGCGGTTGTGGCTGGAGCCAAGCGTCAGCAGGCAATATTCGAAATGCGCGCCGCGACTGGTCTCCTCGCGCCGTAGCTGCTCGATCATCTCGGCCTTGGTCGTGCCTTCATGCGCCCAGGCAATGGTCGCCAGCATGGAATCCGTGATCAACTCGGAGGCGGTGCGCAGCTTTTCGAGCTCGGCATCGGTCTTGATGGCACGCATGCGCTCCAGCATCTCGGTCGCGTCGATCAATTTCGCGTCGGGCAAGGCCTTGCGGATCAGCGCATAGGCATCCGACGGCAGGAAGCCGGGTTCGATACCGATGCGAGCGCCCTCCTTGCCGATCTTCCTGACATGCTCGACGGCAAGGTTCGCGGCGTCGAGCGTGCCCCAGCAGGCGGCATGCAGCGTCGGCGTCCAGAACGGATGGTTCTGGTGCTCGCCGCCCTCCATGCGGTTGCCGATATAGGCCGCATGGTCCGGTCCGCCCTTTTCGTAGACGACGATCGGCAGGTAACGGCTGTGGCCGATCGCATCCATGGCGGCAAAGAAGATGAACTTGTAGCCGCCCAGCAGGTACTGCGTGTTGTGCTTGGAGGTCGCGAGCAGCACGTCGATGCCGGCCTCCTCCATCAGCCGGTCGACCCGTGCCTGGTCGAACGGGATATTGCTGACGGCACCCTTGCCCGGCGCAATGTTCATCACTCTCTCCCTGAATTGCCGGGATCGTCGCTGTTTCGCAGCGATCCGCTGGCTCGCGATCAAATCTGCACTATTTTGCTCACTCTGGTCCAGCCAGAAACGTTATGAATGCCCGTCCATGCGGCATCAAGCCGGTATTCGGTCCAGCTACCCGAATATCTGGTCCTACCAGACAAAGGAATTGAATGAACTTATGCCAAACTGGTCCAGCGGACGTAAATTTCAAAGCCAAGCAAGGATGCGCCAATTCCGTCTCTGGCGAAACCCTTCGCAAGGCTCATAATCCCCGCCGCAAGGATGCCGATGCACGCCGGCGTTCTAGGGGTGTCGCGCCCGGGTCGGGTCGCGCGGAGAGGACGGAGTTCGATCATGTCAGGTGTCACCATTTCCAGACGCACCATGCTTACCGGCTCGGCGATGCTGCTGGCCTCCACGGCCATGCCGGTGCTGGGTTGGGCACAGACGCCGAAGAAGGGTGGCCGGCTCGTGCTTGCCGCCGACTCCGAGCCGCGCAATCTCAACCCGGCGATCGTCGCCTCGAACGGCGTTTTCTTCATCTCCAGCAAGATCGTCGAGACGCTGGCGGAAGCCTCCTTCGACGGCAAGGACGGGCTTGCGCCACGGCTGGCGGTGAGCTGGGAAGGGGCCGCCGACGGACTGTCGGCGACGTTCAAGCTGCGCGAAGGAGTCAAATGGCATGACGGCAAGCCATTCACCTCGGCCGACGTCGCCTTCTCGGCGCTGCAGATCTGGAAGCCGCTGCAGAATCTCGGCCGCACCGTGTTCAAGGACCTCAGCGCGGTCGACACACCAGACGATCTGACCGCCGTGTTCAAATTCGCCAAGCCGACACCGTTCCAGCTGATCCGCAACGCCCTGCCGGCGCTGTCGAGCGTGGTGCCGAAGCACATCTACGAGGTCGGCAAGATCGAGGACAACCCGGCCAACAACGCGCCGATCGGTACCGGTCCGTTCAAATTCGGCGAGTACAAGGCCGGCCAGTATTACCGGCTGACGAAGAACACGGACTATTGGGGCAAGGACGAGCCCTATCTCGACGAGATCATCTATCAGGTCCTGCCCGACCGCACCTCCGCCGCTGCGGCGCTGGAAGCGCAAGAAATCCAGCTCGCGGCTTTCTCGGCCGTGCCGTTGGCCGACCTCGACCGCATCTCCAAGGTTCCCGGCCTGAAGGTCATCACCAAGGGCTATGAGGGGCTGACCTACCAGCTCGTCGTCGAGATCAACCATCGCCGCAAGGAACTGGCCGACGTGAAGGTGCGCCAGGCGATCGCGCACGCCATCGACAAGGATTTCGTCGTCAAGACGGTGTTCCTCGGCTATGCCGCCACCGCCACCGGCCCGGTGCCGAAGAACGATCCGCAATTCTACACCGCCGACGTGCCGACCTATGCCTTCGACGTCGCCAAGGCCAACGCCCTGCTCGACGAGGCAGGCTACAAGAAAGGCGCCGACGGCAACCGCTTCTCGCTCAAGCTCTTGCCGGCCCCCTATTTCAACGAGACCAAACAGTTCGGCGACTATCTGCGCCAGGCGCTCGCGGCAATCGGCATCGACGCGCAACTGGTCAACAACGACTCGGCCGCCCACATCAAGGCAGTCTACACCGACCACGCCTTCGACCTCGCGGTCGGCCCGCCGGTCTTCCGCGGCGACCCGGCGATCTCGACTACCATCCTGGTGCAGAGCGGCATTCCGGATGGCGTGCCGTTCTCCAACCAGGGCGGCTACAAAAACCCTGCGCTCGACGCGCTGATCACCAAGGCATCGGAAACGCTCGACACCACGGCGCGTACCGACCTCTACAAGGAGTTCCAGAGGCAAGTCACGGCCGACCTGCCGCTGATCAACGTCGCCGAATGGAGTTTTATCAGCGTCGCCAGTGACAAGGTGGGCAACATCGCCAACAACCCGCGCTGGGCGGTGTCGAACTGGGCGGACACCTATTTGGCGGGCTGATCCCGCACTTGCGGATCGAAGTTTGGGGTGCTCAGATTCGGAGAATGAGAGTTCCTTCGCGCCCCCCTCTGTCCTGCCGGACATCTCCCCCACAAGGGGGGAGATTGGCGGTTTCCGCGCCTCGCACTTCCCTGCAACGTTGGCGATTGGCGAAAGCCGCGATGACAACTGATCTCCCCCCAAGTGGGGGAGATGTCCGGCAGGACAGAGGGGGGCGCCGTGGAGCACGGCCTCAGAAGTTTACAAGCGGCGTCCCATCATTATGACTCGCGCCCTCGTCCTCCTGCGTCGTCGCCTCATCGGCAGCATCTTCGTTCTGCTTATCGTCGTCATCGGCACCTTCCTTCTCCTTGAAGCCGCGCCCGGCGACGCAGTCGACGCCTATATCGTCTCGACCGGCGGCGACGCCGGCATGATCGAGCTCTTGCGCCATCGCTGGGGCCTTGACCAGTCGGAGTTGACCCGGCTCGCCAACTATCTCTGGGCATTGCTGCATCTCGACCTCGGCCAGTCCGTCACTTTCTCCCGGCCGATCCGCGATGTCATCTTGGAACGCCTGCCGACCACGCTCATCCTGATGGTCAGCGCCACCGCGCTCTCCTTCGGCCTCGGCTCGGCGCTCGGCATCTATGCCGGCGCAAGGCCCGGCAGCTTCCGCGACCGTTTTCTCTCCGTCGCCTCGCTGGCGCTCTACGCGGTGCCTGGCTTCTGGCTCGGCCTGGTGCTGATCGTGATCTTCGCCGTCGACCTGCGCTGGTTGCCGATCGGCGGCATCGAAACCCTGGCATCGGACAGGACCGGTCTCGACCGCGCCGCCGACATCGCCATCCATCTGGTGCTGCCGGTATCCGCGCTCGGCTTCATCTACCTGGCGCTCTATCTGCGCATGATGCGCGCCGGCATGGCCGAGGCCTGGCGCCAGGATTTCGTGCTGGCCGCCCGCGCCAGGGGGCTTTCGCGCCGCCGCATCGTGCTCGCTCATGTCGCCCGCAACGCACTTTTGCCGCTGGTCACCATGCTTGGCCTGCAATCGGCGCAGATGCTGGGCGGCAGCGTCGTCATCGAGAGCGTCTTTGCTGTGCCCGGCCTCGGCCGGCTGGCGCAGGAAGCGGTGGCCGCGCGCGACACCCCCTTGCTGCTTGGCATCATCCTCACAAGCGCGGTGCTCGTCATCCTCATCAACCTGCTCGTCGACATCGCCTATGCCTTTCTCGACCCCCGCGTCGGCGCCAGCGAGGCGGGCGCATGAGCCGTCTGCGCCGCTTCCTGCGCACGCCCGAGGCGGTTGCCGGCACTCTCCTTCTGGCGGTGCTGTTCGCCATGGCGCTGTCGGCCTCGCTACTGTTTCCCGGGGATCCGCAAGCCATTGCCGGCCCCGCGCTGCTGCCGCCATTCCAGGATTGGTCGCTGCCGCTCGGCACCGATCGGCTCGGCCGTGACGTGCTGGCCGAACTGTTCCACGGCGCCCGCACCTCGCTGGCTGTCGGCCTCGCCGCGGCCGCCGCGGCCCTTGTCGTCGGTGCGATCGTCGGCACGCTGGCCGGCTTTGCCGGCGGCCTCGTCGACGAAGTGCTGATGCGCATTGCCGACGCGTTCCAGACCGTGCCTGGTTTCCTACTGGCGCTGGCTTTCGTCAGCGTGGTCGGCCCCTCGCTCGGCGTCGTTGTCGTGGCCATAGCGCTCGGAACCTGGACTGGACCGGCGCGCATTGCCCGCGCGGAAGTGCTGTCGATCCGCGAGCGCGACTATGTCGCCGGTGCCCGTGTCATCGGCATGCATCCAATGGAGATCGCCTTTCGCGAAGTGCTGCCCAACGCCTTGCCGCCGGTGCTGGCGATGTCATCGGTGATCGTCGCCGCCGCGATCCTCACCGAAGCGGCCCTGTCCTTCCTTGGCCTCGGCGATCCCAACCGGGTCACCTGGGGCGGCATGATCGCGGAAGGCCGCACTGTCTTGCGCACCGCGCCGTTCCTGTCGATCGTCCCGGGCATTGCGCTGGTGTTGACGGTATTGAGCGTCTATCTCGCCGGCGAAGGCATCGTCGAGACGACGGCCGTGCGCAGGGGCCTGTCGTGACCGCGCTGGCGTCGATCCGCGATCTCTCGGTGACCTACCGCGGCGATGGCATCGAGGTCACGGCGCTGAAGAACATCACTATCGATCTCCACGCAGGCGAACGGCTTGCGATCATCGGTGAAAGCGGTTCGGGCAAGAGCACCCTGGCGCTGGCGATCGCGGGGTTGTTGCCACTGTCTTCGAAAATTGAAGGCAGCATCGAGTGGTTCTCTCTACCAACGTTGGATGCCGTAGAACGCAGAACGCCAAAGTCTCACTCCGGACAAAACCTGACACCCCTCCTCGGCCGCGACATCGGCTTCGTCTTTCAGGATCCCTCCGCAAGCCTCGATCCCGTGATGACCATCGGCAAGCAGATCGCCGAAGTCGCCCGCACCCATCTCGGCCTCACATGGCAGCAGGCATACGCCAAGGCCAGAACCCTCCTCGAACGCGTCCGCTTGCCCGACCCTGACTCCGCCCTGCGCGCCTTCCCGCACCAGCTTTCCGGCGGCCAGAAGCAGCGTGTGGCGATTGCCGCCGCGATTGTCGCCGGGCCGAAACTGCTGATCGCCGACGAGGCAACCAGCGCGCTCGACACCATCGTGCAGGCCGAGATCGTCGTGCTGATCCGACGGCTGGTGGCAGAGGACGGCATGACGCTGCTGTTCATCAGCCATGACATCGCGCTCGCCGCCGAACTTGCCGAACGCATCGCGGTCTTCCGACATGGCCAGTTGGTGGAGCTTGGCAAGACGGCGCAGATGATCGACGCACCCGCCCAAGCCTACACGCGCGCGCTGCTCGACGCCCATATCGGCCTCGACGCCCAACCCTTGCTGAACCGAAGCGGGCTGAATGGATGAGCCTGCTGACGGTGTCCAAGCTCACCAAACGCTATGGTCGCGGCGGCAAGACCCTCGCCGCGGTGGACGATGTCTCCTTTCATGTCGAACCCGGCGAAACACTGGCGCTGGCCGGGCCTTCCGGCAGCGGCAAATCGACGATCGCGCGACTGGTGTTGCGCTTGATCGAGCCGGATGGCGGAGGCATCGAATTCGAAGGCGATGATTTCTTGGCGCTGCGCGGCGCGCCCTTGCGTGTGCGCCGCGCCCGCCTGCAAATGGTGTTCCAAGATCCGCTCGCCGCCTTCAACCCACGCGCCACCGTGGCGCGCGTCCTCGACGACCCTTTGCGCATTCATGGCGTCGCCTCGCGCTCCGAGCGGCCGCGCCGCATCGCTGCCTTGCTGGAGCGGGTCGGCCTTGCGGCCGGTCTTGCACCGCGCGCCATCCATGAAATCTCCGGCGGCCAGCGGCAACGCGTGGCGATTGCCCGCGCCATCGCCACCAAGCCGTCGCTGATCGTGCTTGATGAAGCGGTGTCGGCGCTCGATGTCTCGGTGCGCGGCCAGATCCTCGATCTCCTGCTCGACCTGCAGCACCAGGAACGGATCGCCTATCTCTTCATTTCGCATGATCTCGGCGTGGTGCGCGCGATCGCCCACCGCGTCATCCTTCTCGATGGCGGGCGGATTGCCGAGAGCGGCGATGCCCGAACCGTTATCGACGCACCGCAATCGGCCGTCGGCAAGGCGCTGGTGGCGGCCGCGCCCAGATTGGACAGAAGCAGACCATGATCCGGTCTTCGAGCAAGATCACACTGAGAGAACCCGCCTATCCCCCGACCATCAGCCTGACGACCTCATCATGGTTGGTCTCCGAAATCTTGCGCTCGCCGGCCTGAACGCCGCGCCGCAGCACGACGATGCGGTCCGAAACCGCGAAGATGTCCTGCAGATTGTGCGAGATGAAGATCACGCCGCGTCCTTGCGCCTTGAGCTGGTGGATCAGCGAGATCACCTTGCGCTGCTCCGGCACGCCCAATGCCGCCGTCGGTTCGTCCATGATCAGGATCTGCGCATCCCAGTAGACGGCGCGGCCGATGGCGACGGCCTGGCGCTGGCCGCCGGAGAAATTGCTGACCGGGGCGTTCATCCGGCTGACATGGAAATCGAGCCGCTTCATCGTCTCCCTGGCGGCCTCTGCCATCGCCTTGCGATCGAGCACCGGCAGGAAGCCGAACGCCTTGCGCATCGGTTCGCGGCCAAGGAAGATGTTGGCGCCGATCGACAGATTGTCGGCCAGAGCCAGATCCTGGTAGATCGTCTCGATGCCTTTTTCGCGCGCCTCCTGCGGCGTCGCGAAAGCCACTGGCTGGCCACCGAGCAGGATTTCGCCCCCCGTCGGCTGGAACACGCCCGAGATCGCCTTGATCAGCGTCGTCTTGCCGGCGCCATTGTCGCCGGCAAGCGCCACCACTTCGCCCGGCCGCACGGCCATGGAGAAATCGCTGAGTGCACGCACGGCGCCAAAATGCTTGGACAGGTTGCGGACTTCGAGCAAGGGGGTGTTCTGGTCGGTGCTATTCATCCTGGCGGCCTCCACTGAACCGGCGCTGCGCCTGGTCTATGAGCACGGAAATGATGATGACGACGCCGACGGCGATGAATTGCCAGAACGGCTCGACATTGACGAAGACCAGCCCGTACTGGATGACCGCGATCACCAGCGCGCCGGCGACCGTGCCCAGGATCGTGCCGGAGCCGCCGAACAGGCTGGCGCCGCCGATCACCACCGCCGCGACGCTGTCGAGCAGCAGCGGCTCGCCGGCTTGTGCCGCACCGGCGGTGAAGCGCGCTGCGTAGAGCGCCCCGCCAAGGCCGGCGCACATCGCCGACAGCACATAGAGCCGCAATATGTGGCCCCTGATATCGATGCCGGCGCGCCGCGCCGCCTGCACATTGGCGCCGATGGCATAATTGTGCTGGCCGAACCGCGTCTGGCTGAGCAGGTAGTGCATGCCGATGACGAAGACGGCAGCGATCATGACCAGATAGGGCACGCCATAGAACTTGCCGTTGCCGAGCAGCGCGAACCAAGAATTCTGCACCGGCACCGTGGTGCCGCCGGCAAGCAGGAAGGCAACGCCGCGCGCGACGCCGAACATGCCGAGCGTACCGATGAACGGCGGCACCCTGAGGCGTGAGATCAGCAGACCATTGATGATGCCGGGCACACCGGCAACGATCACGGCGGCGAGGATGCCCGCGAGCATGGCCAGCGGCAAGGGAATGGCGGCGCCCGCCATATTGGTGGCATGCGCGGCAACGACTGCGGCAAGGCCCATGATGAAGCCGAGCGACAGGTCGATGCCGCCTGAAATGATGACGAAGGTCTGGCCGGTCGCCAGCAGCAGCGGCGCTATCGCGAAGATCGCGATGGATTGCAGGTTGAACGGGTTGAGCACGAACGTCGCGCCGAAGGCGTATCTCGACCATATCTCGAAACAGATGATCAGGCCGGCAAGGAACAGCCAGGCGCGCCCTTCGGCGATGCGTCCGATCAGGCTCCTGGCCGGATCGCCATGATCGGCCTGGGGGGCGACATGCTTCTCGGCAGGCTGGGCTGGTGATGTCGAGGTCATGAATACTCCGCGGCGCGGCTGCCTTCAAACAGGCCCCGCCTTTTGCGGGACCCGGCGCGAACTCCCCCCGGCAAAACCGGGAGGAGCCAAGCTCGTCTGGGCTTACTCGGAGTAGAGATACTTCGAGATGTTCGGGTCCGCGATGTTGGACTTGTCCATGATCGTGAAGCCGGTGCCGATCGTGACCGGGATCGAATGGCCGGTCAGGTGGGCGTAGGCCGAAACGACGCCGTAATAGCCGATCTCGGCCGGATGCTGGGCGATTGCCACGTCCACGAGGCCGGTATTGATGTTGTCGACGATGCTGGTCGGTGCATCGAAGGCAACCACCTTGACGGTTCCCGTCTGTCCCGCCTGCTTGACGCCGTTGGCGGCGCCGAGCGCCGAGAACAGGTTGGCGCCGAACACGCCGACGAGATCGGGATTGCGCGCGAAGACAGCCTGCAACTGCGAGGCCGCCTTGTTGGCGTCGTCGTCATTGAACTGGGTCTCCAGAACGGTGATGCCGGTATGCTTGGCCATCTCCTTCTTGAAGCCTTCTTCGCGTTGGTCGGTGGTCGAAATGCCGGGCTTGACGTTCGATACATAGACCTTGCCCTTGTCGCCAATGGCGGTGGCCAGCGCCCGCGCCGCGATCTCGCCGCCCAGCACATTGTCCGAGGCAATGTAGGCCAGCGGGAAATCGGCGTCGCCGGCACCCGTCTGGTAAACGCCGCTGCCGATGAAAGTGTCGACGGTTATGACCGGGATGCCGGCATCATTGGCCTTGCGCAGCGGTTCCACCAGCTGAACCTTGTCGGTCGGGGCGATCAGGATCGCATCCGGCTTTTTGGCGATGACCGCGTCGAGCACCGGCACCTGGGTGACCGGGTTGAAGTCCGGAGCACCCTGGAAGACCAGGTTCACGCCGAGCGCATCGGCAGCCGCCTGAGCACCTTTGCGCATGGTGATGTAGAAGCCATCGGTGGTGAGGCCCGGAATGAGCGCAATGGTGTATTTCTTGTCCTGTGCCTTCGCGGGCGCCATCAGCACCGTCGCGCTGACGGCAAGCGCCGCGAGCGCGGCAACGATCTTCTTCATGACATCCTCCTCATTGTTGGCAATTCTGCCGTTTGCGGTGACATTGGAATGGCCGTCATCCGCGCGGGGGCAGGATGCCGACGGCCGGGAACGCCTGTTTGCCTTTCGCGGGCAGCTCCTCCCAAGCGCCCTCCAGTCTGTCAGCCGGTCCAGCCGACCGGCGCAATCGCCGTGCTCGCTTTCCTCGCCTCCGCCAGGTCAGGGAACACAGCGCCCGGCATGCCTGCACGCCAGGTCCGTATTTTGTAACACTTTGCAGAAATAAATTGCAACCCGGTTTTTCCGGGACGGCAACGCCGGCTTTTCCAGACACCATCCGACTGCTCCTCGGAGCCCAGGCGAACTATCGTCCCGACTCCCCGGCGATACAATCGATTTCGCAACGGCTTCTCTCCGCGCCACGGCGCGGCATCCGTCCGGCATATCTGCCGCTATCGCGTTGCAAGAACCGCGAGGATGGCCTGCGCCGTCTTGGTATCCGTCACCAGCGTGTTGATGAGCCCGGAACGAACGGCGCCGATGATTGCCGTCGCCTTCTCAGGCGAGGCGGCGACGCCGATCACCAGCGGCACGGCGCGAAGCTGCGCCGGCGACATGGCGATCATCCGGCTCTCCCCTTCCCAGGCGATCAGGGCGCCTTCCGCATCGAAGTAATGACGCAGCACGTCGCCGGCCGCGTGAACCAGCGCCTGCTCGCTCGGCGTGGCTGCGCTCGCCTCGGGCGCGTTTATGGCGTGCGGCAGGCCGATGCCGACGATCGCCACATCGGTTCTCTCCCACAAGGCGACGGCGTCGCGGATGGCGGCGTCGCGCAGGAAGACCTCGCGCAGCTCGCTCGACGGCAAATAGGGCGCATGGATGAAGCGCGGCGTGCCACCGAACTCCTCCGCGGCAAGCCGCACGAATTCATTGACCTGGAAATGCGCCGCGTGCTGCTGCATGCCGCCGGTTGCGGCCACTGTCAGCACGCCCGGCATGCGCGGCAGGCCGGCGCGGATGACCTCGCGCACGGCGCGCCCCCAGCCGATGGCGACCACGGAGCCGGCCACCAGCTGCGCCTGCCTGAGCAAAGCGCCAAGCGGGGCGGAAAGCGCCGTCAACCCACCCGCCGCCGGCGTCTCGACAACCGCGGCATCCCGCAATTTCAGCCCGTCGACCAGTTGCCTGGTGATATCCTCCGGCGTCGCCAGGTCGATGACCTCGATGCGCACGATGCCCTCGGCCCGCGCCCGCTGCAGCAAGCGCGAAATCGTCGCGGTGGAGACACCGAGCTGCCGCGCTATGTCGACCTGCGACATCTCCTCCACATAGTGCAGCTTTGCAACCGTGTGCAGCATCGTGCGCGATGCGGTCGCGTCCTGGACGGAGGGAACAGACAGCTTGCAATTCCTTTCAGCAACGTGTTACACACGTATACGCCGATGGGAGTTATCGCGCAAATCGGGTGAACTCGCAACTTGAGGGCCATACCAGGCCACGCGCCGGCAAGGCTGCTTGTGCTGGCAGCCGGCGATGCATCAGGCGGCAAAATCTTCCTGCCGGCAGGCAGGCAAACTGACCATTGTTTCCACGGGATCAGCGCCTCGGCGAGAGAGCGCCAACATCGGACAGAAAACCATGACGAAGATGACCACCGCGGAACTGCGCGGCTACCAGCAGATATGCGGCAGGGACGGCGCCATGGTGGCCATCGCTTGCGACCAGCGCGGCGGCATGCGCACCTTGCTGGCATCAGACCCCGCGGACCAGGCCAGGATCACCAACGACATGCTCGGCGACACCAAGGCCGACATCACGCGCTACCTCGCAAGCGCTGCGTCCTGCGTGCTGCTCGACCCGCTCTGCGCGGTGCCGAGGGTGGTCGACGAGGGCGTGCTGAACCGGGATACCGCACTCCTCATCGGCCTCGACGCCTCCGGTTTCGACGTTTCGCCGGAAGGCTACCGCCTGTCGCGGCTGGTTCCCGGCATCGACGCGCGGCGCGTGCGCGAACTCGGCGGCACGGGCGGCAAGATCATGGTCTATCTCAGGGCCGACAAGCCGCAGGCCAACGAGCACAACATCGCCATCCTGCGCCAGTGCATCACCGACTTCGGCAAAGAGGATCTGCTGCTCGTCGTCGAGTTCCTGACCTATCAGCTCGACGGAGAAAGTCCGGAAGACTATGCGGCCAAGACGCCTTGGCTGGTCGAGGAAGGCACAAGGATTTCGCTGGAATGCGGCGCAAAGGTGCTGAAGCTTCCCTACCCCGGAACGCCGGAAGCCTGTGCCAACATCACAAAAATGGCTGGCGAAGTGCCGTGGGCGGTGCTTTCGGCAGGCGTCAACCACGCTACCTTCCTCGGCCAGGTCGAGATCGCCATGCAAAATGGCGCCTCCGGTGTGATCGCCGGCCGTTCGCTCTGGAAGGACTGCATCTCGCTCGACCGTGACATTCAGCGCGAAAGGCTTAAGACCATCGCGGTGCCGCGACTGCGAGAAATCCAGGCGGTGATCGGGCACTATCGGCAGAAGGCCGCCGCCTGATATCCCGTTGGATCACCGGCACGTGCAGGACATCATGCCACAAAAATCGATGGCCATAGGGATCGATATCGGCGGCACCAATTTGCGTGCCGCCCGCATATCGCGCACGGGTGAAATCCTCAAACGCCTCAGCGAGAAGAGCGCGCCCGACCCGGAACTGGTGCTTGGCCGGATCGCCGACATGGTGCGCCTTCTCGATACGCCCGACGTGGCGGCCATCGGCGTCGGTGTTCCCGGCCGCGTCGACGCGCGGCGCGGCACGGTCCTGTCGGGTGGCTATGTCAACCTTGCCTCGGTCGCGCTGGCGCAGCGGCTGGAAAGCATGACCGGCAAGCCTGTTATCCTCGACAATGATTGCAACATGGCGCTGGCCGCAGAGATGGCTCTTGGCGCCGGCCGGGGCCACGACAACATCGCCATGTTCACCATCGGCACCGGCATTGGCGGCGCCGTGGTCCAGAACCGACGGATCATGCGCGGCCGGGCAACGGCGGGACAACTTGGCCACATCACCGTCGACGTCGACGGCGAGGTCTGTGCCTGCGGGCGGCGCGGCTGTGTCGAAACCACCAGTTCCGGCACGGCGCTTGGCCGCCACATCGCGCGCGCCGGCTTTGGGCCTGACGTTTCGGTCGACCAGCTCTTTGCTCGCGACGTGGCCGGCGATATCGAGGCGCGCAGCATACTGGAAGCCTGGGCAAGGCCGCTGCGCGCGGCGATCGATACCACCGTCGCCATGTTTGACCCCGACCTCGTTCTGCTTGGCGGTGGGCTTGGCCTCGCGGCACACAGAGCGCTCGGCCACGCGCCGGCGCTGGCGCCCTGGTACCAATGCCCGGTCGAGCCGGCACAGCTCGGCGACGATGCCGGTGTGATCGGCGCCGGGCTCCAGGCGCTTTCGGCCCCGGCATCGACATCGCTTTCCGTTAACCTTGGTCGCGCCAGACGCGCCGTGCTCGTCAACGGCATCCCGGCCAGCGGCAAGAGCACCGTGTCACGCGGCATCGCCGACCGCATGGGATGGCCGCTGCTTGCACTCGACACGGTCAAAAACCCGTTCCTCGAAGTGCTCGGCGGCGCCGATCGCGAATTCAACCGCACGCTGGGCCGCGCCAGCTACCAGGCAATCTGGTCGGTCGTCGGCGACGCCCCGGCCGGCAGCACCTTCATCGTCGACGCCTGGTTCGGTTTCCAGCCGCGGCAAGTGCTCGAGGATCATCTGCGCAAGGCCGGCGTCGAACACACCGTCGAGATCTGGTGCCACGCGCCCGGCGAGGTTCTGGCCGAACGTTATGGCGCCAGGCTCGGCCAGCGCCTCCCCGGCCATCCCGGCGCTGCCTATATCCCTGAACTGATTGAACTGGCCAAGCGCGCCGAACCGCTGCGGCGCGGACCGCTGTTCGACGTCGACACCACGCGGCCGATCGACTTCGATGCCATCACCGCATGGCTGCGCGCGACCTTGGCCAGCGACGCCTGAGTCGCTCGGTGCCAGCGCCGGTCATGCCGGCGGCAGCCGAAGCGTCCTGCGAGCGATCTGCCAGGCGGATTCGGCATGCCGCCGCGCCGCCGCTTCAGCCTCATGGCATCCATGATCTCGGTCATCACGGCAATCGCCGGCCCGCGTTTCCAGCCTGAGGACTAGCGAAGATGACGAGCGGTCACTTTGCGACGCTCGTCACTTGCGCAGCGCTGTATCAATAGCCGACGGTGAAGCGCTGCCTGACATGCGCCGGCTTCTCGATCTCGTCGACCAGGACGATGGCATAGTCCTCGAAGGAAATGCTGCTGCCCTTGTCCGAGGCGAGAAGCGTGTCCTTGCCGAGACGGTATTTGCCGGTGCGCTCGCCTGGGACGAACAGGGCCGAAGGCGACAGGAGCGTCCAGTCGAGATCGCCGACCGTCTTGAGCTTATCCAGGAAGTCGGCGCCCTTCTGTGCTTCGGCCTTGTAGATCTCGGGGAATTCGGGAGTGTCGACCAGCCGCTTGCCGGGCGCGACTTCGAGACTGCCCGCGCCGCCCACGACGAGATACCGCTTCACGCCGGAGTCACGCACCGCAGCGATCAACGTATCGGGGTCGCTGTCCAGGAAATGCACCGAGCTGATCACCACGTCGTGTCCGCGGATCAAATCGGCGAGACCTTGCCTGTCAAAGACATCGCCTTTTCTGGCGGTCACGCCGGGCAGCGCCGCGATCTTTTCCGGGCTGCGGGCGATGCCGGTGACCGTATGGCCACGGTCGGAGAGTTCCTTGAGCAGGCGCGAACCGACGGCGCCGGAGGCGCCGATAAGAGCAACTTTTGCCATGTCTTCTTCCATTTCCTGTTGGAGGCTGATTGGGTGGAGATCAGGCCGCAGCGATATGGGCGACGAGATTGTCGAAGCTGCCGAACAGCGCGTTCGAACCGATGAGCCGGGGCGCTTCGTTGCGGATGACCGCCAGCGAAGGCACGCCATTGGCATGCAAGCGCTGGAACAACGCGCGGCCGCGACCGACCAGTTCGCGGTGAGCCGTCAGCAGCCGCTCCGTTGGCGCCGCCAGCAACTCGCCCGCATCCGCCATGCCAGCGGCGGAGAGCACCTCGGCGACACCGCCGGCGGTGACGATATCGCGGCCGTCGACATAGCGTGCCCGCTGGATCGCCTTCAGCGCGGTCAGCCGCCGGCCGGGATCTTCCAGGCCTGCGGCGCTGATGGCGAGCGTGGCGGTATGGGAGTCCAGCAGAGTGCCACGAACGTTTAGAACGTTGCGCTGATAAGCCTGCGTGAACGGCTGTCCCGTCAGACGTTCGATACGCTGATCGTTGGCCCAGGCATGGGCGGCAAACCCCTCATCCATCGGACGCGCGCCGGCGCCGGAAAACAGGCCGGTCGCCAGCAATTCGACGCGCACGCCGCCTGCCATCAATTTGTCCAGCATTGGGGTGGCGCCGTAGCACCAACCGCAGAGCGGATCGAAAAGGTAAGTCACGCCTGAGTTGCGCATGATTGCCTGATGTCCGTTGGCGGGGCTCCCCGCGACCTGACCGTCAAATGTCCTGGCCCATATGTGGCAGCGGGCGGTCTTGCGATAAATGGCTACCAATAATACAAACTGTCTGATCCAATCAGACAAAAGCGATCACTTTGGCCGACCTGCTGAACCTCAATCGACTCATTTACTTCACCACCGTGATGGAGACCGGGTCCTTCACATCGGCAGCCGACCGACTTGGCGTCGCCAAAGCCGTGGTCAGCCATCAGATTGGCAAGCTCGAGGAAGAACTGGGCGCGTCTCTCATGCGACGCACGACGCGCCGCGTCACACCGACAGAAGAGGGACGCCTCTTCTATGACCGTGCAATGATCATTCTGCGGGAAGCGGAAGCCGCCTATGGCGAGATTTCGCGCGGTGGCGTCGAACCGGCGGGAATGCTGAGACTGACCGCACCGCTCGACTACGGCACGAAGATCGTTGCGCCGGTCATCGCCGCCTATCTGAAAACCTATCCGCATATGCGCGTCGAGGCGATCTTCGACGATGCGGTAAGCAATCTGGTCGACGAGCAGATCGACCTCGGCATCCGCGTCGGCTGGCTTGCCGATTCCTCGAACCAGGCGCGGCGCCTGGGCACGATACGGCAGATCGTGGTGGCAAGTCCTGCCTTCGCCGCGAGCCTGCCGCAGGGTGTGAGCCCGCGCCAGGCGCGATCGCTGGCCTGGGTCGGAAACGCCCAGCTTCGCGGTGTCGGCCAATGGCTGTTTTCCAGGAATGGTGACAAGGTGCTGACCGAGCTCAATCCGGTCATCACATGCGACAAGAGCCCGGCCGCCCACGCCTGCGTGCTTGCCGGCATAGGGCTGGGTGTGTTTCCCGACTACAGCGTCAGCGATGATATCGCCGAAGGACGGCTGGTGCCGGTCTTTGCCGAATGGGCCTTGCCCACCGGCGGCATCCACGCCGTCTTTCCGCCGGCAAGGTTCAGGCCCGCCAAGGTACGCGTATTTGTAGACCTGCTCGCCGCCGCCGAGAAAAAACGATCGCGCGGCAGCGCGATGCTGTGAGATGTGACCGCCGCAGAAGGTCAGGAATGACTTACATTAAAGCGGTTATGCCATCTCCCAAAAACAAAACGCCCGCGGCGATTGCTACGGGCGTTTGTATGGATTGTTTTGGTCGGTGGGATTTGTTTGTTGTGCGTCGCGGGCTTGTTCTCGCCTGGGGGGCGGATTGATCTCTGGTGCGA
The DNA here is from genome assembly GCF_004792065.1 of Mesorhizobium sp. M8A.F.Ca.ET.165.01.1.1. Classification (NCBI taxonomy): domain Bacteria; kingdom Pseudomonadati; phylum Pseudomonadota; class Alphaproteobacteria; order Hyphomicrobiales; family Phyllobacteriaceae; genus Mesorhizobium; species Mesorhizobium sp. M8A.F.Ca.ET.165.01.1.1. The sequence goes on along the minus strand of NZ_SRTH01000001.1, from coordinate 174,580 downwards.
ACGCGAAACGGCCCGCCGGGTTTGATTCTGGCGGGCGTTTTAATTTGGTTGCGGGGAGAGGATTTGGTTTTTTGTCCTGCTGCGTCGGCAAGGCCTGCTTGCGGGCCGCTGATGACAGGTTCGAATCGCCGGCGACCACGGCAAAATACAAAAGAGCCCGCACGATGGCGGGCTCATTTGTATTTGGTTGCGGGGACAGGATTTGAACCTGTGACCTTCAGGTTATGAGCCTGACGAGCTACCGGGCTGCTCCACCCCGCGCCACCGATTTGCAAGCGAGAGCTTGCGAGAGGTTTGTCCGCCAAATGAAAGGGCCGCTTACGCGGCCCGTGTTTCCCGTTGGCGGGCCATGTTCAGAGAAGATTTCATCGCCTCGACCCAAAAACAGGCTTCGATTTTTGGAAAGTAGGATGTGACACATAAAACGTGCGTTTAGCAGACCTGGCAGCGACCTACTCTCCCGCGTCTTGAGACGAAGTACCATCAGCGCTGGAGCGTTTCACGGCCGAGTTCGGAATGGGATCGGGTGCAGCCGCTCCGCCATAACCACCAGGTCGGCAAAACGCACGTTATTCGAGAAGCTGTTTTTTGTGCCTTTGGAGTTCTTTTAGCCTGGCGCCTTTCGAAGCGAAGCTTCGCAAGGTCGACCGACCGTCGGCGCTTGTGCGCCGCACCCACGTAGCGCCGCCCGCAGGGCGGAACAAGCGTGAGTGAGAACAAACCATCTGACGAAGTCAGATGGACATAAGGAATGAGAACGATCAAGCCGATCGAACTATTAGTACCGGTAAGCTTCAAGCGTTGCCGCTCTTCCACACCCGGCCTATCAACGTGGTCGTCTTCCACGGTTCTCAGGGAATACTCGTTTTAAGGTGGGTTTCCCGCTTAGATGCCTTCAGCGGTTATCCCGTCCGGATATAGCTACCCTGCTATGCGGCTGGCGCCACAACAGGTCCACCAGAGATCCGTCCATCCCGGTCCTCTCGTACTAGGGACAGATCCTTTCAATATTCCTACACCCACGGCAGATAGGGACCGAACTGTCTCACGACGTTCTGAACCCAACTCACGTACCGCTTTAAATGGCGAACAGCCATACCCTTGGGACCTGCTCCAGCCCCAGGATGCGATGAGTCGACATCGAGGTGCCAAACAACCCCGTCGATATGGACTCTTGGGGGTCATCAGCCTGTTATCCCCGGCGTACCTTTTATCCGTTGAGCGATGGCCCTTCCACGCGGGACCACCGGATCACTATGACCGACTTTCGTCTCTGCTCGACTTGTCAGTCTCGCAGTCAGGCAGGCTTATGCCATTGCACTCAGCGAACGATTTCCGACCGTTCTGAGCCCACCATCGCGCGCCTCCGTTACTCTTTAGGAGGCGACCGCCCCAGTCAAACTACCCACCATACATTGTCCCGGACCCGGATAACGGGCCGCGGTTAGACATCCATAGTAATAAGGGTGGTATTTCAAGGGTGGCTCCACCTGAGCTGGCGCCCAGGTTTCAAAGCCTACCACCTATCCTACACATGCCACTACGAATGCCAATGTAAAGCTATAGTAAAGGTGCACGGGGTCTTTCCGTCTAACCGCAGGAACCCCGCATCTTCACGGGGAATTCAATTTCACTGAGTCTATGCTGGAGACAGCGGGGAAGTCGTTACGCCATTCGTGCAGGTCGGAACTTACCCGACAAGGAATTTCGCTACCTTAGGACCGTTATAGTTACGGCCGCCGTTTACTGGGGCTTCGATTCAGAGCTTGCACCCCTCCTCTTAACCTTCCAGCACCGGGCAGGCGTCAGACCCTATACGTCGTCTTGCGACTTCGCAGAGCCCTGTGTTTTTGATAAACAGTCGCTACCCCCTGGTCTGTGCCACCCTCCTCCACTTGCGTGGAAAAGGGTCACGCTTCTTCCGAAGTTACGCGTGCAATTTGCCGAGTTCCTTCAGCATAGTTCTCTCAAGCGCCTTGGTATACTCTACCAGACCACCAGTGTCGGTTTCGGGTACGGTTTATAAGGAGGAGCTATTTCCTGGAACCACGCAGCAGCCCGTTCAATCCGATAAGATTGGACTACCTCAATGATCCGTCACTACCTCCAAGCCCACGAATATTAACGTGGTTCCCATCGACTACGCGTTTCCGCCTCGTCTTAGGGGCCGGCTAACCCTGCTCAGATTAGCTTTAAGCAGGAACCCTTGGTCTTTCGGCGGGGGAGTCTCTCACTCCCCTTACGTTACTCATGTCAGCATTCGCACTTCTGATACCTCCACCACCCCTCACGGGTATGGCTTCATCAGCTTACAGAACGCTCCGCTACCGCTCGTATTGCTACGAACCCTAAGCTTCGGTGTATGGCTTTAGCCCCGTTACATTTTCGGCGCAAAGACCCTTATTTAGACCAGTGAGCTGTTACGCTTTCTTTAAATGATGGCTGCTTCTAAGCCAACATCCTGGTTGTTTTGGGATCCTCACATCCTTTCCCACTTAGCCATAACTTGGGGACCTTAGCTGTAGGTCAGGGTTGTTTCCCTTTTCACGACGGACGTTAGCACCCGCCGTGTGTCTGCCGACTAGTACTCCCAGGTATTCGGAGTTTGGTTAGGTTTGGTAATCCGGTGAGGACCCCTAGCCCATCCAGTGCTCTACCCCCTGGGGTATTCGGTCGACGCTCTACCTAAATAGATTTCGCGGAGAACCAGCTATTTCCGAGTTTGATTGGCCTTTCACCCCTAGCCACAAGTCATCCCGAACTATTGCAACAGTTATGGGTTCGGTCCTCCAGTAAGTGTTACCTTACCTTCAACCTGCTCATGGCTAGATCACTCGGTTTCGGGTCTAATGCGACGAACTGAACGCCCTGTTCAGACTCGCTTTCGCTGCGCCTACACCTAGCGGTTTAAGCTTGCTCGTCACACTAAGTCGCTGACCCATTATACAAAAGGTACGTGGTCACCCTTGCGGGCTCCCACTGTTTGTAGGCAATCGGTTTCAGGTACTCTTTCACTCCCCTTGTCGGGGTGCTTTTCACCTTTCCCTCACGGTACTAGTTCGCTATCGGTCATGCACGAGTACTTAGGCTTGGAGGGTGGTCCCCCCAATTTCAGACAGGATTTCACGTGTCCCGCCTTACTCGAGGACGATTGATTGCATTACGCGTACGGGGCTGTCACCCACTATGGCCCTACTTTCCAGAAGGTTCCGCTTGTCTCTCAATCGCCACTGGCCTGGTCCGGGTTCGCTCGCCACTACTTCCGGAGTCTCGGTTGATGTCCTTTCCTACGGGTACTTAGATGTTTCAGTTCCCCGCGTTCGCCACTTTATCCCTATGTATTCAGGATAAGTTACCTATATCTGATACTTGGAAACCACAGCAGCAAGTCGGCCTTGCGACCTTCTGGCTGCTCTGATTTTCCAAGTACCTTAGGTGGGTTTCCCCATTCGGAAATCTACGGATCAAAGGGTATTCGCACCTCCCCGTAGCTTATCGCAGCGTATCACGTCCTTCATCGCCTGTGCATGCCAAGGCATCCACCAATTGCCCTTAAGACACTTGATCGTTCTCATTGCCAATGCCCACCCGCGCAATCCGAAGGATTGTCGCTTCAGCCACCCTTGAGGGGTTAGCGTCCGCGCAATTCCGAAGGAATTGTCGCCTGAACCGGATCCTGTGCGGGATCCAATTCGATGTCATTGGCACAAAAAGACCAGCTTCTCGAGATCGGTTCGAGGGTGCGGTTAGGCAAACCCATCATATGCAAGGGATTGAGCGTCCCTTGCGACAAATCACGATCCTTTCAGATCATGAAGTTCGAACAAATCTTCTCTTTACGATGTCAAACAGAACAGGCGGTGAGCATGACGCTCGCCGCAAACTCTTATTACGAATGACTTTTTCTCACCATCTCTA
>NZ_SRTH01000001.1:163162-168162 GCF_004792065.1 Mesorhizobium sp. M8A.F.Ca.ET.165.01.1.1 | reverse complement strand
CCTGGGTTACTCGCTTCGGTCCTCATGGTGAGCACGCTTCGCTTTGAAAAACGGCCGCCCGCCGACACGGCCACGGACCTCGCCCGAGCGGCTTTCAGTGCCGATCCTCCAACAATTCCGGTGTGATGTTTCGGCCGGCGTAGAAGATGCCCAGGATCAGCACCTGCTCACCCTCGACCGCAAAAGCAATGCTGACCGCCCGCCGGTAGCCAACGATCCGCAGCCCAGGCATGATCTCGACCCGCTCCGTACCTCGCTGTGGAAAAGTCGATAAGCCGAGACAATGGTCCTTGATGCCCACGACGAAATTCCAGGCGATCGCCGGCGACGCCCGTTCGGCTATGTCGTCGTAGAGCTGTTCGAGTTCGGCTTGCGCGGCAGGATGAAAGACAATCCGATACTCCATTGCCTACTTGGCTTTCGCCTGCTTCGCGCGATGGCGCGCCTCCAGCCTGGAAAAGACCGCGTCAGCTGGTGTCGCTTTCGCCGGATCCTGCTTGAGTTCGGCCAGGCGCGACGGGATTTCCTCGCGCAGCCACCTCTCCCGCTCCGCCTCGAAATCCTCGAGCATGCGCAGGCCGGCACGCACGACCTCGCTGGCATTGTTGTAACGCCCCGATTCGAGCTGCTTCTTGATGAAGCTCTCATAGTGGTCATTCAAAGCGTAATTTGGCATTGGCAACCTCTTGGAGCGAGTGCGGGATCGCGGTGCCTATATAGCAATAGATGTCACCTATTGGCAAACTGGACCGATTCGGCCGGTGCTCATTTCCGCGATTCGTCCGGAGAGAATCAATTTGTCGCCTGATTCGGCATTGACTGAAATACCGCCTCGGCCACGACGGCACCGGCCAGCAGACGCGCAACTCGATACCCCGCATCCATCACGGTGCCAGATGCGCGCGGGATAGGTACGGAAGCCGGCTGAGTACAAATTCGTTTTATATCTGGACCTCCGAGACTGCACCTTCCGGTTTGTGTATCTGTCTGCGATTTCGTTATGCGGCGAGGATACGAATGCGAACAGCCCGCCGGCGGGAGCCTGGCGGGCTGTTTTTGTCTTGTTGAGGCAGGTCTTTTTTAGCCAGGGTTTGTGTTTGTTGTCCTGGTGGTTGGCTGCCGTCTTTGCGTGCTGATGATGGCTAAGATCGATGGCGGCTGGTTCGAACGCAAAACGGCCCTCCGGGTTTGATTCTGGCGGGCGTTTTAATTTGGTTGCGGGGAGAGGATTTGGTTTTTTGTCCTGCTGCGTCGGCAAGGCCTGCTTGCGGGCCGCTGATGACAGGTTCGAATCGCCGGCGACCACGGCAAAATACAAAAGAGCCCGCACGATGGCGGGCTCATTTGTATTTGGTTGCGGGGACAGGATTTGAACCTGTGACCTTCAGGTTATGAGCCTGACGAGCTACCGGGCTGCTCCACCCCGCGCCACCGATTTGCAAGCGAGAGCTTGCGAGAGGTTTGTCCGCCAAATGAAAGGGCCGCTTACGCGGCCCGTGTTTCCCGTTGGCGGGCCATGTTCAGAGAAGATTTCATCGCCTCGACCCAAAAACCGGCTTCGATTTTTGGAAAGTAGGATGTGACACATAAAACGTGCGTTTAGCAGACCTGGCAGCGACCTACTCTCCCGCGTCTTGAGACGAAGTACCATCAGCGCTGGAGCGTTTCACGGCCGAGTTCGGAATGGGATCGGGTGCAGCCGCTCCGCCATAACCACCAGGTCGGCAAAACGCACGTTATTCGAGAAGCTGTTTTTTGTGCCTTTGGAGTTCTTTTAGCCTGGCGCCTTTCGAAGCGAAGCTTCGCAAGGTCGACCGACCGTCGGCGCTTGTGCGCCGCACCCACGTAGCGCCGCCCGCAGGGCGGAACAAGCGTGAGTGAGAACAAACCATCTGACGAAGTCAGATGGACATAAGGAATGAGAACGATCAAGCCGATCGAACTATTAGTACCGGTAAGCTTCAAGCGTTGCCGCTCTTCCACACCCGGCCTATCAACGTGGTCGTCTTCCACGGTTCTCAGGGAATACTCGTTTTAAGGTGGGTTTCCCGCTTAGATGCCTTCAGCGGTTATCCCGTCCGGATATAGCTACCCTGCTATGCGGCTGGCGCCACAACAGGTCCACCAGAGATCCGTCCATCCCGGTCCTCTCGTACTAGGGACAGATCCTTTCAATATTCCTACACCCACGGCAGATAGGGACCGAACTGTCTCACGACGTTCTGAACCCAACTCACGTACCGCTTTAAATGGCGAACAGCCATACCCTTGGGACCTGCTCCAGCCCCAGGATGCGATGAGTCGACATCGAGGTGCCAAACAACCCCGTCGATATGGACTCTTGGGGGTCATCAGCCTGTTATCCCCGGCGTACCTTTTATCCGTTGAGCGATGGCCCTTCCACGCGGGACCACCGGATCACTATGACCGACTTTCGTCTCTGCTCGACTTGTCAGTCTCGCAGTCAGGCAGGCTTATGCCATTGCACTCAGCGAACGATTTCCGACCGTTCTGAGCCCACCATCGCGCGCCTCCGTTACTCTTTAGGAGGCGACCGCCCCAGTCAAACTACCCACCATACATTGTCCCGGACCCGGATAACGGGCCGCGGTTAGACATCCATAGTAATAAGGGTGGTATTTCAAGGGTGGCTCCACCTGAGCTGGCGCCCAGGTTTCAAAGCCTACCACCTATCCTACACATGCCACTACGAATGCCAATGTAAAGCTATAGTAAAGGTGCACGGGGTCTTTCCGTCTAACCGCAGGAACCCCGCATCTTCACGGGGAATTCAATTTCACTGAGTCTATGCTGGAGACAGCGGGGAAGTCGTTACGCCATTCGTGCAGGTCGGAACTTACCCGACAAGGAATTTCGCTACCTTAGGACCGTTATAGTTACGGCCGCCGTTTACTGGGGCTTCGATTCAGAGCTTGCACCCCTCCTCTTAACCTTCCAGCACCGGGCAGGCGTCAGACCCTATACGTCGTCTTGCGACTTCGCAGAGCCCTGTGTTTTTGATAAACAGTCGCTACCCCCTGGTCTGTGCCACCCTCCTCCACTTGCGTGGAAAAGGGTCACGCTTCTTCCGAAGTTACGCGTGCAATTTGCCGAGTTCCTTCAGCATAGTTCTCTCAAGCGCCTTGGTATACTCTACCAGACCACCAGTGTCGGTTTCGGGTACGGTTTATAAGGAGGAGCTATTTCCTGGAACCACGCAGCAGCCCGTTCAATCCGATAAGATTGGACTACCTCAATGATCCGTCACTACCTCCAAGCCCACGAATATTAACGTGGTTCCCATCGACTACGCGTTTCCGCCTCGTCTTAGGGGCCGGCTAACCCTGCTCAGATTAGCTTTAAGCAGGAACCCTTGGTCTTTCGGCGGGGGAGTCTCTCACTCCCCTTACGTTACTCATGTCAGCATTCGCACTTCTGATACCTCCACCACCCCTCACGGGTATGGCTTCATCAGCTTACAGAACGCTCCGCTACCGCTCGTATTGCTACGAACCCTAAGCTTCGGTGTATGGCTTTAGCCCCGTTACATTTTCGGCGCAAAGACCCTTATTTAGACCAGTGAGCTGTTACGCTTTCTTTAAATGATGGCTGCTTCTAAGCCAACATCCTGGTTGTTTTGGGATCCTCACATCCTTTCCCACTTAGCCATAACTTGGGGACCTTAGCTGTAGGTCAGGGTTGTTTCCCTTTTCACGACGGACGTTAGCACCCGCCGTGTGTCTGCCGACTAGTACTCCCAGGTATTCGGAGTTTGGTTAGGTTTGGTAATCCGGTGAGGACCCCTAGCCCATCCAGTGCTCTACCCCCTGGGGTATTCGGTCGACGCTCTACCTAAATAGATTTCGCGGAGAACCAGCTATTTCCGAGTTTGATTGGCCTTTCACCCCTAGCCACAAGTCATCCCGAACTATTGCAACAGTTATGGGTTCGGTCCTCCAGTAAGTGTTACCTTACCTTCAACCTGCTCATGGCTAGATCACTCGGTTTCGGGTCTAATGCGACGAACTGAACGCCCTGTTCAGACTCGCTTTCGCTGCGCCTACACCTAGCGGTTTAAGCTTGCTCGTCACACTAAGTCGCTGACCCATTATACAAAAGGTACGTGGTCACCCTTGCGGGCTCCCACTGTTTGTAGGCAATCGGTTTCAGGTACTCTTTCACTCCCCTTGTCGGGGTGCTTTTCACCTTTCCCTCACGGTACTAGTTCGCTATCGGTCATGCACGAGTACTTAGGCTTGGAGGGTGGTCCCCCCAATTTCAGACAGGATTTCACGTGTCCCGCCTTACTCGAGGACGATTGATTGCATTACGCGTACGGGGCTGTCACCCACTATGGCCCTACTTTCCAGAAGGTTCCGCTTGTCTCTCAATCGCCACTGGCCTGGTCCGGGTTCGCTCGCCACTACTTCCGGAGTCTCGGTTGATGTCCTTTCCTACGGGTACTTAGATGTTTCAGTTCCCCGCGTTCGCCACTTTATCCCTATGTATTCAGGATAAGTTACCTATATCTGATACTTGGAAACCACAGCAGCAAGTCGGCCTTGCGACCTTCTGGCTGCTCTGATTTTCCAAGTACCTTAGGTGGGTTTCCCCATTCGGAAATCTACGGATCAAAGGGTATTCGCACCTCCCCGTAGCTTATCGCAGCGTATCACGTCCTTCATCGCCTGTGCATGCCAAGGCATCCACCAATTGCCCTTAAGACACTTGATCGTTCTCATTGCCAATGCCCACCCGCGCAATCCGAAGGATTGTCGCTTCAGCCACCCTTGAGGGGTTAGCGTCCGCGCAATTCCGAAGGAATTGTCGCCTGAACCGGATCCTGTGCGGGATCCAATTCGATGTCATTGGCACAAAAAGACCAGCTTCTCGAGATCGGTTCGAGGGTGCGGTTAGGCAAACCCATCATATGCAAGGGATTGAGCGTCCCTTGCGACAAATCACGATCCTTTCAGATCATGAAGTTCGAACAAATCTTC